>PAQS01000040.1 GCA_002709385.1 Waddliaceae bacterium
AAAAGTGAGGTGCTCTAACCAACTGAGCTAAAGACCCTGAGTATTGACCCCAAGGGGATTCGAACCCCTGTTATCGGAATGAAAATCCGGTGTCCTAGGCCTGACTAGACGATGGGGCCGTCTGTAAATCTCGTGCCTAACGAAGTTCCTATATTACAGACTTATGCATTTAAGGCGCAAGATTTAAATCTCACAAACCTCTTTTTCTTTTGCAGCACAGAGTTTGTCGGCTTCTTCACAAAATTTATTGGTAAGTTCTTGTATCTCTTTCTCGATACGGTTTAGCTGATCTTCTGCAATATCGCCACTAGCTTTTTGCTTACGAGCTTGGTCGTTTGCATCTCTTCGAATGTTACGAATGCTTACTTTTGCTTCTTCGCCACGTTTTTTGCAGAGTTTAACCATGTCCTTACGAACACTTTCGTCCATAGCAGGAATATTGATACGGACAGCGTTTCCGTCCACAATCGGTTGGAAACCTAAGTTTGCTTTTTCAATGCTTTTTCCGATGGCAGAAGCGTTATTTCCGTCGAAAGGACTAATTAGTAATTGACGAGCTTCAGGAACGGTAATGTTTGCAATGTCACGAAGTTTCATGTTCGTGCCATAAACTTCAACCATGACAGAGTCTAGAAGACCTGGGTTTGCTCTACCTGTACGGATATTTTTAAGTTCTGCTTTGAAGTGTTCAATGGCTGCTGCCATTTTAGTTTTAGCTTCTTTAGTCATGTCGCTAATCCTTATGTTTCTTTTACTAATGTTCCGTTATTTAGGTGATTCAGTACGCTGACAATAGAAGGGTTGTCGAAAATATTGAAAACGTAAATAGGAATTTTATTATCCATACACAAAGCGGTTGCTGTTGCGTCCATCACCCTAAGATTTTCAGCAAGAACCTGTGAGTAGGTTATTTGCTCGTATTTTTTGGCATCTGAATGTGTGCGAGGGTCTTTATCGTACACACCATCGACAGTTGTAGCTTTTAGTAAAATATCAGCGCGAATTTCGCTTGCGCGTAGAGCACCTGCACTATCAGTCGTAAAATAAGGGTTTCCTGTCCCTCCAGAAAAAATGACAACTCGACCTTCTTCTAAAGAGCGATTGACTTCATCTAGACGAAAAGTGTGAGCAACTCGAGGACATTCTAAGGCGGAATAAATGACAGCTTGAGCTCCTAATTTATTAAGAGTTTGCTCAAGAGCAATACTATTCATGATGGTTGCTAACATACCCATGTGATCAGCAGGTGTTTTATCTAAGCCGAGAGCCGCTCCTTGATTTCCGCGGAAAATATTGCCAGCACCAATCACTACACCTACTTGGATACCGTGGTCAATGAGTTCTTTAATACTATGAGAAATAGTGTGACAGGCTTCTTTGTTGATTCCATAGCCCTGGTTACCCAGGAGAGATTCACCTGAAAGCTTTAGTAGAATACGTTTGTAAGGGAAATTCATGTTTACTCCAGTTTAATGTGTGTATGTTTAATAGAGGTCTTTGCCAGGCAAAGACCTCCATACACTTAAGGAGCTTTAAACCTGTCCTGCCGCCCAGCGAGTGAAGCCTTTGAGCTCTAAGGTTTTTCCAGTATCTTTTGCTTGTTTTTCTACAAGTTCAGCTACTGTAACATCTTCGTCTTGCACAAAAGGCTGACGCAAGAGGCAAATTCCATTGTAAAAAATATTAAGCTTAGCGTCGATAATTTTGTCAACGTGCGCTGGTGGAGCTTTAGAAGCAACTTCACTAGCAGCTTCACGCTCTTTCTCAATAATTTCAGCTGGAATTTCTTCTGGCTTCATGAATTGAGGAGCCATTGCAGCTGCATGAATAGCAATAGAGCGTGCTAAAGCTTCTTCATCGTTTGCACCAGCAATCTCAACTGTAGAAACAATCTTTCCACCTAAGTGAGAATAAACACCAAAGCTAGACTCTGCTGTTTTTGGAATAACCAAAATACGACGTACTTGAATATTCTCTCCAATAGTAGCTACCATTGAAGCACGGTACTCTTCAATTGTTTGCTCTGGGTTTTTAGAGAGTTTTTGTTGCATGAACTCTTCTAAAGAACTTGGAGATGTAGATGCCACTTCTTCAGCGATATCTTGTACAAAACTACGGAACTGCTCGTTTTTCACGACGAAATCAGTTTCAGCGCTTACTTCCACTAATGAAAGAGCTGTATTGCTTTCAGCTGAAGCAATCATACCTTCATTTGCTTCGCGGCCTTCTTTCTTAGCTGCAGTAGCAATACCCTGCTTGTTTAAAGACTTAAGGGCTGCGTCGATGTCGCCATTAGCTTCTTCAAGCGCTCTTTTACACTTGGCCATACCCAAGCCAGTGCGCTCGCGAAGCTCTTTCACCATTGTTAAGCTAACTTTTTCTGCCATCGCTATTAGTCCTCAGATGATCCTGTTGTTGAACGTTCGAGAATATCGGCTTCCTCTGCAACACTCTCGCTCTTAGCTGGGGCGTCTGTATCACCTTTAGCAAAGCTTACGTCTAGAGCGCTCTTTTCTTCCATAATAGCTGCAGTAAGGGTATGTAGGATGAGCTTGATACTCTTCAAGGCATCATCGTTACAAGCAATAACATGGTCAACTGGATCAGGATCACAGTTAGTATCAACTAAAGCCATTACTGGGATACCGAGTTTATTTGCTTCAGCTACTGCGATGTGCTCTTTGCTAGGATCAACGACAATCAATAGACCTGGAGGCTTTCTCATGCCACGGATACCAGATAGATTGCGGTCTAGTTTAACTTGGTATTTAGCTAACTGTGAACGTTCTTTCTTAGTAAGACCGTCACCGCCAGCAGCAATCTGCTTCTCAATGTATTCAAGTTTTTTCACAGACTGGCGAATAGTGGAAAGGTTTGTTAACATACCACCTAACCAACGTTCGCAAACATAAAACTCATCAGAATGCTCTGCACATTCACGAACTACGCCTTTAGCCTGCTTTTTTGTTCCTACAAAAAGAATAGACTGATGGTTTTTTACCACCTGACGTACGATGTTCACACCTTCGCGAACTTGCTGTAGAGTTTTAGATAGATCGATAATGTAAATACCATTGCGAAGCTCAAAAACGAATCTCTTCATTTTTGGGTTCCAACGGTGTCTTTGGTGACCAAAGTGTGCACCAGCTTCAAGTAAATCTTTGACGCTAACTTCTGTACTATACTCTGTAGTATCCAAGCCTTGTCCCTTTCTTTTGACGACGGCATTTCACAAGTAGTGAAATTTCGGTCTTGGTTAAAAATTAAGATATGTAATGTAGATCTTCCACCAGCTTTAAGATCTATATGAAGTGATAAAAGAGGTGAAAAAAAGCGCCTGGTCAGAATCGAACTGACGCTAGTAGCTTGGAAGGCTACGGTTCTACCATTGAACTACAGGCGCGATGTGGAAGAACACCTTTTTAGCATATGTGGTACTTTGGGCGCAAGTGCTTTACAGTTTTTTTCGAGAATTATTTAAAAAAAGCACGATTAAAATAAAAACAAGAGTGTTTTTCGGAGGAGAAAACAGTGAAAATAGACTCTAAAGCAAAGAGAAGATAGCGATTAAAGAAAAAGCAAAAGGTTTTTTTTGTTTAATTTGGCTTGTGTGGATGGGGGTTGAGAAATAGACTAGCTTTGTCTCTTTTGAGAAATTATGTAAGATTTTGAAAAATTTCTAACGTTGACCGTTGCTATGCCTGGAATAGATAAAGATACAATTAGTCCCAAGGTATCATGGGTGCTACATTTTATCTTCATAATGATGTGTCTTCTTGGTGTACGCTTATGGTATTTGTGTGTTGTACAGCATGAAGAGTATTTAAACCGTAGTAGACGTCCACAGCATCGTTCTGTACTTGAGTCTGCTAGACGCGGTAGTATTCGAGACCGCTTCAATATTCCCTTTGCAATCAATACAATTCAATACAACGCGGCTATTTACTATGCAGATATTCAAGCAATCAATCGTTCAGCATGGCGTATCAACGAGAAAGGCGAAAAAGAACTTTATCGACCAAGAGAAGAATATATCCAATCTTTGTCACAAAAACTTTCTGAGTTGTTGAATATTGATGTAAAAAGAGCAGAAGATTTGATTCTTAAAGCAGCGCTCTTTCAAAATCGTCCTTTTGTAGTTAAAGAAGATATTTCAGAAGAATCTTATTATAGAGTTCTGGCCTTAGAAAAAGACTGGCCCGGTATACGGGCCGAAAGGGTTCCTCGGAGATTTTATCCGCATGGTGAGACGGCAGGAAGCTTATTGGGTTATCTGGGGGCTATAAACCGCGAAGAATATCTAGATATTCGTGGAGAAATACAAGAACTTAAGCGTTTTTTAGAGGAGAGTTCGCAAGGAATTCCAGTGTTATTTCCCGAAGGGATCAATTCAGAGGCTGAAGTTCGTTTGCGCTTAGAGGAATTAGAAGAGCGAGCATATGGAATTAATGATAGAATCGGCAAATCAGGCATAGAATCTTTTTTTGAAGAAAAACTGAGAGGATTTAGAGGCAGCCGTTTTTATCAAACAGATTCTAGAAGCCAGGTAATGAGAGAGTTACCTGGCTCAAAAGAGCCTGTTCCAGGTGAGCGTGTTGTCATGAGTTTATCGGCAGAGCTGCAAGCTTTTTGTGAAGAGTTACTCGTTCAAAGCGAGACAATGCGTGATGCAAGAAACGGCGCATATGATAGACAAACTCGAACCTATCGTAATTTGAAGACTCCTTGGATCAAAGGTGGAGCTATTGTTGCTATGGACCCCAATAGTGGGGAAATTTTAGCTTTGGCAAGTCACCCTTCATACGACCCTAACGACTTTACCAGTGTAGGAGATATAGAAGAAGAAAGAGCGAGAAGGGAGCGTGTTCTTAAGTGGTTTGAGGTTGAAGATTATATTGGTCATATGTGGGATCAAAAAGTTCCTTTAGAGCGCAAGCGTTTCTCTGTGAGTACTGGTAAGTACTATATAGAACAGAAGTGGATTGATTGGAAAAATTATTTAGAATTTATCCTTCCAGGAGATAATCCTATCCATCAGACTTTTCACCACTTATCTAACCTTTCACATCTTATTCGTTTACAAAAGGCAGTACAGTCTCTTTTTGCAATAGCGAAGACAGAAAATTTAAGAGCTCTACTAAATGCTATCTACGATGATTCAAATCATGAGCAGTTAAGGAACGAATTATCACAATTAGAAAGACAGCTTATAGCTGACCGTTTAGAAAAAAATACGGCGGATGTATTGCGTTGGAAAAAGGTTCTTGATTCTTACTTAGATAATCTTTCGAAAAACTATGACAAGATGCTGCTGATTGATTTAACACGGCTTCTTGTCTGTGCTGAGTCTGTAAGTCCAAATTTAGAAGAGTGTATTTCAGAATATACTTTTTCGGAATTACGAGAGCATGCTGCTGGCGTAGCACAATTAGAGCTATTAGTTTATCGGAAAGTAAGAGAGCAATTCCATATAGGAGAGTTTGCTCGTTGGCGTGAAGAATATCAAACGGAATTTTTGCGAGAAAAACGTAGAGAAGAGGAAGAATTATCTCGTTACCAAAAGCCTTATATAGATCATTTAGATAAAGAGGAAGAAAGGCAGTTTGCTGATTTATGGGAGAGCTCTAAGGCTTTATTTATTTTAGAGCTTTTACAAGGAAATTTGAGTCATGATCTCCAAAGTACAATGACTCAAGAGTATAGTAGCTGTTTATCTCAGCTTTCTGAAGAATTAGAGCAGAATACTCAAATAAAAAGTCGTTCATTTTCATCTTTAAGAAAGGCGATATTTTCTTTACCTATGGATCTTAGACTGGATTATCTCAATATTCTGAGACCATTTTCTTCTTTGAATAAACCTCTTTGGGGATCATATAAAGGAATAAAAGAAGAAGAAGGAGTTCAACTTGAAAAGCACTTAGCTGGAGCTTTTTATCCTTTATATGGATTCTCTTATGCACGCTCTTATGCTTATCGACAGGCTGCTGTACAGGGATCAATTTTTAAATTAGTCACAGCCTATGAAGCTCTCACTCAAAAATATGAGGAGCTAATAAGTGAAAACTTGCCTGTTACCGATTTAAATCCACTAACGATTATTGATCGAGTAGAAAAAATAGGAGGAAGAAACGGAAAGTGGTTTGTGGGTACAACCATGGATGGTAAAGCGATTCCTCAGTTCTATAAAGGTGGACGTATTCCTCGAACTCTTGAGCGTAGATTAGGAGAAGTCGGATTTGAACGAGCGTTCGTAAAATCAAGCAATACTTACTTCGCTTTATTGGCGGGAGATTATATTTCTTCGCCTAGTGACCTTCTTCGTGCTGCTAAAGAATTTTCTTTTGGATCAAGAACAGGGATTCAGCTTCCTGGGGAGTACCCTGGTGTTTTACCTCATGATTTAGAATCTAATCGATCAGGATTATACGCTTTTTCTATAGGGCAGCACTCCTTTACTGCAACCCCTTTACAATCAGCTGTTATGCTATCCACTATAGCGAATGGAGGAAAAGTATTAGAGCCAAAAATTGTTCGCTGTACTGTGGGAGCAAAACCGTCTCAAAGAGCTGATGAGTTATTGGATAGATCTAATTATGCTTATGAAAGTTCATTGAAAAATCTTGGTATTAATTTGCCTATGTTTACTGAAGCTGATGAACGTTTGAATAAACAAGGAATGAGTGGGTTTGAAGCGCAAGTTAGAAAAGATTTGTCAATTCCCACAGAAGTCCGTTCAACCTTGCTCAATGCCATGCATGCCACGGTAGAGAAAATACAAAGTGGGGGAATGTGGACTTTAAGCAAGCATTTTAAACACTATCCTGATGCTTTAGAAGACTTTAAAAAACTTCGAGGACAACTTGTGGGCAAAACAAGTACTTCAGAAGTTGTAGAACAAGTAGATCTTGATAGTTACTATGGAGTAAATATGTACCGTCATATTTGGTTTGGAGGGATTGCTTTTGAGCCAATCAGTTCTCGCTCTACAGATCCGAATATTCGTTACTCTAAGCCGGAACTTGTTGTTGTTGTATATCTTAAATTTGGAGGGTATGGACAGGAAGCTGCACCACTCGCTGCTCAAGTAGTGCAGAAATGGAGGGAAATCCAAGAAAAACAAAAAGAAAGTTAAGTGGTAAATTCCAACAACTTTTGTATTTCACAGCACGTCTATTCAAAAGCATAAATTTAAGTTTTTGATTTTTAATGAAATAAAACTGGCATCGTCTTTGCACATAGGCTCTCAGAAACATAGTTAAGACTTGAAGAGAGGCGCGATATGGTCAAACAAGACGGAGAATATCGAGATGATGTGGCACTAGAGTATTTTCAATCAGGGGTGAGTAAATACTTAAATGGATTGAAAGACGATGCACGAGACGATTTTTTTAAAGTGTTGGAATATGATCCAGGAATGGTTTTGGCTTATTGCTATCTGAGTACCATATATACAGATTTAGGGGAGCCAGAGGCTGGTGTCGAATTCTGTGTGCGCGGTTTGCAGCAAGAACGTGACAATACGTTTTTGCATTACTGTATGGGTGTTGCTTTAGACCGCATGGGAAGGCCTGGTGAAGCGATAAGGTTTTATCTTAGTTATCATAGAGAATATCCAGAAGATCAAGAATGTTTGTTTAATATTGCTTGTGCTTATGACATGATAGGAAGTAAAGATGATGCGATTAGATATTATGAAATGACATTATCTTTTCAGCCAGAGCATAACGGAGCTCTTTTTAATCTTGCTTTAATTTTTTCAGAAAAAGCTCAGGTTGATACGGCAATTGGATACTTAAAACGAATTATTGATGCTGATTCTGGATTTTGGAAAGCTTGGGTAAAGTTAGGGATTTCTTATTCTCAGTGTGGGCGCACTCTAGATGCTGTGGACGCTTATCAACAAGCTTTAAGTTTGCAACCAATGCTTACAGATATTCGTTTTAATTTAGGTGTTTGTTACCGCATTTTGAATCGTTTTGAAAAAGCGAAAGAATGCTTTAAGCAGGTTTTGATTGAATCTCCTAATGATATTCAGGCTTCTTTTAATCTTGGCCTTTGTCATATGGAATTGCATAATGTGGAAAAAGCAAAAGAACAACTTCAAGCGGTCATTAATATGCAATTAGATCACGAAGAAGCTCACTTCCGCTTAGGTACGCTTTATTATATGGAAGGTGAAGAGAACAAAGCTAAAGCTGAGTTATCTTACCTTCAACAAATAGATTCACATTTTGCTGAATACCTTCAAGGTCTCATGCTTGAGTAGGGAGTGTGAGTTGGACAAAAATATTATCTAACAGCACTAGGAATTAAAAGTTTTTGTCCAATTTCAACCCTATTTGGTCCGCGTGGAAGCTCTTTCATATTGAATCGATAGATAGCAATCCACGCTGTATGTGTTCCGTAATAATTTTTTGATATTTTTTGAAGAGTATCTCCTTTCAGGACTTCATGAGTCGTAAAACCTGAACGAGTAAGTGTGTTTTGGGTTTCTTCTTCGTAGTGTTTGTTAGCTACTAACAGTCGAAGGTCTACATTTTGTGCTTCTAGTTGAGCAAATTGTTCTCCTAGATTTGCTAAAGAAGCTGTTTTTTCTTTTGTAGAGTGTAAAAGGCTGTCTAACTGATAATCTTGTAAAGTAAGCGTATTGTGTATTCTTGCCTGATATTGCTCGTAAGTTTCGTTGGGAAATGGTTTGTAGTCGGATACATCAATTAAACGTGGATCTCTTTGGGTGTAAACATCGCCGTGCTCTTTAAGCAGAGCTAGATCTAATGGTTCTTCCTGATGAATTTTTTCTCCATGTACGGATGTATAAGTTGTTGATTTACAAGAGAGTAAACTTATGCTTAGAGCAAGAAATAAAATGAATTTATATAGTGATTTTATTGTAGATGCGGAGGAAGTTTGGCACATAGCAGGAACACCAAATAATTTTTTCTTAATGTTAGTTATTACTTTAGCGAATTAATGAAATTGGGTATACCCCATTTCCCTCGATCAAATCGCTAGTAACTGTTATAGTATATGGGATATAAAACGGATCTTTTTATTTGATAAAAAAATATTTAAGGATGGGTGATGTCTGAAGAAGACATGGTAGCTACTAAAACGGACTATAAGTACGGCTTCGTGACCAATGTTGAAATGGAGAGCTTACCAAAAGGATTAAACGAAGAGGTAATACGAGAGATTTCTCGTCGGAAAAATGAGCCACAATTTATTTTAGATTTTCGTTTAAAAGCCTATAAAAAATGGCTAACAATGAAAGAACCTGATTGGGCGAACCTTGATTATCCTCCGATTGACTATCAAAATATTTCTTATTATTCAGCTCCTAAAAAAAAGCCCCAACTGAAATCATTAGATGAAGTAGATCCAGAAATTCTTCGTACTTTTGAGCGTTTAGGTATTCCTTTAGAAGAGCAGAAGCGTTTGAGTAATGTCGCTGTAGATTTGGTTTTTGATTCAGTTTCCATAGGAACAACATTTAAGAAGAAACTTGAAGATGCAGGTGTAGTGCTTTGTTCTATACAAGAGGCAATTGAAAAATACCCGGAATTAGTAGAGAAATACTTAGGTTCTGTTGTTCCTATTGGCGATAATTATTTTTCAGCACTAAATTCGGCTGTTTTCTCTGATGGAAGTTTTGTGTATGTTCCTAAAGGGGTTCATAGTCCAATGGAGCTTTCTACTTACTTTCGTATTAACGATCAAGAAACTGGGCAGTTTGAGCGTACATTGATTATAGCTGAAGAGAGCTCTTATGTTAGTTATCTTGAAGGTTGTACTGCTCCTGCTTTTGACACAAAACAGCTCCATGCTGCAGTTGTAGAGCTTGTTGCTTTGGACCAAGCAGAAATTAAGTATTCCACGGTACAGAATTGGTATTCAGGCGATAGCAAAACCGGTGCTGGTGGGGTGTATAATTTTGTGACTAAAAGAGGTCGTTGTAAAGGACAAGGCTCTAAAATTTCTTGGACTCAGGTAGAGGCTGGTGCTGCGATTACTTGGAAGTATCCAAGTTGTATTTTAGAAGGCGATGACTCTGTAGGGGAGTTTTATTCTGTTGCACTTACAACGGGTAAAATGCAGGCAGATACAGGAACCAAGATGATTCACCTTGGTAAGAATACGAAGTCGACCATTATTTCGAAGGGAATTTCAGCAGATGAATCACATAATAGTTATCGTGGTTCTGTAAGCATAGCACCTCGTGCAACAGGTTCGCGCAATTACACTCAATGCGATTCAATGCTAGTAGAAAATCGTTGCTCGGCAAATACATTTCCTTACATTGAAGTAGGAAACTCATCAAGTGAAGTGGAGCACGAAGCTTCCACATCCAAAATTAATGAAGAACAACTTTTCTACTTTCAATCGCGAGGGATTCCAGTAGAAGAAGCCATTCATATGATTGTAAATGGTTTTTGTAAGGTTGTTTTTGAAGAATTGCCTCTTGAGTTCACCCAAGAAGCTAAACAGCTCTTGGCGTTGAAGTTAGAAGGATCTGTAGGTTAATGATAATAGTAGAGAAGGATCATGCTTGAAATAAAAAATCTTCATGCACTTGTAGATGGTAAGCCTATTTTAAAAGGTTTCAGTTTGCAAATTAAAGCAGGTGAAATTCATGCGATTATGGGACCTAACGGTGCTGGAAAGTCTACTTTGGCTAAGATTATATCTGGTCATCCTGCTTATGAAATTCGAGAAGGAGAAATCCTTTTCCAAGGTAAAAACGTTGTTGATTTAGAACCTGAAGAGCGCGCTCATTTGGGAATTTTTATGGGGTTTCAGTATCCTATTGAAATTCCTGGAGTAGGAAATAAGCAGTTTCTTGCTTCTGCTGTTAATGCTAGTAGAGCTGCGAAAGGTTTAGCTAATTTAACAGATGAGGAGTTTTCATCTCTTCTTGAAGAAAAAGCTCGTTTAATCGAGGTTCCAGAGGCTTTTTTAAGCAGAAGTGTGAACGAGGGCTTTTCTGGTGGAGAGAAGAAGCGTAATGAAATTTTGCAAATGGCGGTGCTTGACCCTTCTTTTGCTATTTTAGATGAGACAGATTCGGGCTTAGATATCGATGCAATGCGGATTGTTGCTCGTGGTGTACAGCGTGTCATTACTGGTGATAAGGCGTTATTATTGATTACGCATTATCAACGTTTATTGGATTACATTAAGCCAAATTTCGTTCACGTTATGATTGATGGAAAAATTGTACGCTCTGGTGGTCCAGAGCTTGCTCTTGAATTGGAAGAGCGTGGGTATGACTGGCTTATAGAAGCTGTAGCAGATGGAGGTTTATAATGCTCACACAGGCAGGTCCTGATCAAGAGCAGATACACAATTTGCTACTTGAGCAACATGATCGCATTGTACAGAGCGGAGGACCTCTTAAGCGTGTTCGTTCTAAGGCTTGGGAAAGATTTGTAGAGCTTGGATATCCACATAAAAAAGTAGAGGAATACAATTATGTCCCTCTACGAAAATTTTATGAGGAAACATTTTCTTTAAGTACTCATGAAAACTTGAGTAAAGAGGAAGTTCTGAATCATATCTACCCTGAGTGTCAGGGAGCTTTTCTGGTTTTGGTAAATGGCAAGTTTCGTCCAGATTTATCTTCTCAGGAACAGCTACCAGAAGGGATAGAAGCTTATACAATGTCTGAAGCGATGGCGCGTTATGGTTCTTTCCTTAACAACCGTTGGCAGAAGTCTGTGAAAAAAGAAAAAGATGCTTTTGCATCTCTATCTTTAGCAATGAATGAAGATGGCTTGTTTCTCTATGTACCTCCGAAATTAGAGTGTACACAGCCTATTCAGATACTTCACATTGTTCATGGTTCTGAAGACTCTTTAGTGATGTCTCACCCTTATATTCATGTGGCTGTAGGAACCCAAAGCTCTCTTAAACTTTGTGTAGAATCTGTAAGTAACGGGAAGCGAATTTGCTCTAACCATCTTACAGAGTGTTCTTTAGATGAAGCATCGCGTATGGAGTATCTGAACTTATCTGTAGATCATAACGAGAAGTCGTGGATTTATGATGCTCTACGTGTTCGTTGTAAACGTGACGCTGTATTTCGTTCACTTACTTTAACAAACGGTTCAGCAACAGTTCGCCAAGACTATTCTTGTGTTTTAGAAGGTGAAAATGCTGAAGTAAACCTAGAAGGTTTAGGTTACTTAAAAAACAAACGACATGCTCATGTAAACGTGTTTATGGAGCATGCAGCTCCTCATACTCGTTCCACACAGTTATTTAAAAACTGTTTAAGTGATATAAGTCGTAGCAGTTTTGAGGGTAAAATTTACGTTCATTCTGAAGCTCAAAAAACGGATGCTTTTCAGTTGAGTAGTAACCTGATTCTTGATCAGGCAATGGCAAACTGTAAGCCAAACTTAGAGATTTTTGCAGACGATGTAAAATGCTCTCATGGTGCTACTGTAGGCCGTTTAGATGCTGATTCTCTCTTTTACTTAAAGAGCCGTGGCCTTCCTGAACAATTGGCAAAAAGTCTTTTAGTAAGTGGCTTTTTACAAGAGTTATTGGAACGGGTTTCCCTTGAATCGATCAAAAAACGTATGATGGGAGAAATTCAGTCCTTTTTACACTTATCGGAGTAGTTAAATGAGTCTTGATAATTGTCGCAGTGATTTTCCTATGCTTCAAAAAATGATGCATGGACATCCTATTTGTTATCTAGACTCTGCTGCTACAGCTCAAAAACCCAGTGTTGTGATCGATTCCATCAAACGCTTTTATCAAGAAGAGTATGGAACGGTTCACCGAGCGGTTTATGAAATTGCTCTTGCGAGCACGGAAGCTTATGATCGTGCTCGCACAAAATTACGTGCTTTTTTAAACGCTAAACACGATCGAGAGATCATCTTTACAAGTGGATGTACAGAAGCGATTAATTTAGTTGCTTCAAGCTTTTCCCGAGCGTTTATTTCTGAAGGCGATGAAGTGATCATTTCTCAAATTGATCACCATTCTAATATTGTTCCTTGGCAGATTGTTTGTGAAGAGAGAAAAGCGGTACTTAAAGTGATACCTGCTTTAGATGATGGATCTTTAGATTTAGATGCATTTGAAAGACTCTTATCTGATCGTTGTAAAATTGTAGCTGTAGGCCATGCATCCAACTCTATTGGCACAATCAATCCAGTAAGAGAAATCATAAAAATGGCTCATTCTAAAGGAGCAAAGGTGCTTGTGGATGGTGCACAATCTGCACCTCATATGCCTATAAATGTACAAGAGCTTGATTGTGACTTCTATACTTTGGCTGGGCATAAATTAATGGGTCCAACTGGTGTTGGTGTTCTTTACGGAAAAGAAGAGTTGTTAGAACAGATGCCCCCCTATCAATCTGGTGGAGACATGATTGATCGGGTGAGTTTAGAGAAAACAACTTATGCTGATTTGCCCTTGAAATTCGAAGCTGGAACTCCCATGTTTGCGCAAGTAATTGCTCTAGGAGTAGCAATCGATTATCTTACCGCAAAAGGAATGGATCGTATTTTTCAACATGAATTAGAACTTCTTGAATATGCAAAGCCTAAGCTTATGGAAATCGATGGCTTGCGTATTATTGGTGAAGCAAAAAATAAGCTTGCAATTCTTAGTTTTGTTGTAGAAGGAGCCCATCATTTAGATATAGGCACGTTTTTAGATCTAAAAGGGATAGCGGTTCGGACAGGTCACCATTGTGCACAGCCCTGTATGGATAGATTTTCTGTTACAGGTACTGTGCGTGCTTCTTTGGCTTTATATAATGATAAAGAGGATATAGATCGTCTTGTCAATGGCTTAGAAGATGTCTTAAAAAAATTACGAGTCTGACGTTTCTATTTTTGTAAAATTCACATTTCTTACTAAGTCTAACCAGATAATTCGAATACTATAAGCAATTGTTCGTGTGTATGGGTTATCACATCTTGTCTCAGCATCTAAAGTGTCTTGCCCAAAGGTTCTGGCTGCTAAGTATAAACGACACAATTGCCTGATCGTATCTATAGATACCTCGCTATTACTCTTTACCCAGTGGATTGTTTCGTAGCGGTTATTTAAAGAGGGAGGGGTAGAAATTTTTACAGCACTGTATGTGTTTAGTTGAGGAGTGAATTGAAATTCAAAAGAAAATCCGTTGTTTGGATCAATTCCTTCATAAATATAGAGTCCATGATAAATTTCAGGTCCTGAATTATGATATTTTTCATAAAAATATAAATTATACAAAGTTTGGCTCCAGAAAATATTCTAAAGCTTGTTGATTATAAGGATTTATGTTTTTTTCCGTAGTTAGAAAACGACAATCTCAAAAAAAATCGTTTAAAACGATAATTAACATACTGATTTGTCGATTAGTGCTATTAAAAGTCAGAAAAAATCTCTTAATATCCTAGCGGTATACATACCAAATCCTGTCATAAGGAGTGAGCCTAAGACATGACTAAGAATAAGTATGCTTAATGAAAGCATTTCATTACGCGCTAGTATTGTAGTGGCTTCAGCTGAAAACGCTGAAAACGTTGTCAAAGCTCCTAAAAAACCTGTAACGATACCAAGTTTAATTTCAGGAGATAGTTCTATTTGTTCAGAAAGAACCATCATAATTCCTATGAGATAGCCTCCCAATAGGTTTGCAGCTAAAGAACCTAAAGAAAATTGGCTCATCAAAGGATTAAGATTATGGTTGAGTATCCAACGTAAAATAGCACCACAGCTTGATCCTATAGAGATCGCTATTAGCATAGAAAAAGGGGGAAACATTTAAGCTCCGGAAGCTGACAGTGTATTGACAATATCTCGAATATGTATGACCCAGTTATATGCATCACTTACAAATTGCTTCAAGATCGTATTCCATCCAAGCCAAACGATTGCTAAACCTAAGTAAGATTTAAGAGGCATTCCTAAGAAGGTAATTTGTACTTGTGGTGCTAGGCGGTTGGTAATTCCTAGAAAGACATCTGTCATTAAAATCATAAGAAGAGCTGGACTAGCCATACGAATACTCATGATCATCATTTTTCCGTACATGAGCATAACACTGCTCCAAAACGGGCCATCTTTAGCAAAAAATATAGAACTGATTGTTTGGTCAAGTGGAACAAGACGGTAAGAATCAAGTAAGGTTTCAATGAATAAAAAAGGACCTCCCACTAGGAAAAAAAGATAGATCAATACTTGATTGAATAGAGTTCCTATAGGGGATGCTTGTGATTGTGTAGTAGGGTCTTGTACCATTAAACTGGCACCACCTCGCTGGTGGTCAATAAAAATTCCTGCTGACTCAGCTACAGCGAAGGGAATTGTCATGAAAAATCCCATAAACAAGCCGATAAAGCCCTCTTTTAAAGCGAGAGCAATCAACATATGGTTGTATTGCAAAGGAGTGGTAATACTGCTTACTTGAAAAGGAAATAAAATACCAAAAAACGCTAAACCTAAACCCACTTTTGCCGGATTGGGGAGAACTCTTCCACCAAAAAATGGAGCTAAGGAAATGAGGGGCATGACACGGAATAGGGTCAAAGTCAGAATACTTAGAAAAGAAACCCCAGGTCGATCAGCTAGATGAGGGTTCGCAAGGAACATCTGTACAAAATCATCAGTAATCATCTAGTTCCTAATACTCTTTATCCATGGGTCCATGTATGAAAGTGTGAAAAGATATTGTAAGCAAATCCGTAAATTTGCGCTCCTAACCACGATCCCATAAACATCAAAGTAAAGACGATAGCAACAAGCTTGATCGTGAAGGAAAGAGTTTGTTCTTGGATTTGTGTAGCAGCCTGAAAGATTGCGACAAGTAGCCCTAAAACCATACTAATCATGATAGGCGGACCGGAAAGGATGAGTATAAGTAGTAAGCCCTGGTAAGCAAGTTGGACTACATGAGTTTGAAACATCGTTACTTTCTCCTGCCCGTTCGCTCTATACGTTGACGAAAGTTAGCACTAAACCTTGGATTAGCAAGGTCCATCCATCCAACATCACTAGAAGGAAGAGCTTTAGCGGCATCGAAATTGTTACTGGAGAAAGCATCATCATTCCCATTGCGAGCAATATATTTGACGTAACCAGATCGATAACGAAAAATGGAATATAGATCAGAACTCCAATCTCAAAAGCATCTTTCAACTGGGTAGTCATAAATGAAGGAATTAAAATAATAAAATCTTCGGGAGTTAAGTTATCCCGATATTTCTGCTCTAAGCTTCGATAGGCAAGTCTATAGAAAAGTTTTCTGTGTTGAGCAGAGCAGTTATTCATTAAAAACTGTCTAAATGGCTCTCGAGCTTTTTTCCCTACTTCTACGAAATACTCCGCTGAAGCATGCGAAAATAATGTGGCATCAATTTCAGTTCTAATAGACTCTTCTGCTGCATCATACATAGCTGTAGCAGTGGGAAACATAATGTACAAACTAAGTAGAAAACCAACCCCGTTTACTACTTGGTTAGGAGGGGCTTGTTGAGCTCCAAGTGCGTTTCTCAAAAGAGAAAGAACGACTACGATTTTCACAAAAGAAGTCAATATAATGATGATGAAAGGCATCATCGCCATCATAGAGAGAGCAATTGATTGTGTAACTATTGAAGGCATTGATCCTGGATCAAAAGGTGCTTCAGCAAGTTTATCAATTGTTAATGTATCCTGCTGCGAATAAAGGAACTCTGTAGGTACAAAAAGGACCGTTAAAGCAAGAAGGATTTTAAACCAGAATCGTGGAGACCGAAGTCGAGAAGCTTTGATCACGAGTGTACCTATACTTTTTGTTCCATCAGCTTTTCGAATGCTTCTTCAAGAGAATCCCAGCGATTTCGAGTTTCAGCAAAGTTGATGATCCCTCTTTCTGTTTCGATTACATATCCGCCTTCATCAATGTCAGAACGCTCTTGAATGGTAATCGATTTCACATTTTCGAATATTGCTTTAAGTTTAGGTTTATTCGATTCAAGAATATTTAAATCAACACGGTTACAATAAATGACAATTTCTTTGTGTTGTTTTACAGCTTTAAGAGTGTTGATCACGATGTCAACGACAGCGTCTGGATTTAACTCTAATTCTCTACCAATGACTTTCTTGGCTGCTTGAATAGCAAGAGATACAATAACTTTACTGTATTCTTCTCTAGCGTTTCTGCGTTCAACTTCTAAATCTGCAACATGCTCTGCCCATTGTTCAAAGCCTGCTTCATACCCTTCTTTCTGAGCTTGTTCTTTAAGAAGCTCGCATTCAGCTGCCACGCTTTGTCTGTAAGCTTTAGCATCTTTTTTTACTTCTTCTAGAAGTCCTTTTGCATCTAACAGGGAAGAAAAAGCATCCGCTTGAATGATACGACTGTTTTCTGCAATTTCAATATGGTCACCTCTAATCAGGCGGAAAAACTTACTGCTCACAATACTCACTTAAAAATTTATGGGTGCTAAACACTTGTTTTTGCAAAGCTGATTGGAGATCAGACTTTTCTACTTTTTCGAGTGATTTGAGAATGACTTCTCCGCGTCCCTTATCAAGGGTACGAGTTAGATGCCAAACAAGCTTGCTAGATTCGCCCTTTAAAGCTTGAGAAAATCTTGCAAGGCCTTTGAGGTGAATCTTATGCAAAAAAGCTTTCTGATTTTTTGTCCAAGAATGAATACCTTGTCTTTCTTCGGTAAGAACATCTTCTTGACGAAGACAGTTTTTCAAAAAAGCTTGTTGTTGTTGGTTAAGCCAAAGATAGACTTCTTTTAGTCTTGTTTTCTCTACAACTTTTTTTACTTCAGCTGCTAAGTCAAAGATTCCCAGCAAATCAATAAGGTTGACTAAACGACTCTTATCAAAATCTAGTAAAGGACTAAATGAAGATTTTTCTAGAAACTCTCTCTGAACTTCTGTTGCTAGTGGATGAGCAAGTGTCAAAGAACCTAAAAGGTATTCGGAAGCAAGTTTTGGGATGGGTGCTTGCTTAAATGAAGTACCAAGAAGAGAGCTTAGTCCTTTAGATTGAGAAGAATTCAACGCACGTAGATAAAGCGCTTGCTTATCTTTTGGAAAGTTCGAAAAAAGCTCGCTTAACCATGAGTAATGAATACGATGAAACATTTTTCGTATTTGGGCAGTAGGGATGCTAAGAGAATAAGATACAAAAGAATCTTTTGCTTCTTTTTGCTCTTCCTCTGTTAAGTATTTGAGTAGTCCGTCGGCCTCAATTCCAGAAAATTGCTGGCAGCATGCCTGGAACATATACCACTTTTGCTTACTCATTGATCCCTCCAAAAAGCTTCAAGTTATTATCGAGAAGCTTCTTCCTCGTCCTCATCATCTTCATCGTCTTCAAACAAGTCTTCATCTTCCTCTTCTTCTTCATCTTCATCTGAAGGAGGAGAAGTTTTTTTCTTGTCTTTAGAAGATTTTTTCTCATCTTTAGGTGGGGCTTCTGGAACTGATCCTATTTGCTCTAAACTCAGTAATTGTTTCCATCCACCAGAGCCAAAGAGAACTGGGAAAACTTTCCAGGTCATCCACATTAAACTTAAGCTGGCAAAAAGAATAATAGACGACATAGAAAAAACGAGAACACGGAAACGAGTGAGTGAATCTTTTGCTACAACAATAGACCAAACACGCACGTACTCACGTTCTCCCCCATGGGCACCACTTAATTGCTCTAAAGGTACAAGAAAGCGAGCTCTATGGGGAATCACTGTCACATCATCATAATCTAAGCCTTGAACACTATTTGCTACATGGCGTTTTATCTTAGTAACAAGGTGTGAGTTAGGATCATCTAAAACACCCTGATGCTTGATAAATACTGATGCTGTTGTTTTACCTGTTGGAGCTGCACCAGGATTCAAAATGTCTTCTTTGGGAATACTCAATTGAACGTCTGCATCGATAATCCCATCTATTTTCCGAATTGTGCTGGCAATTTGTTCAGCTAAACCGTTTTCAAATCGAATCAACTCTTCCTTCTCAGATGGAACTAAGCTACCTGCAGTAAACAGGTTTAAAAGAGTCTGCCCGGGCTTACGAGGTAAACCATTCTGGTTTAAGATTGCCATAGCTTCTGTGGCACGAACTTGAGGTACTTGTATATCCCACAAGACTACCTTGCTTCCACCCCCACCAGTGGCTTCAGTAGCACGCATTTTACTGGCACCGATATCTTTACTGGTAAGAAAGACAACAATCTCATTTGCCTCTCGTTCTGTCAAATCGTGGACGATTGTTTGTTGTGATGCACACCCACTTAAAAAACACAGTAGTAAGATTCCTAAAAGAAATTGACTGATAGATTTACCACGATTTATCATAAGATACTATTACCCGATTTCAAAAAAAACAGTTAGACAAACAACTTATTATTAGTTTGTCTAAGCTCAGTTTATGATAGCGGGCTATTCCGGTTCAAGGGAAGAGTAAATTATCTTACTTAGAAAGAGCTATGATTCATTTTCCCATGAATTAGCAACTGTCTGCATATCAAGATGGAGGTACTTCGGGGTTTCAGGACTTTCAATCAATGAAAGAAAATGCCTTCGCAGTGTTTCTTCCTGCAATGCTTCACACAAAAGAACTAAGTAAGGAGCTAGAGTATCTAGTCTGCGAACTTCTTCTTTTTCTAGTTGTTTCAAAGCAAGTTCAGCTGTTTTAGGATTTAAAGGAAAGCGGCTTAATGCAAGAGCGGCCCATTCATTATCATTGCCTAAAGGTTGACTTTGTAAACGTGTTTGCAAAAACTCTTCAGCGGAGTCGCCTATTTCTAGAAGAGCTTTGGTTGCAGTGGATTCCATGGCAAAGTCATCAGATCCTAAGCTTTCAAATAAATGAGGAATAGCATCTGCATGCTTCATTTTTCCAAGACAACGTGCTGCATTCTGAGGTGCAGTACCGTATCCTGGAGAAAGAGGGTCTTGAAAACGTTCAGAACGAAGTAGATCAGCAAGAAGAGGAATGATCATTGGACCTTGTTCGATTAATGCCAAGATCTCTTTTTCGGGTTCTTCTTCTTCAGATAAAATAAGATCGGCAATAAGTTTAGGAACAAAAGATCCTTCATCATTGTTTTCATATAAATTACGTAGCTGTTTGTAAAGCTCACGACCACGTGTTACTTGTTCTGTTTCCCAGCTAGAGAAGTAGTTTGCAGCTAAATTTTCACCATGATCTTTTTCAATTGCAGCAAGATATCTAATGCGGTCAGTTGTGATATCAGGCGCAACACCTTTGCCACCCTTTTCATAGTATTCGATCATGTGAGGGAAGCTGCCCCCGAAATGAATATCACGATGAAGGAGTATTTGACAGTCAACAGTATCGGAAATAGGGAAGTCGCAATAAAGGTCATCTTCACTGACTTCTTCTTCTATACGTTGATGTGCTTTATACTCTTCTTCTACTTCTTTAAGAAGGTCTTCAAAACTTTTAGGTTCGTAACTCATGGCTTCCTTGCCGATTATGGAGTTTTTCTTGGATTTCTTTATGTACTTGATCTGCATTATAGCTTGAACGTACAAGCGGACCGCAGTACATGTGCAAAATACCCTTGGAGCGACCATATTGAGCATAAGCTTCAAACTGGTCTGGGTGGATAAATGCTTTGACTGGAAGTTTATTTTTACGAGGCTGGAGATATTGGCCTATTGTTACAATATCACAACCGGCCTTCTTTAAGTCTTCTATCGTTTCTTCTACTTGCTCTTCTGTTTCACCTAGGCCCAGCATGATTCCTGATTTAACTAAAGGTCGTTTAGGAAACGCGTTTGCAAAATTGAGAAACTGTAATGTTCGTTCATAGGTAGCTTTGTGGCGAACTCGTGGGGTAAGTTCTCGAACAGTTTCGATATTATAGTTAAAGATATCTGGGCAGGCATCTAAAACAGTTGACCATGCATCAATGTTTCCAGCGAAGTCGGAAGTCAGAATTTCCACGGTTACACCAGGGCATTGTCTGCGGACTTCTTGAATAATATTAGCAATCTGTGATGCTCCACCATCACTCAGGTCATCCCTAGCTACCATTGTGATCACGACGTGTTTGAGTCCTAACTCAATCACAGATTCAGCAATAGCATTTGGTTCATTGGGATCTAAAGGAGGAGGGGCTTTAGACCAGTCTACATCACAAAAGCCACAAGCTCGTGTACATTGATATCCTAAAGCAAGAAAGGTAGCTGTTTTCTTAGAGAAACATTCTGTAAGGTTAGGGCAGCGCGCTTCTTCACAGACAGTAAAAAGGCGCTTTTTCCTCATAAGCATTGTCGTTTCAGCTTGGCTTTTTCCTTTTGGCAGTTTTCGGTGTAACCAAGAAGGAAAGCGGCCGGGAGCAACAGCTTTGCTTTCTCTTTTTTCTTCAGGATTATTTGGTAATCGATTGCGTTTGGCTACTCGAGGGCGAGTGTCAAACATCTCTGATGTTTTCATGCTACTTCACCGCTCCTGCTCTTGGCTTACGCTGTCTTTTTGGAGGAAGATGAACAGGGCTTCCCAAGGCTCCATGAGCTGCTTCCATCCAAGCCTCAGCGATAGTAGGGTGTGCATGAATCGTTTCAGCAATACACTCTACTGTAAGTTCATTTGCGATTGCTGTGGCCATTTGAGCAATAAGAGTACCTGCTTCGTAACCGACAACTTGAGCTCCTAAAATCTGACCTGTTTTTTCATCAATAACGATTTGTGCAAAGCCTTCGGAGTGGTCTGCTGCTTGTGATTTTCCTAAAGCATTGAAAGGAAATTGTCCGGTAATCGCAGAATAACCTTTTTCAATAGCTTGCTCTAAGGTCATTCCCACAGAAGCAATTTCTGGATCGGTAAAAATGACAGCTGGAACAGAGTGGTAACGTGCTTTAACATCATGACCCAGTATATGTTCAGCAGCAATCAAGCCTTGATAAGAAGCTACATGAGCAAGAAGAGCTTTTCCAGAAACATCTCCAATTGCGTAAATATTGGGAACAGACGTTTGTAATTTATCGTTTACTGGAATAAAGCCCATGCGATCCGTTGCAATGGCAACACGATCTAAGCCAATCTTGTCCGTATTGATTGTTCGTCCAACGGAAACAAGAGACATATCAGCAGAAATCGTATCACCACCTTCAAGATGAACGACAATGCCTTTTTTCTTTGTATCGATGCTCTGCACTTTTACACCTGTACGAATATCTATATTCTTTTCGGTGAATGCATCGTGAAGAGCTTTTGCCATGGCAGCTGCTTCATTAGGAATAATCGAGTGCAAAGCTTCTAAGATAATTACTTGAACACCAAGCTCAGAAAAAATGGATGCAAATTCACAACCAATATACCCAGCCCCGATAATTACAAGTGTTTTTGGGAGTTGAGTAATTTCTAATATAGAAGTTGAGCTATGAATTTTTTCGTAGTCGAAAGGAAAAGCCGGAATATTTTTAGGTTCTGAGCCTGTTGCAATAATAATTTCTTTGCATTCAATAGAATAGTTTTCTTTTCCGCGAACTTTTACTTCATTGGGGCTAACAATTTCTCCGAAGCCTTCAATTGCTGTAATTTTGTTGCTCTTGATGAGTTGCTGTAAACCCGAACGTATTTTTCCTACTACAGTGTCTTTTCTATCGACCATCTTTTGATATTCAAAAGATACTGTACCCGTATGGATACCAAATTTTTCAGCTTTACGAACCGTTTGTAGTACTTCAGCACCAGCAATTAGGGTTTTTGTAGGAATACAACCTCGGTTAAGGCAGGTTCCACCAAATAGATTGGCTTCTACCAGAGCAACTTTTTTCCCTCCTTGGGCCAATTTAATTGCTGCAGGATAGCCACCTGGACCAGCTCCTAGCACTACTACATCAAATGTTTCTTTCTTTGTTGTCATTTCCAAGGCTCCAATCACTTAATTCACTACTTGCTGTATTCCGCGCATCAAAAAGAAGGAAAAAATTATTAGTCCAGATGCTAAGAAGGCAAAAGATAGGGGATCATCATAACGGCGGTAGATCGAAAAGACGAGAAGATAATTAGCAAAAAGAAATAAAAATTTTGATACCCGAGGATTTCGAAACATTTCCTGCCAACCTATCTAAACACTTCTTTGCATTTAATAGTTAATTATATAGGTCATGGAGATTTAGAGCAATTTAGGCATTGAATAGTTTAGAGATCTAAGAGTTATATAAACAATTATTTTTTTATGTCTCATGAGAGGATCAAAGACCGAATTAAAGCCAATACAAAGAGGCTTTCCATTTTCTTCTAGTCTTTCTTACTCTCATAGGCTATAAAAATGGGTTAATGAGTAATATGCTTAGCATAGTTAAGTTGGCTAGGAGATAATCATCTGCCTTCCGCTTTATTTTATGAACCTTAACACGCCGCTTAGTATGATGACAGCAACAGTCAGCACAAAATTATGTTGGAACTGCGAGGCCTCACTCAATGCAGAGTCATTGAAATGTCCTTATTGTGGAGTAGAACTTGATGCAGAAGATTCTACTTCTGAAGCTTCTGAAGACGAGGAATTGCTCCAAGCTCCATATAAGCTCGTTAAGGCAAAGCAAGTAGAGACGCCGTCCGTAACATCTATCGAAGATTTGCCTGATATAGATAAGTATCGAGTAAGTGATGAAGAATGGGAACAAGCACAGAAAAATCAGTTAGGTGAGGAAACGGTACCAAGGCCCAGCGATCATGTGCGTGATACACTTGTGCCGCTTTCATTACTACTTGCAGGTTCTGTTTTTTTTCTGTTCGGACTCATGGTTCTCCTTTTTGCAAAAGATGGGGCTTTAGTTTTGGAGTGGAATGGAGATTATTGGTTTTACTATCTCTTTGCTTCTCTACCCATGTTGTATTTTGGATGGAAGTCTCTGCAAGATTTAGGCGATTAAAAAAACTTCCGGCTCTATTGAGCCAGAAGTTTTTATATAGGGAGTGTTTATTCCTCTCCTTCTTCTAATTGAATTCCACAGCATTTTTTATATTTCAAACCGCTTCCACAAGGACAAGTATCATTCCTTTTTACGCGTGGACCTACAGTTACAGGCTGGGGTTTCTGCTTTTCTTTTGGAGTCTCTTCGACTTTTTCTTCCGAAGGGTCTATGTCATCTACCAAAGAACGGCTTCGTTCCATTTGTAGCTGTGCCAATAGTTGATTGATATAAGCTCGATCAGCTCTCACAACACGGAATTTAAAGAGGTTTGTTGCGATTTCTTTTTTTAGCTTGAAACCAAGCTCATCGAATAAACGGAACCCTTCATGTTTAAATTCTTGCAGAGGATCTTTTTGTGCTACAGCTCGAAGATGTACTTCAGAACGTAAATGATCCATTGAAAGAAGATGTTCTTGCCATTGTTCATCTAAACTATGTAGCATCAGATTACGAGCTGCACCTTTAACAGGATCGTGAGTCTCGTTATCTGATCCACCATCTTCACGTATTTTAGCATATTCTTGTTGGATATGGTCTTGAAAGGCTTCTCTTACGCGGTCAATAGCTTTTTGCTCGAGTTCTTCGATTGTAGAATGGTCATCATCAAAAAAACCTTCTTCGAAAGAAACTGGAAATGCATGCATGAGGCACTGACGATAGCCTTCATGATCCCATTGCTCTTCATAAGCGCGACTTTTAAAGTATTGGGATGCTTCTAATTGACAGACTTCTGCAATAATATCATCTGCAATTCCTAAGATATCGTCTTCATGCAAAATTTCATTGCGGAATGAATAAATAGCATGACGTTGATGATTCATAACATCGTCATATTCAAGAGTATGTTTACGAATAGTATGGTTGCGTTGCTCAATACGTTTTTGCGCAGTCTCAATAGATTTATTCAAGATTCCTGCTGATATGGGTTCGCCTTCAGGTGGACGAAAACGCTGTAGCATACTTGTGAGTTTAGGGGAGGCAAATAAACGCATCAAACTATCTTCGAAAGAAACGTAAAATTTTGACCCTCCGGGGTCGCCCTGACGGGCACAACGCCCTCTTAACTGTCTATCAATACGTCTACTTTGGTGACGTGTTGTTCCTATCACGTGAAGACCACCAAGTTCGGAAATACCTTTTCCTAACTTAATATCAGTCCCTCGTCCTGCCATATTAGTAGCAATTGTAATAGCAGAATTTTGCCCTGCTTGAGCGATAATTTCGGCTTCTCGCTCGTGGTTTTTTGCGTTTAGTACGGTGTGAGGAAGTTTATTCGTACGGAAAATTCGTGATAGTTTCTCAGAAACTTCAACGGACTCTGTACCGATTAATATAGGGCGTCCTTGTTTTGAAATTTCAGTGACTTCTTTGAGGATCGCATGATACTTCTCTCTTTCAGTCATGTAAATTTCATCATTAGCATCTTTACGCGCGCAAGGATTGTGTGTCGGTATTTCAAGAACTTGAAGTTTGTATATTTCAGCAAACTCACCAGCTTCTGTCATAGCAGTTCCCGTCATGCCAGCAAGCTTGTCGTACATACGGAAAAAATTTTGAAGAGTAATTGTAGCGTAAGTTTGTGTTTCTTTTTGAATCGCAACACCTTCTTTCGCTTCAATCGCTTGATGCAAGCCATCGGAAAAACGGCGGCCAGGTTGAGGGCGACCAGTGTTTTCATCAATGATGACGATTTTTTCATCTTGAACGATGTAATCAACATCATTTTCCATTAAGAGGTGAGCTCTAAATAACTGACGAATATCGTGAGCTCGTTCTTTACGGAGCTCATCAAGCTCTTGAATTTTAAGCTTTGCTTGCATTTTTTCATCAGAACTCAATTCTGGGTTCTGGTCGATATTCATGTATTCATCACTGATATCTAACATGACAAAGTCTTGACTAGCATCCCTATCAGGGTTGCAGTCTGACCACAAATTCATTCCTTTGTCAGTTAACTCGTACTCATTGGCTTTTTCATTAACGACAATATAAAGCTCTGACAACGCATCAGCTTTTTCTTGTTTATTTTGGTCGCCATAATAATATAAATCCCATTCATCTATACCAGCGCGTAAATCGGGGTCTTCAAGCGCACGCTTAAGAATTCTGTTTTGTGGTGTTCCTTTTGAAACGAGCCACAACTGCTGTAATGCTTTTCTTACTTGTGCTTCTTGATCTTTATCTAATGAAATCGCATTTTCTTGACGCTCTTGAAAGTAACCAGCACTCAAAATTATTTTACGAGAATCACTAGCAATCTTATTACAATAATCTCTCTGTTTCTTTACGAGAGTTGAAACAGGGGTTTTTAGTTCATTATATAGTTGCTTGCTATTAGGGACAGGACCAGAAATAATCAAAGGAGTCCGTGCTTCATCAATTAGAATCGAATCGATTTCATCGACAATGGCAAAATAGTGGCCACGTTGAACCTGCTCTTCAGCGCGTAAAGCCATCGAATTATCACGAAGGTAATCAAAGCCGAACTCTGAAGAAGTCCCATAAACAACGTCGCATGCGTAAACATCTTTGCGCTCTCTAGGGTCGATATCATTTGTTAGAGCACCGGTAGTGAGTCCCATCCAACGAAGAACACAACCTACCCATTCACAGTCACGTTTAGCTAAATAGTCATTCACAGTGACAAGGTGTACGCTTTTTCCTGTGAGAGCATTGAGATAAAGCGGCATTACAGCTGTAAGTGTTTTTCCTTCACCTGTTTGCATTTCAGCGATAGACGCATGATGCATAGCAATTGCACCAATGATCTGCACATCGTAAGGAACCATATCCCATTGCTGCTCGTAACCAGATACGTGTACCTCTGCTCCAACAAGTCGACGACAACAATTCTTTACAGCACCATAAGCTTCGGGGAGTAGTTGATCTACTGTCTCACCATTGCTAATACGTTGCCGAAATTCGTTTGTCTTCGCTTTGAGTTCTTCATCAGATAAAGACTTATACTCTTCATCCCAACGATTCACTTCATTCACGATCGAACGAAATTTTTTCACTTGCCGACTCTGTGCCGTTCCAAATAGACGCTTCAGTAGACCAAACATGGAGATTAAATATTCCCTTCGATTATAAAGTTAGCTTCTACAGCCTAAGAAAGCAGGCTTCTTAGGCAAACTAATGGTTCAGGTTCTTTCCATAATAGCAGACACCGGCTTAAAGTGCTCAATTTACTTGAGCTAAGCATTTGCTTATGGAAAATTGATTAACTACTTAACGCGCAGTAGGTTTTGTGAGTCGCTTAGTAAACGAATTTAGCTGGTCTTTTTCTAGACATAACACTTTTGAAGAGTGTCAAAAAAAGTATTGGTATATTTATTACGGAAGTTGGGAGGGGTGGCCGCTTTATCGCAACGATCCGCGACCATCAATTGACCCTCTTGCAGCTTATCTTTACACAGTAAAACAAATGCAATCTCTTGCAATGTTTGTTGGGACTGTTGTTCATGGTGCTATCGAGAAGTGTTTGAAGGATTGGGAAAGGTCTAGACGGTTTTGGAGTCAAGATAGACTCATCAAAGAAGCCCTTGCACAATTTCGCAAAGGGATACAAAGCTCAAAAGATGAGGCTTGGAGAAAATCACCTAAATACAATGCGAATCTTTTTGAAATTTATTTTAAAGAGAAAGGGGAAGAAGGGTTAGGGGGTTCTGAAATTCAAGCAGCAGAAGAAAAAATTCAGCAATGTTTAGAAAATTGGTACAATTCGCCCATTACTCAAAAAACAATTTTAGGCGTTAATGCGAATACAATCAGTATCGAAAAGTTAGACACTTTTTATCTGAAAAACAAATACAAAGTGTTTGTTGTTATCGATTATGCAATGAAGTGGCAAATGAATCACAGACAAAAAATATTGCTTTTTGATTGGAAGACGGGAAAAGAAACTGATAAGACGATTGATCAACTGTATTCTTACGCTTTATTTGCTCACCAGGAATGGAAGACTCCTTACAATGAAATTGTTTTAGCTCCTTTTTATCTTCATGATAACCATTACGAAAAAGTGCAAGGAAAGGAGTCGATTAATCCACAGCGGCTAGCTCTTGTAGAAGATTTTATTGTCTCCAGTAGTGTATCAATGGTCGAACAATTAATGGGAGAGCCTAGCGAGAAATTAGAAAAAAACCAGGCAGATCCCTTGTCTTTTGCTTATACAGAAAATCGTGGTAAGTGTGTTCGTTGTCCATTTAAAAAACTATGCGAAAGTCAAAATTATAAAAATTCTTCTTTAGAAGAGCTAAAGGAAGAAGTAGAAGGAATAGGGTTATAAAATTGATTATGTGGTATGTTTGCCACATAATCAATTTTCAAAGCGATTATCTCATAAAAGCAGCGCCTAATTTGTACCCCAAAGCAGATGCGAAAGTAAAAACCGGGTCATTGTATTTATTTACAACGAAAATACCACCTGCAATTGCTAAAATATCCTCTATAATAGTATCTTCACAACTAGGAACGGCTTCTTGAATAGTAAAACGAATGCTCTCGTTTACTAGGCAGTATGTAGCGGCTGCCGTTGCTTTTGTGACAATAACATTGGCATCAAATCCACTAATAAAAAATCCCCAAAATACACCGGCAGCAGCGTAGCGTACTACTGTGTTACTACAGATCTTGTTAATAGTTATTGGTTGATTTATTTTTTCTTCTAGATCTTTGGAAAAATGATTATTATTATTATTATTTATTTCTAAAGTCATTTTTTTCCTGGGTTTAGATATATAAAATAGATAAACATTATTATTATAACTATATAAAAAGTCAATAATATTTTTAGTAGTAAATAACTGTAGGACAGCGGTTTATAAAAAGATAAATGAATGATTTGGCATCTATTTTGCTTTTCTAATAACAATCCTTTAAGGGGGCAAATATATGCACCATACAGTAGCGCTATTCGGTGAAGTGGAAAAGGGAGGTTTTAGAACAGCATATTTTTGTGCATCTTTTTAAAAATCGATGTGGAAGTTAAAATTATAAAAATTTTTCTTTATAATAGCTAAGGAAAGAAATAGAAGGGGTAATGTTATAAAATTGATTATGTGGCAAACATACCACATAATCAATTTTCAAAGCGATTATCTCATAAAAGCAGCGCCTAATCCGTACCCTAGAACAGATTCGAAATCAAAAAATGGGTCGTTGTATTTATTTACAGTGAAAATACCACCTGCAATTGCTGAAATATCCTCAACAACACTACCTTTAAAGCTGGGAGCTACTTCTTGAATCGTAACGCGAATGCTATCGTTTACTAGACAGTATATAGCGGCTGTTGTTGCTTTTCTGGCAATAACATTGGCATTAAATCCACTAATAATAAATCCCCATAACGCACCAGCAGCAGCGTAGCGTACAGTGTCATTACAGATCTTGTTCATAGTTATTGGTTGATTTCTTCTGTCTTCTAGAATTTTGTAAAAATCATCATTATTATTTATTTCTAAAGTCATTTTTTTCCTGGGTTTAGATGTATAAATTGGAGGAGTAATTTACTGATATGTAGATAAAAAATCAATAATCTTTTTAGGTGAAAGTAGTTGTAAGGCGGCAGTTTATAAAAAACATAAATGAATGATTTGGCATCTATCTTGCTTTTCTAACAATCATCCTGTTAATAGGAGTTTAAGGGGGGCAAATATATGCACCATACAGTAGCACTATTCGGTGAAGCGGAAAGGGGAGATTTTAGAACTGCATATTTTTGTGAATCTTTGCCTCAACTGGTTGATACTTTAGGGCATCCTCCAGAAGACAGCATGGGTTTATATTATGCAGTTCAGGCATTGATGTATCAAAGAAATTTGATCTTTTTTCGCGTCCCAGAAGAAGGATATAGTCGGCAAGATTATCTTCTTGGTTTGCGTTTTTTGCAAAACCGGGATTTGATTCCAAAATTATCTGCTATTTGTTTGCCTGGGGTAGGAGATACAGAGATTATCGAGGCTACAACACCAGTTTGTGATATATATAATAGTTTATTGATTTTAGGTGAAAATGATCTTTACGACTTGTTGACAGATAATAGATAAAGCTAAAGAGTAATTGAATTTCTACTCTTTAGCTTTTTTATGTACTATACTGTCGCACCTGCAAAGTATTCTTTTAAGCCTTCTTGGTTGGCTTTCATAGATTTTTTTGTTTTATTCCAGTTTGCAGGGCAAACTTCGCCGTTGTTTTCGAAGAAAATTAAAGCGTCTAACATGCGAATTGCTTCATCTACTGAACGGCCTAGGGGCATATCGTTTACAACTTGGTGACGAATGGTACCTTTTTTATCGATAAGGAAAAGGCCTCTATAAGCAACACCTTCATCAGCATGAAGAACTTGGTATGCCTGAGAAATTTGTTTTTTTATGTCAGATACTAGAGGATAAGTAACTCCTTCGATACCACCTTTAGTCTTAGGGGTATTTAACCAAGCAAAGTGGCTATGAGCGCTATCAACAGAGCAACCGATAACTTGACAGTTTCTTTCTTCAAATTCAGCTAGCTTTTCTTGGAAAGCGTGTAACTCTGTAGGACAAACAAAAGTGAAATCAAGGGGATAGAAGAATAAAAGAACGTATTTTCCTTGTTGTTCTTCTAAGTTAAATTCAGTCATTTGATTTCCGTTGATGACTGCTTGTGCTTTAAAGATTGGGGCTTGTTTTCCAACTAGACCGCTCATGTTGTTACTCCTGTTTAATAGGATTCAAAAATTTCTCTTGCTCTTGGTAACCAAGACTCATTCCCTATACTTGTTGGGCTTCCGTGTCCGGGATAAACACGAGTCTCAGGGGGTAAATCCTTTAATTTATCTAAAGATACCCACATTTTTTGAGGTTCAGATGTGGGAAAACTTAAGTTCCCTATACTACCCTGAAAAAGAGTATCTCCGGAAATGAGTATTTTCTGTTCTTTGCAGTAAAAACATACGCTTCCAGGGCTATGTCCTGGAGTATGAATGACAACAAATGAACTGTTACCCAAAATGATTTCATCACCTTCTTCAAAAAAATGATTGGCCTCGACTCCTTCAATGGGAAACATAAGAGGTAAATGATCACTTCCTGGCTTATGTAAATTTTCTGCATCTAGTTTATGTACCCAGACTGGGATGTTGAAATGTTTTTGGACTGTAGATACATCCCCAATATGATCCCAGTGTGAATGAGTCAGTAATATTTTAGTCGGTTTCGCTGATTTTTCTTCTAAAAAAGAAACAATCTTATCTGTTGATTGTGGCGATGGGTCTATAATGAAGGACTCTAAAGTATCTTCACAAATCAAAATAATGGCATTGGTGGCAAAAGGACCACAAGGAAACGACTTTATTATCATATGAAATATCTGTGAAAAACAGAGAAGAGCAAAGAGAAAAACAATACACCGGAGAGGATTCGAACCTCTAACCGCCCGGTTCGTAGCCGGGTACTCTATCCAATTGAGCTACCGGTGCATGTGAAAAACCTAGTATGCCCTAAGGCTCGCTTTTACGCAAGCTAAATCTGTCTTCAATTTTGCTAGTTAATGAAAGCAGAGATCTTAAAAAATTGATGTTTTTTTGTAAATAAGTCATTTGATAGCAAAAAACATTATAATTCTTCAACTATCACCCTTCCATAATTATCAATAAAATTATTTCCGAGATCACTTACTATCCCTGAATAAGTTCGATCAGCAAAGCAGTGTTCTGGAAGTGGCGGACCAAAATAAGAGCCTGCAAAAACCACATGATTGCTTGTTCTGTTAAAAGCATTGATGTAATTGATAGGGTCGAAAAGAGGAATGATATCTCGAACACTAATATAATTGTGCACGCTTGCTAAATCGTTTTCAGCGATCAAGGTGGGGCTTCCAAATGTGGAAACTTTGATCATTTGTCGTTCTTCTAGTGTGAGTAGTTGGAGGGCAATATCTGTAAAAGTACCACCTAAGCTATGTGCATAGTGATGAATAACACCGCCACTTTCAACTCCACCCATTTCGTCAATAAGTCCACGCCAGTTTTCTGCAAGAGTGTGAGCTTGTGGGGGAACAAAGCCAATCTTGCTCATAAAGGATCGAATCAAATCACCAGCAAGTCCTTCTGTTGCATTATAAGTATAATGTACATTAGTACCTCCATGAGCTTCGGAAAGCAATTGAACAGATTCTAAAGCGTCATTTTCACTGTTGAGGATACCATTTATTAGACTTACTCGAACGAGATCAGATGCTTCACCAGCTCCATAAACACCGTTATGACTGTCTACATTACCGTAACCGCTCAGTAAGATGAATTGTGAACCCATAAGGGTTTTTCCAAGTTTTTCTAAACTTTGAGTGATTCCATCTACTGTAGAGACAGCTCCACTTATGGTATCTATTGTATCAACTAAAACATTTACGCTTTGATTGAAGATACTTTTTCCCATATCTAAAGCACCGTAGAAAAGTCCGCTCCAAGACCACAATCCGTAATGATCGTTTAGGTTGAGAGGACTATTTCTTACAAATGCGTAAGGGTTCGGCCCATCAATATTTGCTAAAGGGTCTCGTGTTAACCAGCGACCCATAATAGGATCATAGTATCGCTGGCCAAAGTAAAGAAAACCGCTTTCTTCATCAAAACGCTTTGATTGAAAGCGCCAAGGGTTTCCTATAGAAGACTCTTCAACAAGCTTGCCTTTTTTATTGTAGATCTGTTCTTCACCAAAGGCTCCGTAGCGAATAGTTTCAATAACTTTTTTGGTTTTTGAGTCTACAATTGCAACTATTGAGCCATTCATATCATGTAAAGGAGCGTAGAGGTTTCCAGAAAGTTCTAAGGAGATTGAGGCACCACTTTCGGAAACCATGTCTTGATTGAGAACTCTAAACTCAATAATTTTTCCTTTCGTATCAGTCGATCCTATTTCGCGGTTTTTATCCCAAATAAAATAGAGACGCGAAATATTTTCCCAGTCAGATTGTTTAGAATTCCATGTATAAATTTTCTTTTTAACTCTTCGATTGAATGCATCGTACACATAAACAACTTTGAGTTTTCCGTTTTGTTCAATACTAACGAGTCGATCAAGGGCGTCATACTTTAATTGTATTTCGCTTTCTGAAGAAGAAATTTGAATTAGATTACCATCATAAGAATATTTATAAGCTCCGTATGGATCTTTTGTGATTTGATGGAGTTGATTTATTTTAAATTGATAACCATCTATTGCAATGCGGTTTTGCGATGCGTCGTATTGATACACATGGTTGGCAGCTCCCGCTTCTTGGCAAACCTGTCCCCATTCGTCGTATTTATATTGATTTTGTATCTTTCCTATAGAATCTTCAATGAGGGTTCCTGTAGGGTCTCCATTAGTAGAAAGTGCCTTTGTAGGGGTTATTTGTTTCCAATAAGGACTACTACTTTCGGTACAAAGACCTTCTTTGGTCCATTTATGTTCTATTTGACCGAGGTTCTCAATCATTTCTTCACGTACAGGACGCCCCTGTAAGGTATATGCCAAATAGCTATGTTGGTAGGCAATCTGTCCCTCTTGGTCAATACGCGTGATTCCTTTCAGATGAGAAGAGCCATAACTATATATAATGGCTGATCCATCGTGAAGCTGGAGACTTTTTCTACGACCGATATCATCATATTCATTTTTTAGCATGATCCCATTGGGGAGAGTTTCGTCAACGATTTGCTGATACTCATTATAACGTCTTTCATTGACAGCTCCAGAAATGAGATCTTCAACTCTAGTAGGTTGCTCCCATTCTTGATAGTAGTAGCGGTAATGAACTGTTTTATCATTTGATTTGAGTTCGGTAAGGCGGTCCAGAGCATCATAATCATAGTAGAGAATGATTCCGCTAGCTTTTGTAATTTGCTTAACTTTTCCACTTCTAGTGTAATCATAACGGGTGACTCTTTGATCAGAGCTGTCTGCTGCTTCGATGAGTGTTATGATTTGGTTCATTTCATTGTATTCCCATCGAGTTTGTATAGAACGTAACAACTTACCTGATGAGAAAATCATTTCGTATTGAGCTGTTTTATTTCCTAAAAGATCGTAGGAAAAGGTTTTTTTGCTCAAAAGAAGTCCAAGTTTACTTTTTTGCTCTAAAGAGACAAGGCGACCTAGAGCATCGTGAATATTGACTGTTCTATTTCCTTTTGCGTCTATGTATTCGCGATATAGAACTTTTTGTCCAAATTCATTGCGGTAATTGTAATCTGTTTTCAGTTCTCCAGAAATAAACGAAGGATCAGCTGTGGTATTATTCTGAATGGGTAATTCTTCGTATAGCTTTTCAGAGGAACTGTATAAACGTTTATGTACTAGTTGACCGTTATGATCGTATTCAAAGCGAATAATCCGGTATTTCTGTTTTTTGATATCATAGTACTCATGTTGATGAGAAATGCGACCTACAGAGTCATAGAAGTAATCAATACGGGACTTTGTTCCTTTTGCAGATTTGAGGCGATTGAGATCGTCATATTCATAGTTGAGTATTTGACCAAATGCATCATGTCTTTCTACAAGCCTGTTATGTTCCCAAATATGTTCTTGCCTTCTTAAAACAGCACCACTATTGCTAATCTCTTCAATTGCAGAAATTTTTCCGTTATGTGCATAAGTATAGCGTATACGGAGTCCACTTCTTTCTTTTAACTCTAAGAGTTTTCCACTAAGGTCGTATAGGTAGTTTCTTGTGCTTCCATCGGGAAAGGTGATAGAGGCAATTTGTCCTCTTACAGTATACAAAGTAGTTGTTTCACGACCTTCCGGATCACGATGATAAGTCATATGACCTAGCGCATTGTACTCTGCGATCTCAGTTGGTCGCTTTGTATTTCCATTAGAAGCACTGACTTGTGCTTGCACTGTTTTTATAGTGTTTCCTAAAGCATCGTACTCATAATTCAGGCGGTTTCTGTGAACGTCCTTCGATTCAATGACCCGTCCTAGTAAGTCATAAGAATGTGAAGTTTCCCATGAATTTCCATCTTTCTGGATACGGGTTTCTGTTAATCGCTTTGCTAAGTCAAATTGTAATTCATGGCTTTCGTTATTTAGCTCATTAACATTTGTAGCATTGTAGATACCGTTAAGCCAAAAACCTTCAAAAGTTGTTTCTTTATGAGATTGAGAGGAACCAAGTACATTTCCTTCTCCGTCATAGATAAGGTCACTAACAGTGCCATTTTCGTAAGAAAAAATTTGCTGGTAGTATAGGTGGTTTTTCTTTCCTGATAGATAATAAAGCTTTCTTTCTGCTACTCGATACCGATCATCTCGAATAAACTTTTCAGTAATTTGACTGTGACCATCTTGATATATAATTTTATTGAGAAAATGATCATCACTATAGATGAAGTCGTATTGGCGTATAACTTGAGATTGGGAGTAAATTGACTTAGAGCTTAAGAGCGTTCCTTGGTAGTAGTAATTTTGTCCAACTCCATTATCTTCCTCTTCATTTAAGAGTAAATGAAAGGCATCGTCACTATATTGAAAGCGTTTACTGTAACTTTCATTTTGAGAATGTGTAAGACGTCCTTGATGGTCGGTAGTTAGAGCTTTTGGTCCTTGTCCGGACAAATTCCCATAGAGTACTTCACGAGTAATATTATGTGATTTGTCGTAGGTATATTGATAAGCAAGAATAACGTTATCTTTATCGGCGAGTGTTTTTTCGATGAGTTTTTTATTCTCCCAGAAAAAGCGTTGGGTGCGTAAGGAATGTTTCTCTGTGCCGAATTCTTCTATGGACTCAATTTGTTTTAAAGAGTCAAAAGAATAACGAATTTTTTGTCCTTCAGCATCGAATACATCAGTTTTCAAATGAGAGTAAGAAAATCGGTATAAAGAGCGTATTTCAGAGGCTTGCCCTATGGGAGCACATAATTCTATTACTTTGGCTGAAGATGATTTATCTGAGTCGTATGAAATTTCAACAAAGTGGCCATCTGAGTGTGCCACCTTATTAAGTAAAAGCGATTGCTGTTTTCCATAAGTATAAGAAATTTGTTTGTCGGAAGAATCGAATGATTTGAGTTGTTGTGGATTTTTTGAAGAATAAGAATAGGATAACTCTTTACCTTCTATATTTTTAATCAATTTGGGAAGAGAGTGTTCTTTGGAGTATTCGATCGTGATTTTGTCATATAAAATAGTTTTTTTATCATTCTGATACGTGATTTTTATCACTCGTTCTTCATTATCATGAGTAAAGTCTATACGAGAGCCGTTAGGAAATACGATTTTGTATAGGAGGTAGATATTTTCGCTTTGCTTTGTAGATGGTTTGTAGCTTTTTTCAAGACCTTTTCCATCGATTATTTTGTAGCGGTTAGCTTTTTTATCAAATTTAATTTGTGTGTTTTTACTGTCGAGCTGAGCGTTGATTTCAAGAGAAGCTTGTGGTGACTTGTTGCTTATGTGTATAGGGTTTTCTTTCTCTTCAGCCTCTAAAAATTCCTGAAAGTTGAAATACCAACCATTGGTGCTATCGTAATAGCGATAAATAGAATATTTTTCAGGACCGAATAGTTTTAAGTCTTCATCAACGCTTGTGTAGTGGCCATCACGAATATCAACAGTTCCGTTGATATAAGGTGAAGGTTTCATTTTTAGGTGGAAGAGAGAACTGTAGGTAGATGCGAAAAAGGGAATAAATGAAAAAATAAATATGTAAACTAAAACAAAAAAAATTCTGCAAACTCTAGACATAATAAGAATTAATATAATTTATAAGTAGATATTTTTTATTTTTACACAAATCAAGGGTGGAGATTGTAGCAAGATCAAGTATAAATTGCATTGTAATAGTTCTTGTAAACCTGCTTTACATACTTTTTCTTTACTTTTTTGTTATTCCTCATAATTTTGCTGAATATTTGTCGTTTTTCCTTCTATAGTAAGGGTAGCCCCATTGATAAACGCTGGTTTGTGGTAAATGAACATACTGATTATTGGAGCCGGACAAGTTGGGCAGTATATTGCTGCGATGCTGTCTAAAGAAGAGCACAATGTTACTTTGATTGATCAGGATCAGAGTAAGTTAGAAATGTTGGGGCGTCATATGGACGTAGCAACTTTGTGTGGTGACGGCACTGATTGGGATTTGCTTGACGACTGTTTGGACTTCAATCCTGAGCTTTTTTTGGCTTTAACAGATAATGACGAAACCAATTTAGTTGCTTGTTCTGTTGCAAAAAACTTGGGCTACCCTAAGACTGTTGCCAAGGTTCGACAAGATCGTTATTTGAATCATACTCGTCTAGATTTTGGTCGGATATTTTATGTAGATCACTTTATTAGTCCTGAGCTCCTTCTTGCGAATGATGTATTTAAACATATCAGTAATCCCGGTTCTATTGCAGTAGAGAGTTTTGCTCATGGTGCGATTCAAATGCGCACAATTCGTATTCCTTCAACGTGGAAGAGTGATAAACCTCTTTATCAGTTGAGGAAGAAATGGCCAGATGAAATGATGATCGGGCTTATTCGCCGTTTCTACCCTTCTGGAGAGAAAGGGCGCAAAGGACGACATGATATTATTTTTCCACATGGAAAAGATTGTTTAAAAGCTGGGGATGAAGTGACTTGCATCGGGGAGACCGATGTGATTGAAAATTTGCATCAAGTTTTTGGTTTGGCTTTGAAACCTGCTCGTTCGGCTGCTATTGTGGGGGGGAGTTTAATCGGGCTTCATTTGGCACGTATTTTAGAAGAGCACGGAGTTTCTGTTAGTATCATTGATAAGAGTTATGATAGGTGCTGCCTTTTATCACAAAAACTTCATCGTACGACTGTAATTCAACATGATGCAGCTGATTTAGGCTTTTTGAAAGCAGAAAAGCTTGGGGATATGGATGTATTTGTTACTTGTACGGATACAGATGAAGTAAATTTAGTTTTAGCTGAATTTGGTCGTGAAGCAGGTTGTGAGAATGTCGTTCCAGTAATCTTTAAAGAGCGCTATCAGCAAGCAGCTGAACGTTTTGGTTTGGAATTTACTGTATCGCCTCAAAGAAGTGTTGCAGATCGTATTTTATCTATTGCTCGAGCTTCATCCGTTACTTCTATGGCAAGCTTGTATGATGGGAAAGCTGAAATATTAGAAATTAAAATATCTTCTGATTCGAAAATTGTGGGAATACCAGTTTCTGAATTAGGTCCTCTTTTACCTAAAGACCTTTTACTCGCAGTCATTCAGAATAGAGGACGGGTGATAGTGGTGAATGGTGACCGGATATTATCTCCTGGTGATACTGTTATTGTGATTAGTAGTCCAGAGCATCTCGATAACCTTCGCAAAGTTTTTTAGGGAGCTAGGATGCTTTATCGAGAAATTTTCCGTGTTTTAGGAAGTTATCTTTATATTTTCTCTTTGGTTTTGTTTGTGCCGTTATTGGTGGCTATTTACTACCAATTCATTGCAGCTCCAGAGGCGCATCCTCAGCCTCATAGTACTCTTGCCTTCTTACAAACGGTAATTATTTGTTGTGGTTTGGGAGCTGTTTTTCGTCAATTGGGGAGGCGGGCGACGGGGGAGTTGTATAGGAGAGAGGGACTTTTCCTTGTTGTTATTATTTGGTTTATTTCAGCTGCAATAGGTGGTCTTCCCTTTTATTTAAGCGGTACTTTGAAAAGCCCTGTCGATGCTTATTTTGAAGCGATGTCGGGTTTGACGACGACGGGTGCTACTGTCATGCATCCGAAAGATTTTACAGATGATGATGATCAAGAAGAGATCCCTATTTATCGCCTTATTCGAGGTCCTTATCAAACAGATTACACTTATGCTGGGACAATAGATCCTGTAAGAGACAGTGAATCTGGATTGATTATTTATAGTGGAGTTGAAGCGGTAAGCAAGGGAGTGCTTTTTTGGCGTAGTTTTATGCAGTGGCTTGGGGGAATGGGAATCGTTGTTCTCTTTATTGCGATTCTTCCTGCTTTAGGTGTGGGGGGAAAGGTTTTATTCCAAGCTGAGGTGCCTGGTCCTACTAAAGACGCTGTTACTCCTCGAATTCAAGAGACAGCAGGTCTATTATGGAAGTTGTATTTAGGCTTAAGTGTCATTGAAGTTGTGTTGTTAATGGTAACCAATCCAGCAATAGATTGGTTTGAAGCGGTGACAATGACATTTTCAAATCTTTCAACAGGTGGTTTTAGTGTTCGAAATGCCAGTGTAGGAAGTTTTGAAAGTCCTGCAACCGAATGGGTTGTTATTATTTTCATGGTAGTGGGAAGTATCAACTTTGCTTTATATTTTTATTGTTTAAAACGACAATTTTATCGTCTGGTAGATCCTGAATTTATTATTTATATTGTAGCTTTGCTCATTGCTTCTGTCTTTGTTTCATGGAATTTAATTGGGGAGCAGATAGCACTACTTACAGGTGAAATGATTGAATGCGATGTATCTACGGCATTTCGTCAAGGGTTCTTTCATTTGATTTCAGCACAGACGTCCACAGGTTTTGCTACATCAGATTTTGATCAATGGCATCCAGGGAATCAGGTTGTGATGCTGACTGTTATGTATATTGGTAGTATGGCTGGTTCTACTGGTGGGGGAATCAAAATAATCCGTCACTATATGCTCTATAAGATTGTTAAAAATAAAATTGAGCAAATTTTTCGACCAGATACAGTGAGAGCCGTTCGTGTAGGAAATAAAGAGATTTCTAGTAGTGTCGGACTTACTGTACTATCGTATTACATGATTGTAATTATTCTTTCTTCTGCAGGTGTCTTTTTTCTTGTATTAGATGGAATGGATCCTGAAACAGCGTTGGCTGTGAATGCTTGTATGATTAACAATATTGGAATGGCTTTTCGAGTAGCTGGTCCAACAGAATCTTTTGCTTTTCTATCGATATTTGGTAAAATACTTTCCACTTTATGGATGGTGTTAGGGCGTTTAGAATTTTTTGCGGTTCTGGTTGTCTTAGCTCCGGCTTTTTGGAAGAAGAATTAGATGCCCTGTTTACAATGTACTTTAGTAGAAAATGCTTCAGAAGAAGATGCTTTAGATGAGTTACGCTCTTTAGGCTGTAGTGATTTTATTTCTTCAGAAAATGAAAACGGACAAATTGAATTTTTTGCTCAATTTCCTTCTTCTAATTCTTTGCCTTCTACAAGTAAATTTGTTGAGAATTTGAAACTATGGACTGAAGATGCCTTAGTTGATTGGGAATCTCAATGGTCTGAGCATGCAGAAGGGTATCATGACGGAGTACTTGAAGTAGAGGTACCAGGAAAAGAGCAAAAACTTGTTCTTTATCCAGGACCTGGTTTTGGAGATCTCTCTCATCCAACAACTAAACTGATGCTCGCTTTTATGTTCGAAATGAACCTATCAGATAAAACGGTAGTAGATATTGGTTGTGGAAGTGGAATTCTGACACTTGGAGCTCTTGCGAAAGATGCTGAATATGTATGGGCAGTTGATATCGATCATAATGCGCTAGAGCATACAGATAGAAACTGCAAAGCAAATCCATTCCTTGCTACAAACTATTCTTGTATTGACCCCTCTAGCTTTGTTTCTTTAGAAAAAGAGAGTACTTTTATACTGATTAATATGATCCGTTCTGAGCAAGAGCAAGCTTGGAGCTCTTTACCTCATTTACATGATTTATCAGGAGAGGTATTGAGCTCAGGGATTTTAAAAGAAGAGCGAGAAGAATACTTAGATCTTGCAGCTTCTTGGGGATGGATCTTGCAAAAAGAAAAAGAAGATAATGGCTGGTTGGCCTTTTTATTTTCTAGAGCTTAAGACCCTTCTTTGCAGCCTTCTTTTTGTTTCGTGTAATCCGTTATGTAGAATCCTGACCCTTTAAATTGTAAGGTGCTTCCCCCTCCTCCAATGCCTCTTTTCAAATAATCTTTTTTACAGTTGGGACATTTAAGCAAAGGTTCGTCTGTGATTTTTTGAAATTCTTCTAATTCATGTTCGCAATTTGTACAGCGATATTCATAGGTAGGCATTAGCCAGTATCCTTAATAATTTTAGAGAAGAATAGTAAGTATATTCAAGAAAAAGAGGGAAATCAAGGCTTAGAATAATCGATAATTGAACTAAGCCTTTTGATGAAATTTTATTCACTCATATCTTGTAAGAAAAGCGAATTGGGTATTTTTTTTAAATCTTCTAAGGTTTTTTCAAGAAAATTTGGCCAAACAGCAGAAGTACGGGGTGTTACGAAATTATTTTTTTGTTTAGAAGAAATTTGATCCAGACTTAAGCAATAATCAGATTCGTGACATAAAGCATATAAATATATTGCTTGAGACTCTGAATCAGGATCTAGAACCATATCTGGATTTTTATATATTTTATGTTGCTTTTCTTTAGCGCTTGAAGGAGTGCCGTTGTTTATTGTGGTCAAATGGATTTGGATTTCCGCTAAAATTGCGCGGTCTTTTTTTTCCTCAATAGGAAGCCAAATACGGGCATGAACAGCGGGGTATCCATTAACTCGACGTTCTATCCAAGTATTTTTAAAATAAGCTTTTCCACCAAAGTCCTCTTCTATCCATCGACTAATTTCTTTACATACAAAAGGAATTTTTTGTGGAGTTGAAACAATAATTGTTCCCCGCAAAGCGTCTCCTATTTTAGCAACAGATTCTTCTTCAGTAATTTTTTCAGCGTTACAATCCATTTTCACTTTATGAAGTAAACTATCATAAGTTTTTGTCACAAATGCATCGTTAGGACCGAAGGATACTTTAGCATTAAGCTTAGCTGCTATACGATTGATGTTCTCAATAAATGGGTCGGCGGCTATTTGTGCAAGTTCTACAAGTTCTTTGGCTGTTTTAGCACTATTTTGAAGCTGGTAAAAATCTGAATCTGCTGTTAGTAACGGACCGATGTCTGCAATATGTGGAATATATTCATTCATTAATGACTGAAGACATGAATGAATATATTCAGAATTTTTTCCTGAAAATTGCTTCTCTTTCCAATTTTGAAATTCTTCGAAATCAACCCTATTCTTTTCGTTATCAATAATAAAATTTTGCATGTAGGGAATCGTGCAAATACCTTCAGCTGTTTCTTGTATTTTTCTTGATTCAAGAGAGTTTCCAGAATAAGCGTTTTCAACTTGTCCACTGCCAAAAGTAAAAGCATCCAGTACCCAGCTTCCTAAAAAACTTACAATAGATGTTGTAGAAGCTATAGCAGTAGGGCTTTGTGGGTAAGCATTTGCTGTTTCAGTTACTTTATAAAGACATTGCTCTGGAATTGATTGAATAAATGAAAACATAATAAACTCAAAATATCCAATTACATAGTATTTGATTGTGTTACATTATGATTTCATGTTTGATTATTTATCAATGTAATTGTTTATTTATTAATACTGTTTTGGTTTTTGTATAAAAAAAGAGGCTCTTTTAATAAAGAGCCTCTTTTGTACATGTATTTAAAGAGTGGAAAAGAGATTACATCATTCCCATTCCAGGCATACCGCCTATTCCACCCATTCCAGGCATACCGCCCATGCCGCCCATTCCGGGCATGCCACCAGGCATTTCACCACCAGCCTTTTTAGGCTCTGGCTTATCAGTGATCATGGTAGCAGTGGTCAATAGAAGAGAAACGATAGAAGCTGCGTGCATTAGAGCACTTTTTGTTACGAGAACAGGATCTAGTACTCCTGCTTCCATCAGGTCTGTAAATTCGTCAGTTAGACCGTTGTAACCCCAATTTCCTTCTTGCTCGAAGATTTTTTCGGCGATAAGATTACCTTGCTTGCCACAGTTTGTTGCAATTGCAGTAGCTGGAGCATAACAAGCATGACGTACGATTGTTACTCCACGAGCCATATCACCATCAAACTTTAAGTTATCAAGAGCTTTTACTGCGCGAAGTAAGGCAACACCACCACCAGGAACTACACCTTCAGCTACAGCAGCACGAGTTGCATGTAAAGCATCTTCAACACGAGCTTTTTTCTCTTTTAGCTCTGTTTCAGTAGCAGCACCAACTTTTACTACAGCAACACCACCAACTAATTTAGCTAGACGTTCTTCAAGCTTTTCACGGTTGTAGTCACTTGTTGTATTTGCCATTTCTGCACGAATAAGGTTCGCACGTTCTTGAATAGCTTTTTGCTCTCCGTGACCATCAATGATTGTGGTATCATCTTTAGTGATCTTAATTTGCTTAGCTTGTCCTAAAACATCTAAGCCAGCATCTTCGATTTTGTGACCAGTTTCTTCAGTTACTACTGTTGCACCGGTAAGGACAGCCATGTCTTCTAGCATTGCTTTGCGACGATCGCCAAAGCCAGGGCATTTCACTGCACAAACTTGTAGGCCAGCTTGTAGCTTATTCACTACAAGAGTAGCAAGAGCTTCACTGTCTACATCTTCAGCTACAATTAACAATGGTTTTTTGCTTTGCTGAGAGACTTTTTCAAGAAGAGGTACAATCTGTTTTGCTGTAGAAAGCTTTTGATCTGTGATCAGAATTTGAGCGTTATCAAATTCTACAGTCATTTGCTCAGGGTTTGTAACGAAGTAGGGAGATAAATACCCTTTATCAAATTGTAAACCTTCAACAACGTCTAGTAATGTTTCAATGCCTTGAGCTTCGTCAATGCTAATGATTCCGTCTTTACCAACTTTATCCATGGCTTGGGCAATTAAAGCTCCAATTTCTGGATCGTTGTTTGCTGAAATCGTTGCAATTTGACGTACTTCTTCGTGAGTTGTCACAGGTTTTGCAAGACCGCTTAAAGCTTGAGTGATGGCTTCAACAGCAGCTTCAATTCCTTTTTTCAAGGTCATTGGGTTTGCGCCTGCAGAAACAGATTTCATTCCCTCAGAATAAATCGCTTCGGCAAGTACGATTGCAGTTGTTGTACCGTCTCCAGCTACATCAGAAGTTTTAGATGCGACTTCTTTCACTAATTGGGCACCCATATTAGCAAATTTGTCTTTCAAAACGACTTCTTTAGCAACAGTAACACCATCTTTTGTAGAAAGAGGAGTTCCAAATCCGCGGTTAATGACAACATTACGACCACGAGGCCCTAGAGTCACCTTAACTGCTCTAGCTAAAGTTTCAATACCGCTGCGGATAGACTTTCTAGCTTTTTCGTTAAACTGTAAAAGTTTAGCCATGATAATTTCTCCTATCCAATTACTGGGTCAAGACACCTAGAATGTCGTTTTCCGACATGATGAGATACTCTTCTTCACCTGTCTCTTGATTATTAACTGTTGTCCCGGCATAAGAATTAAACAAAACTTTGTCACCTTCTTGAACGCTTGGCTTCTCAAAGTTTCCATGATCGTCCATAGCGCCTGTACCTACCGCAATAACAATACCTTGCTTCGGCTTTTCTTGAGCTGAATCAGGAAGCAAAATGCCGCCTTTACTTGTCTCGCTTTTGGAACGCTGGATGAGTACTCGTTTGCCTAAAGGCTTAATCTTTGTCATGAGCTCAAAACCTCTCACTCAATATGTTAATGAACTGGATAGTGAAACAACATTTTAGGTGAATGAAGACCTTTGTGTCAAGAAATCACCGAGTGTTTTTAGCACCTAAAAATTCTAACTGCTAAAATTGCGAAATGAGTTCCATTCATGGTTTAAAAAAACAAATTACATTAAATAGTGAGGTAGTGGTTATTAATCTTAGTGAGGGATTTGTGTCCAATTTTGAAAGAAACCTCAAAAAACTTTCGGATTTACTTCCAGGTTTAGCCGAAGAGCTTAGTAGCCGAGAAGTCAAAGAGCTTCAGTGGAGCAAATCTAAACAAAATGAAAATAATTTGCTTTTTCATCATCGAGGTCGCGAATTTCATTTACACTCTCAATATAATATTGCGAGAGAAACGGAAAAATGGCTTAGCGGGCTTGATCTAAACAATAGTAAAGTTATCTATATTTATGGATTAGGCCTTGCTTATTCTTATGCTTATCTAAAAGAATGGCTCCATTCTAAGCCAGATCACTATCTTGTGATTTTAGAAGATGAACAAGAAGTTTGGCTACGGTGGTTAGAAACTGAGCTTGCTTCTGAAATGCTTGATGATCAACAAATTGTTTTAGCTGATATCAGTACAAGGCCAGAAGAATGTGAGATTGTTTGTTATAACTTAGCATTTTATTTTGTTCAGCTATCATTTCGTGTAACCGCTTTACCTCACTATCAATTGCACAAACCCAAGATGTTTCAGCAGATTCAGATGTTTCTACGTCATCGATCGGCTTTTGTGAATTATTCAGCAATGGAGTTTTTAAGTTACGGTTCTATTTTCTTTAAAAATTTCTATAATAATTGCTTGCAACTGCCGAATTGCCATGAAGGAAAAGGTTTATTAGGAGCTTTCAAAGGAGTGCCAGCAATTGTGTGCGGCGCTGGACCTTCTCTCAATAAAAATTTATCGGTTTTAAAAGATTTAGAAGATCGAGCTTTGATATTTGCAGGTGGTTCCGCAATCAATGCTTTGACAAGTCAGGGAATTATGCCTCACTTTGGAGCTAGTGTTGATCCTAATCGAGAGCAGTATGTAAGAATGTCTTCTCATTCAGGATATGAGCTTCCTACATTTGTGATTTCTAGAGTCAATCATGAAGCATTTAATAGTTTGCACGGACCTCGTATTTATTTATCAGATTCCAGCGGCTACCCCATATGTAATTGGCTTGATGAGCAATTAGGCATAGAGGGGTTTCCTGTCACACAAGGGTGCAATGTATTGCACTTTATGATGGATTTAGCCCGACAGTTTGGCTGTGATCCTATTATTTTTGTTGGAATGGATTTGGCTTATACCGGATTACAGCTCTACGCTTCCGATGTGGTGGATACAACACAAGTAAGCAAAGAAACGATTACCAAAGGGGGAGACCTCAATACGAATGCTTTCATGCGTAGAGATATTTTTGGTGAACCTATTCATACTTTATGGAAATGGGTAGCTGAGTCTGAGTACACCTCTACTTATGCAGAAGAGCATAAAGAAAACACATTCATCAATGCTACAGAGGGTGGCTTAGGAGCTCAAGGTGTACTAAACACAACTTTGAAAGAAGTTGCTGAAGACTACTTAACTCGTCAGTATGACTTACGAGGGTGGGTTCATCGATTGGTACAAGAAGGACGTCTTGATCATGTTTCTACAGAAAGTGTGATGAAAACTTACGCCACGATTGAAGCCTCTTTAAATAAAGTAAGAAAGCAGTGTGAAGATGTATCTAAGCGTTTTAGTAATTTAAAAACAGCTTTGGATAAGGGAGATTCTCTTCTTGTAAGACAAATCAGTAAAAAAATTGAGAAAACAAAAGAAGAGATGGAAGAGAACTTTGCTTATGAAGAGATTTTGAATCCAGTGAATCGAATCCGTTCTGTTTTATATGAAAGACAATTCAACGAAATTGAACGTGATAGTAAATATGTGAGCGAGCTGGATCGAGTAAAGAGCACCTGTGATTCAAACTTAGAGGAAATTGAGAATATGAAAGAAGCTGCGACCGTAAATCTTATGTGTTTACAGAAGAGTGTGGAAATTTTTCAGGCTATGGGTAAGAACACGGATGCCTTTTTTAATGCGAGGGAGTCTGTTAAATGAGCGAAAATACTGTATATGATTTTGAAAATAAAAAACTCGTAATTAAAGAGCCTATACTTGGTATGAGCTTAGAGTCTACTTTGGAAGTGAAAGAAGTAACACAAAATTCTGATGAAGGTACTATTTTAGCATGTTTTTATGAAATCGATCGAGAAGGAATAAAGCTTCTTCATGGTCCTTCTAGAGGATATTATTCTGATGGTACTTTATCGGGTGAGTCTTGGTATTTTGAAGGAAAAAAAGTAGGAAAATCACAAACCTTTTTTCCCAATGGAGATTTGTGTTCATCTGCTTATTATGCAAATGGAGTTTTGGAAGGTAAAGAAGAATATTTTTATGAAGATGGTACTTTGAAAACAGAAATTTCTCATAAAAGAGGAGTTTTGGATGGAGAAGTAAAACTTTATCGTGAAAGTGGGAAAATAAAGCGGAGTATTCATTATCGATCTGGGAAAAAAGATGGAGCAGAACGTATTTGGAATGCTCTAGGTATTCTGGTAGTAGAGAAAGAATATCAAGAAAATAAAGCCGTTCGCGAAACTTACTGGAATGGAAAAGGTGTTATGGTAGAGCAGTGGCTTTATCACGCACCTGGTATTTGTTCTGAATTAAAAGACGTCATCAAATGGGATAGCAACGGACAGTTACGCTATGAAAAAATCTTTCGAGGCGAAGCGTTTACTTATCGTGAATTTGATGAAAAAGGGGAGCTTTGTAAGTCTTTTGAAGGAATTTGGGATGGTGTAAAGGAGCGCATAACAAAGTATATACTGGGGCAAGTTACAAAAGCCGAAGCAGCGATCGCTTATCAGATCGACTTACATGTAAACTCGGTATTTTCTGATGGGAAACCAAGCAATACGCTTATCTAGGAGTACGCGGTACTGGTGCAATAGACCAATTAATATGTTGTTCTCCTGTTCTGAGCATTAAATATGACTGGATCATGATATACTCTTCTATAGAGCCTTCATCTAATCCATAAAGATAATTTTGATATCCATGTTCATGGAAAATATTTAATGCTTGTTTACGATTAAAGTTCTCAGGAATTTTAATATTCATGATTTCTGTTTCAAGCCATCGGTAGCATTTTTCGTATGGAAGAGCTTTTGAATTGCAGAGTGTAGCTCTCTCGAATATATCGTTATATATTTTTCCTTGTAGATCTAGTGTTTCCCATGAGTACCCGAAAACACTCTCTGGATTACTCAATTTATCTAAGACGCCACGCATGCGAGTTGTGTAGGGCCATGCTTGTGCATGCAGAGGAAGATAGTTGTTGGGATGTTGTAGTCGATAAGGGCTGTTTTCGTGAAAATTTTTCGTTTTTGAAAAAAAACTCTCACACAAACGACTTATAGCAGTACTGCCGCTTAAAGATTCAAAAATACAAAGGGCTGCTTCATTCTGATTAATAGATTCTAAGTAAGTAATAGAATTATCTAATTTGTGAATAATTGCTTTGGCACAAGCTTTACTATCACAACTACAAATTAGTAATTGTATATATTTTTCGATTTTATCCTGAACTTCAACGTGATATTTTGTTAAATGTCCTTTTGCTAATGTTTTTTTGTAAATATCTTTTGAGGCAACTTCTCGCCAAGATTGATCGAGCATAACAGCTAAGGTAAAAGCAAACTTTTCTGTTTTTGTTTCTAAAAATTTTTCTACTTGAAGAGAAGGGGTAGACGGTAATAAAGCGTCTGTAATAATAGAAAGTTCTTTGAATGTTTCGCTTAAGGTCTTTTTTATTGAACTCTTCTTTCGACGAACTTTGATATGCTCACGTGTGGGAACATCTGGATATTCCGGTTTTTCATTTAAACTTAATGAAAGTCGAGGAGATCTACCAGACTCTTCAGTTTTTATTTCTTCTAAAAAAGACAAGAGAGTTTTGATGAAGCTACGAGTTACATATGGTGGAAAACAAGCTGTAATTAAACCATTAGTACATGCATCTCCAAGAATTTCATAGCTTTTTGCTGGCATTGTTTGATCAAGCAAAAATGCTCCTCCTAAAAAGAACTGTAGAGACAATTCAAGAAGCCTAGCATAGAAAAGACTGTAGTCTTTAGATAATTTCTGATGAGAGTGGAGTGTACTAAGCTGTTCGAGAGTGTCTTCTCCCCATCTAGGGTGGAAGTTTCGTATAGTGGTCGCAATATGGTTTCTATTCTTGCAAGGTCGGATTGTCGTTTTTCCAGGATCAAATTCATTTTGATAATATTTCCCAGAAATACAACCTAGATTGATTTGTGTTTCATCAAGGTAATCTTTAAGTGAAAGATCATTATGATATTCTATAAAGCTTTTAAGGCGTTTGCGACGATTAGAGAAATGTTTTTTTCCGCTTGTAAGTTCATGAGCGAGTTTAAGCAAGCATTTGGAAATAGATAAATCAAGTTCTTCAATATATCCAGATACAAGCCATTGAGGATAAACACCTCGTTCCCATGAAAGAGCAATACGTGTTATGGCTTCTACGACGATATCACGGTTAGGAGTCTCTTCTGGAATATATTTTTCTATTCTTTCTTTATTCTCTGAGGTAATTTTTATTGAATGAAATTTCTCCCAATCACAATAAAGTTGTGCCTCTACAAGGAAATCTTGAAGATTTTTTTCCTTAAAAGAAAATTCTCCATCCCATTGATTTTGTGTTTTTAAACAAGAAACAGCCAAGTCCCACAAATAATTTAATTGATTGTTTTGTGAATAGAAAGACAAACAATGGTAACGAGAATGCTCTCTACCAATTCCCTCTCCCCATCCTGTTGCAATTGCAATGATATGACTTACGAGAGATTGTATTTCTTCAGAGCTAAGATAGATTTCATTTGTATTGAGATAATTTTCTACAAAAGAGCGAGTACAAGGAGTAAAATCTTTTTGTTCATATATTTCTCTTAAGTAGTCAGCAGATTTCTTGGGATTTGGCCAAATATTTAGAAAATGATTAATGTTATTTAACCATTCTTTGTGTTGATCCTGTATTAAATTTGGTCTTACAATATCTACTAGTTTAACAAAATCTTCTTCTTTTCCTGAATAGTGTAAAGCTTGGAAAAAAAAATCTTGTTCGGAAGGCATTATTTGGCAGAAATAAAGATTCCATACTCCTGAGACTATATAGGTAAGAGTAGAAATAAGCCTTGTATCTAAAGAAGGGTCTAAAAGGTTTTGTTCTCTAAGATGATTAAAAATATTAATAATATAATTTCTTGCCGGAGCGCTCAAGTCATCAGGTGTTTTACTTTGTATATTATTCATGATTTGATCCAAATATATGATCGCTTCATTTCGATACATAGTAATATCTGACATAGCTTCTCTCCAATCTCGCTATTAGTGATTTACTCTTATGACAGCTGATCTATAAATGGTTGTTGTTCGTCTAAAAGCCAGGTCTCTAGTAAGTCTAGACAAGTCTCTATACGAGATAAACAAGGTACATTTTCTGTATCGAATTCTTCAGAGTCTGCAAGTTTCTCTACTATAGCAAGTGTAATGTCGCCATCATAATCAATAGCAGAAGCGCGCACACAGAGTTCTTCTGGATTTAAGCCAAATGCTTCTCCAGAAACAAAAACAATACCTAAATCATCGATGAGCTTTTCAACAAGATCTTGAGAAGTAAAAATACCTTTTTTCTCTAAGCTGTTTCGATGATTTTCAAAATCGATGAAAAAATACCAGGCTGCACTTGGTGTGGCATAATGAAGATTCATTTTTTCTAGGCGACTTTCTATCATCTTGCTTACAGAACGTAGTACTTTCTGAGTATTTTTACGGTATAAATCGAGACTTTCTGAACCTTTAAGAGCTGTCGCAGCAGCATATTGTATAGGTACAGGAGCAAGACTGTAAGAATTAGATCCTAATATTGCCATTGCTTGTTTCAATGGATAGAGTGATTTTGGAAATAAAGCCCAGCCAAGACGCCAGCCACCTGCTGAAAATTCTTTGGAGAGACTGCTCATACGAATGGTTTGTTCAGGAAGGTAATCAGAAATAGATTCATAAGACCCTTGATGGTGACATGCAAGGTATACTTCATCGGCAACAACAATGATATCATGTCGTTTGCATACTTTGGCGATTTCTTTTAACTCAGAGGTTGAATAAGCAACGCCAGTAGGATTAACTGGGTGGTTAAAAATCAATAAGCGCGCTTTAGTCAGATTTTCTCTGCATAATTCTTCTAGTTCATTTGCTTGTAATTTGTAGTCATTTTCACGTTTTGTATGAATTACACGGGTATACTTTCCTAATATAGCACTTTGTTGTGGATAAGAAACCCAATAAGGTGTGACATGTATGATTTCTCCATCATAAGCACGTTGAACATCATATAGAAGCTGTTTTAATCCAGGAGCAACTAATAATCCTTCTCGTTCAAAATTCTGATTTGAATTTTTGTAATAGTTTAAAATTGCTTCGGCGAGTTCTGAAATTCCATTGACTTGTCCGTACTGACGATAGTGTGCATGGTCTCGTAATGACTGTACAACTTCTTCAGGAACAGAAAATGGACTAGCACCTAATCCCCAGTCATAGACTTCTAACCCTTGTGCACGTCTTTCCGAAGCCAACCTTTTGGCAAGTAGAGTGGGAGATTCTTTTGCATTTTCTAGTAATGGGTCAATAGGTATGTATATAGGGCTTGTATCACTGGCTGAGAGAAGAGAAAGAGTGGATAATATAGAAATTATTAAATAAATATTTTTTTTATTAAACATAGCTTTATCCTTTCTGTACTTATTAAAAATCTCACTCTTATACAGTATGAAGGATTATTCGCCGAAGATTTTTAGATAAAAAAACTAATTCATCGTTTACATGGCATAAGTAGAAATCAGATATTTTTTACGTTTTTGCATAAAAGATTCGCGTTTTTCAGCGTCATAATTTCTAAGACTCCAAACAATGTATTGCTGTTTCTCTATAATATCATAGATATTATCAGTGCCATTTACTTTAGCGAACATTGTTCTACGATCTGATGAATCTCTAAGGGCTTTCTCGAATTTTTTAGGATAAAGACTTTTTAGTATTCCAATGATGAGATATTGCGTACTAACTGGTTTGTATTCATGGGGATTTTTGATCACGATTAGCACACCATGACAGTCTTCCTTAGCGTAACGTCCATAGTAAGGTCGAAAGTGAAAAGGTTGAAAACTTACCCCTGGAAAGCTTTGGCGATTTAAATGCTCAGCAAATCGATCAGCATCGATCCACGGAGCGCCAATGACTTTGAAAGGGAGAGTATAGCCTACTCCAATGCTTACCATCTGTAATTCACCTAATAAACCTGTTGTAGGATAGAAAAGAGGAGTATCAGGCTCGGGGATATGAGGACTTGTTGGGATCCATGGAAGTCCTGTATCTCGATAGAGCATGTTGCGTTTCCATCCCTTCATAGGGATTACAGTCAGTGAGCAACCTACGTGGTATTCTGCATTAAAAAAAAGAGCGAGTTCTCCAATAGTCATACCATGACAATAAGGCACGTTGATATAACCCACAAAAGTTCTCCACTTATCTTCAAGCATAGGACCATCTACAGTTATACCACCAATAGGGTTTGGACGATCTGTTACGATAAGAGGAATACCAAATTTTGCAGCCTCTTCCATACAATAACAAAGAGTGCTGAGATAGGTATAAGAACGTGACCCAATGTCTAGAATATCAAATATAAGAAGATCAATGTTCTCTAGCATCTCTTTGGTTGGGCGTCTTGTATGTCCATAAAGGCTGTACAAAGGAATCGAATCACGAATTTCACTATTCTGTATTTTTTCCCAAGCTCTTCCAGACCCGTTAAATCCATGCTCTGGAGAAAACAAAGCAACTAACTTACATTGGAGCTTTTTTTCATTTGCAAGAATGAGATCCATTGTATGGGTAAGCTTAGAATCAACAGCAGTGTGATTGGTAATAAGCCCTATACGTTTTCCTTTGAGAAGATGATGATAAGCTGGACTGAGTAGTTGATCTGCACCAGTTTTTATTGCTTCATTTCCTTGCAATATAGAAGAAAAGAAAATGCAAATAAGAAGAGAAAAAACTCGAAATAGCATGGTATCACCTCATTTTAATGATCCATAATTGAGGTATTTTCTCATAGTTTAGAGTCGTTTTCAGAGACAAAAATACTCCACCTTTCTCAATTCATAAGCCTTAGCTATAATGCGTCTGAATTCTGAATTACTTAGAAAAAAAATTCGAGGAAAGCAATGGCTCAGTCTAAGAGAATTGAAGAAGCACAGCGTGTATTGGATAGCGCAAGAGGAGTATCTGCAAGTGTAAAAGAACGAGCGGAATCTTCGATTAAGCTTGCGTCTTTGATTCTTGCTGAAGCAAATGAGGTAGAAACTTCTACTGAAAAAGCACTTCAAGGACAAGTTGCAGGAATGATGAATGATCCAAAAGGAAAGACCTTTGCAACTTCAATGAGTGACCAGTTTTTTCGAAGCAAAAGTTCTGCAAGAGTTGCTTCTCAATTGATTTATTTATTAGATCGATTTGGAATACCTGACTATCTTCCTTTTTTTAAACGTTTACAACTCAAGGTATTTCGAAAAGTTGGAACATACTTTCCTAGCTTTCTAGTTCCATTTGCTGGTCGTATGCTTAGAAAAGAAATGTCAAGAGTCATTTTAGCTGGAGAGGAACGCGAGCTTGCTCTTTCAATGGATAAACATCGTCAGGAAAAAACTCGTGTGAATTTAAATCGATTAGGAGAGGCTATTTTAGGAGAAAGCGAAGCAGAAGCTCGCATGCAGCTTTATACTCGAGATCTTGAAAACCCTAAAGTAGAGTACATTTCAGTCAAAGTTTCTACTATCTTTAGCCAAATCAATCTCTTGGCTTGGGACGAAACGGTAAAGATTTTATGTGAACGTTTATCTCGCCTCTACCAGACAGCCTCTTCTCATTTCTATACTTTGCATGACGGTACGAAAGTACAAAAGTTTGTCAATCTTGATATGGAAGAATACCGTGATTTGAATTTGACTGTAGAAATCTTTCAGAAAGTTTTAGATCAAACAGAATTTTTCAATTTGTCAGCTGGAATCGTTCTTCAAGCATATTTACCTGATTCATTTAGGATACAAGAATGTTTGACCATATGGGCTCGTAAGCGTGTAGAGGCAGGAGGAGCTCCTATTAAAATTCGTATTGTAAAGGGAGCAAATCTCGCAATGGAGCAGGTGGATGCGAGTTTACATCATTGGCCACAGGCTCCGTATTATTCGAAGGTAGAAGTTGATGCAAATTATAAGCGAATGGTGGCTTATGGTTGCCAGTCTGAAAATGCTCATGCAGTCCGTTTAGGAATTGCTAGTCACAACGTATTTGATATTTCTTATGCTTTGTTATTGCGAGCTGAAAATGGAGTTGAGGGAAGTGTAGAAGTTGAAATGCTAGAAGGAATGGCAGATCATGTAAAACGTGTTGTCCACGATCTTTCAGGTGATATGCTTTTATATTGTCCAGCGGCAACACAAGATGAATTTCAGAATGCAATGGCTTACTTGATTCGTAGATTAGATGAAAATACGAGCCCTGAAAATTTTCTAAGAGATGCTTTTGCTTTAAAAGAAGGTTCAAAAGCTTGGGATAATCAGGTGAAGCGCTTTTTAGCATCTTGCGACTTAATTGATTCTATTCCTTCTTCTGCCAACAGAACTCAAAATCGTCTTACAGAAGTAGAGCTGAAATATGAAGGCTTCCATAATGAGCCTGATACAGACTGGTCTTTAGCTGCAAATCGTTCGTGGGCAAGTAATCTCTTAGCTAAAGCAGAAAAATTGAATGAAAGAATTCCTATTGTTGTTTCTGGGAAAGAAGTTTTTTCTGGAAGGAAAACAGAAGAAGGAAAAGACCCTTCTCAGCCGCAAGAAGCGATTTATCAATATGCGCTTGCTGATGAGTCTGATTTAGAGCGTGCGCTCAATTGTGCTGTTGAAGCTAGAGAAAAGTGGGAAGGGGTCAATATTAGCCAGAGATCTACTCTTTTAGCTGCAGTTGCACAAAAGGTACGTGAGCGAAGAGGACGTCTTCTACAGGTGATGATGACTGATGCAGGAAAGACTTTTCCAGAAGCAGATGTGGAAATATCGGAAGCTGTTGATTTTGCTGAATACTACCGTAGAAGTATTGAGGAGTGGGACGCTTTAGAAGATGTACAAATGACACCACGGGGACTTGTCGTTGTGACTCCTCCTTGGAATTTTCCTTTTGCCATTCCTTTAGGTGGGGTATTGGCTGCCTTAGCAGCTGGAAATACAGTCATTTTAAAACCAGCTCGACAGACTTTATGGGTAGCTTGGGAACTGGCAAAAATCTGTTGGGATGCAGGTATTCCAAAAGAAGTTTTACAATTCTTTCCTTGTAGCGCAAACCCTATAGGAAGCCGTTTAGTAAGTGATGAAAGAGTCGCTGCCGTTATTCTTACAGGATCTACGTTAACTGCTCGTCTCTTTCTGAAGCAGCGCGCAGATTTACACTTGATGGCTGAAACAGGTGGTAAGAATGCGATCATTGTGACAGCTATGGCAGATCGTGATTTGGCGGTTTCTAATGTTGTTCATTCTGCTTTTTCCCATGCAGGACAAAAATGCAGTGCTGCGAGCCTGCTCATTTTAGAAGAAGAGGTTTATCACGATCAGCATTTCCTCGATGCACTACGAAATGCAGCAGCAAGTCTAAGGGTGGGTAGCGCATGGAGTCTATCGACGAAGCTCAACCCTATGATTTTAGAGCCTGATGAAACCTTATTGAAGGGCTTGACTTCTTTAGAGGAGGGAGAAGAGTGGTTACTGGAACCTAAGCAGCATCCAGAAAACCCTAGAATTTGGTCCCCAGGTATTAAAATGGGAGTAAAACCAGGATCTTACTCCCATTTAACAGAATTTTTTGGTCCGGTTTTATCTATTTTAAAAGCCAAAAACCTTGAAGAAGCTGTGGCGATAGCTAATGCGACTTCTTATGGTTTAACTTCTGGTTTACAAAGTTTGGATCAAAGAGAACATACCTATTGGATACAAAATATTGAAGCAGGGAACCTTTACATAAATCGAGGAATTACTGGCGCGGTTGTTCAACGTCAGCCTTTTGGTGGTTGTAAAGAAAGTAGTTTTGGACGAGGGAATAAGGCAGGTGGTCCAAATTACCTGACGCAACTTGTTCATACAGAACAAAAAAACTTTCCTGAAGAAAGTTTTGAAGTAACAAATGAGGTAAGTAAATTATTCGAAATTTTACGAGTTCTTGTGGAAGAAAGCGATTTTGAAGCCGTTACGCAGAGCATGGGTAACTATGCTTATTGGTGGAAAGAATATTTTTCGAAAAAACATGATCCAAGTAAGTGTATAGGACAAGATAACCTGCTGTATTATACTCCTTTTAAAAGTCTTTTAGTTCGAGTCGAAGAAAACGCAACAACTCTTGATTTTGTGCGAGTTTGCTTAGCTGCGATGACAACAAATACTATGGTAGAGTTGAGTCTTTCTCCTCAACTTATAAAAGATAAAAAAGACTTTCCTCTGCAATCTCTACAGCAAGTATTCTTTACTGAAGTGGAAAGTTTAGAAAGTTTTCAAGGCCGCCTTGTTCAAAAACAAGGTGCCTACATGAGAGTATTAGGAAAGGAAAGTAAGAGTTTATTGGAAGCAGCCGCCTGTAATCATATTCGTGTGCTTGATTACCCAGTTATGATGAATGGACGCTTTGAACTACTCAACTATTTAAGAGAAGTTTCTCTCAGTATTGATTACCATCGATACGGTAATTTAGGTGATCGAGAAAATGAAAAACGTACACCTTTATTAAAAAGAGGTGATTTATATTGAGTTGGTTTAAAAAATAAATATTTTTGTTGAGGATAATTAATAGTTGATGTAATTTGTTTATCCCAAAACAAACAAATTGATCAAATATTATTATGACTGCTCCACAAATTCCAGCTTCTTCTGCGGGTTTTTTACCTGAGGAATATCGTTGTCCTCTCACCGGTGAGGCTATGGTAGATCCTGTTAAAACTTCTGATGGTTTTCGTTTTGAGCGAAGTAATATTGAAGGGTTTATTAGAAAAACAGGCTTATGTCCGATTACTGGAGAAGCAAGAAAAGTTGAGTTGTTAGTTCCAGACTCTGATTTTCGCTATGAGCTTCAGGCTTGGTTTCAGAGTCATAGCAAGGCATCTAGTTTAGAGCCGCTTGTAGGTCGTGTGAAAGATTGGACTAAGATTTCTGCAGATCGTCTTAAACAAGCTGAAACAAGAGCAAAGCTTTCTCATTTTCCTCTTTCCATTGCACAGGCTGAGTTAAGTCAGCGTTTACTTTCTTCTATTCCAGAGGAATTACAGCCTTCTGAAGAAAAAGAGTTAGATGTTGCAGCTTTTCAGCTAGCTGCGGAAAAGGCTATATCTGAAGACAGCAATTTACGCGAACTTACAGAACTTTTAGGTCTCCGTATAATTCAATTAAACGCTGAGTTTTTTCATCACCTAATGACTGAAAATGGTGGAAGCCTATCTGTTGATTACGGTGCTGTTCAACGAGCAAAAACACAAATGGAACTAATGCAGGCTTTGCAAAGTGCTACACTAGCCCTTAATTTTGCTCAGTATTATTTCCCTGAAGAAGAGTATGCGAAAACATTTGCCAAGTTTCAAAAAGGCGAAAAAGATACGTTTGCGCAGGTCTAAATTCTCAATAAGCGAAAAGGTGTAACAGGCTTTGTTGCACCTTTCTTACTCCACTTGATCCTCATAATACCTCTGATTCACTTGAAAAATAGTAAGGTTTGACAAAAACGCACTTTTTTTGTATTGTTGCATCAATACAACGTTACATTGGTTAGTTTATGAAATCAAATTCTGATGAGGAAGGTTGGTGGCTTTTTTGGGCCATTAAACTCCACATTTAGCGATCTATTGGGTATGAAACTTTATCCCCTTAGATCGAATATTTATAAGGAGATAAGTTTATGCCTAGTCAAGGTATTCTAGAGAAATCTTGTGTTGCGTCTAGAATCAATAAAAGAGTTGCTGTTTGTATCGAGCTGCCTGCTGATTTAATTACTCCGATCCAAGCCTTTAAAGCTTTGGGGGCAGAAGAAACAGAAGCGGTACTATTAGAATCAGGGATTAAAGATAGTGATGATGGACGCTATTCTTTTATCGGTATAGATCCAAATGGGTCTTTTAGGTCGAAAGGAACTAAATGTGAAATCAATGGGGTATGTGTAGAGGGTGCTCCTCTTGATCGTTTACGCCGTTTTCTTGATGATGAATCCTGTCTTCTTCCTAAAGGTGTGCCTAACATGCTTGGGCGAGCGATAGGTTACATTGCTTACGATACAGTCCGTTTGTTTGAGAAAATTCCTCATCAGCATGAAACTGGCTCAGATGACTTGTTTTTTCAGGTTTATCGTACAGGTCTTTATTTTGATCATTTAGAAGGGAGAATCTATCTAGCGACTCAAATCAATGTGGGTGATTGTCCAGATGATGACTATGCCACAGCCAAAGAAAAATTAGAGAGTTTGGTAGAGAAACTATCTACTCCAGTTCATTTTGTTTCTGAAAAAAGTTCTTCCAAAGGTGAGATAATTGAAGAGTTAAGTGATCTTGAATTTTGTCATTGTGTAGAAGAAGCAAAAAAATATTTAGAAAAAGGTGATGCGTTTCAAATTGTGTTGTCTCGTAGTTTTAAAAAACAGAGTGCCGCGAACCCATTGGATATTTATCGCGCTCTTCGCTTACTGAATCCATCTCCTTTTCATTTTTTTATCAATACAGGGAGTGAAGTTTTATTAGGAGCGTCACCTGAGCGTTTAGTAAAAGTTCATGAAGGGCTTGTAGAAACAAATCCTATGGCTGGGTCGCGACCTAAAAAAACGGAAGACAATCCTCTAAAGGTACAAGAAGAGTTATTAGAGGATCCTAAAGAGCTAGCAGAGCATGCTATGTTAGTGGATTTAGCACGTAATGATTTAGGATCTGTTTCTATTCCAGGCTCTGTTCGTGTAAGTAACTATCGAGAGGTGAAGCATTTTTCCCATGTGATGCATATTGTTTCAACGGTAAAGGGAAAGCTCAAAGCGGATTGTGATGCATTGGATGCTCTTAGAGGAACATTTCCAGCGGGAACTCTCAGTGGAGCTCCTAAAGTACGAGCGATGGAGCTGATTGATCAAATTGAAAAATCAGCGAGAGGAGTTTATGGAGGAGCCATTTGTGCTTTGGATCATCGAGGTAATTTAGATAGTTGTATTGCTATTCGTATGGCGCAAATTAAGAATGGTGAGGTGAGTGTTCGAGCTGGAGCTGGCATTGTTTATGACTCAGACCCACAAAAAGAAGCTGATGAAACCCGTTATAAAGCAGCAGCAGTTTTAAAAGCTGTGAGTGTGGCAGAGGAAGGCGAACTATGATCTTACTTATCGATAACTATGATAGCTTTACTTATAACTTATACCAGTATCTAGCTTGCTTTCATGAAAATGTACAAGTTGTTCGTAACGATGAAATCACGATAGAAGAGGTAAAGGCTTTGCAGCCTCAGGCGATTGTTCTATCTCCTGGTCCTGGGCGGCCTGAAGATGCAGGAATCATTGTTGAATTGATAAGAAGATTTAGCAAAACAATTCCAGTCTTAGGGATTTGTTTAGGTTTCCAAGCAATTGCTATGGCATTTGATGCTTCTGTAGTTCCTGCCGGGCAAATTGTGCATGGGAAGAGTGTCCCTGTTTTCCATACTCGAAAAGGTTTGTTTAAAGCAATGTCTTTGCCATTTTCTGCAGGGCGTTATCATTCTCTTATGGTATCTAGAGATGGTTTAGAAAGTCTTTTTGAAATTGAGGCTGAAACAATTGATGGGACGGTTATGGCAGCCAAGCATAAAGAGTACCCTTGTTATGGTCTTCAATTTCACCCTGAATCAATACTTACTCCAGAAGGAGAGAAACTTATTCAGTCATTTTTAGAACTAGAGGTTGCGTAATGATCTTACAATTAAAAAAAGACGTTTCCTATGAAGAAGCCTTTGCGTTTATGCAGAAAATGACATGGATGGGATTTCGAGTAGAATTGGTTGAAAATCCTGGGTATTATTCTCTAGTCCTTTTGCAAGGAATTGGTTCCGAAGTTGATTTAGAATCTTTCTCGGATTTTGCCATTGTTGAAAAGCAGGTGAAGTACCAACAGCCTTATAAGTTGTTGGCAAGAGAAGTAAAGCCAGATGGGACAGTAATCCATGTGAAAGGAACTAGTATTGGTGGTTCTGAACTTACAATAATGGCTGGACCTTGTGCGATAGAATCTCGCGAACAAATTATGAATGTCGCTGAATTTTTATCGAGAACAGGAGCTACGATCCTTCGAGGAGGGGCTTTTAAACCAAGGAGTTCACCCTATTCTTTTCAAGGACTAGGAGAAGAAGGCTTGTCTTACCTTCAGGAAGCGGGGGAGAGGTATAAACTTCCAACAATTTCTGAAGTGATGGATCTTTCGCAAGTTGAGCTTCTTTCCAAATATGTAGATATCCTGCAGGTTGGAACACGAAATATGCAGAATTTTTCTTTATTGAAGAAGTTAGGAGAGGTAGGCAATCCAGTGATGCTTAAGAGAGGTTTTGCTGCAACATATCAAGAATTTCTAATGGCGGCAGAATACATAGCAAGTCATGGTAATCCTAACATTATCCTTTGTGAAAGAGGAATCCGTAGCTATGAAAGCCATAGTCGGAATACTCTAGATCTTGCGGCTGTTCCAATTTTGCAAGAACTCACACATTTACCAGTGATTGTGGATCCGAGCCATGGAACAGGCTTAAGGCGTATGGTTTTACCGATGGCTAGAGCTGGAGTTGCTGCTGGTGCGTCTGGGATTATGGTAGAGGTACATCCAAATCCCGATCAATCGGTTTCTGATGCTAGTCAAACGATTGGCTATCCAGCTTATGAAGAACTCATGGATACACTGCGTGTGATTGCACCTGTTGTACAAAAGAGAGTAGCATAATGGATATACAAGTAAGCGCTTCAAAGTTGAGAGGAACTGTTAAGGTTCCTCCTTCTAAATCTCATACTTTGCGAGCGATTCTCTTTGCTTCAATGAGTAATGGAATTTCTACGGTGCGTAACCCTTTGTCTTCACCGGATACAGAGGCAATGATTCGTGCTTGTGAGAAAATGGGAGCTGAATTCGAAAGAAAGAATGATTCAATCTCCGTAAAAGGATGTGGAAAAATTCAAGTACCTGAAAATACTGTGATTGATGCAGGAAATTCAGGACAAGTTCTTCGTTTCATTGCTGCACTTGCAGCGATAGGTGAACATACATTCACTGTTACTGGCGATGCATCTATTTGTACTAATCGTCCAGTAGGGGCTTTACTAGATGGATTAGAACAATTAGGAGCGGAGGTGTTATCAAGTAATGGTCACGCTCCAATAAAAGTTCGAGGCCCCATTTATCCAGGATCTATTGAAATTGATGGAGAGGACTCACAACCTGTCTCTGGTTTACTCATTGCTGCAGCATTTTTACCTGGAGAGACAGAGATTAGAGTTCGTAATCCAGGAGAATTACCTTGGGTGGATCTTACTTTAACTTGGTTCGATCGTTTGGGAATAGAGTATAGTCGTAAAGGACATGAGTACTATCGAGTAAAAGGAAATACGACTCTTCAAGCGTTTGACTATACAGTTCCTGGAGATTTTAGTTCTGCAGCTTATCCTTTAGCAGCAGCATTAGTGACTAAATCTTCATTAATGTTAGAAAATTTAGATCTTGAAGATGCACAAGGAGATAAAGCAATCCTGTCTGTTTTAGAGGAAATGGGTGCTGTATTTGAAGTGGATTCTTCGAAAAAAACAGTTCGTATACTTCCGTGTTCCGAATTGAGAGGAGTAGACGTAGATATTAATCATTTTATCGATTCGATTACGATTTTATCCGTTTTAGCTTGCTATGCTCAAGGAAGAACAAAAATTCGAAATGCCGCTATTGCACGCTGTAAAGAGTCTGACCGTATTGCAGTGATGGCAAAAGAATTACGGGCGATGGGTGCGGTACTTAAAGAGACCCCAGATGGTCTTGAGTTACATGAGTCACTTTTGAAAGGAACTAAGATGTATGGACACAAAGACCATCGTGTTGCGATGTCTTTAGCTGTAGCAGCGATGGGTGCGGAAGGTCCCAGCTATATTTCTGGAGCTGAGTGTATCGCTAAAAGTTACGGCGATTTTATCCGGGACTTTCAAGCTTTAGGTGCGGAATTGGAGGCTTGTTCATGAACCTCGTTTTAGTAGGATTTAAGCGTTGTGGAAAAAGCACAATAGGTCGTTTGTTGGCTGAACACTTAGGTTTGCCGTTTTTTGATACTGATGCATTGATTGAGAAGCGATACGAGGAGAGAACAGGAAAAAAAACGATTGTTCGAGATATTGCAATTCAAGAAGGTGAAGAGTATTTCCGTTCTATAGAAAAGGAAGTAATTCACTCACTTTGTGAGATACAAGGCGTAATCATTGCTACTGGTGGTGGTGCTGTTTTAGATAAAAGAAATAGAGAGCGGTTATCTGAGATAGGAAAAATCATCTATTTAAAAATAGGAAAAGAAATTTTGCTAAAGCGTTTGAGTTCTGATCCAATACCAAGCTATTTGCTTGGACAAGAGATCAATCAGGCGATCGACCGTTTACTTATTGAACGAAGTCCTATTTACGAAGACTGTGCCGATTTTACTTTGGATGTAGATGAGGGAACTCTGGAATCCTTACTAGAAAAACTCTCTATTTGTATGGAGAAAGTAAAAAATTATGGCTAGTAATTCATTTGGAACGATTTTCCGAATCACAACATTTGGAGAATCTCATGGAAAAGCGATTGGTGTTGTGATAGATGGCTGCCCCGCTGGTTTAAAAATTTCCTTAAATGAAATTCAAGCTGCGTTAGATTTACGGGCGCCGGGTAGAAATCCATATACTTCTCCAAGAAAAGAAAAAGATCAGGCAGATATTTTATCGGGAGTTTTCGAAGGGAAAACAACTGGAGCGCCTATTTGTATTATTATTCCAAATAAAGATGCTGATTCAAGCAAGTATGAGCCAATAAAAGATATTTTACGTCCAGGACATGCCAATTTTACTTACACAAAAAAGTATGGGTGTTTTGACTATAGAGGTGGAGGTCGTTCCTCTGCTCGAGAAACAGCATGTCGCGTGGCAGCTGGAGCTGTGGCACGTAAGTTTCTCGAAAGCCAAGGAGTCAGTTTTTATGCTTATCTAAAGGAACTGGGTTCTGTATGCATGGAATCTAATTTAGAATATGCAGAAAATATACGTGGTAACATTTACGAAAGCGATGTGTTTTGTCCTGACAAAGCAAGCTCTGCAAAAATGCAGTCTCATTTGTTAGCATTAAAAGAATCAGGTGAATCAACAGGTGGTCTTGTTGAACTTCAGGTTCATTCTTTGCCAGTAGGGCTAGGTGATCCTGTGTATGAAAAACTCGAGGCAAAACTTGCTTCAGCAATGATGAGTCTTCCTGCGAGCAAGGGGTTTGAAATTGGTAGTGGGTTTGATGCTACTTCGATGTCTGGTTCAGAGCATAATGATTGCTTCTATTCTGATGGAGATCTTGTGAGAACTCATAGCAATTATGCAGGAGGTACTTTAGGGGGAATTTCTACAGGAATGCCTTTAAGTTGCAGAGTAGCATTTAAACCGACTTCTAGTATCACTAATGAACAAATCACTTGTGATTACTCTGGAAATGAAGTGAGGTTTAATTTACCGAAAGGTTCCCGGCATGATCCTTGTGTTGCTATACGAGCTGTTCCAGTTGTTGAAGCAATGGGTGCTTTGGTTCTTGCAGATACTTTACTTATGAATAGGTGCGCACGATTATGAGACAGTTATTTTCTTTAGAAAATATTTTAGAAAATACACATTTGGCTGAAATTTGTCAGAATTTAGCATCTCGAGCTGTGATCATTACAGATAGTAATGTAGAGAAACTTTATGGGAAGGCAATTAAGAAAGCTCTTGATGCTCCTATTATAGCATTTCCTGCAGGAGAACAGAGTAAAACTCGAGTGACAAAAGAAATGATTGAAGACCAGATGTTAGAGTCTGGTATGGGACGAGATTCCTGTATTGTAGCATTAGGAGGGGGAGTCGTTACTGATCTTGCGGGTTATGTAGCTGCTACTTATTGCCGAGGCATTCCTTTTCTTAGTATTCCAACGACATTGCTCGCTATGGTTGACGCTTCTATTGGGGGTAAGACCGGAGTGAATGTCCCTCAAGGAAAAAACTTAATTGGTGCGTTTCATCCTGCTCATTCGATCATTATTGATGTGAAATTTCTGAGAACTCTTTCTTTAGATGAATATCGGAATGGTTTAGCTGAAGTCGTAAAACATGGTCTTATTTGTGATCTTGAATATTTTTCTGAAATAGAAGCTCATTTAGATGAGATCATGGCACGAGATGAAGCCCGTTTACAATCTATCGTTAAACGAAGCTATGAAATCAAATCAGGAATTGTTTCTGCTGATGAAAAAGAAGCCGGGTTTCGTCGTATTTTAAACTTTGGGCATACCATAGCTCATGCTATTGAAATCGTCAGCGACTACAAAATTTCTCATGGCCATGCTGTTGCTATAGGATGTATTGTGGAAGCTTTTCAAGCTATGCGTTTGGGACACTTAGACCAAGATGAATTTCTTCGAATTGTCTGGGTTTTTAAAGCATTAGGCTTTCCTTTAGATTTGCAACTAAGCCCTGAGCCTTTGTTGAAGGTGATGGGAATGGATAAGAAATCTCTTAAAGGAGTTCCGCGTTTTGTCATGCTAGAAGAACTAGGTAAAGTTCTGCCTTTTGATGGAGAATTTTGTACCACGTTGTCTCCTGAATTAGTAGAAGACGCCTTACAGTGGATGTGTCATGATTTGCCTCGTTATTAGTGGTCCTACTTATGAAGATGCTTACAAGCAGATAGTCAATGGACGAGACAAAGCAGATCGTTTGGAGTTTCGTTTAGACCTCTTTCATTTTTCTTCATTTTCTCAAATCAAAGATTTAATGAAGCTTTCTTCTTTACCAACCCTATTTACTCTGCGTCCTCTGAGCCAAGGTGGAAAGTACAAAGGAAACGAAATAGAACGCTTAGAACAATTGAAACTTTTAGCTGATTTGGAACCTAGTTTTCTAGATTTAGAGTATAATGTTTCAGATGACTTTTTAGAGCAACTTAGGAAAAAGCACCCTTCTGTAAAAATTTTACGCTCTTATCATAATTTTGAAGAAACTCCTTCTAATTTAGATCAATTTTTGTCTTTTGTAGGAGATGAAATCAAAATTTCTTGTAAGGCGAATTCCAGTTTGGATAGTTTTCGACTGTTAAATTTTTCTAGAAAGCATCCAAAAGTCATTTCTGTAGCTATGGGAGAATACGGGGAATTTGCAAGAGTTTTAGCAAGGTCTACCTATGCTTGTAGTGGAAAAAATGATGTGATTGCGCCAGGGCAACTACCTATAGATGAACTTGTTGATTTGTATGCTTATCCGTCTATTTCTTCTTCCACTTGTTTTTATGGCCTTCTCGGAGACCCTATTACACAGAGTATTGGACACCTCGTACACAACGATATCTACCAAAAAGCAAAAATCAACGCAGTGTATGTAAAAATTCGAACAGGGAGAGAAGATCTTGAAAAAGTTTTAAAAAAGGCAATCGAATACGGATTTAAAGGGTTTAGTATCACTATGCCTTTGAAAGAAGAAATCATTCCTTTTTTAGATCATATAGATGAAAAAGCTAGGGCGATAGGCGCGGTCAACACCGTAACAGTAAAAGAAAATCTTTTATATGGAACAAATACAGATGCTGATGGAGCTGCAGATGCTCTCGAAAAACAAATACCTTTAGAAGGGAAAGAAATTATTTTGCTTGGAGCAGGAGGGGCTGCCAAAGCGTTTGCATATGAGGTAATCGCAAGAGGTGCAAAACTTCGAATACTCAATCGTAATGTAGAGCGAGCGAAGCAATTAGCTCATACTCTGTCTTGTTCATATGGTGATATTGCTTCTATGTCAGATTATGCAAAAAAGTCTTATGATATTTTAGTTAATAGTACACCTTCGCACATGCCAATAGAAAAAAAATTAATCCCGTCAGATGCTTTTGTGATGGACATGACAGTAAATCCTGTTGAAACAGATTTTATTTGTGCTGCGAAGGATAAAGGATCTTCTGTTGTTTATGGACGTGAGATGTTTTTACGGCAGGCATTAGGACAAATCAATTTATGGTTTGGTCAAAATTTCCAAGAGTTTTTTTCAGAATAAAGACAACGTCTTGCAAGCATCCTCTTATTGAAATACAATAGGCAGACGTGTTTGATGAAATGGACCAAAATTTAATGATGACTCAATCAGATTTACTAAATCCTGAGCAAAAAGCTGCAATAGAACATTTTGAAGGACCCTTATTGGTCTTAGCTGGAGCGGGCTCTGGAAAAACGCGAGTAGTCACCCATCGTATTGTAAATTTGATTGAAATGGGGATTCCTGCATCTGACATTTTAGCTGTTACTTTTACTAATAAAGCTGCAGGAGAGATGAAAGAGCGTGTTCTTTCTCTCACGCATAGTAAAGTAATGATTTCCACATTTCACAGTCTTGGAGCAAAAATTCTTCGAGAGTCGATCACAGCATTGGGCTACTCTTCTGATTTTACGATTTATGACCAAGAAGATGTAATTAAGCTAGTGAAGTCTTTGTTGCTTCCTTTAGGAGTGAAAGAAAAGGGAGAAGCTAAGCAAATTCATTCACTAATTTCACGGCATAAAAATGATTTTATTGCGCCAAGCGAAGTGAATCATAGTGAATTAACAACCGAAACGGAGATGCGATTTCCTGAGGTCTATGCTCAATACCAGGCAAAATTAAAAGAATACAATGCTGTAGATTTTGATGACTTACTGTATTTAGTTGTACGTCTATTTAGAGAATGTCCGGAAGTACTAGAAAAGTACCAACGTCGTTGGTCTTTTGTTTTGGTGGATGAGTATCAGGATACCAATGTTGTACAGTATATGATGATACGTTGTCTTGTAGAGCGTACGGGAAATTTGATGGTTGTAGGTGATCCAGACCAATCGATTTACTCTTGGCGTGGGGCGAACATCAATAATATTCTAAATTTTGAGCGAGACTATGCTGGAGCAAAAGTGATTCAGCTAGAGCAAAATTACCGAAGTACAGAGCATATTCTTTCAGCTGCGAACTCTCTGATTCGTCGAAATGGACATCGTTATGAAAAGCATTTATGGAGTGATCTTGGAGCTGGAGAAAAAATTTGTTTGTATCAAGCTCAGAATGAGCATGACGAAGCAGATTATGTTCTAAAGCAAATCAAATATTTTAGCTTGAAGAAATCTATGGCCTATAAAGACATGGTCATTTTTTATCGTACCAACTTTCAGTCACGGGTTTTTGAAGATAAGCTCATCCGTGCACAAATACCTTATGTCATTGTAGGTGGTGTATCCTTCTACCAGCGTAGAGAAATTAAAGATATTTTAGCTTATTTACGCTTGGTTCATTCAGGAACAGATTTCCTTTCATTTGAGCGCACAGTCAATATGCCTAAGAGAGGGATTGGTCCAGCCACCATTGATAAAATTCGTCTTGCTTCCATTGAAGCTCAAATGCCAATTGTTGAGTATTGTGAATGGCTTGTCAGTGGATCTAAGCCAGCTTTTAAAATATCAGCGAAAGTAATGAGTGGTTTGACAGAGTATATTGGAGCGATTCGAAATCTACGAGCTTTAAGTAAAACACTTTCTCTTGCAGAGCTTGTAGTACAAACGATTGAAAAAGTACGTTATGAAAGTGTTTTGCGTTTGGATATGGAAACGTTTGAAGATCGCAAAGCAAACTTGGACCAGCTAGTAACTAAAGCTGCGGAATGGGATTCTCTTGATCAAGAAAAACAGTTAGAAAGTTTTTTACAAGAATTGACGCTTAAAACTGATTTAGATCAGGTAGATGATGCTCATGATCGTTTGAATTTGATGACGATTCATAATGGTAAAGGTTTAGAATTTCCTCTTGTGTTTATGGTAGGGATGGAAGAAGATTTATTTCCTCATGCTAATTCTCGTCGAGGAGGAGAAGAAGCATTAGAAGAAGAGCGTCGTCTTTGCTACGTAGGTATTACTCGAGCTAAGCAACAGTTATTCATGACTCATGCAGACTATCGCTTTTTATGGGGATCTTCCCGTTCAATGAGAAAAAGTCGTTTTCTTAGAGAATTACCTGCCGAACATATTGAAGAAGAAGAAGAATCATATGAAGAATATGGTGTTGACCTAGGAGAGGAAGGTCTATTAGCTGGGATCTTTGAAGGAGATATGGTTTTTCATAAGGAATTTGGAATAGGTGAAGTTCAAAAAGTCTTCAAGGGTAGCTTAGGTTTAAGTTATGAAGTCTATTTTCAAAATGATTCATCAATACGTACATTAGTAGCAAAGTATGCAAAACTACGTCGCTTGGATTAGGGAGTAAGCATGGACGCGGTATTAGGGAGGCAGCTAAGTAAAGAACAGCTGCAGAGTTTTAAAAATAATGGATTTCTTTGCTTACCAGAGTTTATCAGTGATGATGATTGTGAAATCATGCGAGATCGAGCAGCAAAACTAGTGCAAGAGTACGAAGTACCTAAAGATTGCGCTGTATTTTCAACGGGTCGTGATAGTCAAACTCGAGATGAATATTTTGTAAACTCAGCTCGTAAGGTTTCTTTCTTTTTTGATGAGCATGCGTTTGATGAAAATGGGGAATTGTGCCGTTCTAAAGAGCTTTCGATTAATAAAATTGGACATGCTCTTCACGATTTTGATCCTCTGTTTCGCCGTTTCTCCTATCAAGAAAAAATCAAAAGCCTTTTAGAAGATTTAGGATTTTCTTCACCTCAAATCATACAATCGATGTTTGTTTTTAAACAGGCAGGGATTGGTGGTGAGGTTCCTCCTCATCAGGATTCTACATTTATCTATACAGATCCTGATACTACAATAGGTTTATGGTTCGCTCTAGAAGATGCCACTGTAGATAATGCGTGTCTCTGGGCTCTTCCTGGAGGGCACAAACAGCCATTAGCTATGCGTTTCTGTCGACATGAGAATGGAACGTTAGATTGGAATGTATTTGATAAAACTCATTGGGATAAAGATGACATGATTCCTTTAGCTGTTCCGAAAGGATCGCTCGTCATTTTACATGGTCATTTGCCACATATGAGCTATCCTAACCGCTCGACGTCATCGAGAAATGCTTATACTTTACATTGTATTGATCGTAGTAGCCAATACCCCAAAGATAATTGGCTACAAGATACGAGAGAAAGGCCTTTCCAATTATTTGATCTCACTCTATAGATCAATAATTTCTGGATAAAGATTCATTTCGTTTAGCATGCTTTCGATTTCATTATGGTAAATCGGATTCATGATGATGACGATATCAGGTTTGTATTCAGCAAGAAAGCTAGGTGAAACAATACGTTGTCCTGTTCCTGCCATGTATTTGCCATCTTTGTAAGGATTGACATCTACTGCGTAAGAGATTTCGTCGTGAATTCCTAGTCTACTGAGAAAAGCAACTCCCTTAGAGCCACCACCCCAAATGACGGCTTTTAGTTGCTTTTCTTTAATTTCTTTCAAACGTTCTTTCCATTTTTGAACAAGAGCGCTATCTTTTTCTAAAAATTGATTAATTCTTGATTTTGTTTTTTCTAGAGAGTGAGAAGAGCTAGTTTTCATTTTTGTACTAGGAACAGCTTCGATCATAAGATATTGATCTTGATAGTCGGTCCATACATCTTTTATTTCAAAACCACAGTCTTCGAAAAGATGTGTAAGTGACTCTTTAGTAAAATAAGAACAATGTTCGTAATAAATGTCCCAAAATGCAGCCTCATTGAGTACGTAAGACATATTTGGTACCTGGAAAAAGACGAGTGCTTGCTCTGATTGGTTTAAGCTTTTACGAACTGTTGTGATAAATTCTTTTGTGTTTGGAATATGTTCTAAAGTCATTTTGCAACAGACAAAATCAGCCTTGTAATCTTGGTATTTTTCACTATAGAAGTCGACTACAACTTCCATATTTCCTTTTATTTGTGAAGGTTTGCGATCACTAACATATGCTGGGTCAAATCCTACAACATCGCAGCTACCCAAATCACATAACAAAGCAAGAAACTCACCTTTACCACAGCCAATTTCAATCACTTTTCTTCCATGAAGCTGGTGTTTTTCTATGAGTGTTTCTGCTAGTTGTTTATGAAAAGCACGAAAGGTAGGAGAAAATCCCTGTGTTTCTTCATATTTTTCAGAGTACTGGTGAACAGAAGGATCAAACGCTGTATTATAAATAAAACTACAGTCTTTACAAAGGCCCAGTGAAATATCGCCCTTTGGAAACTCTAAAGCTTCTTTCTCACTATCTAAGAGAAGAGTATTGTGAACGGGTGTGTTTTTTACTTCGAAAAAAGTTTCAATATCGTTTGCAAAGCAATTAGGACATATATATTCGTTCATCCAACGATCCTAGGCTTTGGAATAGGAATAATAAATTTTCCACCTCTCGCGCGGAATTCCTCTTGTTGTTGCATGATTTCTTCTGCAAAATTCCAAGCTAAATTCAAAAGAAAATCCGGCTTATCTTCTATTAATTTACTTGGATCAAGAATAGGAATATGGCACCCAGCCATATACTTTCCATGTTTGAATTCGTTAAGGTCAACGATGTAATCTAAAGTATTTTTATCGATTCCTACATAACTGAGCATCGTGCAGGCTTTTGCAGCCGCGCCATATCCGGCTATTCTGTATCCTTTTTGCTTTAAATCACGCAATAATTCAGAAAGTTCGTTCTTGATACCCTGTACTTTTTTGATAAAGGTATTGTAGTACTTTATATCTTCTATTCCTTGGGCTTTTTCTTCTGCAAGCATTGCTATGACAGTTGAGCTTGTTTCTTCTTTCTTTTCTATAAATAAACGAAGAGAGCCACCGTGAATACTAGTACGAACAATATGATTCAAATAAAGCCCATGTGAACGTAGTGCTAAATCTAAAGAAGTGACAGAAAAGTAGCACAGATGTTGATGGTAAATGGTGTCAAATTCTGCCTTATTAATGAGATCCATTAAGTATGGAACTTCGATTACAGCCATTCCTGTCTTTTTCAAGATAATACTCATGCCTGTAATAAAACCTGAAAGGTTATCCACATGGGCTAAGACATTATTAGCAAGGAACAAATCTGCTTGCATACCATCGTCTTTTAACTCTTGTGCAAGCTCTTGATTGAAGAATTTTTGTAGTGTTCGTACTCCTTCAATATTTGCTTTTTTTACAGGGCCTTCTGCTGGATCAATACCAAGAACTGGTATACCGTGATTAACGAAATTACGAAGCATACAACCATCGTTACTTGCAGCTTCAACTACAAGGCTATCGCTGGTCAAATTCCGAGATTCAATAAGGTCTTCTGCACTTGATTTAAAGTGTTGAATAAGTTGGGGAGAAATAGATGAAAAGTACGGGTAGTCACGACAGAATAAAATTTCAGGAGGAAGGGTTTCTGCAATTTGTACAAGACTACAGTTTTGGCAAAGGTTCACTGTGAGTGGGGCATTATGTTCTTCACAACAGTTAAGTTCTTGTTTGGTAAGAAGATCGTCAGCTAGAGGAGTAGTTCCTAATGAGATCAGCTCACTAAGATTTTCTGATCCACAAGAACGGCAATGTTTTTCTGTTTTCATGATTTTTGCATCTCCTTTTGTGTCCAATAAAGCTTGGAATCGATGCTGTCTTGCTTGATAAGTTTTTTAATATGTGAAACCCTGCGATAGCGAGGTCCTTCAAATTCATTAAGCTCTAAACCATATTCTTTAAACGAATCTAGTAGCTCACCGACTCCTTTATAAGCAGTCCATTGAGGTTGGTAGTTGGGTAAAGCACGATGAATTTTGGTAAAATCTACTCGGTAGCTTCGTTTGTCTTCTTGTGCATCTGCAGAAAATGTGATTTGACAATCAGGCATATTAAGCTGAACGATCTGAGCAATATCTCTTACCTGAAAATTTTCCTCGGTGATGCCAACATTGAAAGCTTCATTATGAATGAGTTCAATTGGAGCTGTTAAAGCCGCTGTAAATGCTCTTGAAATATCCTCTATGTGTACAATAGGTCTCCAAGAATTACCTTTACTTTTTAAATGGATATTTCCTGTTGTGTATGCCCAAGCTGTGAGGTTGTTTAAGACTAAATCAAAACGCAAACGAGGAGAATAACCATAAGCAGTAGCACTACGCATGTAAGTGGGATGGAATGTATCGCAAGCAAGCTTTTGAAGATCTTTTTCAGATAGTACTTTTGAATGTCCATAAGGAGTAATGGGGTTTAAATTAGATTCTTCTGTGAGCCAATCTTCGCCTGCAGCTCCGTAATTGCTACAGGAGCTTGAAAAAATAAATCGACGAACACCAGCAGCTTTTGCCATTTTTGCAAGATGAATGGTAGCTTCATGATTTAATTCATAAGTGAGAGGTGGATCTAAATCAGAAAGAGGATCATTTGAAAGAGCCGCTAAGTGTATTACAGCTTCAAAGCCTTTTAAATCTTCTACACGAACATTTCGAATATCTTTAACGATTTCAGGGAATATACTGGGATTTTTCCCATATGTACAAGTGCGATAAAAATCTGTATCCAAACCAACTACATCGCAGCCATGCTCTTTCAGCATGGGGGCAAGAACACAACCAATATATCCATTATGACCTGTTACTAAGACACGCATAGTTCATCATCCTGTTTTTTATGTTTCCACAAGGCCCACTCAGCATTCCCTTCTTTCCAAAGTTTCTCTAAAAGTGCTTTATCATGAATCGTATCCATACACTGCCAAAAAGAATGGTGATGGTAAGCCATAAGCTGCCCATCTCTAGCAAGATTTTGCATAGGAGATTTTTCCCACTGGGTTTCGTCGCCTTCTATGTAATCAAAAATGCCAGGCTCAAGCACAAAAAAAGCCCCGTTCACCCAAAGATCTCTAGCCTGAGGTTTTTCTACAAAACCGGAGACCATTCCTGTATCAGATATCTTGACGTGTCCGAATCGTGGAGGAGGTTGGACAACTGTCATTGTAGCGAGCTTTCCATGAGAGCGATGAAAACGTAGAAGATCATCGAGATTTACATTCGATACTCCATCACCCCAAGTAAGCATGAAGGTGTCATTATTTAAATAAGGCTGTAAACGCTTGATTCGTCCACCTGTATTTGTTTTCAAACCTGTTTCAATAAGATGAATATTCCATTCATTTTGAGGAGGGTCTAATGTTACAGCTGTACGTTCTTTTGTATCGATATGCAGGCTACCTTCTGTAACATAGTGATCTAGCATGTACTGCTTGATGTATTCTGACTGATAACCTAATGCGATGGTAAAATCATCGTATCCATAGTGAGCATAATGCATCATAATATGCCAAAGAACAGGATGCCCGCCAATTTCAACCATAGGTTTAGGGCGTACAGTCGTTTCTTCAGCTAATCTAGTACCATAACCACCGGCGAGAATAGCAACTTTCATGATTGCTTCTCCTTTTTATTAAAACGACGATTCCACCAGGTCATGATTGCTACTTTTACATCATTCATCATGCGATGGCGATAACGGCGTATGTATTGCAAAAGATAAAGCCTGCCAAGGCATTTATCTAGAAAACCTACAGGGCTATTATTTAAGGAACGACGGTAGCCATTAAAAGCCCGCCATTCAGGGAAAACGATTTTCCCAATTTGAGTCGTATCCCACCATACTGTAGATTGATGTTGTGTTTTGATTGTGTGAGAAAACTGCCCCATGTGACGACGGTTATAAAATAGTCGATCAGGATGCTCGTAAAAAGGACCTCTTAAAGCAAGCTGTGCTAGAAGAATACGATCTGATACGGCGTAGTTGCCTATCCCTTCGGTATGTATAAGCTCTGATTGGCGAATAAGACCAAATACTTCATTGCAACGATGCCCTTTAGCAAGCATTAGGCTGCTGAAACGCTTAATAGGGTTTTCGTCTCTGGTCTGTGTTTCAATATCATGATCTTCAACGTACTTGCTATCTTTATCGATTACTTTAACGCGAGGATAACAGAGAACTGCATCGGGGTTTTTATCTAAAGCATCTATACAGGTTTCTAAAAATTTAGGAGCAATGACGTCGTCATGAGCAGACCATTTGAAATATTCTCCTTCTGACTGTTCCCAAGCAAAGTGAAAATTAGGACCAGACCCAATATTCTCATCTTGTCGAAAATAGCGAATACGAGCGTCTTTAGCTGCATACTCACGACAAATAGCCTCAGTCCCATCCGTAGATGCATTATCTGATATAATCAGCTCAAAATTTTTATAAGTCTGATTCAAAATGGAGTCCAAGGCTTCTTTTATGTACTGTTCACCGTTGTATACTGGTAAAGCGATACTTACTCGCACCGAAGATTCCGGCATGTATAGATCCTCCATGAAACGACCGTAAATCCCAAACTTCACAAAAACGCAAAGCAAGTATGGGAAATTACTATCTCCTTCTAAGATTGAAATAATTTATTAATGGATTTTTTTGAATAAATTTAGAAATAAAATTGTTTGATTTTATAAGTAGAATAAATGGAGAGGTTAAGAAGAGTAATTGCTAATGTAAGGTATGTAAAGCTGCTTTACTTATCGAGATACTCAACAATACGGTCAGCAACGATAGCTGAAAATTTCTTAGCTGCTCTATCGTTTAAGTGGCTCTCATCGTAGAACATACTCATGTCTGTGCTAAATCTTGCATCGTCAACGTAATTCCATATAGGAATTTTATATTCTCGAATAATTTCTAAGGTTTTTTCTAGAGCAGCTAATTCAAACTTTGGCTGGTAGATTGGTGATACAACAAATACAATATCAACATTTTCTTTTTTTGCTCGCGATACAAATTCAGCCATAGCTTGAACGAGTTGAGAGTCAATTTCATACTCTAATTCTAATGGTTTCTCATCTAGGTCTTTAGCTAGCATTCTACTACCAATTTTTGGCATGTAGCCTTTTCGCTCTGGATGGGCATTTAGCAAGGAATTTTTCACAAGAGATAAGATATCAGAATTATAAGGATAAATTTTTGAAAAGAGCTTGAGAGGTTCATTAGAACTTTTCTTTTCGACCGTTTCTTTAATTTCGGAATACTTTCCGTAGTAGGGCAAAAGATCAGATAATTTATCATAGGTGCTAGGGTCTTTAATAAACATTTGTGGGTTAATTTCGTATACAATCAAACGCGGTTTATGTCGTTTAAAGAAAACCTTTTGAATAGCGTTATGAAATAAAATGCTTTGAGCACTTCGACCTGCATTATAGCATGAAGATGCTGTTACTCTTTCAATTACTCGTGGATCGTAATGATGTAAGGCTCGTGAGTCTCCCCATATAATGATTTCGTCTTTGCTATCGGAAATTAAGTGCAATGTTTGACTATCTTCACCGCTTTTTTGTGTGAAAAAGAGGTGTTCTAATGTTGTTCCTAAAGTCCAATCTACACCTATAAGAAGAATCATTAACAAGAGAAATTTCCATACAAAATGTCGGAAATCTTTAGAACTGGAAGTAGATAAATTGTCCGCCATCGAACACACCCAAAAGTAAAATAAGAATGATTACAGAAACATATGAAATTGATCGTATGAGGTATTGCTCACTTTTAAAAGGAGAGTATTTATAACGAAAATACTCTTGATTACTTTCTGCAAGAAAGAGGAGGGTAATGGCTAAAATACCGTTTGCAAAGGCAACGAATGTTCCTATGTATAATGGACCTGAGAACTCTGTGAAAATTTTTGAACTGATAAGCCATGCATCGCTTAAAGTATTAGCGCGGAAAAAAATCCAGGCATAACAAACAATAATAAGATTAAAGAGTATGCGACATGGAATAAGTAAATGTTGTTTCCACAGTGATTCTTCGATGCGGAGCCACGATTTAAATCTTTCGCGAGGAGAATGTAATAACATACCCATCATGAGATAGAATCCATGTAAAGCACCCCAAACTACAAAAGTCCAATTTGCTCCGTGCCATAGACCACTGACTAAAAAAACTGTAAAAATATTGAAATAGCGACGTTTTGTATTTACTCGATTGCCGCCAAGAGGAATATATAGATAATCTCGAAACCAAGTAGATAATGAAATATGCCAACGTCTCCAAAACTCAGAAATCGACTGAGCAAAATAAGGGCGACGAAAATTACGCATCAGGTCTACTCCCATCACTCGAGCTGAGCCTATAGCGATATTAGAGTAACCTGAAAAATCACAGTAGATTTGAATAGAAAAAAATAGAGTAGCAACAGCGAGTGTAAGTCCATTGTGATGGTCAGGATTATTGTATACTGCATCTACGTAGACAGCTAAGCGGTCAGCTACTACACATTTCTTAAAAAATCCCCAAAGCATGATGCGCATGCCTTCGACAGCATCTCCATAATTAAACTTTTTTTCTTGATGAAATTGGGGAATTAAGTGGCTTGGACGTTCAATAGGGCCAGCAACAAGTTGAGGAAAGAAAGATACATAAAGTGCAAAAATCCCTAAGTGTCTTTCAGGCTCTTGCTGACCTTTGTATACATCAATGCTGTAGCTAAGAGTTTGAAAAGTATAAAACGAAATACCAACAGGTAAGAGCAAGTCAAAATGCGGAACGTTATAGAGTAAATTGAAACTATGAAAAACCTCTCTCAAAGACTCACTAAAGAAGTTGAAGTATTTGAAACCAAATAAGATACCTAAGTTAGAAACAAGACTTATTCCAAGAAAAATCTTTTTCCTTCCGTGTTCTGAGTGGCTCATTCCAATAGCAGCAAAGTAATCTACTAAAGTAGAAATGATGATGAGAATGATGTACTCGGGTTTCCAGCACATATAAAAATAATAGCTGGCACCTAATAGTAGAATCCAGCGTTTTCGATGTGGCAAAGCGTAGTAAGTCATTACCACAAAAATAAAGAAAAAGATGAATTCCAATGAGTTGAATAACATAGTAAAAACATCAACTATATAACAGTATTATTCAAATCTATAGATTAAAGATTTTTCGTTTGCAAGTAGAGCTATTGAAGAATGGAGGTATTCTGTATGTAGAAAGATGAATAGATAGTAGAAAGGAGTCGAGTCTTATCATGGCAGAACGTTCGGGTGCTATAGCTCTTAGTACACTAACGAGTTATCTCCGCTTTATGGTCTCAGTGCTAATTATGTTCTTCCTTGTCCCGTTTATTATTGGGAATTTAGGAGAGGAAGATTACGGACTTTGGGCGCTTGTTTTTTCTATTCTTGGCTTGATAGAACTTCTTGATTTAGGTTTTGCCACTGCTGTTGTTAAGTTTGTTGCAGAGTGTAAAGGAGCTCAGAATCCTCAGCAAAGAAACCGTATTGTTAGCACTCTTTCCATTGTATATTTACTTCTAGCAAGTATAGCAGCAGTGATTATTGGATTTATTTCTTTCTCATTTGATTGGATGTTTTCAGTTCCAGAAGACTCTTATGCTAAAGCACAGCTCTTATTATGGATTTTAGGAGGTCGCTTAATTCTATTCGTTTTACCTTTTGGAATTTTTCGCTCAGTCCTCTTTGGTGAACAGAGAATTAGTGAATTAAATATTGCGCAGTTGATTGCAACGATTGTGTACGGTGTCAGTGCTTATATTATCTTAGTAAATGGCGGTACAATTGTAGATTTAGCTCTGGTGAATCTTGCTTGTATGGTTCTTGAGTATTTCATGTATATTGTTTTGGCCTGGAAACTAGTGGAGGAGTTTCGAATCTCTTGGGCTTTAGCTGATTGGGATATATTAAAAAATGTTTTCTCTTTTAGCTCTGCACAATTTTTGACCAATATATCTGGCTTGATTCTTTTAAGAACGGATTTGATTTTAATAAAATTTTACATGAGTTTTGCTGCAGTAGCTATCTATGCAGTAGCTCTCAATATTACGACTCAATTGCACCTTCTGGTGAAGCAGTTTATTAATGTATTCATTTCTTATATTGCAGAATTGCAAGGGAGAGGAGATAGAGAGAAAATACGTTGGCTTTTGGTAACGGGCACTCGTGTCGCACTCGTTCCTGCTGTAATTCTTAGTATTTCAATTTACGTATATGGATATTCAGCAGTACATTTTTGGGTTGGACCAAATTTTGATCAAGCCGCTCTTCTCTTGTATATGTTAATTACGGCAATGCTTTTTGGCGTGCCTCAAATGGTAGCTTCAGGAATTTTATCAATGACTGGCTCTCATGTATTTGCTTCTAGAGTAACAGCATTGAGTGCTTTAGCAAATATCGTTCTTAGCTTAGTTCTTCTTCCTTATTATGGATTAATTGGCGTTGCTATGGGGACCGTATTATCTCGTATTTGTATTGATTTAGTGATTACAGCAACTCGTGCATTAAAAGAATTTGATATTCGTTTGTTTTATTACATCAGAGAAGGAGTTCTTCCTACAATATATCCAGGATTGGCTCAGTTTGTTTTCCTTTTCTTTGTAATTGAAGTAATGCCGCCAAAGCATTTACTTGATATTATCCTTCATTGCTCACTTGGAGGAATTTTATATTTAGGAGTTTATATACGCTTTTTTATAAGAAAAGAAGAGAAAACTAAAGCTCTTAATAAATTTGCTTTCTTACGCCATATTATTAAGTCTTAGGTGCGTTATGAAAATCCTCTTGTTACATCAAAAATTAGGTTTTCAAGGAGGTGCTGAGCAATATATTTATAATACCGCTCCTAGTATTCGTAAGTACCATCAACTTGAGTTTGCCTATATTGAGAATACAGATGTGGGATCAGAGCAATTTATAGAAGCTTTTGATGGGGTACATTGTTTAGCAACATATCACTGGTCTATTCAAAAGTTAGTAGATTCTGTAAAACCAGATCTTATTTATATACACAATATAGCTAATATTGTGTGTCTCGAAGAACTGCAAAGTATTTCTATTCCTAAAGTGCGCATGATTCATGATCATGAAAGTTACTGTATGCGGGGATATCGCTATTTTCCTTGGAATCGCAAAGTATGTACAAAAAAAGCGGGTTTTCCTTGTCTGTTTCCTTGTATGGCTCCTATCAAACGCGATCGCACGGCAAGACCTTTTGGTTTTCGATGGGAGAGTTGGCGAGATAAAATGCATGAAATTTCTTTGAATCAGAAGTTAGATGCATTTTTTGTTGGCTCAGAATTTATGAAAAAAGAATTAATTTTACAGGATTTCAATAGCGAAAAAATACAGATTATTCCTCCTGTTCCTCTTCCCGCACAAGGCACAATTCAAAGTTCTTTTTCTCCTGAAAATATTATTCTGTTTATTGGACAAGTAATTCGAGGTAAGGGTCTAGATTGTTTAATTGAAGCTCTAAATAAAGTTCAAACTCCTTGGCGCTTATGTGTAATTGGACAAGGAACACACCTTGATTTTTGTAAACAGCGCGCACTTGCGTTAGGGTTAAATGAACGAATTGATTTTGTGGGTTATTTGCCTCAGACTGAAATATTAGACTATATGTCCGAAGCTACGATGCTTGCAGTTCCTTCTGTATGGCCAGAGCCTTTTGGTGCAGTAGGGCTTGAGGCAATGAGACAAGGCTTACCTGTTATTGCATTTGATTCTGGAGGAATTCGAGATTGGCTTATTCATGAGAAAACAGGATATTTAGTTCCAAATCAAGATATTACAACATTTGCTCAACGCATAGAAAGTCTTCTTTTAAATAAAGATCAAGCAAAATTGATGGGAGAAGCTGGTAAAAATAGAGCAGATAAAGAGTTCAGTTTTGAAGAACATATGGATTCTCTTGTCACAAAGTTAGAATCGATATCTAAGCAAATTTAAAAAATATCTGTACACCCTTCTTTAAAAACTCTATGTAGAAACTAAGTGGAAATATTTATAAAAAGAGTCAACTCTAGATAGAGAAAAACTATGAGTGGATCTGAAGAGTTTGTAAGTTTAGCTGTTGGAGGAGATCCACACTGGTTTGCAAAACTATTCGTGTTTTACATGTCGACTTTAGTCGGAGTTCCTCTAGGCATTCTTCTATGTCGTATCGATAAAAGATTTATTCATTTCTTCTTTTGTTTGATGCTTCTAAGTATTTGTGAGATGGATAGAACTGGCATCAGTTTTATGACTCGTGAACATTATAAAGCTGCCACGAGAGGGCTTGAAATTAGTTTGACAGATCTTATTGCTGTCATTCTTTTTGTCTCTATTTTACTCCGACCCAAAGAATTCCCTATAAGAGGCTTGATTCCATTAAGTATTCCTTACTTCTTATATTTGACCATTGCGTTTGCATCTTGGGCTTTTTCAGAAAGTTCTTTGCCTATACCAGCTCCCTATCGAACTAGTAAAGGAACATATTACCCTCCCGAACTATTCGAATTTGAGTTATGGCTCTACCCTTCTTTTCAGATATTAAAGGTTTTAAAAGGTTTTTTTATTTGTTGGGTAACAGCGAATTTGGTTCGTAATGATAAATTCTTACGTACATTTGTCTATTCTATCGCTATCGTGATTGTATACATTACTATCTTAAGTTTACACGAACGTTATATAGGTGGTCGACACAGAGTACGTATTAGTATTTCTCACCCAAATGATCTCGCAACATTTATTGCAGCTGCAGGAGCTGTGATTTTCCCTTTTATTTTTGCTGCAAAACAACTTTCTAAATCTCTGATTGCATGGGTATTGGTGATTTGTGTTTGCATTGTTGAGGTTCTTACAATTTCTCGAGGCGGTTTACTTGCTTTTGCTTTTGTTATGCTAATGAGCAGTATATTTATTTTCCGTCGCTACCTATGTATGCGGAATGTTCTTTTAGTTGCTTTAGCTGTTCTTATGGGGCTTGTTATCAGTTTTCGAGCAAAAGATACTCTCTTCCAACGTTTTACTGAAGAAGTCTCTGTTGAAGGAAGTGTCAATGAACGAACAGATATGTCAAAACAAGCTGTTTTGATGGCGAATGAACATTTCCTAGGAGTAGGGCTTGGAAACTTCTCTGCTTGGGCGTGGCACGGGTACGCTGAACGAGCAAATCCAGAACTCGAGCCAGGTTTACCCATCCATAATATATGGGCTTTGAATCTATCTGAGTTAGGATGGCTAGGGCTTTTCGCTTTTGTTTGTATTTGGGTGCGTTATTACTCATTAAGCTTAATGACTTGGTTCGGAAAAAATAGTGAATTAGCAGGCTTATTACTAGTTGGATGTACAACAGGAACTGTCGCTATCCATATTCAAAGTTTAGTCCACTTTTCTTACAGACAACAAGCTGTCTTTGCTCTTATGCAAGTGATGATGGGTGTTTGTATGGGAATAGTTTGCTTAAAACGAGAACAAGAAAAAAAAGAAAGGCTACATAGACAAGCCTTAGCTTATCAAATGGGATAAGTACTTATAAATCAGATAGAAAAGAATAGTTTAAATAATCTTGCAAAAGAAGGTTTTATAAGCTATTTATTGGGTGAATTAGTTTAATGTGATTACTTAAACCTTTTATTAAGAGGTTAAGGTTCGGCTTACTTTATATATTGGTAAGTTGATCATTTAGGGGGCCGTAGGCTGACTATGAAAAAAAAGCTAGCAGTGAGTAAAAGAACGGATAGTGTTACTGGTCAGGGTTATTCTTCTGATATGGAGCAGGATGCTTTATTGGGGCATGATGAAAATTGGGAGGGTGATGAAGGTTCTGCTGGCACTTCTTCTGGAAGAACGCATAGACGTTTCGCTGTTCCACCAATTGTGAAAGATGAAAGTGTACAGGCGATATTTGATCAATTAGATGTACGTAAAATCTATTTAGGTCTTAGACGTCGTCTATGGTTGATGGTGAGTTCGGGGATTATGCTTGGGCTAATATTCACTGTCATATCCTATATGTTTCTTAATAAATACAATTCCACAGCTCTACTTTTACATGTTCAAAATGCGACTGAAAGAAGCAATACAGCCTACAATCCGCCTAAATTCAACTCTCAAACAATAGTGGAAATGTTGCGTCAACCACAACACTTTCAAGCTGCAAAATCTATATTAGGTCTTGATTTAACCGTTGCAGAAGTTGCCTCAATGGTGAATCTACGCTCTACCCGAACATCTAATTTACTTGCATTGACTGTAACTGCGGATAACCCGAGTTTAACTGTAGATTTAGTGAATACTCTTGCTCAAGTTGCTGTAAAGAGCAGTAAAGATCTCCATTTTCGTCAGGCTCAATCAGCTTATGAGTATTTTACCAATGAGTCTGAAGAAGTACGCAAAAAGCTTTTAGATTTGGGTAGACAAATCAATGAATATAAGTCAGAGCATAAGCTTTTTGAGGTGGATGCAGAAGGTCAAATGGCATCAGGCCTTTTCTCCTTACAGAAAGAGTTGCAGCAAGCAAACATTGATTTTCAAACTTTATCAGTTGAGTTTGAAAACCTTGAGCGTGAAATTACTAATATGCCCGACATGATTGTTCGTTATGAGTATGAGCAAAGCCCGCTCAAAGGACGAATTTCTAGTACAGAAATGAGTTTATTAGATGCACGTACAAAATATGGTCCAGATAACCCTAAAGTACTCCAGGTTGAAGAAGAATTACGCCAATTGCGTCGTTTAGCTTCTGAAGGGCAGCACGGTGAGAACAGTCAACAAGTATACGAGAAAAATCTTCTAAAAGAAGATCTCAGTGTACAGTTGATGCATTTAGAAGGTAAAGTGCGCGCTGCTAAAAAGCGTCGAGATACAGTTAAAGAAGATTTAGAAACAGCTCTTATGAGCTATGATGATATTCCTCGCGAGCAAATGATGCTAGCTCAGCTTGTTCAACGTCGCGAAGCAGTAAAAAATGAACTTGGTTCATTGGAAGATGCACGTCGTGCTGCTGAAGTTTCTATGGAAACTCGTCGTGGTGATTTAGAAATTTATCAAGCTGCAGAAAAAGCAACACCTGTTGGTGGCTTCATGATCCGTTACTTTCCTTTTGTAGGATTTGTATTAGGATTTGCTGCGGTAGCATTTTTTATTCTTCTCTTTGAATTATTTGATCGACGAGCTCGAACTACAAAGCAGTTAACGCTCAGCTATACGGTGCCTTGTATTCTTGGAATACCAAACTTGCCTGGTTTAACTGACGATAATAGTGATGACACCTTCTTATTTTTTACTCGTTCTTTAGCTGAACGTTTAGAAAGAAATATCCATCGTAAGCACATAAAATCTATTACATTTACTAGTGCGACCTCTGGAGAAGGAAAGACATCACTTTCATATCACTTGGCTCGTTACTATAACCGCTTAGGGATCAAGACAGTCTTTGTTGAGTTTGACTATCGAAAGAATCGTTACTCAGAGAATGAAGCTGCTGAGACAGCACAAATTAGCCGCTACCTTCGAGGTGAAGCTGCATTAGCAGATATTATCGTTCCTGGTAACCCTGATTCTCTTAAGGCTGGATTTGACAGCGAAATGAAAGAACTTGTGCAGTCTGGATATATGGAAAGACTATGGGAATCGTTAAACGAATCCTATGACCTAATCATTATCGATGGACCTGCAATGATTGATGATGACTATGCAGTGAATATTGCTGAGCTCACAGATGAATGTGTTTTTGTTATGAACTCTAGCAAAACACAAAAAGCGTATGCAGACGAAAGTTTACGTATATTAGAGCAAAGTGGGGTGCGACCATGTGGGATCGTACTTAATGAAATGTTACCACTGTATATTGAAGATCCGCGAGTCAAACGGCAATGGGAAAGAGATCGATGGAATCGAAAATCTGGTATTTTTCCTTGGAGCTAAAACGTGGTAGTTAAGGAGGCTGATCTAGTGAGAGATCGAATTGGATCCCCAATGAAAGAAAAAATATCTAGGCTCTTTAGCACACAAATATTTTGCGTTATGCTTTGCTTTTTCATGGTAGGATGCCACCCTCCAAGTAAAAAGTCTGCCGTATTGCTAAACACTCCTGAAAGAAAAGTAGAAAAGCCAGTTGCGATAGAAAAGAAAAAAGAGCTTGAAGTAGCTACTGAGTTACCCGAATCTTATTTTCTATCTTATGACCCTAAAGAATACTTGGTATCTGTAGGAGATGTTTTAGAAATCTCTATATTTGGACACCCAGATACGATCGTAGAACAGGTTCCTGTAGCTCCAGATGGCTTTCTCTATTATATGTTTTCAGATGGAATTTATGCCGAAGGACATACTTTAGATGAGTTGAGTGATGATATAGAAAGAAGAGTACGTCATCTTTTCTCTAACCCAGAAGTTACTGTGATTCCTCGACGTATTGCATCAGCACGCTATGTTGTTTTAGGTAAAGTAAGAGCTCCAGGTGAGTATGAACTTTTTTCATCGGTTACTCTTCGTCAGGCAATTGCAGAAGCAGGTGGCTTAGAAAGCGCTTTGGTTGAGGGGACTTCTATACAGGCGGCATCTCTTAGCCAGTCTTTTATTATTCGTGATGGAAAAAGACTTCCTATCGACTTTGAAAAAGTCATGAATACTGGTGATAACAGTCATAATATTTATATAAGGCCAGGTGATTACATCCATATTGCATCAGCATTATCACAGCAAGTATATCGCCTTGGTGCAGTGAGAGAGCAAAGACCTGTTCCATATAAAGATGGAATGACAGTAATTGGTCTTTTGTCAGGATCGACCGATGGTAGTGGAGGCTTAATTCCAGATTCAGCAAAAGGTCGTGTCGTTATTTTACGCGGTATAAAAAATAACCCTACTCCAATCCCTGTTGATGTATCTGCAATTTTAGCGGGTACAGCTACAGATGTCTATTTAATGCCTGGAGATGTGGTTTATGTTCCACCTAAGCGCTTTTTGTTCATGAGAACATTAGTTCGCTTGGCTATAGAGACTTTTGTAAGAGCGTTTGGTTCTTCTGCAGGTCTTTATTATGTGGGTGATGAGTTGCTTAAATGATGCAAGAGGAATGAATTCCAATGAGTACGGAAATGAACAAATACAAAATTTTAGCTCCGTTATTGTGGCTCTTGTTTTCACTTCATGCTCTTAATGGAGATGAAAGCTCTCTTTCTCAAGATGAAAGTTTTTGGGAAGGAGTACCAAGTTTTGATGAAATTATGGAAGAAGTCATTGAAAAAAACCTAGATCAGGTTGAGTCAAAACCTCTTGCAAAAGAACAAATAAATAAATCTGAAAATTCTACAGAAGAAATACTGGTAGAGTCACAAGAAAATGATGAAGAAACAGAAAATTTAGATGATGAGAGTTTAGAGCTTAATGAGACAGCTGAAACAAATAATGATGAAGTAAATACAAACATCAAAGAAGAAAAAATAGAGCCACTTGTTGAATCTGAACTTATAAATGACAATGTTATCATAGACGCTGAAGAAATAGATAACGCACCACTTGCAGGTTCTCAAGTACCTTCAGAAATTTTTATAGAAGCAGAACATATTTCTCATGAAATGGGCATCGCAGAAACCCAGATTAATACAAAAGAAGAGCTAACAGCCGATTCAATTAGCGATATAGAAAACAAAGAAGAGTTAATAGAGCCTTCTGCTAAAAAAGATAATGAAGATCTGTTGAAAGATACAATCGCTTCCGATTTAGAAGAAATCGATCAAGAAGCATTTAGCAAAGCATTATGGATGAGTGGAGCAAATGAAGCTTGGGATAATCTTGTCTCTTCTCTACTAAACCTCAATACTTCATTAACGAAACTCTACATGGAAGCCCCAGAAGAAAAAGATTTTCTTCAAGAAAATATAGATGAACCAAAGATAGAGAGCTTCATCACAGAAGAAGCACAATTTAATAATGAAGAACTTTTAGTAGAAGTCAGTGATACAATAAGTCCAACAGATTCTTTTATAGAGTCTTTTGAAGATAATCATCTAGATCTTGAAAATATCGAAAATATCGAATTAGTAGTCGATGAAACAATTCTTGAAATGACAGAAGGTCTAGAGGAAGAAATTTTATCTTCTATAAATGAAGAAATACAAGAAGAAGAAATAGAACTTCTTACCAATGAATTAGAATCTATTAATGAAGACTTAGATCAAGAACTTACAAATTCTTTAGTGATAAAGAATGAAGGTTCTGTAGTTACTATAGACAATCAAAATAAAGAGGATTTTCTGATTGAGAGTGAAATCGCATCTCTTGAAGAAATAATAGTAGAGCCTTCTTTGGAGAATTTTAATGAAGAAAATTTAATCACTACTATTGATTCTCAACTGATTGATGAGCTTTTCTTAGAAGAAGATATAGATAGTAAAAGCACGATCTCTGAATTAATAGAAAATACTGAATTGCCTTCAGAGCTTGTAATTGATGATTTACTCATAGATCTTAGCGATGAGTTAAGTGCCGAAGTTACTACCATCTCCAGCGATGATACTGATCGTTTACTTACAGAGACAGAAACTCAAGCAATTTCAAGTGAAGAAAAAATAGTGAAAAATCAGGACGAGCAAATAGATGCAAATCCGATCATCGATAATGATAAAACCAATCAAAGTTCTTCGGGTACTTTCTTTCTTATTGGAGAAGAAATTGAAGAAGAAGAAAAAAGTTTACTTTCCGAAGGTAGTAAAAAAGAAGAAATTTTTGATTCCGCTGAAGAAGGTGTAATTGAGTTAGAGAATCTTCAATTACCAAATGATCTTGCAGATGTAGATTCTGAGGCAGACAATAATGACTCCGATATTGATTTAGCCACTCAGAGTGTAATTGAGGAGGAAGTAAGTAATGAACCTGACCCAGAGTTATTAAATATTGAGCTAGCAGAGTCTGTAGATCGTAGAAATTTTGATGTATTTGACTCTTCAAGTATTGTTGAGCAGGAACAAGATGCACCCGAGCAGTATAAACTTCGAGTAGGAGATACTTTATTTATCTCCATGTATGGAGAAACTGATAGCGGAAGAACTGTAACAATTGATTCATATGGTTCGATTACATATCCCCTTGCAGGAAGGATTTTAGCTGTTGATTTGACAATTGATGAACTCAAACAGAAGTTAAATACTCTTGTTACTGAACAGTATAAATTTGCGATGATTAATGTTGTTCCAGTGTATTTTGGAGGGCAACAATATACGATTCTTGGGATGATACAGAGCCCTGGAAAAAAGATGTTAAATGGGCGAACCAACTTGCTGAATGCTATTAGTCAGGGTGGAGGTTTTGTTACAGGGTCTCATCGAAATAATGCCGTTGATCTTGCTGATTTAACACATGCTTTTGTTGCTCGCGATGGCGAATATGTTGCTGTTGATTTTGAAAACTTAGTGGAAAAAGGTGATTTCAGCAATAACATCGAAATATGTAATGGGGACTATATATTTATACCAAACGCTCTTGTAAGAGATGTGTATATATTAGGTGAAGTATTGGCTCCTTCCACATTAGGATATAGAGCAAATGTTACTTTGATTGAGGCTATTGCTCAAGCTCGCGGCATGGCTCCTACAGCGGGAACTTATGCACATATCATTCGAGGATCTTTAACTTCTCCTAAAAGAATTAAGGTAAATTATTTCGATATTCTTTCTGGGCGCTTAGCAGATGTTGTTTTGCAACCTGGAGATATTGTCTATGTTCCACCACGACGTATGCTTGATGCAGAAGAGATCTTACAAGGAGCAATTAGGGCTTTTATGGGAGCTGCATCTGCAGAAGCTGGAAAACATTACTTTGAAGAATTGGAACCAGATGCTGCTGATGATAGTCGTAAGGGTATCGACTCGGTAATTCTGTTCTAGTAAGGAGTAAAGAACCTTATAGAGGGCTGGCTTATGGATGAGCTTCAGCAGCATAAAGACATCGCTGTGATTATGCGCTCAAAAGATGAGCAGCCTTATATAGAGCACGCTTTGTGTAATCTAAATAAGCAAAGGAGTCAACATTTTACTCTGTATAATGTTGACTCTGGATCAACAGATGGTAGCTACGAAGCTGCCTTACGTTTTAATTCCAAGCCAGAAAATGTCTTTCAAATCCGACCTGAAGATTATATTCCAGGTAAAGTATTGAATGACATGATCGCAAAGACTAGAGAGCGGATCATAGTCTTTCTCAATGCAGATGCTATTCCTCAAGATGAAAACTGGCTCGAATCACTCATTCAGCCAATTATTGAAGGAAAAGCTGATGCTACAATGAGTAAGCAAATAGCTCGGCCGTCGGCCTATTTTATTGTTAATTATGATTATGAACGAGCTTATGACTCGAAAAATATAGGTGGAGATAAGAACCCTTATTTCTTTTCAGCTGTTGCTTGTGCTTTTCGGCGAGATCTATGGGAGAATACCAAGTTTTATACAAAAGGTTTTTCAGAAGATATTCTTTGGTGCCAAGAGTGTAAAAGCAAAGGATATCGATTTATGTATGTGCCTGATTCAATCGTCGAACATTCTCATAACTACACCTTGCGCCAGCTTTACAAAAGAAAGCTTATTGAAGGTGAAGCTGAGGTATTAATTTATGGGAGTAAAGCATCAGCTCGACGTCAAACATATCTTTGTATTAGAGAGCTCACAAGAGATCTTCTCTATACTTTCAAGAATATAAAACTCCAAAAAGTGCCTTATAATATTTTATATCGTGTAGTTGCTCATCTAGGGTTCTATGCTGGGCATAAACGGGGGGCAGAAAAAATCAGACATGCAAAAAAGTAAAAATAAAGGAAGATATGTGACACTAATAAGAGCATTAAAGCTGTTAGGGGTTTTTACTAGTACTGCATGTTGCGTAATTGCTTTTGGATATTGGCAAGGGTCAATATATGTCCAAAAAGTAGCTCTTGGAGAAAGCTTAGCGCAAATAGGAGAAAATTCATTCCATGAATTAAAAGAAACATTAAATAATACTGAAGAATTTATCTATTCACGTAATCTTGAAACAGAAAAAAATTTAGCTCCAACTGTTCAAAAAATACTTGGTTCAGGAACAGGTGTAGAAGGTTTTATTTTTTTGCGAAATCGATCAAAAGAGTTTCGTGATCTACAAGGAGTAGAGTTGCACTACTGGGCTAATGACGAAAAAAGTGAGATTCGTGAAATAGCTCAAAAATTATCAAAAGAACTGAAACGTTTCTTGGATATTTTTACACAAAAGAAAAGCTCCCATGAATTCACCTTTATTCCAATAGAAAATAGTCGTTTCTATTGGGTTTTGACACCGCAAGCAAGTATTGATAATGGTGTTTTTATTACAGTTTGGGATCCTATAGATTTTTTTCTATCTAGTATGAAAAAAAAGAAGATTACTCTAAGTTCTGTTGCTCCTTTTAATGGAAATCAAACGAAATTTATCAACAGAGTTCAGTCTATCCTTACCCTTCCAGATTTAGATCAACAATGGGAGCTTACAGCAAGAGCTGAAGGATTTCCGAAACCTTTAAGAAAAGGATCTATGATTCCTTTTATCTTAGCTCTTTTTGCGAATGTATCTTATATAATGCTCTTATTTTTAAAATCAAAGAAAGAAAAGGTTATAAAAACTGTAGTACAAAAAACAGAAGGTATTGGGGCTGAAGAGCGACTACAACTTATGTCTGATCTCAGCCGTGAAATTCGTATTCCTATGGCGAGTATAATAGGATTGAATCATTTGCTTCTAAATAGCTCTTTAAATGCAGAACAAAGACTCTCTATCAATTTGATGCTAGATGCTGGAAAGGTATTAATGGGATCTACTCGACACATACTTGATAGCATGATGCTAAATATGGGAGAGATAAAACCCAAATCAGAAGAGGTAAACGTTAGAGCTTTAATAAAAGAAGAGCTTGAGTATTGGGTTTATCAAGCACGAGAAAAAAATATAGAGCTGATTTTTGATTATCCTTACAGTATTCCTTCAACTTTTTTAAGTGATGAAAGTATTTTAAGATGCATCATAAACTGTGCACTAAGTAATGCAATAAAATTTACTAGTGACGGTAATGTCAGAATACAAATTAGAAAAGGAAAAGGAGATGGTCTCAATATTCAAATACAAGATACAGGAATTGGAATAGATCCAAGCCGTATGGAAAACCTGTTTGATGAGAAATCTGAGGCCTATCAAGAAACAGTAAAGCTTTATGGAGGGAAAGGACAAAGCCTTTCTCAATGCCACAAGTTACTTCGAACAATTCAAGGAAATATCCAGGTTCACTCTATTCAAGATGAGGGATGTAGGGTCGAAATTGAAATACCCCTTTCTATTCTTAAACAAAACATAGATAAAAGACAAAAAATTCCAGAGCTAATTGATCGACGAGTTCTTATCATTGATGCATGTGAAGAAGCTGCTTATGTTTTAAAAAATCTCTGTATGGATCTTGGTATTCTTGCAGAAGAAACAAATAATCCAATGATAGCATTGAAAATGATGCGCAAAGCTGTTGCTAATGATCAGCCTTACGATTTTGTTATGATTGATTACCACACTAATGGGTCTGTAGGAAAAGGCTTAGCAGGAATGATCCAAGCAAATCAAAAACTATGTAGTAGTTTTCTCGTTTTAACTACAGCACAGAGTATCTATAATTTACCTGATTCTATGAAAAATTTAGGATTCTCTTGTGTTTTGACTAAACCAATTGACCTAGATGAGTTAAGTCATCATTTATTAGAATTAATCAACGAAAAAAATAGTGAAAATTCAGAATTTGAATCAAGTAAGATCTTTAAAAAATCCTTTTCAGGATATAAACCTATCATTGTTGCTGATAACAACAGAATGAATAGATTAACTATTAAAAGTATGCTGCAGGCACAAGGTTGCACTGTAATTGAGGCGAAATCAGGACGTGAAGTACTCGAAATTATAAAAAATGAAAAAGTAAGTTTGATTCTTATGAGTTGTTCTATGCCAGACATAGATGGCTTTGAAGCAACAAGGCAAATTCGTGAAAGTGAACATGATATATCTAATAGAATTCCAGTTATTGCACTAACAACAGAAAATCAAAAAGAACACAGAGATACATGTATACAATCTGGAATGGACGATTTCTTAAATAAACCTATAGAACCCTTATCTCTGATAGCTATTCTCAATAAATGGGTGCTAGAAACAAAAAAAATTAACATTGTTCATCCAATTTCTTTCATGACAGCGTCGAAAAGTGAAATGTTGGAAGCTTTCAAAAAAGATAAAATACTCAATCAGAACACTTTCAAATCGATTTGTCAGAAAGGACAATTCAAAGAAAATGAATCCTCTATACAGTTTATTCATTCTCTTCAGGAGTTAATGACAGAGCTTCATCAAGCAATAAAAGAACAAAATAAAGAAGACCTTGTCAGGCTTTGTCATGCTATAAAAGCTGCTTGTATATTTGTAGGAGCAGAAAGAATGGGACATATTGCTAAAGCACTTGAAGAGTGTGCAAAAGAAGAAAATTTTGAGCAATTTGTGATTCTTATGAATATGCTTGAAGAACACTTTGTTGAATTAGAAAGCGAATTTGATACGGTAACTTCTCCGACGATCTAGCCTAGTAATGTGATATTAACTTACCCTTTGCTCAGTAAAGATACCGAGCAAAGGATTAGGTAACTATTGGAGGCTAGAGCTTAGAATAAGCTATCTTTCACACGATTGTTATTTTTCCCTTCTCCACTACTTGTAGCAAAAAGGCTAGGTTCACCTTTGTTCTTATCAGAAGACTTTGTTTTATCTTCAGGAAGGTTATCGTCGAAAGAAATAGCTGTCTTTTCTGTTTCTATATTAGTTACGGGAACTGCAATCGCTTCTGCTTGTTCCATAAGTTGTTCGGCAGCTCCAGAGGAACCCAAGTTATGGTTTACAAACGTACCTAGATTAGAGAGTAGCGATTGCATTTTTTCATAGTTAGCTTGAAGCTTTTGAAACTCTACAATACGTGTTTCATTTGCTTTCCACTTATCATACATTTCAAAATACTTTTTCTCCCATTTACTTACTTGGGATTCAGCACTTTTTATACTTTCATTTAATAAGTCTTGTAATCGTTGTTCTTGTTTACGTTGTAGCTCGAGTGCATTATGTAGTTCATTTTGCTTAGCTTTTTGCTCATTCATCGTATTTTGTAACTCAATTCCTTGCATTCTTTGCTGCTCTAGCAAATCGCGAAGAACGGTTGTCTCTTTTACCTTTTTAGCAAGATGTTGCTGAAGGACTTTAATACGATTTTCTCTCTCATCCAATTCTTTTTTTGTTGATGAAAGAAGAGTTTCGTTTTCTTCTAAAGCTTCTCGGCATGTTTGCAACTCTCCTTGAACTTGAGATGCTGACTGACTTTGTTCATCCAACATTTCCTGTAAATTGAGAGCTTTTTCTTCACATTCTTTACGGAACTCAATGCTTTCTTCAAGCTGCTCTTCCAAATGATCGTATTCTTCTTGTAAAGAGCTATATTTATCGTCTAATACTTGTTTTTCTTCAGCCAGAGCCTTTCCTTCTTCAATGACAGACTCCAAAGAAGCAATTTGTGATTCAAAATCATGAATCATTTGATTCTTTGCTTGAGTTTCTTCTTCTATCAATGCCTTTTGTGACTCTTTAAACTGAGCGTACTCTACTTTTACTTCTGCGAGCTGATCTCTGAGAGGTTCAAGTGATTCAACTTTTTCTTGAAGATTTGTTTTTTGTTTTTCTAATTCAGTTTTTTCTTCGCCTAAAGTATTTAGCTTTGTTTCTAGTTTGTCTCTTTCCTGATTTGCATCACGATAGTCATTTTCAATTTGACTCAAACGTTCTTTAAGAGTGCTATTATGAGAACTTAAGCTTTCATTGGTTTGGTGAAGGTCTTCTAAACGGCTTTTTAAAGAATGATCGTTAGTCTCTGCAGCTTCAAGTTGAATGCGTAAAGCCTTGATTTCTTTACCGCGTTCTTCAAGATGCTGAGTGAGCTGATGGCACTTGTTACTAATTGAAACTTTTTCTGATACAGTTTCAAAGTAGCGTTCTTCAAGATCTTTGCTTTCACGAACAGCACGAACAAGAGTTTGCTTAACAACATCAATTTCTTTTTCAATATCACTGAAAGCTTGGGCACGTCTTGTAAGCGCAGCTTGAGTATCTTCCAGTTCTTTTTGAAGTTTTGTCGATTTTTCTTCTTCTTCAGAAAGTTTCGTGGTTTCTACTTTAAGCCTTTCTTCAAGTGACAATTTCAACTCTTGAAGTTCATCACGCTCGTTTACAATTTGTTGTATATATAATTCTTGATCTTTTAAGCTGCGTGTTACTTTTGTGATTTCACTATCATTACTTTCTTTTGTAGACTCAAGGTCAGCTAATTGTTTTTCAAGGCAAGCAACATTATTTATTGAAGAATCAAGCTCTTCTTTCAGAGCTTTCTTTTCATCATTATGTTGGGCAATTTCTTCTCTTAAATTTTCGACGATAGATTTTTGTTCGTTTAAATCTTCTGTAGATTGGGCATATTTCTCTTGAAGATGATTAAGAGTATTTTTTAACTCTGTTTGCTCTAACTCTCTACCTCCAATTTCTTTTTCCATCTCGCGTTTTTGATCAGCAAGTTTCTTATAACCATATTCATACTTGCTTAACTCGCTGATTCGAGTATCACGCTCACGAATACCTTTCAGTAGTTTATCTACACGTTGCTTATTCAAAACAATTTGCTCTTGAGATGCTACAAGGCGCTTACGCAACTCAGCCATCTCTTTTGTTTTATGCTCTACATCCGTATTTAAAGTGCTACGTTCTTCATGAACTTTCTGAAGCTCCGAAACAGAGTCTTGTAGGTGATTTTCTAGCTGTGTTCGGATAATATCACGTTCTTCTTCAACAATTTTATAGTCAGATCTTGACTGTTCAAGTTGATGAGTAAGCTCGTTTTTACTTTCAGTAAGGTTCTGTTTATCGGCATTAAGTTCTTCAATACGGCCTTGAAGTTGATAAAGGTTATCTTTTAATTGCTGTAGCTCAAGCTCTTTTGATTCAAGAGACTGTTTGCTTATTTGTAACTCATCACTTGCATCTTTGTTCTCTGAATATAAAGCTTCTAATGTTTCTAGACGTTCAGTTGTTTCATGATCTCTTTTCCTTAAAGTCTCTAGCTCTGATTGCGCTAATTCAAGGCTCTCTTCAGCTTGAGTCTTTTCACTTTCTAATCTAAGATTTTTTTCTTCCAACTTTGAGCAAGCATCGTGAACATAATGAAGTTTTTCATTAGCTTCAGAAAGACGAAGTTTTGTTAATTCAGCTTCAGATTGGCTTTCATTGAATTGAGGCTCTACACCAGCCAAACGAGTTTTTAATTCTTGGCATTTTTGTGTATATTCACTTGCACGCTGACTTAATTGCTTATTTTGCTCTTCTTTCTCAAATAATTCAGCTTTAAGTAATTCACTTTCTTGTTTAACAGTCTCTAAACGAGCTTTAAGCTCACAAGTACTTAAAGTATCTTCTGCGGCATCTCCTTCAAGTGACTGCATTTGTTCCTGTAAAGAGTCAACAAGGTTATGTGCACGTCTCAGCTCTTCTTCAAGCTCTTTTATTTGATTTTGAGCTAAATCAGTTTCTTGCTGACTATTACTTAATGCCTCTTCTAAAGTACTGAGTACTTGCTCTTTTTCATGTAATTTTTGTTCAAGAGCTTGAATTTGCTCTAAAAGAGCATCTCTTTCAGCCTCTAAATTTTTTATTTTTCCACTATGATTTTCTTCTTTATTTTCTTTAAGTTCATTCAGCTCTAATTGAATGGCATCGTGCTTTTTCTTTAAAAGAACAAGTGTCTTTTTTAAACGAATGTTTTCTTCAAAAGAATGAGAAGTCTCATGGTTATCTGAGTGATCTCTTAGATTATTTAACTCATTTTCTGATTGTTGAACCTTCTCTTGCATCTCTTCAAGAAGTTCTGTTTTTTCTCGCAAATGAATACTCATTTCTGAAAGACGCTGCTGCAAAGTATCCCAACTTTCTTGAGTATTTTCAGAAGAATTCTCTTTTAATCTGTCGAGAGCTTCAATAAGTTCAGGATCATCTAAAGAAAGATTTTTTAATGGAGTTTGTACTTGAACTTCTTTTAGATGCTGCAAATGAGTCTCAAGCTCTTCGCGCTCTTCTCCCATTTCCTGGAGCTTTTTTTGTAACTCTTTCACTTTCTTTTTCTCAATGAAGAGAGTCTTGAGAACCTTTTTTATATCCTCATCTGTATATGTTGTCTTGCTCAACTTTACTACCCCAGATTTTCTATAATAAACCTACTAATGGTTACGATAATGATTTCTTTCTAAAGTGTACAGAGCAAGACAACGTTTTTCCAAGAGAGAAGTAGAAATATTGACTGTCTTTTCTACTGTTAGGCTGTAATCAACCCTCAGTTGATTCAAAAGCATTAGAAAGGTTTTGATTTCTATAGCGACTTATTATACACCAACAATTGAGAGAGAGTGTATTAATGGAATGTAACTGTAATTAATATAAATTAAATGCATCTAACAGAGTTACAGTTATTAATGTTCTATTACCTTTTTCAAAGTGAAAATCGTTCCCACATATAGGTCAGGAAGATGGACTTAGAGAGTATTAAGAATATAGGGCGACAGTTGGCTAAAGTTTGGAAGGATATAAAGACCTACCAAAAATTTACAGTTGTTATGGTCGCTCTTACGCTATTGGCTACAATGGCGGTTTTGGTCTTCAACGCTGCTGCCAATAATTACACTCCTTTATTTCCAGCAGGGCGTTTATCTATCACTGATGCAGCTGATATTAAAGGCTATTTAGATAGTGCTCGCATTAACTATAAAATACGATCAGACACTTTGATTATGGTGAATGAGAAAGATGTGCACCGTGTGCGTATGGATCTCGCTACCGTAGGTATTCCTAAACAAAATGCCAGTAAAGGATTTGAACTCTTTGATACAAATACATGGATTAAAGGGGAGAAGGAACTACAAGTTCTTGAAATGAGGGCTTTAATTGGGCAATTAGAGCAGGATATCACTGAATATGAAAGTATTCGAGGGGCAAGTGTCATGTTAGATATTGCACCTCCTCGTCCTTTTGGTGGTGCTATGTATAAGAGTAAGGCTTCTGTGATTCTTACACTTATGCCAGGAGGAAGGATAAGTGCATCCCAGCTTAGAGCGATTACTTATCACGTATCTGGCTCTGTTCGCGGTTTGATGCCTAACATGGTTGCAATATCAGATAATACAGGGAAGCTTTATCAAGCTTTAGATCCCGATGGTAATGCAGACATGCTTCGAAGTGCTGAATTTTCTTTGGAAGAGCGCTTAAAGTCTAAAATCGATGGCATGCTTGCAATGATTGTAGGGCATGGCAATTTCTATAGTACAGTACAGGTTTCCATGAATCGCGATAAAACGATTCGTGAAAGAAAGGTTTTTAGTGGTGAAGTGGATGGCGTTCAGCTGGGAGAAGCTGTAGTTCAAAGTGTTACCGAATCTGGTTCTCAGATGACTGAACGCGAAAGAATGGAGATGGGAACGCCAGGCTCTAATACCGAAGCTGTGGCTGGAGCTGTGGCTGGAGAAGGTGGACAAGTTCTCAATCGCGATGAAAGTCGGAATCAACAAGTTCGGCAAATGGCTGTTCCTATAGATCATGTTAAAACCAATACGACTCCAGGGACAATTGAGAATATTTCTATTGGTGTGATGGTGGATAAGACAATTACTGTAGATAGTCTTGCCGATATCCCTGAAAGTGAAATTCAAAATGGTCTACGCGGAACTGAAATTTTAAGAACAGAAATAGAAAGTCAGTTAGCAAAAATTTTGGAAGGTTATGGGCTTCGTGCACAGCCGGCTGTAGATTTCGTAGAGTTTGATCATACCCGTGTGATGAAGCAAGCAGCGGAAGAATCTTGGGGTTCAATGTTAGCTATGGCAACACAAATAGCAACAATCATTTTTGTTTTAATTACAGTATTTGGAATGTTCTGGAGTTTTAATCGCTTCTGGCGCCGTCATATGCTTCGTCCTCCAACTCTTGAACAAGATGAAGAAGATATAGATATGCACTTTATTGAAGAACCTTCTTTAGTTGAAGTGGAAGCAATGGTGGAAGCAATTAAAACTCGTTTCCAAAATGACCCACATACTGTTGTTGAAACAGTTCGTGATTGGTTAGTAGATCAAGATCAAACAGTAAATAAATTCTAGGCCCACTAGTAGGAGATAATTATGCCTGATATGACTGGGCAAATAGATTTTAATAATATGGATCAGTCGCAAAAAGCTGCTCTACTTATGATTGCCTTAGGCCACAAGTGGGCAACAGAAATTATGCGCCTCCTTAAACCAGCAGAGGTAAAAAAGGTTTCTTACTGGGTAAGTCAAGTCAATTATGTACCTCAAGAAGTTACAGAAGCGGTAATAAGAGAGTTTTATGAATCATTAGTGCGTAAAACGTCTTTATCTTCGACTGGAGGAAGAGATTATCTACTAGAAGTTCTCACTGGACTTATGGGAACAAATAAAGCAAGAGAATTAGTAGATGATATTGTAACTCAAGAAGATGCTGAAGTATTCCGTATCTTGAAAAAGGTTGATCCAAAACAGCTTGCTGCTCATTTAAAGCAAGAGCAGCCACAGACAGTTGCTCTCATGATGAGTTACTTAGAGCCAAGGCGTTCTGCCGCAATCATCGCAGAGTTTCAACAAGACATACAAACAGAAATTCTTCTTCGTTTAGCCAAGCTAGAAGAGACGGATCCAGATGTAATTGGAGTAATGGAACGCTCATTACAAGATAGTTTAGGTTCTGTAGCAGCAGGTAAACAAATGAAGAAAATTGGTGGTATTAAAGTCGTAGCAGAGATTCTAAATAATGTAAGTAAAGATATTGAAAAATCTATCATGGATGACATTGGAGATAGAGATTTTGATCTTGCTACTGAAATTAAAGATCTTATGTTCGTATTTGAAGATTTGGTGCTACTGGATGATAAATCAATTCAGACAGTACTGAAAGATGTTGAACAAAGTGATCTTGTGATGTCTTTAAAAGGTGCTACAGAAGGAGTACAAGAGAAGATTTTCCGCAATATATCCAAGCGACAAGTTGATTCTATCAATGACGAACTTGCATTCCTTGGACCTGTAAAGTCTTCTAGTGTCCATGACGCACAGCAAAAAGTGATCAACATCATCCGTAAATTGGATGAAGAAGGAAAAATCTTGATCCAAGGTAAAGGTGGTGGTGGAGATGAAATCATCAACTAATAAGATTATTCGAGACTCGCGTGTAGAGGGAGTTGTATTTTGCTCACCTGGCGGTCAAATCGAACGGGAAGATACAACGAAAAAGCGGGATGCTGAAAGTCTGAAAGCATTAGAAGATTTTTGGTACCATAAAGGACTTCAAGAAGGAAAAAAGCAAGGTTTTGATGAAGGACTTGCTGAAGGACTAAGTGATGGTTATCGAAAAGGACAGGCTGAAGGAAAAGAATTAGGAGATAAAGAAGGCTTTGAACGAGGAAAGTCTGAAGGGCTAAATGAAGGAAGAGCTGAAAAAGAAGCTGAATTAAGAGAAGCTATAGATAAAGTATTAAAACTAGCTGATTCCTTTGTAATTAAAATTGAAGAAGTAATGGACGAAGCAAAGCCTGAAATCCTTCGTTACTGTAGTGCTCTTTGTGAACAAGTAATCGGAAGAGAATTAGAAAACCCTCAGCTTTTAGCAGAGATTGTAACAAAGCTGGTAAAGAAGACACAAACAGTTGTTCGATCTGAGCCTCTTACAGTTTTTTTACCTAGTGTAGATTTTATTGTGGTTCATGATGCCATTACTAAACGCATAGAAGAAGCTTCAATTAAAGCCCAATTAGAAATTATTGAAGATGAGCATATGGGGCCAGGACGTTGTTTAATCCAGAGTTCTATGGGCGCGTTCTCTTTTGATGTTAATCGGCAAATTCAAGAACTTGAAAGGCTTGCGTTTGAAGTGAAGGAAGAAGACAAGACTGAGGACCAAAATTAATGGGATTTTGTCTTGATAAGGAAGTAAAAGCTATCCAGAGCTGGTCGGGGATCAAAATGAGTGGGCGAGTCAGTCAAATTATTGGCCTTCTCGTTGAGTCTGTTGGTCCTAATGTTCATATGGGTGAGATGTGTCTCATTTATAACAGAGATGGAGAGGCAATTCCTTGTGAGGTTGTAGGGTTTAAAGATAATAAAGTTCTTTTGATGACCTTAGGAGAAATGCGACGTATTGCTCCAGGATCAGAGGTTTATCCTACTGGTGATGTACATATGGTTTCCGTTGGTGAAGCTCTCTGTGGTCGAGTGATTGATGCCATGGGAAACCCAATTGATGGAAAAGGTCCCATAGCGAGAAAAAAGCTTTATCCAGTAGAAGCAGCTCCTCCAGAAGCATTAAAACGAAATCGTATTCGAGATGTCTTAAGAACGGGAGTTCGTGCTATTGATGGCACATGCACTGCTGGAAAAGGTCAGCGCTTTGGTATTTTTGCTGGCTCTGGTGTAGGTAAATCTACTCTAATGGGAATGATTGCAAAGATGTCAGAAGCAGATATCAATGTAATTGGACTTATTGGTGAACGGGGAAGGGAAGTTCGTGAATTTATTGAACGAGAACTTGGGCCAGAAGGATTAGCAAAATCTATTGTAGTTGTTGTAACTTCTGACCAACCAGCTCTTTTAAGAGCAAGAGGACCAAACGTAGCGACTGCAATAGCTGAGTATTTTCGAGACCAAGGAAAAAATGTTGTTCTCATGATGGACTCCATCACTCGCTATTGTATGGCTTTAAGAGAAATTGGTCTTGCAGTAGGAGAGCCTCCAACGACCAAAGGTTATACCCCTTCTGTGTTTGCGATGATGCCTAAAGTACTAGAACGGGCTGGAAACTCTGATAAAGGATCGATTACAGGCATCTATACAATTCTAGTGGAAGGTGATGATATGAATGATCCCATCGCCGATACAGCACGATCGATTTTAGATGGACATATTGTATTATCTAGAAAATTAGCTGCCGCTAACCATTTTCCAGCCATAAGTGTTTTAGATAGCTTATCTCGTGTAATGTCAGATGTAGGATCTTCTGATTTGATTGATCATGCTGGAAATTTGCGTGATTTATTGCAGGTTTACGCTGAAGCAGAAGATTTAATCAATATTGGCGCATATGCCGCAGGATCCAACTCTAAAATTGACAGAGCAATTGATCGAATCGATAAAATTAAAGAATTTTTACAGCAAAAATCTGATGAACATACCGCCTTCGAAGAAACAAGTGATTGGATGAAAAAGGTAGTAAGTGAGTGAAACGATTTCGTTTTAGATTAGAAAATGTCTTGTCCGTTCGAAAGACTGAAGAAAAAGAAGCAATGAAAGAAGTTTCAATTGCTAAGATGCATTATGACGGAATTCGAGAGAGATTACGTAAGTTAGAGCTGGATGGAAAAAGAACAGAAGAAGAAATACGGGTAGCGCAGCTAAATCGAATACAGATTGAACAGATAACAGCAGGGCACGAATTTCTAAAAGCTTTGAAGCGGAAAATACAAGAAGGACTAGAAGAACTGCATGAAGCAGATAAAATATTAAAATCTAAACAAGCTATATTAGTAGAAAAGACTCAAGAAAGGAAAACTCTTGAACGTCTAAAAGAAAAAAAATATGAAGAATGGTTGAAGAACTTGAAATGGCAAGAATCTGTCGAAATTGATGAAATTGCATCTACACGTTATTTAAGGAAGCAAGGAGAAATAAAAAATGAATTTTAGAATAATTGGAACTCTATCCTTGATCATATTAGTAGTTGCAGGACTTATCGCTGTTGCTTTTTATTTTGGAAGCAAGCGTGGAGCACAACAATTTGCACTTCAATCTTCTATTGCAGGAGTCCCACAAGCAAGCACGAGTGTAGGATTTGTTGAAACAGTACCAGAGGCATCACCAGTTCAAGCAGAATTAGATCAGCTTTCAGAACAAATGATCGCTGATTTAAGAGCAGAAAACCGACTAAATTTAAATATGTTAGCACAACTTCGTTCTTATCAAGAAATGCTTCGTCAAATTGAAGGGTATGCAAAGAAAGTAGAGAAAGACCTTACTCTTCTAGAAGAAATTTCAAAAGATGAGTTTCAAGAAGATGTACAGCTACAAGCTGCACTATTCGGTGGAAAAAAGCCTGAGCTAGTGGCTAAGCACTTAGAAGAATTCCGAGCAGGGAGAGTGGGTGCCATTCTTTCTAAAATGAAAGACAAGGAAGCAAGCGCTGTTCTCGATGTTTGGGCAAAACAAAAAAGTCCTAAAGTCAGCGCTTTTTATCGAGAAGTCACATCGGCTTACTTAAATAACAAAAGAAGGGATTTACACCCTGAACTCTTCAAAGAATTTAGCGCTGAAGCTGATAAAAAATAAATAATCAAAGCTCAGCCTTATTGTCTTACTCGGTAAAGTTTTGGCATCTCTGATGCGTTTCTTTCACCATGTTCGTACCTTATTCTTTCTTAGCTCGTGAATAGAAAAGTTCACGGGACGGTTTTTCCTTAGCTAAGAAAAAAACTCCAATAAGAAGTACAAGCAGAAAATACGAGTAAGCTAGCTTAGGGAAGAGATCATGGCTGAAGAGCAATACCTCATTTTTAAATCACATGGGAGTAATTCAGCGGTATCGATTGAATTTGTAGATCGAGTTGTTCATGCCTCTGCAATTATCGAAAATCCAAATAGACAAGGACGTATCGGTTTCATCAATTTAGCTGGTGAAGTCACTCCTGTTTATGACATTGATACTGAACAAATTTTTCATCATTCTCAAGAACCAATAAAACCTGAACAAAAATTTATTATTCTTTCTTCTCCTAGACTAAAGTTGATACTTCTAATAGACGAAATAATAGAAATAGATTCGCTTGAAGTGAATCAAAGGTCAATAGAGGAAGGACCTTATTTTTTATCTAGTTACCGTAATGGAATGATTAAGGTAATTAATCACAATTGGTTGTTTGGTTTACAAGATCATGAGCTTAGAGTTTTCTAGTAGTAATGGATTTGACTGTATAGCAGAGAAAATCAGTGAACGTATTGGTTTGGATAAAAACCTTATTCGTTGGGAAAAGCTGATAACAGAGCTACGCGATGTAACAAGCAAACCCTTTGAAGAAGCGGTTACGTGGTTAGTAGAAGATCGCTGGTCTCCAGAACACTCCTGTATACTGGCTCAAAGCCTTATTCCTTCGACAAGTAAATTTTTTCGAAATAAACGTTTACATCAACTCATAGAAAAATGCCCTATCCACGAGTGGTTAAATCGTTCGTATTTAGATCATTCTATCATTAAGGTTTGGTCTGCAGGATGTAGTACTGGAGAAGAACTGTATTCTATAATGATGCAATTACAAGAGCTATATCCTCAGTACCACTATGAATTTTTTGGTAGTGATATCAATATGAATTCTTTGCAAAAAGCAAGATGTGGAAGATATAAAGCCGATGCATTTCCTCAAAGATACAAGAACTTGCGCGATAAATATTGTGATCATGTTGATGGGGAATATTTAGTAAAAAAAGAATTTCGAAATCGAGTGAATTTTTTTCAGCACAATTTAGTCTATGAAGCACTTCCAAAGTTTTTAAGAAATGTAGATATTATATTATGCCAAAATGTATTGATTTACTTTTCCGATAAAGCACTAGATTTTGTTGTTCAGAAATTTTGTTCTAGCCTATCTAACAAAGGGGTACTTATTACTTCTCCTTTTGAGTTATCTCGAGTTCAAGAACTTAAGTACCTGCACAGTTTAGTAGAATATGATTTATCTTTATTTCGTCATAAGCCTCTCCCTCCTTCCAGAAAAAAAAGCAAACATCAAAAGTTTCATCATTTAGACCGTTTTCAAATCAAAATAGAATCCATAAAAGAAAAAGAACTTAGTCCTAATTTTTCTTCTGACAGAGAAAAAATAGACAAACTCTATAAGAATTTAGAGAAAGAGAATGCAAAAGATAAGAAAAAAAATTTGGAAAAAATAGCTCAAGAGTTCCCTCTAAACTACTACGCTTATTATTTAAAAGGGATTCATCTACGAGAATCTGATTGTTTGAGAGAAGCTCTGGATGCTTTTAATGCCTGTCTTTATTTAAAACCTGACTGCTATTTAGCGTTATTTATGTTGGGAAATATTCTGTATCAGAAAGGAACTTACCAGGAAGGAGAGCGAACGATATCACATCTTGTAGAATTATTAAGTAAGAAAAATAAAGATGAGCATTTACCAGAAGATCCTAATTGTACTCTAGGAGATTTAAAGTCACTTGCTAAGCAACTACTAGACATATGGAGCAATGTTTCTTAGATGATGGCTATCTTGAGAGTAAGGTAAAAAATGCATAGAGAAGAAAAAGCACAATCTGATGCAGAGATTTTACAGTATAGAGCTGAAGAACTCGCACGAGCTATAGACTCTTTTGAAGAAAAGAATCAAAACAGTCCAGAATATGTCTATTTTTATTTAGGAGAACATTGCTTCGCTATAGAAGGAAAATGGATCGAATTCATTTGTCCTTATAGCCATGTTTATCCTTTTCCTATGCTGCCGCAAATGCTTTTTGGAGTTCATTACCGACAAGGGCAGCTATACCCCGTATTTGACACAGCGAAACTTTTAGGTCTAGATCTGAGTAAGGAAGACTATCAATCCATGATATTTATTGATCATGCCGAACTCGGAGGGGTTTCTTTAGCAGTATCTAGTATCAGAGGATATATAGCTTTAGGGTCAAATGAAATACAAACAGAAGATTATCAAATACCTATTGAACAAGATAGGTATTGTTGTGGAGTAATGAAAGAAAATGGAGTCCCTATTCTAGATGGGAATAAATTATTGAGAAGTAACAAGGTTGGCCCTCATTAAATAGAGTTGGGTAAGGAGTACGAAGATGAAAGATCTTAATATAAAGTGGAGGCTACGAATACTAGTAGCAGTACCAATTATCGCTTTTCTACTTTTTGCCAGCTTTGTTCTAAATCATATGTGGAATGTATACAGCCAATCTAAAAAAGAAAATCTTAATATATTAGCCTCTCTACATATTTCTGAACTTATTTTAGGTTTGCAAGAGGAAAGAGGAGCAAGTGCAGGTTTGCTTTCTGATAGAAAAAATAGAAGCTTAACAGAAATAGGAATCAGTAGAAGAGCTGTTGATGATGTACTAAGTGAATTACATAACGTTGCAGTATCTATGTTGTCTATAGGTGAAAATAGCGATATAAACAGAGCTATACTACAAGAAGAGCGAATAAAAGTTTTGCGAAAACAAGTAGATACAGGAACCATTACAGCTTCTGCTGTATTGGCCAGTTATGAGTCAGTGATTCATGTCTTATTAGGTATTATTAAGCGTTTGTCTTTGGCTCAGAATGTAGAGGGGCTTAAAACAACATCATTGGCACCTTTAATGGAACAAGTTGAAGTTCATGCTTTAGAGCGTGGTATTTTATACAGTATTGCAAATGGTACAGAAGGTAATGAAGAAAGGCTTACAATTTCTGAACTTCATAAAAGTCACCATAATCTAGAGTACGTAACAAATAAATTTCTTGATGAAGTGTTACCTACGACAATAAATACATATAAATCTATTGCCATGGGAGCAAGTTATTTAGAAAATGAGAAATTAACAAAAAAAATATTTGATGATGGGGATGGTGAGATAGAAAAAAGGATTCGAGATATCGGACCTACCATAATTTGGGAAACAAAAACGGCTTACATACGCTCTATAAAAGAAGTATTTGATAAAATTTCAGAAAATTTTATTGTCCTGATGGCATCTCGCCAAGAAGAAGCATATAAATATGCTATTTTCACAGTAATCACAACTTTCCTTGTTTTAGTGATTGTCTTTACCCTCACTATTTTGAATATAAACGCTCTGAGCAAACCTCTCCGTGATGTCGTTACTGTTGTAGGGAGAATAGCAGACAAGAAACTGAATATTGTGGTTCCCCACACAGACAGGCTTGATGAGGTAGGAGATGTTTCTCGTGCTATTCAGAAAATGGTAGATAACTTAAACGAGTTAACCCAAGAAATCGTATCAGGCACGCAACTCATTACAGAAACATCCAGTGAATTATTAGATTCTGTAAGTGAAACAGCTAATACATCCTCTGATACAGCAACAGGAATTAATGAAGTTTCGGTCAATATTCATCAGCTTACAGCTAGTTTTCAAGCAATAAAAGAGATGGCAGAATCTGTTAATGAGCTTGCTAAGAGCTCCGTTTCAGTTTCTCAGAGAGGAGAACAAACTGTTCAGGAAACTGTCAGCAGTATTGAAGGAATCCAGAGAAGAATGAGTAATGTAGGCCAAAGTATTAGTGAACTTAGCCAAAAAATGACGGATATTGGTGAAATCATTGAAAGCGTAAACAAACTATCGGAGCAATCCAATTTACTTGCTGTAAATGCTGCCATCGAAGCTTCTAAAGTAGGAGAGCAAGGAAGAGGGTTTTCTGTTGTTGCCGGAGAAATGAAAGTTCTATCTGATCAATCCAGTCAAGCAACCATAAGAGTTAAAAAAATTCTTAATGAAATCCAACAACTGACTAGCTCTGTTGTAATGGCAATGGAGAAGAGTGATAAAACTGTAGAAGATAGTATCGTAAACGCACAAACCGCTTCTCAATCTTTTAAAGACTTGTTTGTTTGCGTTCAAGAGACAGCAGATGCAATGGGACAAATCTATCGCTCTACAGATGAACAACTAGATGGTGTAAGCCAAGTAATGGAGGCTATCCAAAGTATAGGTGCAGCATCAGAACAAAACAAAGAAAATACACGCTATGTACAAAATGCAAATACGAAGCTTTATGATCTAGGAGTTAATCTTAAGGGCTTAGTTAGCACATATGAACTGAATTAAGGAGAGCCTTATGGATGCTTCATTCCGTGCACAACTAACTAAAGTATTTATTCAAGATACTTATGATAGCTTACTTGATTTATCCAATAGATTTGCCTTATTGGACTCCGTTAGCGAAAATGTATATCAAGAAAGTTTGCTTGATTTATACCGTGACATTCATGGGATCAAGGGTGCTGCAGCGTGTGTTGAGTGGGAACGGACAAATAGAATATGTCATTTATTAGAGTCCAAGTTCCATACAATTTGTGAGCACAGTATTAAATTAGATGAAGAGCAAATCGTTTTTTTTAATCAGATTTTTCGCTACCTCGTTGATTGCTTTCAAAAAGCGCACAATTCTACCGATGATCATCCTTTAGAAGAAGAATACATTTCAGATCCCAAATATACTTGCTTACTTGATTTGCTAGAAAATTATGGGAATAGTGGAGCAAGTAGCTTTCCTGGGACACTCCAAGAGAATTGTAAGGTTGAAAAAAGAGAAGAAGCTGGAAAATATTTGATCTCGTCTGAAAAGGCAATTGAACAGTCTCAAAATACTGATTCTTACAAAGAAGGTTTATCTTCCACTTCAAATTCGAGTAGCTTCTTGGCTGATTTGACAGACGGAAGCACCATTACATTTGCGGAGAAAACAACGATTTCATTTGAAAAATTAGATAAGCTTCTACTTTGTGTTGAAAAACTGTCTCTATTCCAAAGTGGTTTTGATGACTATCTCAGTACTTTAGAAACGATGAAGCAACGTGTTTTGGAATTCAAAGATCCAATTCTGCAAGAAATTCAAGATGTTTTACATGGATTTTCCTCTCTCAAACAAGAGCTTTCGGAAAAACAACGACTTGCTAGTCAGCTTCACAAATCTATAGAAAAAACAATGGAAGAAGTGTTGATGCTTCCTTTAAGTCTTTTTCTACAGGGGTTTTCGTCTTGGACAAAAAGCCTTGCTGAAAGACTGGGAAAAAAGGTCAAACTTTCTATAGCTGAAACAAATATTCAAGTAGATAAACGCGTACTAGACACGATTAAAGAGCCTTTATTACATCTCTTAAGAAATGCCCTAGATCATGGTTTAGAATCTCCTACTGCACGAATTCGTTTAGGTAAAGATGCGTGTGGAGAAATTACAATTGTATGTGAACAAACAGAACAACATAGATTAAAAATCACAGTAGCTGATGATGGGAAAGGATTAGATCTAGATAGTATTCGAAAGACAGCTCTCGAAAAAGGCCTCTATGAGCGACAAGAAATAGATAAGCTAAGTACAGAAGAACTCAAACAGCTCATATTTACGCCCCATTTTTCTACTTCAAATGTCATTACCGATATTTCGGGTAGAGGCGTTGGTATGCATGCGGTAAAAGCAGCAGTTCAAAGACTTCAAGGTAATCTCCAACTTAGTTCAGTTGCACAGCAAGGTACTTGCTTTAACATAGAAGTACCCTTGTCTGTGACAGCAATTAAAGGAACCGTTGTTGGGACAGAAAAAGCCTCAGCTCTTATTTTATTTCAACACACTCAAAAAGTGATCGAAATTTCACCATCAGAAGTCATAAGAAACAAAAACTTACTTTCATTTAAGTATGAAGGTATGAATGTTCCTCTTTTACCCCTACATAATATTTTTGGTGAAACGTTTGATGTAGATAAGAAGGAAAGAATCATTATTGTGGTTGTTTCTATTAATGATAAATTACTGGGTATAGCAGTTTCTAAGTTGTTATCACAAACTGAGGTGTATATGAAAAAGCTTACACCACAGTTAGAAAAAACTCCGTTTGTATTTGGTTACGCTGTTTTAGGGAGTCAAAAGGTCATTCCGATTCTTAATTGCAAAGAGCTTGTTTTAAATAAGCGTTATGAACTTATTGATGAAGAGATAGAAGTTCTTACTCACTCCGAAATTCCTCAAGAAAAAAAGCAAAAAACAAGCACAAAAACGATATTGGTAGTCGAAGATAATTTGACTCCAAGAATGGTTCTCATCTCTCTTTTACAAAGCGCGGGATATAAAACTCTTTCTGCAGTAGATGGTTTAGAAGGTTTGAGTATTCTCCAGTCAGAAAAAAATATAGATATGGTCATTACAGATATAGAAATGCCCAATATGAATGGTTTTGAGCTTATTGAAAAAATTCGGTCAAAGCATAGAAAACCAAACATCCCAATTATCATTGTGAGTACTTTGGAGTCTTCAGAATACAAGAAAAAAGGCTTGGATTATGGAGCAAACGCGTTTGTAGTGAAAGGAAAATTTGAAGAAGAATCGCTTCTAAATATTGTTAGAAACTGGGTTTAAAGCGTTATGATAAGAACCCTCCTCATTGATCACTCATCATTATGCCAAGCGTTCTTAGCTTCTTTGAAATCATTAGAAAAAGAACTAAGACTAGTAGAACTTGTTCAAAACTCCCATGAAGCTCTAGAAATTTTAGAACATTCAGCTATTGATTTAGTTGTTGCAAAACAAGGTTTATGCAAAGAACTTCAAGATAAAAAATGCTTTTCTAAGGTGGTAGCAATTGAACTTGATGATCTAGATGAACAAGGCAAAATCTCTTTGAGAGCTTTTCAAATTTCGGATTGTGATCAGAAAAACATTTGCTTAAAAAAAATGTTGCAAGCAGTAGATCACGGATTTATCTATACAAAAGAAAAGAAATTTATAAATTTACCTGGAATCTATTTTGATTCAAAAATTCTAAATTGGAATCCACAAAAAGATCGTTTTATCTGTATAGGAGCATCTACTGGTGGAGTAGAAGCAATCAGTTCGATCATTAAATCATTACCACCACTTTTATCTGTTCCTCTTATTATTATTTTACATATTCCAGAAGCATATACAAAAAATCTCTTAGAGCAATGGCAACGAATTTCTTCTATTCCAGTATTAGGGATCAGGCATAACGATGTTTTGAAAAAAAATAAAATTTATATTGCGTTGACACATCGACATGTAAAAATTTCCACAGAAGGGAAATTTCAATTTGACTCATCTATTCCTGTTAATAATTTTTGCCCCTCAATTTCGACATTATTTCTTTCTGTAATAGAAAGTGGATTATCAAAAAACTGCATGGCTATTTTGCTTACGGGTTTAGGCTATGATGGTGCTCATGAGCTCGTAGAAATCAAAAAAAAGGGTGGAAAAACTCTCGTACAAGAAAAAGAAAGTTGTGCTGTATTTGGGCTGGGAGCAAGTGCTATGGCTAAAGGACAACCTACATATTATGCGCCATTAAAAGATATTCCAGAAATCATCAAGTCTTTTTCAAGGAATTAAGATAAATGGAAGATAGTACTTTACCTAATAAAAATATTTTGATTGTTGAGGATACAGCAACTCAAAGACTTTACCTTGAAAATATATTAGAACGATTTTCTTGTATTGTAACATCAGCAAAGAATGGAAAAGAAGGCTGGGAAGCTTTTCAGAAAGGAAATTTTGACTTAGTCATTAGCGATGTTCTCATGCCTGAAATGAGTGGTTTTGAACTTTGTCACAGAATTAAAAGTACAGACAAAGGGAGAAAGACCCCAGTCATGTTGTTGACAACTTTAAAATCACCACTGGATGTGATTCAAGGAATTGAATGCCAAGCTGACAATTTTGTAATGAAACCTTTTGATGAAGAATTCATCATACTGCGCGCATCTTCTTTGATGAAAACGCAAGAGTTACGAACACAGGAGCATTTTCTAGTAAATAATACATTTATAGAAGTACCCGTCATTGCAGAACACCATGCTATAGCATTACATTCGCACCCAATTAGTTCATTGGATCTACTTCTTTCTGTCTACGAAAACGCAGTATTAAATAATCAGAAGTTAGCACAGATGTATAGCAAAGCTGAAAAGCTTAATCATGAACTGGCGATTGAAAAAGAGAAGAACGATCGCATCTTAAGAGTAACTCTTCCTGAAGAAATTTTAGATGAACTAAAAATGAATGGAGTTGTTGCTCCTAAGCAATACAATAATGTTGCGATTCTTTTTGTCGATATTGTGAATTTTTCACAGTATTGCGATACACATTCAGTTGCCGAGCTAACGTTTTGTTTGCAGAAATTGATCAAGCACTATGAAGAGATTAGCCAAAAATTTGGAATGCGTAAAATTAAAACTATTGGTGATGAATTTATGGCTGCAGGAGGTTTATTTGACCAACCTGAAAATATTTGTCTCCAAGCTGTTCGTTGTGCTTTCTCGATGAGAGAAATTACAGCGACTCTTCCTCCTGGATGGGAAGTTCGTATTGGGATTCATTTTGGCTCAGTTATAGGAGGCGTGATAGGAAATCAACAGTATGCCTTCGATATTTGGGGAAGAGATGTGAATGTTGCTTCGAGGATAGAACATTTCTCTGCACCCAATGAAATATTAGTAAGCGATGCTGTGTGGAATCAGGTAATGTTTAATTATCAGAAAGCAAGTTCAAAGGAAGTTGAACTCAAGGGTTGTGGAAGATACCTCATCCACAGCATCAGCTCTGATCAAGTAGATAAGATACCTGTAATGGAGGAGGAATTAAAAACGTAACCAAGTAAAATGTTTGTCTGTCTTTATGGTTCGCATGTTTCGTTTCAACTTTGAAACTCTTCCCGAATAGGTCTTACAATCCTGAGATGCTTGCAAAACCGTCGATTTTTTTCTGGTGTTTTTCCTTATCTTAAACAATGTCATTCCAATATTTCATGAGTATTTTCAGTAGGAAAAATATTTAAAAAAGTAAGCTCAAGCTTAGAGAAAGGAATTGATAGAGTATATTGTATTTTCATAGGAAACAACTAAATGATTGATTTATGGGTTTTTTTGAATAATACTCTTTATAAAAGAGCCTGTTTTCGATAAAATTGATATGTTTGTTTTATTATAAAGATATCCAGACCAAGAGCTGTTTAACAAAGGAAGAGGTTGTGATTCATGAATGATATAGAGCATCATGTAGAATCTGAAAGTCTTTTGTGTCGCTATCCTCAATTTTCATCTCTTATAAAAAAACAAATTTCGAATATTGATCCTGTTTTGTTTCGTCAGCAAAAGCTATTGTGTGGTGAAAATACAGAGAAGATTGCAGCAACAATTTCTCCTTTTAATTCTTATGAAATGGCACAAGAGCAGAGCAGTACTCTTGGGGAGTCTTTACTTAAAAAAGGGAAATTAGCTTGTTTATTGGTTGCAGGCGGACAAGGCTCCCGTTTAGGATTTAAAGGACCTAAAGGAAAATTTCCACTTACGACAGAAAAAAATAAAAGTCTTTTCCAGTATTTTGCAGAAAAAGTTCTCGCTGCAAGTAGACAGGTAGAAAGAGACCTGCATATTGCGATCATGACTTCTGAGCAAAATCATGAAGAAACCCTTGAGTTTTTCCAGAAGCATAAATACTTTGGTTTGAAAAAAGAACAAATTGATTTTTTTACACAAAAAAGTCTACCTCTTCTGAATACGGAAAAACAATTATTTTTATCTGCTCCTGGCCAAATTGCAATGGGGGCTGCTGGCAATGGAACCGCATTGTATGACCTTACTCAGGCTGGAATCACCCAAAGATGGAAAAATCTTGGCATAGAGTATGTGCACTTTATTCAGGTGGACAATCCACTGAGCGATCCTTTTGATGCAAAACTTTTGAGTTTTCATGTTTCAAAAGAGCTCGATATTTCCGTTAAATGTGCTTTAAGAAAAGATCCAGAAGAAAGTGTTGGAATTTTAGTAGAAAAAGACAACAGAGTAGCAGTAGTAGAATATAGTGAAATAGATGAGAGAGAACGAAAGCTTTGTGATGGAAAAGGACAACTTATCCATCGTTGTGCAAATCTTAGCCAATTTTGTTTTAATCTCGACTTTATCTTAAAAGTTGCTGGGCAAGGCTTAGCAACTATGCCGTTACATATTGCATCGAAGACAAGTCTTTCTTGGGAAAAAGAAAGTAATGAGAAAAAAATAGCAGTATGGAAATCAGAATACTTCATTTTTGATGTAATGGCTTACTCTAGTAAAGTAGCAGCTTTGCTTTATTCAAGAAAAGATTGTTTTGCTCCCTTAAAAAATGCATCAGGAAGAGATAGCATTGAAGAGGTTCGCAACGCCTTATTACAGTCTGATCGCAAAGCATATGAAGCTCTAAGTGGGTGTTCTGCTCCATCTAGAGTATTCGAGTTAGCTCTCGACTTTTACTATCCTAGTCCAAAAATGGCAGCTTATTGGTGGGGTAGATCATTACCAGAGCGTCCTTATATCGACGCATTTATTGACATGCAGCTTTAACTTGCGTAGCGTAGATACAGGAGGATCTTATGAAAATTGCTTATCTTGGTGCAGGAACATGGGGATTTGCCCTAGCAACATTACTCGCTCGCAAAGGGCATCAGGTAATGTTGTGGACAAATAGGTCTGATTTAAAAAAATACATTACAGAGAAGCGTGAACACCCTAAATTACCTGGCTACTCTTTTGAAGGAGATCTACGCGTTACATTAGATATGGCTGAAGCGTTAGATCATGCTGAATGTATAGCGGAAGCTGTTACCTCAGCAGGTATTCGACCTGTTTTTACACAAGTATCTCAAATTCAAAAACCCCAGTGTCCCATTGTTCTCACGTCAAAAGGAATTGAGCAAAAAACAAGCTTATTTCTTCCAGAAGTCGTTCTCGATGTGCTAGGAGAAGAATTACAGCCGTTTGTAGCTTGTTTAAGTGGACCTAGTCACGCAGAAGAAGTCATTCGATCCTTACCTAGTTCTGTTGTGTGTGCTGCCTATGATCCTTCTGTTCGAAATGCGGTATGTTCTCTATTTAGTACAGAGAGTTTTCGAGTCTACCCTAATAGTGACCTAAGAGGAGTTGCTCTAGGAGGAGCCTTGAAAAATGTGATTGCCATCGCATGTGGAATTTCTGATGGACTTGGTTTTGGAGACAATACTAAAGCTGCTTTGATGACACGAGGACTACACGAAATTCACAAGCTCGCTCAAACCCTAGATTGTGAAACGAGCACTCTTATGGGACTCTCAGGTATGGGAGATCTGGCGGTAACGTGTTGGTCTGAGCATGGAAGAAATTATCGCTTTGGAAAATTACTAGCAAAATACGGTGACGCTAAAAAAGCTAAAGAAGAAATTGGTATGGCAATTGAAGGAATTTATTGTTGCGTTTCAGCACATGAATTAGCCCAAGTGAAGCAAGTTCCTATGCCTATTACAGAAAATGTATATAAAATCCTCTATAAAGGCATAGATGCAAAAGATGCTGTTGTAGCACTGATGCAGAGAGAAGTCAAAGAGGAGCATTTGTAAAATGCATATAGTGTCAGCAGAGGAAATGGTACGAATTGAAGCTCTCGCATATGCTGACGGTTTTCAAGAAGCAGACTTTATGGAAGAAGCGGGGAGAGGAGTTGCAGAACTTGCTTTAGATGTTTTAAGTAATACCTCTAACCCGATAAAAGTTCTCTTGCTTTGCGGAAAAGGAAATAATGCAGGAGATGCTTACGTAGCAGGATCCTATATTCTACGGCATAATATAGATGTTACAGCACACCAGCTTGTACCATTGGAAGCTGCAAGCCCCTTATGTAGAGAAAATATTCATCGTTTTACAGGAGATGGGGGAAAAGTCCTATATGAAAATACTCTTCTCACAGACGATCTTTCACAATATGACTTAATTTTAGATGGTTTATTAGGTATAGGTGCTCGTGGTGAGATACAAGGCTTATATAAGACAGTCATTGAAAAAGTGAATCAATCAGAAGTTCCTGTCTTAGCAATTGATATTCCTTCTGGAATCAATGGAAGTACTGGTGAGAATTTAGGAATTGCAATACAAGCAGTAGCGACCGTATTTCTAGGTCTCCCTAAAATAGGCTTTTTTCTTCGCGATGCTTGGAATCATACAGGAGCTCTGCACTATGTATTCTTTGGATTAGAGGGTAAATATACTCAAGAAGCAGTAAGTAATATTGAGCTTTTAGACCAATATCACTTGTTACCTTCTTTACCTAAAATTATACGTAAGCGACATAAATACCAAGCCGGGTATGTGCTGGCCTTAGCTGGTTCTCCTGGAATGTTTGGAGCTGCTATTCTAGCATGTAAAGCAGCTTTACGTAGTGGGGCAGGGATTGTACGTTGTTTGCTTTCTCAAGGAATGGAAAACGAATCATTAAAAGCTCCATACGAGTTGATTACCCAATCCTATGATAGAGATAATTTAGATGAGGTTTGGAGTGAAACACGAAGAGCTTCTGCTTGTTTAATTGGTCCGGGATTAGGGCGTACAGGACTAGGTATAGAGCTTCTCGATGAATTTTTAAATCAATTAAGTTCCCCCGTAGTTATTGATGCTGATGCTTTAACTTATTTAGCTTTGAGTTCCGACCCTAAATTTCCTAAGAATGCAGTACTTACTCCGCATATAGGAGAAATGTGTCGACTATTAGGCATAATTTCAGTAAGTGAGGTAGATGGAGCCTTTCTTCAACGTTGTCAAGATTATGCCGAAGAGTATGGTGTGACCATTGTACTGAAAGGAGGACCGACCTTTATTTTACATCCAGGTTGTAGAATTCAGGTATGTTCTCGAGGTTGTCCAGGTATGGCAACTGCAGGTAGTGGAGATGTTTTATCTGGGGTGATTGCCGCTTTATTAGCTCAAAGAATGTCGCCTCGAGATGCTGCCGCATTAGGGGTGTATTTACATGCACTAGCTGGTGAAGAAGCTTCCTTGAAGTACACCGATTATGGTGTTATGGCAGGTGATATTATTGATTCTATTGCTATTGCAATCAAGGAGTTAGTGAATTATGGCGGAAGCGGTCAGTATACTGAACTGCAAAATTGATAACATCACACTTGAGCAGCTTTTAAAGACTTTAAGCGAAGGCGTTGTATTTACTCCTAATGTAGATCATCTCGTTCGTTTGCAAGAAGATATTGAATTTTATCACTTTTATTCCACTGCTGATTATCGTATTTGCGATAGTAAAATCCTTCAGATATCTTCAAAATTTTTGAAAATACCTATTTGTGAAAAAATATCCGGCTCAGACTTTTTTCCATCATTTTGCTCTTTTCATAAAAATAATTCAGAAGTCACAGTGTTTCTTCTAGGTTCCAAAGACCAAAGTATTGTCAGTAAAGCCCAAGAAAAAGTGAATAAGAAAGTTGGTAGAACAATTGTTATTGAGGCTCTTAGTCCTTCTTTTGGATTTGAAAAAATCGAAGAAGAATGTTTGGATATTGTGCAAAAAATCAATGCTTCAAAAGCAACAGTTTTAGCGGTTGGTGTTGGTTCTCCTAAACAAGAAAAGTGGATTATGAAGTATAAGCATCTTATGCCCAATATCAAAATTTTTATGGGAATAGGAGCTACTATTGATTTTGAAGCAGGGGCAATAAAAAGAGCACCTAAGTGGATGAGTTATGTAGGGCTAGAGTGGTTGTATAGATTATTATGTGAACCTAGAAGATTATGGAAGCGTTACCTTAAAAATATTGTATTTTTCTTCCTAATTTTTAAGCAAAAACTAGGGTTTTATAGAAACCCATGGGTATAAATCATGGCAAATGAAAAAAAATCGGTAATTGCTTTCTTTGATTTTGATGGAACGATTACATATGGTGATACGTTCCGTCATTTTTTACGTTTTTCTGTGGGATGGCCTCGCTTTATTTTCAATATGCTAACGGTATCGCCTTATTTATTACTCTATTTGTTGAATATAGTTTCCAGGCAAAAAGTGAAAGAGAAGGTGATTAGTCGCTTCTATCAGAAAATGTTGTACTGTGATTTAAAAGTGAAGGCCGATGCGTTTGTTGATTCTGAATTAGATCAGCATCTTCGTCCTGAAGCTCTTCGACGAATCGCTTGGCATCAAAAACAAGGGCACCGTTGTATTCTTGTGAGTGCATCACCGGAAGTATATTTAAACATTTGGGCAAAAAACAAAGGCTTCAGTGATATTTTAGCAACTCGTTTGGCTTTAACCAAGCATGGAAGTATCTTAGGGGAAATTAAAGGAAAAAACTGTTGGGGACCAGAAAAAGTAAGTCGAATTGAAGAATTGCTCGGTTCTCGCAAAGAATTTGTATTTTACGCCTATGGAGACAGTAAAGGCGATAAAGAAATGCTCTCTATCGCCGATTACCCTTTTTATAGGCATATGCCTAAAGACTAGGATTGCCTTGAAAAGTTAACTAGTTTGAAACGCTACTTTGAATAGCAGATACTGGCACATTTTCTATAAGCTTAAGTAATTCATCTGTCTTATTAATTTGTTCCCAAGGAAGATCAATATCAGTTCTTCCAAAGTGTCCGCCACTAGCTGTTTTCAAATAGATCGGCTGTTTTAGATTTAGCATTTTCACCATTCCTGATGCGCTTAGATCAAACAACTCAGGAATTATGCGTTCTAATACACGTTCTTCGATTGTTGAGGTACCAAAGGTGTCTACTTTAATGCTAATCGGATGAGGAACCCCTATCGCGTATGAGAGTTGTACTTCACAACGTCTAGCTAAACCAGCTGCTACAATATTTTTTGCTACATAGCGAGCAGCGTAAGAAGCAGAGCGGTCAACTTTTGAAGGATCCTTACCGCTGAACGCCCCACCACCGTGATGGCCCATTCCGCCGTAAGTATCGACAATTGTCTTACGTCCAGTAAGTCCACAGTCGCCAACTGGTCCACCAATCACAAAACGACCCGTTGGATTGATATAAAATAAGGTCTCTTCTGTTAGAAGCTCTTGAGGTAAAACACGATGAATAAGCTCCATCATGTCTTTTTTGATTAAATCGTAGCTGACAGATTCTGCATGTTGAGTAGAAAGAACCACCGTATGGATACTTAAAGGGTGGTGGTCTTCACTATACTCTACCGTTACCTGTGTTTTTGCATCAGGTCGCAAATACGGTAATTCCCCAGCTTTTCGAACACGCTCAAGTTCAGAATTAAGACGATGAGATAAAGTAATAGGTAAAGGCATAAACTCACTTGTTTCATCACAAGCAAAACCAAACATGATACCTTGATCACCAGCCCCTTGGGCTGTAAAAATACCTGTTCCTACATCAACACCTAATGCAATATCTTGTGATTGCTTGTTGATTAAGTTGATCACTCCACAAGTACGGCCATCGAAGCCCAGCTCTGCATGATTGTAACCAATTTCTTCAATGGTATCACGCACAATGGCCTGGTAATCCAAAGTTGCAGAAGTTGTAATCTCACCTGCCAATACGACAATCCCTGGGCAAACCATGACTTCACACGCAACCCTAGATTCAGCATCTTCAGCTAAACACGCATCTAGTACAGCGTCTGAGATTTGGTCAGCAATCTTATCAGGGTGACCACTGGCAACAGATTCGGAAGTAAACAAGTAAGTATTCATATGATTAATTTCGACACCTTATAGATTGGCTTCATGCTTTTCTCACTGCAAGCAACAAACCCTCGCTTAAATCCCTAATTATAAGCTTGCACTTGACAGAGAATTTTTTCGTTTAAAGCCTCAAATTGTAAAGAAGAAAGAGCTTGAAGTAAAGTTAAAATTACGGATATTACTAATGCTGAGGTGTTTGATTTCGGTATACAATAAAAAATTCACTGTTTATTTCTCAGTTAATGAAATTTTTGTTCTTAGTAAATAGAATGAAGGCGTGTTTGCAAAATAAGTAACACTGACGGTTTGAGTTAAGTAAGGAAAAACTATGTTGTCCCAAAGCGAACTTCGAGAAGCATTAGATGTTGCAAGTTTGGCTGCCTCAGAAGCTGCCGATGTGCTTCGGAAATACTGGAAACAATTAAGTTCTGTAAGTTCTAAAACTTATCCAGGGGATTTGGTTAGTGAAGCTGATAAGGAGGCAGAAGAGGTAGCTATTGCCTGTTTGCACCGCCATTTTCCGACTTATGCGATTTTAGCTGAGGAATCAGGACTAAGAGAAGGAAAAGATCATGATTTTCAATGGGTAATAGATCCACTTGATGGAACATGTAACTATGTCCATAGTTTTCCTATTTATGCTTGTTCGATTGCTCTTTGTTATAAACGAAAACCCATACTAGGTGTGATCGAAGATCCACAGCATGATCGAATTTTTTATGCAGCTAAAGGGTTAGGTGCTCGATGCAATGGTTCGCTTATACAAGTAAGTAAAGCAAAAAATTTAAGTGATGCCTTATTACTCACTGGATTTGCAAGAAATCATCCCGAGCAAATGGAGTACTCTTGCGTAGAATCGAGTAAAATGTTGCAAGTCGGACATGGCATTCGACATATTGGTTCCGCTGTAATGAGTTTAGCTTACATAGCAAATGGTATGGCTGATGTTTTTTGGCATAGAGGACTTCAGCCTTGGGATTTTGCAGCAGGGGCTGTCATCATTGAAGAAGCTGGAGGAAGAGTATCTGACTTGGATGGTAAAGATATCACTCTTGATTCTTTATCTGTTTTCGCCACCAATGGATGTTTTCATGAAAGTGTACTAGAAACAATCCGTCACTGTTGTTGTTGACGGGAAGAAAAAAGTGCTTACAATGATCGTTTTTAAAAAATATTTAGGAAACGATCATGTCTTGCATCCCTCTCATTAATTTACAAAATCGCGACTTAGCGGTTAGAGATCTTCGTAAAGCCTGCTTAGATAGCGGCTTTTTTTATATAGAAGGTCATGGTGTATCGGAGCAAATCTTAGAAGAGGTGTTTTCTGTGAGCCAAGCTTTCTTTTCATCTCCACTTGAACAGAAGATGGCAATTCATATCGAAAAAAGTGGTATCGCACATCGTGGGTATATTCCTTATTTCGAAGAAAATGTAAATCCAGGAGAAGAAAAAGATTTCAAAGAGGCTTATGACCTAGGCATAGATTTTCCCACTAATCATCCTTTTGTATTGGAAAAACGGCCTCTTTTTGGACAAAACCAATGGCCATCTGGAATGAAACAATTTCGCTCCGTTTTAGAGAAATATTTTCTGGAAATGAAGAAGGTAGCTCATTCTTTAGCTGAGTTATTTGCTCTTTCACTTGATTTGGAAAGAAAATTTTTTACTCAAGAAATGGAAGATGGTAGTGCAAGTTTAAGGCTTTTACACTACCCACCTCAAGAGCCTCTTCATGATTCTAAAGAAACAGGCTGTGGTGCACACACAGATTACGGTCTTTTTACTATCCTCAAGCAAGATGAACAAGGAGGTTTAGAAATACGGCATAAAAACGGGTCATGGATTTCAGCCACACCGATTCCAGGAACTTTTATCATTAATGTTGCTGATCTTTTAAGTAGATGGACAAATGATCTATATGTTTCTACAGAGCATCGTGTACGCAATCCCGGGAAGAATCATCGCTATTCGATTCCTTTTTTTGTAGGAGTGAATAGCTATACAAAAGTGGCCTGCTTAGAAACCTGTTGTTCCAGTAGTAATCCAGCTCGCTATGAACCGGTAAGTGCTGGAGCCTATTTACTCAATCGTTATCATGAGACATTTAGTGCTAACGTATCACTGGCTAGCTAAACCGTTTTATCTAGGATACTAAAAACCAAGTGCTAGAATTGACACGAATAGAACGACAGCCTATTTTGAATATGAAAAATTATCTTACACGACCTTTTGAGCAGGAACTGGCACTAAGTATATATGGAATTTATTGACTTAAAGACACAGTATCAGCGTTATCAGGAGCAAATCGATCTAGCAATAAAAAAAGTATTGCTTTCAGCTCGATTTATTATGGGACCAGAAGTTATAGAGCTGGAAGAAGCCTTAGCTGATTATGTTGGGGTAAAATACTGTATCAGCGCATCTAGTGGAACAGATACTTTGTTAATGGCTTTGATGGCGCTTGATATTGGCCCAGGTGATGAAGTAATAACAACCCCTTATACTTTTATTAGCACATCAGAAGTCATTTCCCTGCTAGGAGCTAAACCTGTATTTGTGGATATTGAAGAATCAACATTCAATATGAATGTTGATCTCATTGAATCTGCAATGACTTCTCGTACTAAGGCAATTCTCCCTGTTAATTTGTTTGGTCAAATGCCTTCTTATAAAAGAATTCAAGCGATTGCTGATAAGTATCAAATTCCTGTAATTGAAGATGCAGCTCAGAGTTTTGGTGCAAAACAAGACAATCGGAGAAGTTGTGGAATGTCTCTTGTTGCTTCAACAAGTTTTTTCCCTGCTAAACCATTCGGTTGTTATGGAGATGGAGGAGCACTATTCACTAATGATGCGAATTTAGCAAAGACTCTTCGCTCCATTCGTGAACATGGCGCCATAGAAAGAAATGATCATCGAAGAATCGGAATTAATGGGCGCTTAGACACGATACAAGCATCTGTTTTGTTGGCAAAATTACCATATTATGAAGAAGAGCTTCTTTCTAGATCAAAAGCTGCAAAATTTTATCATGATCACCTGAAAGAGTTTTGTATAGTACCTCAAACTCAAATAGGAAATACTCATGTATTTGCACAGTATACAATCAGAGTAGAAAATAGAGATGAGTTACAAAATTTTCTTTTAGAAAAAGGTATTCCGGCAGCTATTTATTATCCGCGTTGTCTTCATGAACAAGAAGTATTTCACCATCTAGCTTACAAAAAGGGAGACTTTCCCGTAGCCGAAAAGATATGCAAAGAGGTATTAAGCCTTCCCATGCACCCGTGGTTAAGTGAAGAAGAGTTAATAAAGATTACAGCAGCTGTATCAGATTTTTTATGCGTTGAGGTGTAATGTGGAAGTAAAATTTAAGGTGTATGAACAGACTATTGCAGTTGTAGGAGCAGGGCATTGGGGTAAAAATCTGATACGAAATTTCGATGAAATTGGTGCTCTACGAAGTATATGTGATACTGATGAGAAAACATTAGAATCATATAAGTATTTAAATTCCAAGCCTCGACTAAGTAAAAACTACCAAGAAGTAATCGATGATAAACTTATTGATGCTATAGCAATAGCGGTTCCTGCTGAAGCTCATTACTCTTTAGCTAAAGATGCATTGTTATCAGGTAAAGATGTTTTTGTGGAAAAACCTTTTTGCCTTGAATTAGAACAAGCACAAGAACTCTTAGAGCTTGCCGACAAGTTAGGAAGAATTGTGATGGTAGGGCATTTACTTCACTACCACCCTTGTATCCAAACCATAAAAGAATTACTTAATAAAAATATTTTAGGGAATTTACAGTATATTTCTGTTCACCGTCTCAACCTTGGTAAACTTCACACAGAAACGAATGTTTTATATAGCCTAGCTACTCATGACATCTCTGTTCTTTTATCCTTATGTGACGATCTTCCTTACAAAATAACTTGCCATGGTGGAGATTTCACTACAAAAGGAATTGCCGATACCTCTCTTCTTGCGATGAGTTTTTCTAATGGAGTAGAAGCGCATATTTTTAGTAGTTGGTTAAATCCCTTTAAAGAACAAAAATTTACCTTAGTTGGCTCAAAAGGAATGCTAGTTTTTGATGATACAGTGCCTTGGGGAGAAAAGCTCCTCTTGTATCCACAAGCTGTCATTTTCGACGAATATGGAACACCAGATACATATCCTGGTGAAGCAAAAAGAGTTCAAGTAGAAAAATCAGAACCTCTTCAAAATGAATGTAGGCACTTTCTTGAATGTTGCTTAAGTCGGAGAAAGGCAAAAACAGATGCAGAAGAAGGTCTCCGAGTAATGCAAGTACTTGACGCTGCTGAAAAAAGTTTTTCTTCTAAAGGTATGCAGTTTATAAAAACAGATCAAGGAACATATGTACCACGAATGGAAAAGGTGCTTTTTTGAAAAAAATTGATGTCTTAATTATTGGTGCAGGAATTGTAGGGCTAGCTACGGCGTTACGTTTGCTAGAAGCAAAGCCACATATAAAGCTTGCTATCGTAGATAAGGAAGCACAAATAGCAGCGCATCAAAGTGGACATAACTCCGGTGTGATTCATCAAGGAATCTATTATAAGCCTGGGTCTTTAAAAGCGAGAAACTGCCGTAAGGGAGTAGAAGCTCTTCTCAAATACTGTGATAAAAAAGAAATCCCTTACGAGCTCTGTGGCAAGCTTATTGTAGCAACAAGTATTGATGAAATCCCTAGACTTAATAATCTCTTAGAAAGAGCAAAAGCGAATAAGACGCCGGATTTAAAAGTTGTTGATGAAGATGGAATTCGAGAAATTGAACCATATGCAGCCGGTGTTAAAGGCTTGTATTCTCCAAACACAGGCATTATTCATTATCCTACAGTAGCAAAAGCTTATCTTGAAGATATACAGGAATACGGGGGAGAGCTCTATCTTGAGCATAAAGTAGAGAGTATTCTTGAGAAAAATGGAGAGCTTATCATACGTACGGGTCCAAGAGAATTCCAGGCTCGTCATATATTGAATTGTGGGGGAGTATATTGTGATCGTATTGCTCGTCTAAGTGGTGAAAAATTTAATCCTTACCGTATTGTTCCATTTAGAGGAGAGTATTACGATCTACATCCAGATAAAAGGTTTTTACTTAAAGGACTAATTTATCCTGTACCAGACCCGAAATTTCCTTTTCTTGGTGTACATCTCACTCGAACAATTCATGGTAATGTAGAAGCTGGTCCTAATGCTGTTTTAGCCCTAGATAGAGAAGGGTATGGAAAGTTTGATATATCGTTCAAAGATACGTGGGAAACTTTAGCCTATCCAGGGTTTTGGCGTCTGGGAGCCAAGCACTGGGTACGGGGATGCTATGAAGTCTATCGTTCTTTATCTAAAAAAGCTTTTCTAAGAGCTTTGCAAAAATTACTTCCTAGTTTGGAAGAAAATGACTTGATTCCTGGAGGTAGCGGAATTAGAGCACAGTTGCTATCGAGAGAAGGTCACTTAAAAGATGATTTCGAAATTATACAAGATGGATCTTGTATTCATGTATTAAATGCTCCCTCGCCTGGGGCTACATCGAGTTTAGCTATAGGGCAATATATCTCTAAGCTTGCATCTACACACTGGAAACTCTAAAAGCTCTATGCTAGGATCCGCTTTTCTTCTAAATAGAGGCTGAAGAAATGCAAATTAGCACTAGAGATTGTGTAGCCAACCTACAAGAGCTTTTTTACTGGCAAGAATCTCGTGTAATGGGAAATAACTCATTAGTGTCTAACAAGTCTGCTACAAGAATCTACGTAAGCCAAAGAGGCTGGGGACGATTATGGAGTTTATACTACAAATACTATGGTTTTTTTTCTTCAGTAGAAACTCAGAAAACATCGGCTCTCAAAACGGTTATTGAACGTACGATCAATTGCGTAGAAGAACAAGTCAAGCAATTAGAAAAAGCCTTTCAAGCATATGCTTCACAGATACAAAAGCTCTGTTCGAATCAGACTATTATGAGTAGTCATTTTTGTGAAAATAGATGGAAAATTCAACAATGGAACGAGCAGTTTTCGTTTTTAAATCAAGAACAAGTCTTAAAAACACTGCCTCTACTTTTTAGCAAAGCCTCGGCATTTTCTGGGGTTACTAGGTGGTTTCAGTGGGACTCAGAACAGAGAAATTTATTAAAAAAGACACATCAATCTCAAAAAATACTAGATTGGGAGTCTCGATGCCAATGTCAAATTCCATATCGTGTGCTTTTCAAGCTAAGTCATGATCAAAAACTTACAAAATCCGACTATGCAAGACTTCGTGAATTTGTAGAACTTACTCTTTGTGATGATGTTTTAGCGACATCTCAAGATTGGAGAGAGTTTATTTCAGCTTTTATCGAGCTTAGTTCTTCTCAAAAAGAATCCTCTCTAGATATTTTCTGGCGTATGGCGTCGTTAGTTTGGTATTTAGTAGAGGAAGGAATAAAAGAAATTAGAAAAGAAAATATAGTTTATAGGCAACGTTATCAAGTACTAGGACCTAACATAGTAGTAGATTACAATGGTAAAAAGTACACTATTACCAAGCCATACATACCCAAAACAAGTATTTTTAGAGTATACGAAGTTCTAGAAAATCCAGACATACTCCTTGTTTTTGCAGAAAACCCATTAGAAATTTTCTATTTTGCTATGAACGCAGAAAAACGATCATGGGCTATTCCAATATGGGAAATATTATCTGCTGATTTTCAAGAAGGAATTTTGCTAGTTGAAAAACCACTCTATTTTTTAAATAAAATTCCTTGGTCAAAGAGTAAGATTATTCATGAATACCCTGATGGTCGATGTCTAAAGGCATTCAAATCTTTTATAGATTTCTGTAAAAAAGAAGGGAAAATGCCTGAAAAATACAATTTAGCTCATAGCTTTATCAATCGGAATTTTCATTTATGTACAGCGGAAGTAGTAGAGGGTAAGGAAGAAATAGAGCAAATTTGGATAGAAAATGTAATAGATGAGTTTTTAAAGAAAAGGCAAGATCTAAAATCATTTTTCATAAACAAAGAAAAAGAAACTGTAAAAAGCACGAACTCCATGGTAACTTTTTCTAAAGAGATTTCTCTAGAACAGCTGAAGCCTCAATTAAAGTATCAAAAGAAAAAAATCGATATAGATGCTTTAATCAAGGATTTTGCTAAACAAAATAGTTTAGATGGGTTCACGAAGAGCGATAATTGTACCATTCCGTCCTGTTACTCCATCTCTTCGAAATGAAAAATAGTTTTCTTCGTCTTCATAAGTATCGATACGAGCAATTTCAATATTTTCAGGGCGTACACCGATATCACATAACTGGTGCATAGCAAGAGTCCAAAGATCAAAGTATCCCGGTCTTATTTGGTATTTCCAAATAGACTGTGGGAGCTCTTTTTTGTAATTTTTGAATTCAGAATTATTTGGTCCTAAACTTGGAGAGATACAGACAAAAAGATCTTCCGGCCGAGTTCCGTACATCTTGATCATATTCTGTATTGTTGTGGCATAAATATTCTGCACATTGCCTCGCCACCCACAATGAATATTTCCAATCGCACGATTTATGGGATCGTAAAGGATTGTTGCTTGGCAATCAGCATGTTTAATCAAAAGCCCGGTATTATTTTCTTGGGTAATTAAAGCATCGCAGGAGCCCATAATATTAGGGCTTTCTTCATTTACTTCTTCACAGGCTGTACCATGGATTTGATTCGCCCATACAATCCTATCCAGTTCTAAAGTATCCTGAATAAGCGAAAGGTTTTGTTTTACAGAAGGTTCATCATCACCCAATTGGTATGCTACATTTAAGCTATTGTATGGAGCAGAACTAAAGCCACCTTGTCTACAAAATACACCATGTACAATCTCGGGGAATTGCTTTAATAGAGTAAATTCAAGCCACTTAGGAGTACTCTCAGTTTTTAAGTTCATAGTATAACCTCTTCATATCTATTTGAATTATGAGTGTAGTGTATTCAGCTATTTTTTAGCTCAAGATCAAATACAAATAGGGTTCAAGATCTATTGAACTAGAAAAAAAGCCGCTCAAAGTATTATAAGAAGTTGAAATCGCAGAGGAGACATAGTATGCGTAAAAGCTCTAAATATAATGTAATGATCTTAATGGGGTTGCGTTTGCTTATTTCTATAATTTTTATCTATCATGGTTGGCAGAAAATTATAGAGCCTGAATCTGCTAGAGCCTTCTTTGGTTCAGTAGGGTTTCCTGAAGTCATAGGACCTATCATGGGGTGGGTAGAAGTAGGAGTCGGAGCTTTCCTTTTTGTAGGATTTTGGAACTCTTGGGCTAATATACTTGCTGCTGCCATTATGTTAGTTGCTATTGCAACTGTTCAAGCTCCAGCGGCTTATCATAGCAGTGTTTTTCTTACAGCTCCTTTGGAAAGAGATTTACTCATCCTACTCGGAGCTCTTGTCCTCATTTGTCAAGGACCAGGAATTTTAGCCTGGGAACAGCGAGAAGTATAATAAATAAATAAGAATTTTATTTTATAGTAGATTTTAACTAAGTGACTTAGTTCATTCGTCGCTTATGTTTTCCCATACCCTTCCGATAGATTTAGTGGACACTTTGCAGATACCCCGTGCCGCTTTCGACTAGAAGGAGAAGGTATGGGAAAAATCGTAGCACTTCAAACAGAATTTATTGATTATGATTTAATAATCGATGAAATTGAAGTCATAGTACCTAAATATCTTGAAGCCATAGGAGCCTTAGATGAGGTAAGATTATTCGATGCCATTCCACAACTTGTACACAATATGTGTGCTTATTGGGAGCGGCTCGTTAAACTATTTGATCAAGTACATGACTATGATCATGGAATTGATTTTCAAGAAATTGAGAAAAACTCACTAAACTCAGAACTAGCAGTTTTAGAAAAAGTTTATCTCAACATCAATAACGTTATTGCGTTTGATGAAAAAAATTGGAGTTCAGCTATGTGGGATGCAGCTGATGCTGTATTAGAGCGTATGAATCATGTATTGGCTGATTTGGGCTTTGAAGAACTCCATGAAGATCGTTTGCTTGTTCAAGAAATGCTCCAAAACAATTGTGCAAAACGCAAGATATGGGAAATTCGCACGGCACTAGCGTCATAGACTGAAAAAGCTGGTGTGCTGCTTTAGGCAGCACACCACAGTTATTTCTATCTTTGCAGTTTTTCATGCAAATAATCAGGAACTTTCTTTAGAAAATGTTTTCGTCGAATATACGTTAGTCCACACTCAGATAATTTTAGTCTTTCTAAAGGCAAATAGTTGCAAAGAAATTTTTCTAGAGATTTAAAACCCTGTTTACTCAGTTCGCAATCATGCATTGTTAAAGCTCTCAAAGAAGGGGTAATCATTGATTTCGAATGTTCGTTATAGAAAGGCTTGAGAAATTCATTTGATACTCTCATAGAAGAAAAATTAAGCCTTGAAATTGTATTAATGCGAAATAGTAACGTGGCTAATTTGGATGATGCTTTTTTTGAGAGAAAACAGTTTTTGAAAGTCAGTTTGTCCAAATTTTTAAGTTGTTTGAAAGCTATAGCTAATACTGGCAAGTCGCTCGTGTGTATATCACAAGATTGAATAGTCAGTCGCTTAATCATATGAATTTTCTGTAAAAACTCTGTACTTTGTAAAGTTGATAAATCTAAACAGAGCAGAGATTTTGTCGCTTTGTTTTTTTCACTGTTATTTATCCACTTACAACCATGAAAACAAAGACGATGAATGATTCTCCCTTCTAAAAGTGCATCCAGAAGATTATCTGCAAGCTCTTCTGAGAATTCACAGTTTTCCAAAGTTAGAGCAGTATTTTTTGTAAGCTTCTTGATATTTGAGTGCTTAAGCATGGTCTTTTCAAGAAATAAGTGTTTTGTAGACTTAATGTGATCAGAAATTTCTATTTCTAAATCTGGAAGTAGATTGATTTTGCCTAGATGAGAGACAAGGTTTTTTAAAAAAGGAACTAAATCCGAATGTACAGTTAATTTTAGTTTTTTTAAGGGGCTGTTTTTATTGATACCATGAAAAATATAATCGCAGTATTCCTGTGAAAGTTCACTGATTTGAAGTGATACAGATGGTAAATAATTGAGCGCTGTTCGAAGTAAATCAGCTAAATTCTGATTCATGATGCATTGATCAATGAAAAGGTGCTTGATGCTTTTTTTCTTAACTGCATCTGCTAATTCAGAACTATTCTTGGGCTCGTATAAGACATTTCTAAGTGTAAGCTTTTGGATATCATGATTAAAGTTTAAAGCTAAAGCAATACGATCATCAGTGGAATATTCAATTTTACAGTTTTCTAGAGTGAGTTTTTTTAATCCAAGCCAATGAGTTAAACCATCTCCAGTAGTATCTACAGCATAATAGGATAAAAAATTTTGATTAATAATTGCTTCTGGGTGTTCAAGTTCATTACATGCCTGAAAAAATGCATGTAGGCTATGTAGAGATACGTTTTCTCTTGGAGAAGGAAAAGGTCCTTTTTGAATGAGTTTTTTCCATTGTTCTGTTAAGTCCCATGTGCTGATATGATTGCATTTATTCGAAAATAATAGTTTAGGGTCAATGGGAAGAATAGGTTGGAAAGCTGATGAATACTCAGCCTTTTCTAAGTTGTTTATTGAAGGGGCATACATTGAAAGACTCCTCAGAGATTAGTTGAGGAGTCCTTATGCGAGAAAAAATAATTAAAACGAAGAGAGATTTTGCTTTATGATGAACTTGTACGCTTAAGTGCTGTAGCAAAACCGCCGTCAAATCCATAATGATTCGGCAGTATCGTTAGTGATGAGTCAATGATCTCTAGACCAAGGTCAGCGCAAACTTCTTCTACAAGATATTCATTTTCTTCTTTCAAAACACTACAAGTCATATACCAAATTTGGCCTTCTGGACTCAGTTTATTCATTGATTGCTCAATAAGTTTTTTTTGAGTTTCTACAAGATTTTCAATCGCTTTTTTTTCTAAGCGCCAACGGGCTTCTGGGCGCTTATTTAGTACACCTGAGTTGCTACAAGGAGCATCAATAAGGATAAGGTCGAATAATTCTTCAGTTTCTAAATTAAGCCCATCTTTTTGTAGTAACTCAACAGAAAGATCATATTTACGAATGTTTTCTTCTAGCTTAATGCTACGTTTTGGACAAGGCTCATTTGCCCAAACTTGAGCTTCTGGATAGTGATCGCATAAAAGTAGTGTTTTGCCCCCTGGAGCGGCACAAAGATCTAAAACTTTCTTGGGAGACGATGAGAAACGTGTGAGATAAGCAAAAAGCTGAATAGGAGTGCTATTTTGAATATAAAGCGCAGGATTTTTTGCTAACTCATAAGTTTTTAAATCATTAGAGATAAAGTAAGTTGTGAAAGGCTCATAAATAATAGGCTCTTCATTTTCTAAAAAAGAAGGAATAGAACAATGAGGGCGAACTCGTACAGAAGGCGAGAAGTTCTGATTTCCCAATTCTAAAATTTGCTCAGCAGTATCGAAACCATAATCATCAAGAAGAGCATGAACAAAATAATCAGAATAAGAGTAACGGATAGCATACGCTTCAGCTGTATCTCCTTCAGGGAGATTAAAGGTGCTTTCGCCAATTTGACGGAGAAGGAAGTTTAATAAAGCATGTCTCGCAGCATTAAGGTGGCGTTTAACTAAGACCATTGTCTCTTGCCCAATAGCATATAAAGGAACTTTGTCCATGAAGAAATATTGGTATAAAGCCATATGCATCAAAGTACGCTCTTTGCGTTTGAGCTTGAAAGGAGACTTACTGGGAATTTGTCCTAATAAATGATCTAAAGCTCTCTCTTGGCGCACAACCCCATAAGCTAACTCACGAGCAAAACGACGATCCGCATCTATTGCAGTAGACGCCCAAGGCTCTAATAAATCAGATAAATAACCTTCATCTTTAGCATAAGCTCTTAAAGCAAGATAAACAGCTTCTCGGACAGAAAGATTTTTATTCAAAGCACACCAACGAATGTTTTGTTTATAGTTTAGTTTGTTTATTATATTTAACTAGATATTATTATTCTCCTAATAAAATATTAATTATTAAAATAGTAAAATATTTGTATCACATTAGATATAAGGTGGAGTGGTATGAATTCTTCAGGGCAGAGCAGCAGCAGTGGATCTGTTGTTGGAGCGATGCTTGTCGCTTGTTTAGGGCACTTTGTAACAGACTTTTTTTTGGGAATTTGGCCAATTTTTAAAACAATGGCTGGGATTGATTTACGCGTAGCTGGAATCATTGCAGCAGTATGCGTGGTTTTTGGTGAAGGATCCCAGTTATTTTTTGGTTCTTTGAGTGATCGTGGTTATGGCAAGCGGGTATTTATCTTTAGTATGCTCATGATCGGTGCCGGTGCTTTATTTTCTAGCACTTTGAGCTATGGGGCGATTGTTGGACTTTATTTAATTATGGCTGTTGGTTCAGGAGCTTTTCACCCTACCGGAGCATCTTTAGCCAGTCGAGTAGCGGGTGATCGCAAAGGACTTTTCCTCTCCACATTTTCAGCAATTGGATATTTGGGGTTAGCGAGTAGCCAGTTAGTTTACGTCTCTACTTTACATTATTTTAATGGCAGTACAGTTGTCCTTATGCTTTTGCCACTAATTGTCGGTTTAGTTGTTTTGTTCTTTTATCGTTTTCCAGAAGTAACCAAGAAAAAAACCTCTTCTCATGGTTTTTCTGAAATACGTGAGTTATTTTCTCACCCTCAATTGTCACTACTCTATCTTGCTCTAGTTTGTAATCAAATTGTGTTTTGGGCGATGGTCTTTATCCTACCTGATTTATTGCTTGCGAAAGGTTACCCTATGGGGTTGGCGTTAGGAGGTGGACACCTTGCATTGATCGGTGGTGGAGCACTTATGATGATACCAAGTGGGTATTTAGCTGACATTTTTGGAGAGCGTCGGATTATGTCTGTTGCTGCTTCCATAAGTGTTGTTCTCTTATACGCTTTATTATTTCTTCCTGTTCTTTCTCCTGTGAAGGTTTTTATTTTACTTCTGTGTTTAGGGGGCGGTATTAGCGTTCTTTTACCTGTTGGTGTAGCTATGGGAACACGTATTCTTCCTGAGCAACCTGGTTTAGTAAGTGCTTTTCTTATGGGTGGAGTATGGATCGTTTCAGAAGGAGTAGGGCCTATGACAGCAGGAATTCTAAGTTCGATGTTTACTGATGGCGGTCCAGTAAAAGTATTAGCCATCATGGGAATTTGCTGTTTAATCTCTTTATATTGTATTCGACGTCTTGGGTATTTGAATTCTAATGTTGGTCCATCAGAATTTGAATCAGTAGCCGTTGGAGGTTAGACTAAAGGTTTTGCATAAAAAAACTCCAAGTCCTTGTTAGAAAGAGTCTGCGACGATAAAATAGAATGTCAATGACTCAATTTCATATATTGGGTTTATAGATGAGTTTTTCTCTCGCTACATCGGAGTTTTTTTATGCGTGGGCGTTGGCTATTCTGCTTTTTACTTCCATTTTTAACTTTTCTTTCCCATTCCTTGTTGGCTGAAGCTGATACAGCAATTTTTGCAAAAATGCGGAAGCCTAATTGGACTCATAAAGTCGTATCAACACACCCAAGCGGGAATCCTAAGGTTCTTATTTTTCTTGAGCCAAAATCAGATGGGATTTCAGTTCCAGTGAAAGAAATTCAATATTATCCAAACGGAGCAATTGAAACAGAAACAGATCTTTTATTGTTAGAGAGTGGTGAAACGGTTTCTCATGGACCTCAAATGTCTTGGTATGAATCCGGAGAAAAAAAAGAGGGAGCCTTATACAAAAAAGGAAAGCTAAGTGGTACGCAAGCTTCTTTTTATCGAAGCGGTAAGTTGAAAAAAACACAGGTCTTTGAAAATGGATTGGCACAAGGTCAGTTACGTGTATTTAGTGAAGATGGAGAAACTCTTGAAGAAGCGTTTTATGTTGATGGGAAGTTAGAAGGCGACCATTTACATTTCTACAACGGAGGAAAAAGAGCAGCTCTACAACATTATAAAGAAGGAGTCCTTCAAGGAGCTTCTTATGAATGGTATGAAAGCGGAGCTCTTAAAGTCGTTTCTCATTACAAAAATGGTTTACTTCATGGGAGCGAAAGTGAGCCAGCTTGGACAGCATATTACGAAGACCGTACGATTTCAGAAATAAAAGACTTTCGTGAAGGACGCCCTTTTGGAAAGCATTACCAGTACCATAAAAATGGTAGAGAAAGCTATCGAGTCGCCTATGTAAATGGAGTGAAAGACGGAAAAGAGCTCGCTTTTTTTGAATCGGGAGAGGTCGCTGCAGAAGGAACATACCGTCAAGGCGTTCCTACAGGCAGGCATTATCGATTACATGAGCAAAAAAAATTGGCTTATGAAGCTGTTTTTGATTCAAAAGGAAAATTAACTAAAGTAGCGAGAACATTTTTTCCTAACGGAAAAGTTGAATCTGAATACATGCTTTTAAAGCAAAAATATCATGGAACATTCAAAGAGTGGGATGAGTCTGGCAATCTAGTATGTGTGCAGAACTATAATCATGGGCAACTAGATGGTATACAGAAAAATTATTGGCCAAATGGACAAATTGCTTTTGAAGCAGAATATAAAGATGGCGAACCCTACGGCCTACACAAAGGATGGTATCCAAACGGTACGCAAAAATTTGAAATAAATCTTGTGAAGGGAATTTTTCAGGGAGCTACAAAATCCTGGTATGAAGACGGGCAGCCTGAAAAAGAAGAATGGTTTTCTGAAGGAGAACTAGATGGAACACGACGTATTTGGTTTCCTAATGGCCAGTTGAAGCTAATTGAAGAGCGTAAAAATGCTCGTATGCATGGTCATCAAAAGGAATACAATGAGTCAGGAGACCTACTTGCTGAGGCACAGTTTGATGATGGAAAAGCTGTAGGTACACATCAAACTTGGTTTAATCCAGAACAAATTCAGCATATCGTCCATTTTGTAGACGGAAAGCAAGAAGGCAAATTAGAAGAGTTTTATAAGAATGGTCAAGCTAAGCTTGTTGAAGAATATGTTGATGGAAAGTTACATGGAAAGCGCCAAAGTTGGTATGCAAATGGTTCTATCTGCGAACAGCAAGAATTTATAAATGGTCAGCCTACAGGTGTTGCGACAACATATTATGAAGGGATCTCATCAGCAAAAAATGGAACAGTTAAAAGCGTTGTCACTTATGTAGATAGTAAATTTGAAGGAATCCAACGTTCATTCTATCCAGACGGTTCTCCACAATCAGAAATCGGATATCATGAAGGAGTACTGCATGGTACAAAAATCCTTTGGGATGATGACGGTAAGACAATGGAAGAAACAGAGTATGTATCTGGAGTTTTAGAAGGTAGGGCGTTTCAACGTCATCCAAATGGTACAGAAGTTGTTTACCACTATAAAAATAACCAACTACATGGCCTACATGAAGTATATTTTGCTCCTAATGACGGTTACGGAAAAGTAAAGCGTCTTGAAGCACATTATGTAAATGGGTTGCTCGAGGGAGAAGTGGTCGAGTACCACGAAAATGGAAATAAGGGAACAAGTTCTTTTTTCAAAAATGGGAAAAAAGAAGGTATTCAATCTGTATATAACCCTGATGGAAAGCTTTTTGTTACAGCAGAGTTTGTAAATGGAGTGGGGCAGGGAACAGTGACTCAATACTATCCCGATGGCACTATTTATAAGCAAATGCATTACGAAAATGATAGCAAAGAAGGTGAAGAACTCACTTATTATCCAAAAGGACAAATTGCCGCACGTCGCACCTATCACAATGATGAGTTAAACGGTCTAGCCAAAGAATGGAGCCAAAATGGAGTGCTCATTTTTGAAGCGGAATATAGTGGCGGTAAAAAATCAGGACGATTTGCCAAGTATCATAATAATGGAAAGCCTAGGTTAATCCAGCATTACCAAAATGATGTTCTTCATGGCATAAAACAGAATTATGATGAGTCAGGGACTCTGATATCAGAACAGTGTTATCAAGATGGAGAAAAGGTAAAAGCTTAATGAATTGTTGGTACTGTAAGAAGGAACTGCAGGATATACCTAAAAAAATTCCATTTAAAGCCACGTGTGACTACTGTGCAGCGTGGCTGCACTGCTGCAAGAATTGTCGTTACTACTCCCCAGGTAGACACAATGATTGCTTAATTCCCGACACAGATTATGTGGGAGATCGAGAAAGATCCAATTTTTGTGATTCATTTGAAGTAAATAAACAAAATACACCCGATGATGGTCCTTCTAAAAGTGATGTTGAGAAACGTTTATTTGGTTCTGATGATGAAGAAAAAAAACCAGATGATGAAGACCCTAAAGAGCGTTTAAGGCGTCTTCTAGGTGAATAAAGGTAATACCGTGACTGATGTAGTTTTAAGTTCAATAGATGCATTAGAAGAAGATCTTCAAGAATTATTATTAGGACACTCTATTCCTTCTGAAGATGAAAAGGAAAATATCCTTTCGCAGTGGAATGAGATTGCTCCAATCCTATACGATATCATTACTCATTCTATTAAAAACAATGAAGCACCTTTAGAAGAGAAGTTTTTCTTTCCCATTGAACGAGCTTTTTTTTGGCTTGCTTTAGCAAAAGATAAAGAGCTTTTTCCATTTATTATAAGCAGCTTTGCTGCAAGTTCTCATTTAATAGATCGAAACTTTCTTATTCAACTTGCAGTCTATTTCTTAGAAGAATTTTTGCCGGATTTTATCTCCACGGTGAAAAATTCAGAAAAAAATTTAGAGCTTAGAACTGCTTGTCTCGATGTCTTAGTAGGGTTTTGTGCTAGAGAGCTTTTTGGAAAAAAAGAACTTCTAGAAATATTACGCGAAGAACTTACAAAAGAACTTACTTTTTCAGATGAGTCTGTCGATTGGAATACAGACCTTGTCTCAGCAGCAGTAAATATTGGCCCAAAACCTCTTCAAGAAGAAATTATCAATTTGTACGGATACGGTGTTATTCGTAATCAGCTCATCAATATTGAAGATGTAAAAGCTCTTGTTCGGAAAGACCAAGATGATATTTTTTCTAAACTACAAGAAATATGGGGTGATATTGATTTGCTTCAAATCTGGAAAACCTCATTTATTGAAGATTCAGAAGAAAGCGAAGAAGAAGTAGAAGATAAAGATCTAAACATACAAAGAATTCTTGATCTTGCGAAAAAAAATCGAGTCTTTCCAGCATTAATTACACGAAATGATTCTTGCCCATGTAAAAGTGGTCGAAAATATAAACACTGCTGCTTAGAGCTGTTCAATGGCATAGTAGACTTGAAAAAAATCAATCAGAAAACAGACTGGCTTACAGATGTAGATCACAAAGAATTTGCTCAAGAATTAGAAAAATTGATTCAAGAACTCGCAGAGAAACCCGAAGAGGTTTTGAAAACTGTTGAGCAAATGCTCAAAAAAGAGCCTAAAGAACCTAGACTTCATGCTATCCGTTTTTTTGCACTCAGTGAATTGGGAAACATGAAAGAAGCAACAGAAAATCTAATTAAGTCATTTAAGAAATTTCCTTCTCAAGCTCTTTTTCGAAACTCTTATGCTACATTTTTCGTACTGAGAGGAGAATATGACAATGCAGAGCAGATATATAGCTCGGAAGAACGCTTTGACTTATGTTTCTCCAATACGAATAAATTATATAGAGAAGACGCGTTTTATTTTCATAGTAACTGGGTATCTATCCATCTTGGTCACGGACGTCTAGAGCGGGCAGCACTGCATTTAGGAGCAGCAAAAAAGTTAGCCCCAAGTGAAGAGGCATACCTAAGCCTGGCACAAGAAGCTACATTATTAAATATACGCATTACAGAAAATGCTTATATCTCATGATGAGCTTTGATTTCTTTTGCGTAACGTTCTGCTAGACGATTGAACACTTTATCTTCGATCTCTGGCGGAACAAAATCAGTCAATCTTCTACCGTGGCTTGCAATATCACGAATCAAAGTAGAGCTGAGATAAGAATAGCGCTCGTCAGCCATTAAAAACATTGTTTCAAGGCCACTCATTTTTCGATTAGCTAAAGCCATACGAAATTCGTACTCAAAATCAGAAAATGCACGCAATCCACGCAAAATAACATGGATATTATGTTTTTGAGCAAAGTCAATCACCAAACCAGAAAAACTTAAAACTTCTACATTAGCTAAGTCTTTGGTCATAGTACGAAGTAATTCGAGTTTTTCTTCAGGAAAAAACAAAGAGTTTTTTTTGCTTCGATTTACAGCAATGCCTACATAAAGTTTGTCACAGACTGTTGAAGCTCGCTTAATGATGTCTAAATGGCCGAGAGATGGGGGATCAAATGTACCAGGAAATAACGCATTGTGCATAGATCTAATCCTTGCTTTCTAGGAACTCAGAAAAAAGTTTAACAAAACTAGTAATCAAACTCCAGTAATCTTGCTTTTCCGGCACGACGCTCTTTTGTAAAGCGCAATTTTGTCAAAGCTTCCCAATTGAAACGATTTCCTTCTGGGTGCTCTAAAAAAACTCTAGCACCTTCAGAAAGCAAGTTTGATTGATCTAGTTCTTCTAGTAAACTTTGAGCAAGAGTCTTGTCATTTTTTACCAAAACATCGTAAGGAGGATCGATATAAGCCAAATCAATACGTATGCCACGCTGTGCTAAACGATGAATTGCTTGGCTAGCATCTACACTCCAAACCTCACTCTGGCTTTCAAAAGAAAAGTTTTTAATATTTTGTTTAATACAACGTATAGCTAATGGATGATTCTCAACAAAAATGGCACGACTAGCACCGCGACTAAGTGCCTCCAGACCCATTGCTCCACTACCAGCACAAAGATCTAAAAAAATAGAATCAGCTAGCTCGGCTTGGCAAATGTTAAATAAAGATTCTCTAAGTTGACTGGAAGTAGGGCGAGTTTGCTGACCTTTAGGGGACAGAATTTCTTTTCGGCGATGTGTACCAGCTATAATGCGCATGATTTTTTATTGAAAGGCTACAGGGATTCTCAATGGTCTCAAAAGCTTTTGTACAGAGGATAAATACTGTCGCTTACCTTCGTCTAAATAGCGGTCATAATAGTCATATGCTCTATGCAAAGTCCAGTATTGCTCAATAGATGCATTTCCACGTTTAGCATGTTTAAATGAGACTTTTTTATGTATATCAAGCCACTTATTATAATACTTTCCCTGAATAAATAGGTGAAAATCTTGAAGCTCGTCAACTGTACCAAAAATAATATAAGGAATATTACTATATAACTCAGGTACTCTAGAAGAACGCGGAAACAAGCTTACCGTTTCTTTTCCAGATCCAGTAACAGCACTAATAACAATATCTTTCCCAATAGGATTTTGGATCGCTTGCATTAACTTTAATAGCTTGTCTTGCAATTGCTCATAACGAGGGGCATAAGCAAGAGTACCGCGATTAAAAGCACTAAGAAGTTCAAGAAGAGCAAGGTTATTGTTTTTTCCTGCAGCTACACAGAATAAAGAAACCTTCCCTTGGTTACGTTTTGTCCAATCAGCGATACTCTCTCTTTGCTTTTCACGGCTAAGATAAGTATCACCATCAGATAAAAGAATAGCTGTATTCACTTCATTATCTTCTACAGATTCAGGAATAATTTTATCCAAAGACGAATACAAATCAGTAGAAGCAAACAAACCTCCGTGCTGTCCTCGAGATAAATAATTTTTTGCTTTTCTGATATTGACTGATGTTGCTGGAAGATTATTACTTGCAAGGCGTTGTATTTTAGAATCAAAAAATAAAATATTGAAAGTGTCAGTTTCATGTAGCATATCTAACGCATGAGCAACAGCTTCTTTAGTAAGAGCAAAACGATCGCGATCAATTGAGTTGGAGCGGTCAATAAGAAAAAAGACATTTTGTCGAATACGACGGAAAACAACATCTTCTTTAGGAAGAAGTTTGATACGAAATAAGTATCCTTGGCCATAAGACTGAGGAATGAATTCAACAGAAATATGAAAATCGCTACTGCTAGCAATAGAAGCAGTTTCTCCGGCAACACTTAGATTTCTCGTAGAATCCCACTGTACTGTGGAGGGGGCAGGAGAGAAATGTTTATGTAGAAGTTTACTTACTTCTTCAGCTGTGATATCCGTTTCTGATTTTTCCTTAGAAAACTTTGCTATTTTCTCCATGGGAATGTCGCTAGGAGATGTATTGAGATAAGGAATTTGTATCGAATGATCGTTAAATAAACGTTCGCTAGCTTCTAAAAGCTCTAAACCAAGATGATTAGACTTTTCAGAAGCTAAGGGTAAGTCGATTTTTGCAAGTACAGGCTTTTTCTGAATAGTACTTGTAGTATCAATACCCTTTAATGCTTGTGCTGTGAGTAAAGACTCAGCTTCTTCTGAAGCAGCCAAGACAGAATCATTAGGAAGTAGTTCTTGTGCTGAAAAGTTTTGTATAGAAACAGTTTCTCGTTGCAAGCTGTGAGAATGCCGTTCACTTTCTTTTGTTTTTATTGTTCTGAAAATACGCTGAAGCGCTTGATCTTCTGAAACTTTTTTTCTCTTGCTTAAAGACTGGTTCCGATAATCCCATTGTTTGTAACGGAGAGATCGATATTCCATAGTACTATTATGAAGACTGTAGACACCTAAAATATGAACTACAATCGCCAAGAGAAAGGCTAGGAAAAGAAGCTGTTTCTTTTTAACACGGTCCACAAACCTACCAAATTATAGAGGATGAGCTTCTGTTGATGTTTCTGAAGATCTCAGAGCTTTATCTTCACTCAAAGCAGAAAATTGATTCATCGTCAAGTTTTCTAACACAAATTCTGCTTGATCTGAAAGATATTTTGGAATAGCAAATTTCTCATTAAGCAGATTACGAAATATTGTACTTGCTAATTTCATTTTATCTCTTGCTTCTTGCCGTTCACCTTTTTCCTGTGCGTTTTGTGCTTGTGCATAAGCAATCTGGCCATCCATGAATAAAAGACAAATTCTATAAAGTTCATCTAATTTAGGATACAATTCCCGTACTGCATGATATTCTTGAGATTGAATATCAGATTTTGCCGTAAACAATTTACGGTTAATACGCATTTCATCTAAAAGCGATTGATGATAATTAGATTTCTCAGACTGTTTAGCACGATTTTGAGCGTAATAAATACCAGCCAAAAGATGAACAGGTTCGGAGGTAAATTGACGTTTACGACGCAACTGATCCAAACAGTTGATAGCTTTCAACTCCTGATTTTTCTCTAATTTTCTATGCTTCAAGTTCAACACAGCATGATTCAATTGTACATATAGAAATAAATCAGGGTTTATGAAGTTTTTTTTGTTTAGCAATTTATTGAGATAACTCAATGAAAGTTTCCATTTCTCTGTATCTGCATAATGACGAGCTAATAAATACTGTAGTTCATGAGTAAAACGCCACTTAAGCTGTGCTTGGTTCTGGTAAAGAAGCTGGAGTTCTTTTAACAATGTGATGCTTTCATCAGTATTACCTCTTAAGTGAAGGAGGCGAGCAAGACATAAAGCTTCTTCGTCTAAAAGCAAACCATCTCTATAAACAATTAAAGAGTCCGTTTTTGAATAGAGAAGATGTTTGAGACTGCGAATAGAGTGTTCAATAAGCTGAGGTGATCCCAAGTCTACAGAACGATCAAGAAAAACCCATAAATGATCTCCGGGAACCGCTGCATAATGCTGCTTGGCTAGCCAAAGACGCAAATGAGTTGTGAGCGAATCAGGGTCTTTCTCTGCTAAATGATCTAAATGTGTAATGCAAGCTTGTCTATACTCTTCTTGTTCTACTTGAATAGAGCTTTCTTCTGCTAAACTCTGATAAGAACGAACAAGCTCTAAACGTAAGTTAGCGCGATCGTACTCTGGATCAGTACTGAGCAAAGCTTCAGCCTCCTCAGTAAATTGTTTTAGTTTTCCTAGTCTAAGTTGTGCTAGAGCAGACAAAAATGATAATTTACTTGAAAACTCTTGTGGAACAAAAGAGTTTTGCAATTCATCTAAGTAAGAAACTGCCTCATTAACTCTATCAAGATCAATAAGCGTTGCTACTTTTTGCAAAGAATAAGGAAAATGCTGCTGCTTTTTAAACACAGCCTTATCTTTTATCAAATAATTAAGATCTTCAATTAACACTTCACGAGCAGAGTGAATGTCATCAGCATCAATTTCAGAATGATTCAAAACTTGCTGTAAAGCTTCACTAGAAGAATGAACCTGTTCAATAAGTACTTCTTGTCGCAAGTGACTATCTGGAAATTTCTCTAAAAACTCTAAGCTTACTTCTCGCGCAAGATGAAACTGTTTAGACTGGCGATAAATAAGATGTTTTTGGAAAAAAAGACTATCAGCTTCAACTTGTTCAGGATGTGCAGCAAGCAGCTCATCAAGCTCTTTTATTGCACCTTGGAACTGATGATTGCGAGATAAGAAAAGAGCTTGAAGGTATAGGGCTTGTGCAAGTTCAGGACTGTCTGGATGAAGTCTTTGTAAATGACGAAGGTAGCCTTTGGCTCGTTTGTCTTGTCCGAGCTCTTGTGCAGCGGCTATAGAGGACAAAAGAGCATTTTTCAAGATAGGGTCTGACTCAGGTGCCTTAAGAAAAAATTGATCCATATACTTCAAAGCAACATCAAATTTTTCCAAAGCGATTAAAGATTTGGCAGCCCAGTAAAAAACCTTGTATTTTTGCTCGTTTGAAATTTGTTCATAAAAGGTCTTCTGACTACGCAATATGGCAGCATATTTTCCTAGTTCATAATGAAGTTGAAGTTGAAGAAGTACGACTTCTGTTCTATACGGGCCTTTTAATGCTTTTGCTCTTTTCAATGTATTAAGAGCTAATTGGGAATCGAACTCTTTTTGAGAACGAGCAGCTTCAAGCAAACATAATTCCTGTTGGATACCTTGTTCAGAAAGAGAAATAAATAAATCCGCAGCTTTTCGATGATCTGATTGTCTGCGGGCAAGCTCAGCAAGAGCAAATTGTGCTTGTTGGCGATACTCAGTAAGTAGCAATGCTTCGAAATATGACTGAGTATTCAGTAGTTCTTCTTTATTATCGTTTTCAAGATGGAGTTGAAAAGAAGCCTGAGCGTAATAAAATAAAACTTGGGCATGAGAGGAGTTATGAATATCTAAGTCTTTTGAAGGAAGAGCAAGAGCAGCCTCCACAGAAAGAGTTTCAAAATCACCCACCTCATACAAACAACGGAGTTCATCGTTGTGAACAGAAGCTCGTAAATCTTTATCTCGAATATTTCGAAAATAAGATAATGCAGCTTGCCATTGATGGTCTTGCATCTGACTTTGACCAAGCAGAACATAGAGGTGATCTAGATAAAAACTATCTGGATACTGTTCAATAAACTTAAGGGCTTGTTCTTGAAAAGCACCTAAATTTTTTTCCTGCCAGAAAAAGGCCACTCGTCGCATAGCTAGGGCTTCAGCATCAGATTTTGGAATAGGATCTGTTGATGCAAAAAGTGGAAGACATAGAGTAATCAGCGCGAATGCCGTTCGATAAACGATCATGAAAGTTCTGCTTGATAACTGCCGTAAAATTTTATAAGAGATTCTGCCTCTTGCGGGTGAGCATGCTTTAATTGATCGTAAAGCTGCAATCCTTTTGCTGTGAGGCCGTTCTGGAAATAAAGAGTTCCCAGTTTGATACGTGTTTCTAAGTCGTTTGGACGTAACTTGAGAATGATTTCGTACTGTTTGATTTCTTCTTCAGGCATTTGCAAATCATGATAGCTATAAGCTAATTGATAATGAACCCAAGGGTCATCCGGAGCGTAATCATTCAGGATTTTGAATTCTTCAATAGCTCGAGAAGCAGTTTCACGGAACTTCATATCCATTGTTTTACTTATACGTTCTGGAGCAAGCCAATACTCAGCATTAAAATCGCCTTGTTTACGAGGGTCTGCATACAAATTGCTCATCATAATGTAAGCATTCGCCAAAGCAGCATGAACCTCAAGGTTTGTAGGCTCAAGCTTAATCAGTTTGATATGCTCTTCAATAGCAGCTTGCAAAAGTAGCTCTCTAAAATGAAAGATATTTTGCCAGTGCCACCAACAACTTAATTTTCGTAGGAGAGGATTCAAATAATTGAAGAAACTCGGAGCTTTAAAGTACTGATACTCTCGATATTTCAAACTATTGCTAATTCTAGCAGCAGCTTTTGCCAAGGCAAGATGATGCTCAGGAACTCCTTCTTGGTATTGAATGGCTTCTTTTGCGTCATCGAGATAAGAATCACTTAATTCTAAAAGCTTTTCCTCTTGCTGTGCTTGGAAATAGAGGCGTAATACAAAATAAGAAAAAAGAGTAAGAAATAAAACAGCTAAACCAACAGCAAAAACAGAGGAATGAAATAAAGAAGGAAGAAGAGCTAGAAGGGTAGCTAACTGTCCAACACCAATCATGAAAAAAATGAAATTGAAGCGTACAGGACGCTTCGTAAAACGGTCAAAACGTTGTAGCGCACGGGGACGCAACTGATTGATTCTTTCAGTAAAAGCATACTGATCAAAATCTACAAAAACTCGATCGTCTGGTAGTGTTGTGGACATCTGTCCTTTATCCTCGTCTTAGAGCTACCTGCCCTCGAGTGTCATTATCCCTCTGAATGGTGAATTTGTATAGGGTTTACTAGGAACTATTTTCTGCTTCTTGTAAGACACCTTGTCGCAATTCTTCTTGATAAAAGATACTTAACCCCGTGGCTACAATCCCAACAGCAACAAAAAAATGCCAAGTTACAAGCTCACCAAGGAAAAGCCAACCGAAAAAGGAAGCGAAAAGTGGGGTAATGAACCCTGCAAAAGACATGAAAGTTGCAGTAAATGTTTTCAGTAAGTGTCCATACAAATTGTAACAAATAAGATTAGAAATGATCATAAGGAGAATTGTACACTCAAGAAAAGGCCTCCAATCGGAAACAGGAAAAGGATCCCAAGAATCTGCCCCAGCGGAAAAAGCAAGAGATAAAATTCCTCCAACTATCATGCTGTAAGCGTTAGCTGTCAGTGGATGACACTCATGATCAGTAACTAAACGTCTCATAAATATCCACCCCCAAACAGTGGCCGTAGCAGCAGCTAAAACAGATAACTCAGCCCAAGAAAGAAGAAAGAAGTGACCAATATCTGCTTCCGCACCACTTTGTTGAGAAAGAACAGGTAGAAAACCAATAAAACCAATAAGCATTCCTAGCCATTTTCTGCCCGTCATACGTTCTCCCAAATAAAAATAAGAGGAAATAGCAGCCATAAATGGAGCTAAACTATAAAGAAAACAGGCTTTAGCTGAGGTAAGGTATTGTAAGCCCCAGAATTCAAAAACATTTGTAAAAAAAATGTTAAAAAGCCCCAGTAAAACAATGAGAGTAAATGTTTTTGGAGGATAAGCTATATGCTCACGCTTAAAGAAAAAAAGGTAAGAAAAAATCAGAACAGACCCTAAAACCATTCGCGTTCCGACAAAAAATAAAGGAGGCGAGTACTGTAGTCCTGTTTTAGCAATTGTGAATGTGCTCGCAAAAAGAGCATATAATAAGGCAACTAGTGGCATCAAGCCTACTCCAATTCTTTGTAACTTAAAGGGGATGCTTTAGCTTTCTCGATGGGATAGCGTTGAGCAGTTTGATCAATCTTATGTTTTGTTGCTTCGATAAGGTCAATGCCTAAGCGGTCAGATAGTTGAATCAATAACCAAAAAACATCTGCAACTTCAGCACTGACTTCTTCAATTCGCTCTTTTGCAAAAGCATCCGCTTGATCTTGAGGAATCCATCGCAAGATACTACCTAGCTCTCCAGCTTCAGACATCAAGGCCATACTCAAGCTTTTACAATCATGAAATTGGTCCCAATCACGGTCTTGATTAAATTGCCGGATTTTATCGATCAGTTCTTGCATAGATTTTCTGTGACTTTTTCTTGTATCGAGTAAAAAAGTTTATCGTTTTGAGATTTAATTTTCTAGATGAACTCCAATTAAGAAGAGAGAAAAGATAAAGAAAATTCTGCTAATCTTTGCTTAAAGACTCCTATCTTTATGGTGATGTGATGTATTTTAACCATTCAACCACCCGTTTTCGATCACTAGAAGCACAAGATATAGAGAACCTCATTCAATATTGGCATTATTCTCCTCCAGAATTTTTTGAAAAAATAGGAATTGATCCCCAGCGGCTTCTTCCAGAAAATAAAATGCGCGAACTGTTTCAGAAAGAAATCGAAGACATAAAAAAAGAAGGAGAAAAAGCCTCTAAACTGATCATTATTGAGTACAAAGGAAAAGCAATTGCAAGTCACAATTTAAATGAAATTATTGAAGGAGATAGTGGGCTCTTCCATGCGCATATTTGGTACCGAGAGTTTCGAGGAAAAGGATTAGGAACTTATAGCTACCCTAGAGCAGCTAAAATTTATATGGATAGATTTCAATTACAAACAATCCGTTTCATTTCCCCTATACAAAATCCAGCTATTCAACGAATCAAAGAAAAACTAGGGCTCCAATCTCTAGGGGAACAAATCATGACAGCTCCCATTTTGCAAGATAATACAAGAGGCTATCTATATATTTTAACTCGAGAGCAACTCAAGAAGCTTGGTATTTAAGTAGTGCTGATTTTCCTGTTTATCAGTTTACATGCTTGATAAAAAAAAATACCAAGCATGTAAAACATAAGCAGTCAGATCAGCATATGCTATGAATCATTAAAAGCTAATTATTCATAGCGCTTTTTAACCTATTCTTAGAGGTAAAGGTCTCTAAAAAAATAGTTTGATCACTTGAGAATTCATTTATATCTACCAGATTGTATTGAAGTAAGATAAGGCAAAGAGATATGTTGTCTTCGTAAGCTTTATTTATTACTTGCTTGCGCTCATCTACTGACTTTGGAAGGGTAGCTCCATATTGTACTAATAAATCAACCAAACTAGAATTTCTACTCTCTAAAGCATACTTCAAAAGAGCACCATCTTCTGTTGCAACATCTGCAAGCGAGCAATGATTCAATAATAGGAACAACATTTCTGAATTTTGACGAAGAATTGTATTCTTGATTAGATCAAAGTAATTAATCTCCATCGAGATAGAATTCTCAAGTAATTCTTGTACAAGATTTGTAGAGTCCAAATCAACAGCTCTTTGTAGCTTATTGTCGATTGGCTGATTACAATTTCGAATATCCTCTCCTTGTCGAACAAGGTTTTCTAGCTCTAATAGGCTATCTCTCCCTAAAAACTTAGGCTCGGCTCCATGCTCTAGTAAATAGTTAATTTGATCAAAAGACTGTCCGGATATAGCTCCAGATAGAGGGCTATATTTATTTTGGCTAATATTAATCATGGCATTGTTATCTACAAGTAATTTTACCATGTCCGTACAACTATTAAATGTAGCATCTATTAATAGAGATGGACCAATATGAGATTGATTGCCTATTAAAATTTTTGCCAAATCCACTGTTCGATTTAATACAGCATGGTTTAGCGGGGTGATATGTCTTTGACTTGATGGATGTAATATAATCTGTTCTATACTAACGTTTTTTTCTGATAGAAACTGGCAGAAATTTATTTTACAATCTGTAACAGATAAATTGAAATATAGTTGCAGTAAATTTTCATCTACGAAGTTTTTGGATATTATGCTTTTAAAGTTTTGAATTTCATTTCTGTTATATGATTCAGTCAGTTCTTTATGTTTTGCAGTGTCTATATTTGAAGACATTTAACACCTCTTTTTCAGTTATTTGTTTATAATTTGTTTGTATTTTATTTTTTTATTGTGTTTTTTATTTAAAGTTTATTTAAATATTTTTTAATGCTTAGTTTAAGTGTTTGTTAAGATATCTGTTATTAAAAATAGGTAACGATTATTTATCATTTTTTTGTCTCAGAAAAAGATCTGTTTTTAATTGTGTGCATAGAGAACTTTTTATTTAATTAGCTCGAAAATAAAAAAAATCGATTATATTCAGATATCGAATAAATGGCAGGGGTTTTAGAAAAAAAAGAGACCTTCAATTTGAAGGCCTCCTTTTTCTTAGATTTCGTTTGTACTTTCGCTTATCGGAGAATGAACATCTGTAGAAGGAAGTTCAGCAATAAGCCTTTCAGCAAGTCTAGAGTCTAGTGCATAAAGCTTTTCGTAAATATTTTGTCGATATTGAGCAAGACTTCCTTTGCGATAACCAGTAATTTCCAAAATTTCGTTGTGCAGGCAGCGTGTTAGTAGCTGAAGCGCTTCGATATGATTAGGGTTAATTTCAATCAAAGTTTCCAAGATTCCAATAGCATCTTCTACATTCTGCAAACTTAAGTAATCATTTGCTAATGTGAAATAAGCATTTTGATCTTGTGGGCGGTAGTGGAGATACTTTTTCATGCTGATTTTTGCATCAAGAGTCTCTTCATTTAAACGATAAAGGGCCGCAATTTCCCATAAAGATTCTGCGCAATAAGGCGCTACTTGAATCGCTTGTTCTAAATACGCAATTCCCTTTGTGTAATCTCCCTGCTGACCAGAAATAGCTCCTAAATAAAGGTAAGCATCATGGTTAGAAGGATCCAGCTCTGTACTTAACTGAAAAGCAGCTAATGCAGCTTGGTTATTACCAGATAGTGTATAGGCTTTCCCTAAAAGAAAGTGAATTTCTGGGAATTCACTAAATTGATGACTTAAAGGCTCTAAAACAGCTGTTGCTTGAGCAAGATTTTTTGCATAAGCATCAAGAGACATTTCGTCGATATGTTGATCTTCTTCTGCTAAGTCAATAAGAGTTCTTGCATAAGCCATCTGTAAAGAAAGAGAGTCTGGATATAGTTTTAGCTCAGCTTCCTGCTTCTCTTTTAGCTGAAGGGTATATGCTCTGTTGTGCTCATTGTGTAAAATAAACGCCTGAATATCGTAATCATTAGGAGAAAAAATACTCGCTTCTTTAGCTAAACTGATTGCTCGATCTGTCCGAGAAAGATTAAGGCTAAGACGTGCTAAGAGCATCAATCCTTCGCTGCTTTGCCCAAGGTGCTCTCTAATAGTAAAAACAAGACGCTCAGCTTCTTCGTATTCACCCATTTGAATGTATAATTCAAGAAGGGCTTCTTTACTTGCTAAAGATAAAGCTTTGGTATCAGGAACTAAATGAAGAACACCAGTAATTAAATCTGTTTCATCAGTCATAAGCATAAGTTTTGCTAGGCGTAACTTGATGAAGAGAGGAATCGATCGGTTTTCAAGCATGATTGTACGAGCCATCTTGCTTGCAATATCTGTTCGTCCAGAACGTAAAAGACACTCAATATAAGCTACTTTTTGATCTAAAGCGAGTGGCTTTTCTTTCATAATTAGACGGTATTGTTCAGCAGCCTCATTCCATAAGCGGAACTCTACAAGTGCTTTGGCAAACTGATCTCTGGGTTCAAAAGTCTCAGGCTCAGTAGCGAAGTAATTTCGATACCAAATAAGAGCCTCACTATTGCGTCCTAATTTATGATATAAATCAGCCAGAATAGGCATGGCGCGCTGACGAATAATAAGATCGTTATCTTGAATAACAGCAGGTTTCAATGCTTTTTCAGCTTCTTCAAAACGCTCCATAGATAAGAGTATTTCACCATGCGCTAAGTGCGCAGTCGGAGAAAGAACCGGAATTTGATCGAAGTGTTCAAGAGCTTTTACGTAGTTTTTTCTGTATTCTTTATAAAACAACGCAGCAATAAGATGAGGGTTTTCTGTTTGAAGATGTTTATTGCTAAGAGTTCGGAACAAAGGTGTATACTCAAGAGCTGCTGAATTAGCTTCTTCCTGCGCAAGAAGCTGTTTTAAAATTTGCTCAGCTGTATTTACTTGTCCAACGATTGCAAGAGATTGTATAGCAATAGCTTGTAGAGCTGGAACATTTTGATAAGCTAAAGGAAGGTGCTTATAATAACGAAGAGCCGCTTCCCAGTTTTTTGTTTGAAAAGCAGCAAAACATGAAGCAGCTAAAACTTCTCCATCAGGACGACGAATACGAGCAAAATAACGTAAAGCTCTGTGTGGATTATTCTGTATCATAGCCAAAAAGCCAAGATGCTGTGTACTCAGTGTACTTAAGGCATGTCCTTGCTCTAATTGACCAAGTAGTTTAAGTCCTTCTTCTCTTTGTCCAAGAACAAGATAAGATACAGCCAAAGCTTCTTTAGCTTTTGATGTGAGGTTTTGTACCTGTGTAAGAAACTCTACAGCGCCTTTGTAGTCGCCTTGTTGATGAGCAATTAGCCCAGCTAACTCAAGAGCAGGATGATTCTTAGGATTAAGCTTCAGAGCTAAGCGCACTTGTTTTAGCGCAGATTCATATTTCCCGTTAGAAAGTAAATACTCAGCATCAGCGAGGTGATTTGCTATAGTGTTTTTTTCATTCTTACGAAATTCTGTAAAACCAAAAAAACGAATAGTTTCGTAGATGAGAGCGATTTTTTCGATATCATCTTCTTTGCTTACAGCATTATGAATGATGCGTAACTCTTCTTCGATATTTTCTGTAATAGTTTTTTGTTCGCCTAAGTAAGGAATACCAATGGCAATCTTCAGCATGTTAGCTGATTTTTGTAGCGCACCTTCTTTGGTCGCAGTAGTACCAGCAAGCTTTACAATACGTTGTGCTGCAATCAATCGTTCTTGAGCATCTTTTTCCACAGCATTCCAAAAAGCGAGATAAGCGGCTGTTTCGGAGAGCTTATGGTTGTCAGTAGCAAGTACTCTTAAAGTTTTTTCAAGGGCATTAGATGCTATTTTACGTGTTAGGACTTCAGGGCTAGGGCTAAATAAACGCGCAGTTTCCCAATATTGAGAAAGATGCTCAAATGAACCCGTGTTAATTGCTTCCTGCATAAGCCTTGCGAATTGTTGGCTTACTAATTGACGTAAATCAGGGGAATCTAAGAAACGGTTCAGTAATGCAGTTAATTGTTCAGTATAAGACCAATCAGACTGGTCGATAGCCTGACTGAGATGGTTAATCAATTCATGGGAAAGAAGATCTAGTTGTGAATTTGCTTGGAGTGAATTTAAAGCCTTTTGTACAAATAAAAGTCCTTCAGTATCTCGTTCCTCTATTAGTTGTTTACCTGTTCTAAGTAGAACACGAACAATTTCTTGGCGTTCTTTGTCATAACGTACTTCTAATAAAGGAACTCGACTAAAATAAGACTGTGCAAGTTGATAATGCGTGAGAGATAAGGGTAGTTGGTTTTCTTCTGCTTCTTTTAAGTGGCTTAAACCTATAAGCAAAAGAGCTTCTGTTTTTTCTCGATCATTTAGAGGACCTTCGAGATTTTCCAGCCTTTCTCTAGCTGCTAGATGTTCACCTGTTTCAATTTGCGCTTTTGCAGCATATAGAGTCTTGGAAATCGGAGAAAATAAAGTAGCAAAAGTAGAGTTCAACCAATCAGAACCCTCTTCAAATTTATGATCTATAGACCAAATCTCTAAAGCTTTCTGGAAATCCTCTTCCAAAAAACTTTCTAAACCACTAAGCATAGATACTTTACTGTCAGTAGGACTTAACTCTCTTGCTCTTGACAATACTTTAGAAAATTCAGAAAAGCGTTGTAGCTCATAAAGATTGACAGCTTGATTCAGATAAAACTCTAAAAGGTCAGAGCGAGAAGCTGACGATTTAATAGCTTCTTCATTTTGAAGGAGAACTTGATAAGCCTCTAAAAGCTTTCCCTGAGCTCTATATATATGGTTGCGATATAATGCTAATATAGGAACTTGCCCACTTTCTTCTATCTTATCTAGAGCAATAAGAGCTTCTTCGTACTGCCCTTTTTCAAGGTGTTCACGGGCAATATCTACCTGATAATTTGAATCAAAAGTAAAATACCCGTAGCCCAATACAGCTACCAAAACGGCGAGTAAGGAATAAATTGTTGCTTTGATATAGATCATAAGAGGTCCTATCCTATCCACTACTTATCATTGTATCCTCAAAATAACGGAAGGATACATTCGCTACACATTACCTCAATCATATAGCACGCTGGACTTTAGATGGGCATCCTCTTTTTTCTTTAACAAATAATAAAAATTAAACAAGAAACGTTCAAAAAAAACATATCTGAATTATCTAATCCTAAGTTTCAATATCACAGTGTTTTATGTTGTATAACATATTAAGAGTCCTATTTATCTACTCCCAGATAGTTTACTAACTTGTTTAGTTTGTTTTTGTTTTATAATAGTTAAACTAATTCTTAAAATAGTAAATAAAATAATTGTGGATTGTTAAATTAAAATTGTTTTATTATTAATTAAGAAATTAAAAATACATATAATCTTTCTAATAATAGTAGGGGAAAAGGAATGGAGAAGAAAAGGATACTATTAATTGAGGATGAAGAAGATATAGCGGCATTGATCAAGCTACAGGCTGACATTGCTGGTTTTAAACTTCATGTAGAAGTAGATGGCTTAAATGGTTATCGCACTGTAGAGCGTGAAAAACCTGATTTAGTCATTTTAGATGTCATGCTTCCCGGACAAAATGGCTTAGATGTTTGTCGAAAGATGAAGTCAAATCCAGATTTAAAAAATATTCCCGTTCTAATGATTTCTGCTAAAGATGAAGAAATTGATGTGATTTTAGGTTTAGAATTGGGGGCAGATGATTATGTTACCAAGCCATTTTCTCCTAAGATACTTTTTTCCCGTGTAAAAGCTATTTTACGTCGTCATCAGGAGCCAACTGTAGTTCCACAAGTCATGAACTTTGGTAAATTCATAATGGAAGTAGATAAATACCAAGTGAAAAAGGATGATAGTCGAGTTACTCTAACTCTATCAGAATTTGGTATTTTACGTAGACTTGTAACAAATAGAGGTAAAGTACTTACACGTAACCAGTTACTTGATGATGTGCAGAATGATGATGCGTTTATTGTAGACCGAAATATCGATGTACATATTGCAGCACTACGTAAGAAATTAGGACCAAACTTTCACTGGATCGAAACGGTGAGAGGAGTAGGTTATCGTTTTAAAGATGAAGAGTAGTGTTATTCTTTAGAAGAAGTATGTTTTCGGTCCTGGATTTGTCGTACACGTTCTTTATTCTGCGATAGATTCAGGACTTTATGTTTTGAAAGCTGTACCTGACCAGGAGCAGCTCCTCTTTGTTTTCTAAGGTATTTACACTGAGTAACTACAATTTCTACATGATTTTCATTTTTAGCCTTACTATAGTAAGCAGCAAGAAGAGCTGCATCATGTATCGCTTCGTTATCAGGTTCTTGTTTTTTTGCTAATCGAAGAACAACATGAGATCCAGGGCAATTTCTTGCGTGAAACCACCAATCAGAGCCATTTGCAAGAGAAAAACTTACTTGATCATTATCTTTTGCTTTTTTTCCAACCCAAATATTCAAACCACTAGAGCTTAGAAAACTCCAGTACGGTTTGGCTTTCTCTGAAACTTTACGTTGCTGAATTTTCTTAGGAGCAGGATATAATTCATACTTTTTACGAAATATCGCTAAGCTCTCACGGTCACCAATTTCTTCTACTTGTGATAAATATTCACTCTGCTCCTCTAAGAGATCTCTTAGTTTTGTGCATAAAGAATCGAGATGTGTTAGGCGTTTACGTAGTTTACGCGCTTTACTAAAAAAAGCTTCAAGTTGTTCTTTAGGAAGAAGTTTTGGATCTAATTTAAGTGTTCGAGAGTTTCCTGTACTGTAATCTATGACATGAAGCTCTGTCATACCGCGACGTAATTTACTGTATTGAGTTTTAAGTAGTTGTCCTTCCAGTTCAATGTTTTTCCATTGCAAACAAGTTTCTCTCTCTTGAGATTGTCTAAGTAAGTTCTTTCTTGTTCGCTTCACCAAACGACGGAGAATTGCAATAGTCTCACTACGCTCTTTTTCTAAGAGTTCCTGCTCGGTATCCATACAGTGGTCATCTGACATAAAAAGTATTCAAGTAACTAAAATGAAATACTATAACAGAGTTTCTGGAAATACACCTTCTATTTCTGGAAAGCTGCGTTGCTGGTACTCCCAAGAAATTTGTTTTTCAAAAAAACTCTCTTGAGGTCCTCTAGTATTTTCCATCTCCAAATTCTTTAAACCACTTGCTAAATATTCTAATGAGCGGAGAGTTTGTAACTCTTCACCAAAGTAATCCCAAGCTAAATTGGGGCTTACATCGCGTGTACCGCGTCTTAAGCGTGAAAACTCAAAGTCTGTATAACCATTTTTATTTGTATGACTCTTAATCTCAAGAGATAAAAGTATAGAAAGTGGCCATATACCTTTTTGATATTTATTGAGGTGAAGGGTCAGGCCACCAGAAGAGGATTGGGAAAGTGCAAGAGCTAAACCGCTCTTTGAATCTGGTGTTATCTTCAATACATCTAATAAAATACTTAGTGCAACTTCTTCCGGAATATCAGTGAATTTGATTCCTTGTTTTCCGATGTCGTAATCTTTACGATGTTCATATACAGTTTGAAGAATTTGTTGCTTACGGCGCCACCATAACTCGTTATTGAGCGATGTACTTAAAGACTCACTAAAGAAATCTTTTCTTAGATCTTTAACATCAATAGGTTCACGCAAAAGATCAGCCATAAACATCCATGGCATAGCAAGAAGGAAAAGGATTAGTAAAAAAACTCCAACCCGAGAATAAATCAGAGGAAAATCTTGATTCAAAGGTTCATTCTCAAGAATTGTAGTTTCTTGTTCTTCAGGAAGCTCGGACTGAAGCAACAATGCTGTACCACATAGCTGGCATTGTTTAGCCGATGTGGAATTTTTCGATCCACAAAGAGTACATTTCATCGATTATTACCCCGGAAAGGTGTTCTCTTAGAGATCTCTAAATTATCTGATCGTATTGACAAGGTCAAGAAAAGTACCTTTTTAATTCGTCAACTTTATCAGTTTTTTCCCAAGTGAACTCTTTCTCTGTACGACCAAAGTGACCGTGAAAAGCAGTAGAAAGATAAATAGGACGCTTCAAATTCAAGTGTTTAATGATGCCTTTAGGGGTGAGATCAAATAGTTCGTGAACACCTTTAGCCAATGCTTCTTCATCGTATTTATTATTACATCCAAAACAATCCACTTTTATCGATACAGGGTAAGGAACACCAATGGCGTAAGCAAGTTGTACTTCACACCTTGAAGTAAGGCCAGCTGCAACTAAGTTTTTTGCTACATAACGAGCTGCATAACTCGCAGAACGGTCAACTTTTGATGGGTCTTTTCCAGAAAAACTACCTCCACCATTTCTTCCCATCCCACCGTATGTATCAACCGCTGTTTTTCTCCCTGTTAAGCCACAGTCTGCTGCTGGGCCTCCTATAACAAAGCGTCCAGTAGGATTAATAAAGTAGCGAGTTTGGTCATTAAGAAGAGATTTAGGAATACTTTCATAAATAAGATCACGCATATCTTTTTCTAAAGTTTTATGATCTAAATCCATACTATGCTGCGTACTAAGAACGACCGTATCAATAGATAATGGTTTGTATCCTCTATATCGTACTGTTACCTGTGATTTAGCATCAGGGCGTAAATAAGGAATCTTATTTGAAGTTCTGTAATGAAGTAATTGCTCTACAATTCTATGAGAAAGAACAATTGGAAGTGGCATAAGCTCTTCGGTTTCATCGCAAGCATATCCAAACATAATTCCTTGATCACCAGCGCCTTGCCCTTGAAAATTACCACTTTCTTCAGAAACTCCTCTAGCAATATCAGGGGATTGTTTATGAATATGCAATAAGACTTTAGCGCTAATATGAGAAAAACCTTCATGTGGATTTGAATAGCCAATATTTTTTACTGTATCACGAGCTATTTGTTCGTAATCAATGACTGCATTAGAAGTAATTTCGCCTGCAACTACAATCAGGTCAGTACAAACCATACATTCACAAGCAACATGTGCTTCAGGATCAAGGCGGAGAATAGCATCTAAAATTGCATCAGAAATTTGATCTGCAATTTTATCTGGGTGTCCTTGTGCAACTGATTCAGAAGTAAATAGTGTATAAGACATAAAACCAACTAAACTTGTTTCTTTACTAAGCCTAGCATATAGTGGTTGCTTCTTGTGATTATTTTTTTAGGCGAAGAGTATGTTAACTCGTTTTTTGATTTTATGCTTGTTACCTTTCTATCTTTCAGCACAACACCATACGTTATCTCTTGATTCAATTTCTAACTCAAATTCATGGGATCAACATCTTGGTCAAGAAGTAGAGTTACAAGGTTTTCTTCATTCCACGAGCGATGGGCGCTATTATCTTTCTTCGCAAGCTAATTTACGCACATGTTGTATAGGAAAAACAGAAAATGTTGGGAAGCAAGTACATCTTTTAGGAGCATTTGAAGAGCATTCTTCATCTCAATTACTAACTATACAAGGTGTTTTAGATAAAGAAGAATCAAATGATGAACATGGAAAAATTTTGTACTTGTACTGTGTTCATAACGTACGTGTATTAGAATCTGATTATACTCCCTTATACTGGGGGTTATGCGGTGCTATTGTTGTTCTTACAATATTATTTGTTTCAAGAAAAATAAAAATACGCTCCTGAATTATTCAGGAGCACAGTATTCTTATTCAATAGGTTTTTCTTCTGCAACACCAGGAGTAGGGACAGCTGAATAATCTTCAGTATATACAATAATACCTTGGTCATAGTGTTCTTCTTTTACTTTATCTCCATAGCGATCATACCAAGTCCATGCACCATCTTTTAAACCATTACTATATTGTCCTTGAGACTTAATACGACCATTTTCATGCCACTCTGTTGCTTGCCCATTAAGAAGGTTATGAGAAAAATAAGCTGTATACTGCTCTTGCTCATTACCATACCAAACATTGTGGGTGCCAGTACGGCGGCCATAAATCCATGTTCCTTCACTCAAAGCTTGTCCATTTTCATGCCACTCTTTGTGGTTTCCGTGGATCATGCCGAACATATATTCAGTTTCAGAGCGAATTTTTCCATTGCTATGCCACTCAGTCATTTTTCCATGGCGTAAGCCTTGTTGAAGTTCATAAGAAGCTACCATATTATCTTCAGCATCAAACTTATATAAAGTTCCGTTTCCATCATCAAATGTACTTCTTTTTAATAAGCGTTTTCCATTTTGAGCAAACCAACGCCAAGTACCTACAGGAAGACCATGAGAATATTCACCTTTCACACCAAGCTTTCCTGTTTCATGATATGCCGCATGAATACCTTGCTCATGCCCTTGTACAAAAGCTGTTTCTTGCTTTAATTCACCATTAGCATGGTAAATACGCTGTACACCATCCCTTAAGCCATTTTTATACTGACCAGCTTCTTTTAGTGTTCCTGTTTCATAAAAGCTTTTCATTGGGCCATCAAGTTTACCTTGACGGAAGTTTTGAGTGAGAGCGACTGCGCCATCGCGGTGATAGCTATCCCACTCTCCATTGGCTAAGTCTAAGTGATATTTACCTTTAAGCTTTAAGACAGGTGCGCTACCAACTAAATAATCATACCACTCTTCATATATGCCTTCTTTTTTTCCATAGCTGAAAGTTGTACGAGCGTGAGTAAGCCCATTTTCATACCATGAATTCCATTCACCTTCTTTCTGTCCAAGGTGGTAGTTTCCTTCAATTTTTTTATGATTAGAATTTTGTCCTTCAGCGGTAGGCCAATATTCTTCGTAAATACTGTCTGCTTTTCCATAATGGTAAGAGGCGATAATTCTTGGTGCTCCATCAGGGTACCACTCTTTCCAACTACCATGCTTTTCATTACTAGCGTAGAAACCTTCTGTTTTAATTTGGCTTGGCTCTTCCGATACTCCTAAATCATACCACTCAACAAAAATACCATGGTGCATTCCCATAGACCACTCTTGCTTACTTTTAGGCCGACCATTAGGGTACCACTCTTCCCAAGAACCACTTTTTAAATTTTGTAAAAAATGGCCTTTTTGACTTAAAGACCCATCAGAAAAATAAGTTTCAAATTTTCCATGAGGAACCTCGTTTAAAAGCTCCATTGTTAGCTCTTTATTGCCTTCAGTTGAGTAACGTGTCAAAGTACAAGTTTCTTGATCTTCGCTATACTCTCTTTCTTCTGCAATACGAGCTACTTCATCAGAATTTTCACTAGAATGGTAAATCCTAACAGTATGAGCAAACATACCGTTTAAATACTGTCCTTCTGCCTTTAACGCGCCATCAGTATACCATTCTTTAAAAGGACCCGATGCAATTCCTTCATCGTAGGTCATCTGAGCTTCGAGAGCTCCATCAGGATAGTAAATTTTCTTAAGACCACTGATTTGTCCGTTCTTAAAAGGAATCTCTTCGCGAATGACAAGGTTGGCTTCAGCCATGTGTGGTTTTTGCTCAGCATTATTAGAAATGTAAGTAAAAAATATACCGCTTCCTTTCGAAAAAGTTGAAGTACGTAGAGTTCTGCCGTCTACATTTCTCCAAACCCACTCTCCATCAGGGATACCCATTTGTAATTGGCCGTCTACCAACAAGACAGAACGCTTACTCCATACCTTTTTAGATCCATGTTCTTGATCATTCACATAACTTAGCTCTAATGAACGAACCCCATTATCATGCCAATATGTAAAACGACCTTGCTTCTTTCCATGTACATAAAACTCTTGAGATGCGCTTTTACCATTAGGATGGAAGGTATTGCGAGGACCATGCAAGGCATCCTGCCAATAATTTTCTTCAACAAGAAGTTGTTGCTGCCCATTCCAAACACGCCATGCACCAGTACGTTTTCCAAGCTGGAACTCTCCTTCTGTAAGGCTTCCATCTTCAGCCACAAAAACCCACTTACCATGGCGAGTACCATTCGCAACAGCCCCGTGACTAGATAAACTACCGTTAGGGTAAAAAGTCGTTTCAGTTCCATGTTGAATATATGAACTGTCCGGCATCCTAGCAAATGTTTGAATTAACTGAGGTTGACCGTTAGGAAAGTAACTGCGCTGCTGAATACTATCTGCATATACACCGTTTTTTTCACGCGGACTAAGACCTAAAGTTCCTGTTGCTCCACGCAAAACAGATTCTTGAATTGCTTGCAAAGCAGCTCCTGGAAAATGAGCTGCTTCTCCTGCATAAGCTGTAGCAGTAGAAATAAGCATTAAAAGAGAAAGATTGACGACGAAAGACCGAAAGGAATTCATCACGACCACCCGAGAAAGTTATATAGAATTATTTTGATTGTATAGAGGAAAAGCCAAAAGATGCAAGAGGGGAAAATGAGTATTTAGTTTTTGTATTATTCGAGTTTTTACTAGATTTATATGCTTATACAAAATATAATTTATGGTCGCTTTATAAAATTAATTAATAAAGGTTTAATATGGCATCTCCATTAACCAATGAAGCTCTTTTGCCTATTGATTATTCACAGAAAAGAGATCGTTACTTTCGTGATCTTAATAGTGAATCAGGAGAATTGCTTCGACGCTTTGTTGTGCGCAAATTAAGCTCTCGTCAGACGTTTTGCGTTCGTAATTTATGGACTACGTTTGAAGCAATGGGAGAAGCTTATAAAAAATCGGTTACAGTTTGTAGTCGTGTTGGAAGTGGTCTAGGTGCTGTTTCATCTGGATTTTTAGCTATTACAAGTTTAGCTGCAGCTACTATTGTAACTTTTGGTGCAGCTTTAGTTGCAGCTGGTTTGCTTACTGTAGTTATAGGCGTTGGAACTGCAGCCGGAGCTGTTCTGGGTGGAGCTCTAGGGTTAGTTTTAGGTGTACCTGCTTCGTTAGTTGCAGCGGTCATTCATCATATATCTGTTATACGTAAAGAAAAAGTATTTAAGGATTTGATTTCTCATTTTAGAGATCGAATCGAAGGTGGTTTTGATCTTCACTACAACGATTTTAAAGAATTAAAAAAAGTCTTTAGCCGTGAAGATTTACGTGAAGTTTATGATGAGTGGATTGCATGCCGATCTTCTGAGATTCATCCTTTAGAACGCAGAAAAATCAGACGCTATTTAGAAATTGAATAGTTTGTAAAATGGGAGAGAGTTCTTATTTCTCTCCCAATAAAATCTTCTTAGCTTGTAGCAAGCACTTCAGAATTTTTTTCACTATTATTCACATTGCTTGTACTTGGCGCTGAGCTTAGTGCTTTGAATTCTTTAGATAAGACTCGAACAGCTAGAATCCAGCATACAATAGATGTAATAGTGATTATAGCGATATAAGGTGCGCTCATGGTGAATGAGGCAAACACAAACAAAAATATTTGATGAATCAGTGAGCCACCTGATTTACCCATACGCGAAATAACACCGTCAATAGCAGCTTTTCCGTGAAGTTTTTGCTCTGGATCTAGAGGAATAAAAGCCATCTCTTTCGTGTTATCAAACACGGTGTATTTAGCAGCTTTACTGAAAGCATTATGAGCTGCACCAAAAAAGACAACTACGACAAGAGGCGATAGGCCGTCCAGTACAGGGAACAACACTGCCATGCTAGGACCAAAAAGCAAGAAGCCAAAAAAGCCCAAAGTTGTGATTAACATAATAACAGGGGTCAGCATCGCTGTAAATGTCCATCCCAATCTACGTATAGCATTACCGCTAATGAAAACAGCAGTGAATGTAGAAATGACACCCATTACAGAAGTAAGTTTGTTCATATAGATGTTGTACTGAGCGCCTGTTGGGTAAAGTTGGCGTAGTTGATCTTTCCACAGTACTTCGACCAAATTAATGCACAAGTTGTAACCTAGAACCAAAACAGCAAGACAAATCAAGTATTTAGAACTGAGCAATAAGCGAAAGCTTTCGCTTAAAGAGCCCTGATTTTTCTTCTTGCTTGAAGGAGAGCTCGGGGTCGATAACTCTTCTGGATAGACTACATTTACATGAAGCCAGCGATAAATAGCTATAATGGCAAAGCCAATAACAATCACAACAGAACAAAGAGCGATGATTGTTTGTTCCCAGGCGTCATGTGCAGAAGGTAGAAAAGGAACAGATTCTTCAAAAGTTAAATATAAAGCTGCTTGAGCTCCAGCAACAGCAGCTAGGTTAGCTCCGATACCAAATACACTGTAAAAACGTTTTGCCTCACATACTTTCGTGATGTTGTTGGCAAATCCCCAGAAAAGTACAGAAAGAACAATAGCAGCCCATAATTCTGATAGAGCGTAAAAAATAGAAAAAGACCAGTTACGAGCTACTGCTATAAGACCTGCCATCCCATCTGGTGTAAGCTTCGTAATATAATCAGCCGTAGCATGTGGATGAATCCAATCACGATTAGGGTAAAGAAGGGTAATAAAGAGCAAGAAATAGGTAAGGAAAAAAATAACGACACAGTAGAAAACTTTTTCCTGACTCATTATTCGCCCAAGCTTGCTTAAGGCATAGGTCAAAAATACAGCAAAAGGTAACATCGCCCAGACTTTTAAGAACGGAATGACTTCAGCTCCAGATCCTCTAGCGTTTACTACAATTGCGTCTTTAAGATTTTTAAGTATGCTGTAGTTAAAGCAAATCAGAAAGAAAATGCACAACATGGGTATGAGCTTACGAAGCTCATGCATATGGATGGGCCAGAGATAGGATCTAAGTCCAGTAAATTCCTCTGTTTCAGAATGGGCCATTATGTCCGTCGCCAGAATAAATAAATCATTTGTCCCATAAAAAAATTATGAGCTCCCTGTGATAGTCATTAGAATATCACAGCATTATCAAATTTTTTATAAAGATCTATAACTAGAAACTATATTTAGTTCAGAAATAGATTAAGTAGGTCACGAGGATAATATTATGCATTATTTTGCTAATAGATTCAAGGATAAGGGGGAGTCAAAGGTTAAAACTTTTCTAAGCTTAGCATAACCCTACTTAATAATTGAATAAGGGTAAGATAAGCTTAGAGAAAATGGAAAATTGCAATAAGAGAGATCAAATAAGAGCTATGTCTGGATGCATTTTTTTGGGATAAAATGACCCACTTGCTTGTAGAAGAAGAGGACTTTGAATGTCTTCTTTTTTTATCATTTCAGCATTTAGGTGCTTCTTTTGAGGGTTTGGGGAAGTAAATAAAGTATTTGTACGATCAATAAGTTCGCTTGTCTGTAGAGATAAAATTTCATCCACGACTTCACTTAGATGATTACGTACGTCAAACTCAGCGCTTTTTGCTAGAACTTGGCTATTTAAATCAAACGGGATGAAGCGAGATGGTATAAGAATTGAACTCGATTTAAGCTTAGAGTCTAAACCGGCTGCTAAACTTAAAGATAATAAAAGGTCAACTCCATCATAGCCACGCATAGTCATTTGAGTAGTACCGTAGCGCAAATGAATTTGACACTTATTGGATGGTGAATAATAAGTTCGGCACTTTCCTTTATTGGGAATTTTAACTAGATCTAGGTTAGAAAGAAGTTTAGAAAAAATTGATTCGATGAGGTCTAGATGAGCTGGACCTGAACTATTGCGGTGTACTTGAATACATAATAAAGCATCTTCGTCTGAAGCTTTTTGACTAAGACGATGGGTGTTTTCAATGTAGTATTTTAATGTTATTGCTTGAGCTAAGGTAGTCTGTGCTTCGTTATACTCTAGAACAGAACTTTCTTTGAGGGTGTAAGTGTTTTGTGAGGTAATTTCATCAAGGTCCATTTGATTATGTAAAGGTCGGTCGATGATAAAACAAAGATTGGCCCAGATTTGTTTTGAAGATAAGCGGAATTTTGGGAGATTACCACCTTCGATATTTAATGCCCCGCCATGGCTAGGTAATTCGTTTATATGAATAGTTGTAGCAAAAACAGAAGATGAAACAAGTAATAAAGCAATAAAATATCGATAGAACATTGTAAACCCCTTTTTAAAAATAATTCCTCAAAAGAGGGGTTTTATCATTAGCTACAAAGCAAAGTCAAACTAATTAGCTGCTGTAGCTAGATCAGCTTCACCTATTTTTTTACTTGCTTGGCTGAGAGGTTGTGGTCCACTTGTAAGAGCGCTAAACTGAGCTCCAAGGCTTTTAGTTGCTCCAATCCACATAAAGACAAGTACAAATAGAACGACCGCAACGTAAGGCGCGCTTACTGTTAAAGTGGAACAAAATACAAGGAGCCCTTGGTGAATCACCGATCCACCACACTTTCCTAGACGTGAAGCGACTCCATCAATAGCTGCCTTACCTTGAGATTTGAGGTCTGTACTGAGAGGTACAAAAGCCAGCTCTTTTGTTGCATCAAAAACAGAGTACTTGGCTCCTCTGCAAAGGGTATTTTGAAGTCCGCCAAAGAAAACTACAATGGCTAAAGGACTAGTTCCCCAAAAGAAACCGGAAACTGAATTCAAAGAGTCTTTGAAAAGTAAAAAGGCAAAGAATCCTACGCTTGTTGTAAGAAGAATCATAGGAGTAATCAAAGCTGTAAATGTCCAACCACAGCGACGAATAGCATTGCCAGATATGAATAAAGCTGAAAAAGTAGAAGCAATTCCAATCGCAATCGTAATTTTATTCATATAAATATTGTAATCGATCGGGTCAGGATAGAGTTGTTTGAGTTGATCTTTCCACACAACTTCAACTAAATTAATTACAACATTGTACGAAATAACGATAACGGCAATGTTAAGTAAGTATTTATTTTTCATTAAATAAAGAATACTGTCTCGAAGAGACATGCGTTGGCGATCTTTTACTGGTGTTTGATCCATTGTAGCGGGATCATAAAAGCGAGGGTCTGTCAAAACATTAGTGTGAACCCAGCGAAACAAGATAATGGTAGCGCAACCAGACAAGAGAATCATGCTAATCAATAAAACTAAGGTCTGATGCCAGGCATCTACGCCAAAAGGAAGGTTAGGGTTAAGACTTGTTTGACTAAGAGAAATAGATAGCTTACCAGCCATAATTCCCGCTAAGTTTGCTCCAATACCAAACAAAGCATAAAAACGCTTCGCTTCACCCAAACGAGTAATTTGATTAGCAAACCCCCAGAAGAGAACAAATAAAACAATAGCTCCCCAAGACTCTGCCATAGCATAAAATAAAGTGAATGGCCAAAGACGTATCATGTCCACTAAACCAATCAGACCAGTAGGAAGAGAGTCACTTAACCACGAAAGAGAATCATCAAGAAGAATAGATTCTTTATGAGGGTAAAGAACGAAAGCAAATAAAGCGAAAAAGCTAAGAAATCCTCCCATCATCAAATAAAAAACACGCTCGCGGTCGAAACGGTTAGATAAATGCGTGAATATTGCCGTTAAAGCAACAGCAATAGGAAACATCGCCCAAACTTTTAAAAAAGGTATAACGCCAGCACCAGACTCCGCAACAGTAACAATCATGGAATCCTTCATCGTTCGCAAAACATTGTAATTGAACGATATGAAAAAGAAAATTAGGAGCATTGGGACAAGTTTCTTTAGTTCATAAGTATGAACTGGCCATATATAGGAACGAAGTTTACTAAACTCTTCCGTAGAATGACTCATAGCAAGCCCTTTGCTTTCTGTAAGCGTAATATAAAATTTAGGAGAATGTTAGTGAGAAGGAGAGAAACAAGAAGCTTTTTACCAGAAGCATATAAGCGCGCAGCAAGGCACTCGTTGAACAGAGAACCTAGATGAAAGCGAATAGTATGCCTCGACATGGAGTCCTGCGCTTTTGTCTCAAGCTACTCAAAACGTAGAGTAACTTCGTTAATCCAATTTGCCGGAAATCAAAGCAGACTACATGCTGCAACGACACGGCCTTTTCCTAGGAATAATAGGAAAAACTCTAAAAAGAGTCAATAAATATATTATATAACAAGTTGTTGCTGAGAGAGTTCGATTGTCAACAAGCTAAACAGAGCACAAAGAAGAAAAATACTTCAATTAGCATCAGAAGGTGTCGAAATTCAGTGAAAATGCAAAAACTCTATTCTTAAGCAAGCATTATCTGAATTCCGCTACATTTAGATCAAGGAGATACTCGTGTATCTCCCTTATCTTTATTCATAAATCTAGGGAATAATAAGTTTTTGGCCGATGACAATCAGATCTTTTTCGAGTTGGTTAGCTTTTTTGATGCCTTCAACCGTAATTTTAAATTTCCGAGCTATTTTATCTAAACTATCGCCCGATTGTACTGTATAGGTTGTACTCTTTTGAACACTAGGCCGCTTATGATCGCTTTGTATGGCGTCCATTAAGCTTGTCAGGGCCTTTTGCAAGTTGGCTTGGTTGCGGTCTTGTTGGGTAATAGCTTCATCTAGCTGGGTAAGCTGCTTCTTTACTCCTTCGAGACCAGCAACTAATTCATTATTGTGTCTGCGGATCTTGTCTAAATCCTGGCGGACACCTCTATAATTCGACTCTAAATTTTTTAATTGCTCTTCAACGCCACGAGATTGCTTCTGAATCCCTTGGCGTTGATTGCTGATCTCTTCCATAATTTGCTGGCGAAGGGCTGCAATAGTTTGATCTTGAATCTCGATCTTATCATCAAGAATAGCCATCTCAGTTGTGAGATTATGCAATTCATTTTGTAACAAACGAACCTGCTGCGAAGAACGATCCTGTTTCGCAAACAGAGCAGTAGGAGCGAAAGCTGCAACAGAAAGAGATATACTCAAGTAAAAGCTTAATCGGTTGATCCAGTACATAAATTCACTAGTGGTAATAAATGCTAAACTGAGAGCGACGATTTAATTTCCAAGCCGATTCATCATGACCCATCGCAACAGGGCGTTCTTTACCGTAAGAAATAGTAAATAAACGCTCCATATTTACACCTTCTTTGATAAGAAGGTTGCGCACAGCATTGCTACGGCGAGAACCTAAAGATAAATTATATGCCGCCGCTCCTCGTTCATCACAATGTCCTTCAATAAACAAATAAGCCTTCGGGTTTGCCTGCATATAGTTGGCAATAGCCTGAATTGTACGATAGTTTTCTTCCCCCTTTACCAAATTGCTATTATAAGGGAAGTGAATCGTACGGAAAATACGAGCTAAATCAGGGTAGCTATTGGTATCACGAAAATGCTCAATTCCAGGTAATGGCCCCCCAGGATCTCCTGGAGAAATTCGTGATTGTGGAATAGCAGAGTCAGAGTCAATCGTATCTAAGCTAAGTGTTTGACCTGCTCCAACTGAGCTTGTATAAAAATCATCCTGCAAAGGAATAAAGTCTTCTTCTTCACCATAAAATTCATCTGCTGAATTCACTTGGCGGGAAATTTTGTGACTGCCAAAAAGTGAGCGTACACCTTTACCCATGTAGCGTCCGGCAGTACGAGTATCGTCTAATACATCTCCACCTGATCGTCTACAGCCAAAAAGAAGCAATGCAATTATGCTGAATTTGAGGATTGTTCTCCAAGAGACCGTTGTCATCAATAAACCTCGCAGTTACCCGCTTTACTTTGAAATCTGCACCACATTTGACTGCCAATACAGTCCGCTAATTAAATGTCCACTCTACTCAGGCTAACATCATTTATACAGTATCTTAAAAGCAGAGTAAAAAACACCTCAAAAAAAGCAATTCCCTAAACTAGTTCTTTGCTTACTTAGAACTTCGACTTCTCTACTAAAGCCTCAGTTGCTAAAAATAGTGTACTAGAGTCACCCTACCATAATTCTCTTAATAGTTGAAAGAATTTCGTAGGATCTCAAACTACTCTGATAAAAGTCGTGGAGACCAGTCTGGAAAGCGTTTTTCTCCTTTTCCAGAACTCAATTGAACCGCTTTGGGTTGATTTAAATTTACCATAAATAACTCAGAGCCAGATTCAGTATTGTGATCAAAAACGATGTGTAAACTGTTAGGAGCCCAAGAAGGATTCTCTTTATTTCCTGGTCCTGATGTAATCTGCATTTCTCGCTTCGTATCATTATCATAAACCCAAATTTGGCGGGTTCCGTTTGTCTTAGCAGAATAGGCAATTTTTTTTCCGTCTGGAGACCAAGATGGTGCGGTGTTTTCGCGATTTAACTTCGAAATAAGTGTCGTATGAATTTTTCCTAAGTGAGCACGGCCTTCAGGAACTTCCATTATATAAATACGAGGAGAACCACTCTTATTAGAAACAAAAGCAATTTGATCTCCATTAGGAGAAAATGTAGGGCTCGCTTGGGTTCCACGTACAGTAGCGTAAATTTGACGTGGCTTGCCGATAGGACCTGCTTCTGGAGTAAAATCTTGAAGAAACAAATCTGGATTCCCAGTAGCATCAGAGATAAAGGCAACTTTATCACGAGCATTTGAAGCAATTGGCATTAATTGATTACCACGCAAAGTAGTAAAACGTTGAGAATCTTTTCCTTTAAGGGAACCAATGTATATCTTAGGCTGGCCAGTTCGATACGATACGTAAAAATAGTGACTAGGTACTTTACCTAGACCAGCATTAAGGTATTTAGGTGTTACACAGTAAGCATTCTCTTGGCTTACTTGGCGCGCATTCGCACCGTCCCAATCACATTCCCATACTTCAGATAACCAGTTATTATCAGTAGGACCAGGAACGCGAATTGTATAAAGGATACGAGTACTTGCAATACCAGGATAAGACAGGATTTGCTGGTGAATAAAATCAGAAAGTTGATGAATCAACTTGCGATCACGATTTAAATCACCACTTAAGATGATAGGATTTGAAAATGTAGCTTTTTGACTGGAAAGATGAATGACTTTGGATTGCAAAACATTCTTTCTCGCTTGAAGCCTGATGATGTAATAAGCATCAGATTTTTGTAATTCACCAACGCTCTCAGAGCCTTCGAAACTTCCTTTAGATAAAATTTTTTCAATATTAACATCACGAGGAAGAGATTCTAATAAGCCACTATGAGCTAAATCAAACTCTAGAATAGATTCTAAATCTTTCAAGTGAGAGTGCGAAAATTTCCACTGATCTTCTATAGCTTCTGAAATATAGATAGAAAGAAGCTTTTTATCAGTAGGTAAGTGCACAACAATATCACCACTTTCTACAGAATAAAGAGGAAAAGATGAAATACAAGCTATGAAGATGGATAGCAATCCTATAATGAGTTTCGATACTCTCATTGTTTGCCCCTCTTAAATATCATTACTTAATACAAGTTGAAATTGATGCCGATTTTTACCACGAAATGCTGGTCCAAACTCAGGATAGATTAAGGAAGGTACTGTGTCCAGAACGTATTGCTTATTTCGCTCACTTTCTGAAGATTTAAGCTGAAGATCAAGAACACGCCCCTGACGATCTAAAGTGAGAAGAATACGGGTTTCACCAAAGTCAGGTAATCGAAGGAAAAGTTTAAGATGTTGTATGAGAACTGATTCATAACGATCTTCTAAACTAGTTTCTTGCACAGAATCACCAGAAACAAAACTAGAAGAAATGACAGCAGGTAAGTTTACAGCTTCTCTAGATGATCTCGATGAATGAGCCGGCTGTATGTCACTTATCTGACGGCGAGTCGCTTCAAGAATTTGAGAAAGCTTTTTTTCTGATTCTTCAGGATAAAATCTATCTTTTTCTACAGAAGAGACAACTTTAGGTTTAGGTTTAGGTTTAGGTTTAGGTGGAGTTGGAGTTGGAGTTGGAGTTGGAGTTGGAGTTGGAGTTGGAGGTATTGAAGAAATTGTTTTTTGCTCTGATGGATTCGTTACAGTAATTTCTTTTGCAGGAGTTTCATATACCATCACTGTTTGAGTTTGAATTGGCTTTCTTTGTTTTGAAGTTTCGACAGCATTTGGACTAAAAGCAAGCAAAAAAATAAAGATAAGGTGGGCAAGAAGTGTACTTCTCCAAGCTCGATATGTACTAGGTTTGTACCTATTATTTGTTTTGCCCATATCATTCTCTACTTAGGATCTAAAACGATATCTACTGTCTCATATCCCGATTCTTCTAAAGCATTTAATACAAGCTTATAGGCTCCAAAATAAGCATGTTTATCAGGGAAAAACTGAGGTGTGATATGTGGATAACGTTCTTTTGATAAAAAAAGTAATTTATGAAGTTGGCCTAAAGAAACTTCTTTCCGATTAAACAAAATAGAGTTGTTTTCATCTAGGTGAATACTGACAGCGGACCCTTTTCGAAGAGCAGCTTGTTCTTCAGATTCCGCTTTACTTGCTTGAGCTAACTGTATTTTCTCTAACTCTAGCATTGGAGCAATAATCATAAACATAATGAGAACAACAAAAACGACATCAATCAAGGGAGTAAGGTTTACATCTCCTTCGAATGTGAAGCGTTCTTGGTTTCTATATAGTTTTCGTACTCGTCTAGACATCGGCTTTACGGTATTGTAGTTCCACAGTGCTAAGTAACTCTTGAGAAAAATTTTCCATATTCATCTCAATAGATGAAATGCGGCACTTCAAATAATTATGAGCGATGAGAGCTGGAATAGCCACAATAAGACCTAAAACTGTTGTAGCAAGTGCCATAGCTAAACCACCTAAAACGAGTTCATTGCCATGTCCACCAGCCCGACTCTGTAACTCAGAAAAAGTCATTAAAATTCCCCAAACAGTACCCAAAAGTCCTAAAAAAGGAGCTAAACTTACTACAGTAGGTAAAACAAAAAGATGCTGATGAATGATTTGAGAAAGCTGTCCCAGTGTAGTCATAAGATTTTGATCTAACATATGAATATCAGCAATTGTCAAAATAGCTGTTTTATCTTGATTAGAAGAGCGGTTTTTACTTAATAGGGCAAGGGCCTGTTTTTTTACTGACTCATAGAGAACAAGGCTAGGGTTCGGGTACTCTGTTTCAGAGTACGATGGTTCATAATTGAGAGAGAAAATGTTTTCTTGTTTCTCAAAGAACTTCTGAGAAAAATCACGCGACATTTCTTCCATTGAACGCGTCATCCAGTATTTTTGTAATAATACAACCCATGTAATCAGAGAAAGAGCAAATAGTGAAATGAAAATACCTTTTCCAAATATATCTGCTTCTCTAAATGCTAAAAAAAATGGGTTGCTTCCAAGAAAAAATGAAGATATCATGAGTTACACCTAACATACTACTCTGAAGCCACGGCTTACAATTCTTACCAGAGGCGTCGCTATGTATTTTTCTCTCTCTCAGCTTAGATGGACTGGCTATTTTCGTACACTAGTTCTCGTAACTTTCTTGCCTGTTTTTTTATGCGCTTCAGATGATGCCTGTTGTGAAGAGATAGAGCCTATAAGAGTTCAACTGGTAACAGAAAATCAGTGGGTACAGTCTGGTAAATCTTGGTGGATTGGTCTTCGTTTTAAAATGGCTGAAGGCTGGCATACTTATTGGGAAAATCCAGGAGAAAGTGGGTATCCAGTAACTGTAGAATGGGACCTTCCTGAAGAGGTCGAAATTAGTGAATTACACTGGCCTTATCCGGAACAATTTTCTTTTGGCGATGTTATCGGCTATGGTTATGAAGATGAAGTTTTACTTCTTGCAGAAGTATATACAAAGAATCAGTCTGAATTAAAAGGTGATGTTCTATCTATTAGAGCTACTATTGATTGGTTAGCTTGTAAAGAAACTTGTGTGCCTGGTGGAGATGAGCTTGAACTAAGCTTACCTATAAGAAAATTAGCTCCAGAAATAGATGAACGCTGGGCAGCTGAATTTAAAAAAGCTAGAGAAGCTCTACCAGAAACTTTATGGGATATAGAAATTCAAAGAAAAAAAGAAAGTTTAGTTCTTAGTGTTCTTCCTTCTGCTACAGAGGGTGACTTAGATATACATTCACTACGATTTTTTCCTAAAGATTTCTCTTCTGTAGCAGGGCAAGCACGTTATCACTGGACACAAGACGATGCAGGCCTTCATATTGAATTAGGAAAAACGAATCTTAGTCAAATAGAAAATGGTGTACTAGAAGGGGTTTTAGTTCTCACTTACAATGAACACGACATAGTAAAAAAGAGAGCTTGGACTCTTAAGCATCCTATTCAAGCTTTTGATAAGGAAAAACAGCCATCTATTGTTGAAATGAAACAAGAGAGTGCTGCGAAAGATGTCACAGAAGTAGCTGTAAAAGAAGAAAAAAAACTTACAAAAGAAACAGTTTCTTCTGATGAGAAGGAAATTCCTCAAGAAAAAATAGTAGCGAAATCATCTGTTAAAACAGCTCCACCAGAGCTTGTAACAAGAGAAGCAGAAGTAGACTCTTTAATGGTTGCTCTTGTCATGGCTTTCTTTGGTGGAATGATTCTAAATCTTATGCCCTGTGTTTTGCCAGTGATTTCATTCAAAATTTTATCTTTTGTGAAAATGGCTGGACAAGATCGTAAAGTGATCATGCGTCATGGATTAGCTTTCACCCTTGGGGTAATTCTTTCGTTTTGGGTTCTAGCAGGCCTTTTGATTGCACTGCAAACAGTAGGAGCAGGTGTTGGTTGGGGATTTCAGCTACAAGAACCAGTATTTGTTGGCATACTCGCTTGTATCTTATTTCTTCTTGCTTTAAGTCTTTTTGGAGTTTTTGAATTAGGAACAAGCTTAAGTAGTGCAGCTGCACAAGCACAGCAAGGACAAGAAGGGCTCACCAGTTCTTTTTTAAGTGGGGTACTAGCAACCCTTGTCTCTACTCCATGTACAGGCCCTTTGCTAGGGCCAGCAATCGGGTTTGCTGTTGGACTTCCAAGTCTTGCCATTCTGACTATTTTCACTATGATGGCTCTAGGACTAGCTTTCCCTTATTTGCTCCTATCATTTTTCCCTGTTCTTCTCAAGTTCATGCCAAAACCTGGAGCATGGATGGAAACATTTAAGCAATTGATGGGCTTTTTCATGGCTGCAACTGTTGTATGGCTTGTATGGGTTTACCAAGCACAAACAGATAGCATGGCTTCTCTATATCTCATGAGTGGACTACTTACAATAGGCTTTGGAGCATGGGTATATGGACGTTGGGGAACATTGATACAGCCGAAGACAAAACGTTATCCTGCTTATTGCGTGACTTTATTTGTATGCAGCTTAGGAGTATACTTGGCTGTTGCTGAAGCAAAAAGTGATTCTGATTCTAGTACAGAATTAGTCGAAATTGCGTTTTCAGAGTCTGAACTTGCACGTCTACAAGCAAAAGGTACACCTGTATTTGTCGATTTTACAGCAAAATGGTGCTTAATCTGCCAGGCAAACAAAGTTTCAATTTATGCAGACTCTGTACAAGAAATGTTTAAAGAAAAAGGTGTAGTGCTCATGGTGGCAGATTGGACCAAAAATGATCCACTCATCACCGAAGCTCTAAGAAAATTTGGTCGTAATGGAGTTCCTCTTTACCTTCTTTATGGGAAAACTCCAGGAAAAGCACCGGAAATTTTACCACAAACTTTAACACCACAATTAATTATAAATTATTTAGAGGAAATGGACATTGACTGAATCACTGCAATTGATCGATTCACATGCACACATTACAAGTGATTCTATCTATCCTCATGTAGATGGAGTTCTAGAAAGAGCTAAACAAGCCGGTATCGATTTTGTCATTAACATATGTACAGATCAGGTAACACTTGAAAGAGGTCTAGAACTCCATAAACGTTATCCTTGGGTGTATAATGTTGCGGCTACAACTCCTCATGATGTGGAAAAAGAAGGAGAAGAACTTTTTCCTTTAATGGCAGAGGTTGCTAGAAATCAGAAGATTGTAGCAGTAGGTGAGACAGGCCTAGATTATTATTACTCACATTCAGAGCGTTCTGTTCAACAAGACTTCCTTAGACGTTATTTAAAATTGGCTGTAGAGTGCGGATTGCCAGTTGTTATTCATTGTCGTGAAGCATTTACCGATTTTTTTAGCATCTTAGACGAAGAGTATATGGACAAAGGACGTCATAGACCAGGCGTTCTTCACTGCTTTACAGGAACAACTGAAGAAGCTGAACAGGTGATCGATAGGGGATGGTACCTCTCTCTTAGTGGAATTGTAACATTCAAACGAAGTGAAGAATTAAGAGAAGTTGCTAAATTAGTACCTGTAGAACAACTTTTAGTAGAAACAGATAGCCCTTATTTAGCTCCACAAGGTTGGAGAGGCAAGCAAAATGAACCTGCTTATATGGTCGAGACAGTAAAACTAATTGCATCAGTCAAAAATATGGATCCTCAAGACTTAGGCCGTATTTGTGCAGAAAATACAAAAAAACTCTTCAAGATATAGTCTTCTTCTGGCCTAAATCCTGCAAATAGTCTCCTAGTACAACAGTATTCAGGGGACTCCTTTCATGAAGGAAAATATTTCAAAGTCATTTACGTTATTCTATTTAGCCTTTTTCACCATTCTCATATCAATAAGCCCCGGGGTAATTTTTTCTAGTGAAAATATGCCGCAAGCGGCAGCTTCTTCTAAGCAAAATATGATAGGAATCGTAATTTCTATTAAAGGAAAAGCAGTCTTAACTAGAGCCGATGGAACAAAGCATCGACTTCGCTTGAAATCACCGATTTATGTTGGTGATAAAATTGAAACTGGAATGGGAGCTTTTGTTCAGGTGGATTTCCGAGATCGATCAAAAGTTAGTCTCGCTGGAAGCAGTGATTTTACTGTAGAAAAATATAGTTATGTGGAAGGAAAAGAAGCACATAGTGAGATTTCTATCAAAAATGGTGCTCTTGGTTTTATGGCAGGAGAAATGGCTAAAATCGCTCCTGAAAATTACAAAGTAAAAACTGCTGTTGCGACAATTGGTATTAGAGGCTCTTCTGGTGAAGTACATACAAGCGATGGCTCTTTACCTGGAGTTCCGTTAGGTCTACAAATTCTTAAAACTGCTGGTAAAGGATTATTAGCAGAAATGAGTAATATGCCTTCTTCTCCAGTAATCGAAATCAATCAATCTGGTAGTGGGTTAGTTGTTAATCCAGATATGGAAGTAAAAACAGTCTCTCGTATGCCTTCTCTCATGCAAAATTATACAAAAAAAGAAGAGGGAAAAGTCGCGCAAGGAAGGATGAAAGCATATAAAGAAAAGAAAAAAACAGAATCAGAAAATAAAAAAGAAGCAGCATCTAGCGATCTAGAAGAGCAAAATGAAGATTCCACAGTAGAAGATGTCAGTGATTCTGAAAGTATCCAAGAAGAATCTGTAGATGTAGAAAATGATGATGTATCTGAAGTAGAAGATACAGATAGTTTTGAAATGTTATTTACTGAAGAAGACACAGATACGGAAGAATCTGGAAGCACTGGAGGTTTAGGTGGAATGAATATGGAAGGTATAGACCTTCCAGAGGAAGAAGTTTCTGAAGATCCTGTGAATATTGAAGAAGTGGCAACTGAACAGGAAACTACAGTGATTAGTGAAGATGTAGGAGCAACTGTAGGTTCAGTAAATGACTCTGTAAACGCTACTCAACAGCAAGAAGCAGATCAAGAGCTTATTGAAGAATATGAAGAAACCATCGAAGAAGAAAATAATCAGAATAATGTTGATCTCAATGGCAAAAGATTAAGTTTAAAAATCAATGCAGACCAAGGCAGAATTTCCAATGAAAGTATTACAGTAACATTTGATGAAACATTATTGCAGCTTCTTACACAATCAACAGAAGGAGATTCATATACTCTAGATCTTGTTGGAATAGATAGCCAAAGTGATTACGCTTTGATCTATTCTGCAACAGAAAATGGAGAAAATATAGAAGAAGAGACACGGGCTCTATATGACAATCTTGGTGAATTTTATCTCGTAAATCACTTTTTTTCCGATGAAGGAAATGACATAGATGAAATGCATATCGATTTTTTTGGAAAAAGAAGCGAAGGACCTTTACCAGATTCAGGTATTTGGTTTTATAGTTCAGAAATTTTTTTTGATAATGAAAATTCTACGGGACAAAGTACTAGCAGCGCAGGAGACCCACTTCATGAAGAAGATAACTTTGGGATAATTGGAACCTTACATTTATCTAATGGTTCAATAAAAAATCCAGGGTTCAATACTTTAGCTTTAGTTGATTATGAGCATAAAAAAGTAGCCGGTATGGCAGCTTCATTCGAAATACATAATCAGCGATATGATGATGCTTTCATGAAATCTTACAACGAAAGTACAAGTACTTTAGAAATTCCTATGAATGCTTGGTATGGGAATTTAGAAGATGATGCTTCATTTGCGGGTTTAAAATTTTATAGAAATTTAGGGTATATGCCAAGCCATGTTCAGATTCCTGAAGACATACAGGCAAATCACGAGCCTATATTTGAATGGCAAAATGAATTAGCAAGTAATTGGGAAGGAACAGGGAGCCTTTATGGAACAAATCAACAAGGCTTAGGATTGTCTGCAAATGATACATCTGGAGCTAGTGACCAATTCATTGCGGCAGCTTTTTTAAATCCAGAAGAAGATGAAATAGAGATAGAAGATGGGCTTTATAAAGGTTTTGGACGTGGATTAAAAATTCGTGATCAGATGCAAGCCTTTGCTCAAGAAACATCAATGTCTAATTTATCATTAAATGCATCATATTCTACAAATACTCTTACAGGATCTTTTCAAGTAGGTGAAGAAGAAAAAAGTGTAGAAATTACTGATACAAATTTTGCAGTTGATTCAGAGATTTTATTTGGAGAACTTGAAACAGGGAATATAGATGGTTTACCTCTCATGGAACAGTCTAGTTTCCTCATGTCCATGTCTCTTCCAGAATTATTTTTTGACGAACATGAAGAATATCCTGATTTAGCTTGGGGGGTATGGAATCTTGTTGAAGATGGAGTAGAGAATATTATTTATCCAGGACAACAAAATTTTTGGGTTGCCGGTGTTGAAACAGAAATCAATACTCTCGAAACTACTTTAAAGGACAGGCTAGATGCGTCAGCTTCACTTTTGCATTATGAAGGAGTCGCTATACGTACTTTAGTTGATCCAACATTTTCTATTTCTACAGGATATCCTTGGCTTGAACAGCCTTTATGGCAGATGGGAGATCATGAAGACTTTGAAGAAACGATTCCAGAACAGCCCATGGTTCGTACAGACCTTGGACGTAGTTCTTATACATTTGATCTAGATAATCAGAGCTTTTGGGGACTAAACTATTTTAATGATGGAAATATTGTTGTCGTTTCTGGACAAAAGAAAGGCTCTATAAATGATAGCAGTTTTCAAGCAAGCACAAGTATATTTTCACTAAATGGATTAAATAACCAAGGCTTAGATCCAATTAGTGCTGAGATTAGTGATGGAGAATCGCCTATTACTGGAGCATTTGTTGGAGAAGGTGCTTCATCTCTTATTTTTGCTTACGATACTGTATTTGACCTCGTTGCTCCAAATGCTAATGTTCCAGCAGATACTTTAGAAAAAGTATTGCATTATGGAGTAGGAATTGCTCAAGAAAATAGAGAAGTTAGTGATGAAACATTTGTTACCATTAGCGGTTCTGCCTATGGAGTTCTTATTGATAGAGGAACAAATTCAAGCATTACAGTAACAAACCAAGCAAATTTAGATGTTCATTTAACAGCATCTCCATCTCAAGGATATGTTTCTGGAGCATTGACTACAGATGGATTTACTGAGATGTTAATAACGAAACAATCTACCAACTCAGTAAATACTTACGTTCATAAAGATGCTTTTTTAACAACACTAGATCCTTCTTCTGCATTTATATCAGATAGTTTGGGGTTTGCTCCTTCTCTTACAGAAAGTATGGTAGATGGAAATAATAGTTTTTTAAGCGCTGTTCCTGGACTTGAAGGATTTGAGCATATTTCATGGGGTGTTTGGGCAGCTAAAGACATGCTAGGAAGTGTATCTGTATTAGGGTATGCAGGCCTTGTTATTCAACCATCTAGTGAAGTTGCTTTGATTGTTCCTAATTTTTCAGAACTCGCTACAAGAGAAAATCCTATTGTCACTTATCGAGGAGTTTCGATGGCGACAATTTATACAGATACAAATTTTGAGGGACAAAGGGATTCTGGTACCGTTGTATTGGATGTAAACTTTAATACAGCAGGAATTACAGGATTTATCAATTTAGATCATGGAATGGTCATTGATTTACAAGGTGCATTTGATTCTAGCACAGGGGGGTATGCTGGTTCAGCTTTCATTCAAGGAACGACATCAGGCCAAGGTGGCTTTAATGGACAGTTCGTTCATGATGAAACAGTAGGTGTATTTGGAGCAAGTGATGGGCAAAGTACAGTGAATGGGGCTTTTGGAGCAAAAGCTGAAGAAAATATTCCATTGATGGAACTACCTTGAGTTTTGAGTATTACGAGTTTTAAAAATAAGGCTTTTACCTTTGAAAAATAAGGGCTTCCTGATAGAGTGTGGCTTGAGGGGTTTCCCTAGTAAATTTGTCGAAAACCACAGTTGGCAAGGGCGCTATATACACCAATTCCGTATGTTCGATTTAAGTCGATATATTTGGAAAGTTACACGCTTGTTGCCTTCGTAGCCCTAGGCCCAGCGTTTATGACAAACGTAATGCAAAAAGAGCTTCCAAAAGAGTTTGTTTGGAGGCGTCTACACTCATTGACTGGTTTCTTTTTAGTTCTTTTTCTTTTCGAACATTTGTTAACCAATTCGCAAGCAGCTTTATGGATAGGAGATGATGGTTCTGGCTTTATTAGAGCTGTAAACTTCATTCATTCATTGCCTTATCTAAATGTTATTGAAGTCTGTTTATTAGGAATTCCTATTGCCGTTCATATGGTTTGGGGAGTCCAGTATTTAAGAACTGCACAGCCAAATTCCGCATCTAGTGATGGATCAAAACCATCTTTAGGACAATACGGAAGAAATCGTGCATATACTTGGCAAAGAATTACATCTTGGATTCTTCTTTTAGGAATTTTCCTTCATGTAGGTCAGATGCGTTTCATGAATTATCCTTCGACAGTTCATATTGGGAATTCAAAGCTTTATGTAGCACCTCTCGAAATGGATGAAGGACTCTATACCTTATCTGAACGATTAAATGTTCAATTGATTGATTCCGAATGGATAGAAGATCAAGTACCTAAGGAATCATTAGACAATTTAGATGTCTTTCCAAAGCTCTTAAGTTTCTATACACACCTTCAAGATCCTTTTAGTTCACCTAAAGGCAGTGAGCTAGATGAAGAAAAAGCCGCTAAATATGTTCAAGCTCAACATAATAGAGAAAGTCAGGCTTTTGCAGAAACACTAAGAAGCTATGAAATTGAAGAAGGTCAAGTATTGGCACTTGTTCCAGAGTTTGGAACAATTACCCTACTTATTGTCCGAGAAACATTTAAGGTACCTCTATTCATTTTGCTCTACAGTATATTTGTTGTATCAGCTGTATTTCATGCTTGTAATGGTTTGTGGACTTTTTGCATGACTTGGGGAATTGCTGGAGATACTGTATCTCAAAAGCGTATATCTCGAGCAGTAATTGCTTTGATGTTACTACTGATGTTTTTGGGCTTAAGTGCTGTTTGGGGAACATATTGGGTAAATTTACGATTTTAGACTGCAAGAGAAGTGAGTTAGGTTAAAAGCATGGCAGACAGTGAAAAAACAGTAATTGTAGTCGGTGGCGGTCTAGCAGGATTAGCTGCAACGATGAAGCTAGCAGAAAATGGATGCACAGTTAAGTTAGTATCAGTAACTAAAGTAAAGCGTTCACATTCTGTATGTGCTCAAGGAGGAATCAACGCTGCAATGAATCTAATGGGTGAAGATGACTCCCCATTGATACATGCTTATGACACAATTAAAGGAGGGGATTTCTTAGCAAATCAGCCACCTATCCTTGAAATGTGTATGACAGCTCCTTCAATTATTCATATGTTAGATCGTTACGGCTGTCCATTTAATCGTACTCCTGAAGGGAGAATGGATTTTAGACGATTTGGTGGAACACTTTATAATCGTACAGCTTTTTGTGGTGCCTCGACAGGACAACAGTTGCTCTATACTTTAGATGAACAAGTACGTCGGTGGGAAGCTAAAGGAAAAGTCGAAAAATTTGAAAACCATGAGTTTTTACGACTTATTCAGGACGAGAAAGGAATTAGTCGAGGAATTGTCTTACAAGACTTATTCAATTTGAAGCTTGAGGTTTTAAAAGCTGATGCTGTAGTGATCGCTACAGGTGGATGTGGTTTAGTTTTTAAAAGATCTACCAACTCAACTTTTTGTACAGGAGCTGCTAACGGGCGACTTTACATGCAAGGAATGAAATATGCGAATGGAGAGTTTATTCAAATCCATCCATCAGCTATTCCGGGAAGAGATAAGCTTCGCTTGATGTCTGAATCAGCCAGAGGAGAAGGGGGACGTGTTTGGGTTTACGGTGATTCCTCCAAACAGATTCAAACTGCTAACGGCGAGATGATTCCTTGTGGAAAGACAGGAGAACCTTGGTACTTCCTAGAAGAACTTTACCCTGCTTTTGGTAACCTTGTTCCTAGAGATATTGGAGCTCGTGAAATTTTACGAGTATGTGAATTAGGATTAGGTGTAGAGGGAGATATGCAAGTTTTCCTCGATGTTTCTCATCTATCTGACCAGAAAAAACATAAGCTAGATGCTATTCTTGATATCTATACAAAATTTACTGGAGATGACCCTAGAAAGATTCCAATGAAAATCTTTCCTGCTATGCATTACACAATGGGTGGTGCTTGGGTTGATTGGCCGGCAGCAGATGACTCTGATCGATGGGATCGTTTCAGACAAATGACAAACCTTCCAGGCTGTTTCAATGTTGGAGAGAGTGATTATCAATATCATGGTGCAAACCGCCTTGGCGCAAACTCTCTTCTCTCTTGTATTTACGCAGGGCTTGTTGTTGGTGGAGAAGTTCCACGTTATTTAGATAGCTTAGATTCATCTTATCGAGATTGTTCAAGTACTCTATTTGATCAAGCGTTAAAAACTGAAGAAGATGTACGTAATGAGATTATGGAACGTGATGGAAAAGAAAACGTACACGCTCTCCATGATGAACTTGCAGATCTTATGGTTGGTAATGTTACTGTAAAAAGAAATAATGCGGATTTATCTAAGACACTTGAAGGTTTAGAAACAATACGAGAGAGAGCAAAACATATTACTCTAGATGATAAGAGTCGAGTTGCTAATCAAACGTATGTTTTTGCACGACAGTTTGAACCTATGCTAGAACTGGCCATTGTTATTGCTAAAGGAGCTCTCTTACGTAATGAATTCCGTGGAGCTCATTACAAACCAGAGTTTCCTGAAAGAGATGATAAAAATTGGCTTAAGACAACGATTGCTGAGTACGATAAAGAGAATGGAGGAGCTAAGATTAGCTATGAGCCTGTAGATATCCGCCATCTCGAACCTATTTTGCGCGACTATACAAAAGCAAAAAAAGTGAAGCCAAAGCTAAAAAATGTTCCCGCAAATCTTCAGCTTCCTATTTAGGTAGATGAAATACAAATGAGGTGTATATGAGTAAACAATTTACACTTAAAATCTACCGCGGCCAACCGGGAAAGCAGTACTGGGAAGAATTTCGCTTAGATTTGAAGCCTGCAATGAATGTTATTTCTGCACTCATGGATATTAGAAGAGATCCAGTCAATACACAAAACCAAAGAGTAGAACCGGTTGTGTGGGAAGATGGGTGTCTAGAAGAAGTCTGTGGTTCTTGTTCTATGTTAGTCAATGGAAGACCAAGGCAGGCTTGTACCGCTCTCATCGCTCCAATTCTTGAGGAATCTAAGAGTAAGGTCATTACTTTAGCTCCATTTACAAAGTTCCCTTTAGTTAGAGATCTTATGGTGGATCGAACAAGAATGTTTGAAAATTTAAAAAAAGTTCAGGCTTGGATTGAGGGAGATAGTAGCCATGATCGTGGACCTGGTCCATCTGTAAGCCAGGCAAAACAAGAGGTCATGTATACTCTTTCTACATGTATGACTTGTGGTTGCTGTTCAGAGTCTTGTCCCCAGGTAAACAATGAATCAGAATTTATGGGGCCTGCGCCAATTTCTCAGGTTCGGCTTTTCAATACACACCCAACAGGAAAAAATACAGCTTCTAAGAGACTGCATAAGCTGATGGGTGCAGATGGTATTAGTAGTTGTGGTAATGCACAGAACTGTTACGAGGTTTGTCCTAAAAATATCCCTTTAACAGAGTCTATTAGTGCTATTGGCAGACAAGTTACGATTCAGGCAGTGAAAGATCTCTTTAGTTTTCCTGAAGAAGATTAAATACGCTTACTACATTTCCAGCGCAACAATTATCTGTTGCGCTTCTTTTTACCTTCAGAAATTGCTTCAATAATAAATAACTTAGAACTCGTTTTTATATGGGCGAACTACAGAGAAGAAGAGTCCATTGAGAGTAAATATATAACTGAGAGTAAGCAGAACAATTTTCAAGAAAAAGTTTCTCTCCGCCTTAGCTCTAATATGACGTGGCATACGGCTTGTAATCTTATTGAATACAGTTTCTATCCAGTTCCTATCAAAATTTTGTCGCAGACGTAATAAATTACGATTATTTGATCTAATATTGAAAAGTTTCCTAAGCAATCTTAAGAACTATAAACGAAGGGGCTATAAGAGTAATTTTTAGAAGGTTTTTCTTCACCTATCTTTAGAAACATCCCCTAAATCTGACCTTCATCTAATGCATTGGAAGCAAAGATTAGGTAGCTATTGAGGGGGTAATCGAAAATATAGCTAAAGTTCTTTCTGTGATCTCAGTAACTCTGCGGTAATAAAATAGAAGAAAGAAAAGAAAGTGCTTCAGTAATAGAGGCATAAAAAAAGCTCTCTCAGAGAACTGAGAGAGCTGAATATCTTTCGGAAGAAGAGAGCGAACTCTCTTACTTTCCTCTCAGACTAGAAGCTGAACACACCTGTGATCACACCGATGTCATTGTCTTGGTGAATAGCACTGGTATTCTTTGTGCTGCTGAACACCCATTCGCCGCGAACACGAACGTTTGGATATGGTAGCCAGTTTACACCTAAGATATGCTCAGAACCTCTCCAGTTAGAGTTAACAGGATTTGTTCTTAGAACGTCATAGCGGTAGAAGAATAACCAGTTATCATTCAATCTATAAGCAGGCTGAGTGTAGAATGCAAAGATGTCGTTTGCCATGTCATCTTCCCAGCTATAGAAGAACTCATTTTTCCAAATGAAGTGATCCCAATCCCAAAGAACATCGATTCCAACTAGGTTGTAGTCGTTGATTTCATCAGAGAAAATATCCTGCCAAGTGTAGTTATATGTTTCTTCACCGCAGAAAGTACCGCCTGCACGCTTTCCGTGGAAGAAGTTACCACCAACAGTCAAACCAATTTCCATCATGCTCCAAGCAACACGAGCACCAGCAAGAATATTGATTGGACCAGCATCATAAGTACCAGTGAAAGCATTGTACTCAATCATCATGCTGTCGTTGTCGCCCATGTAAACTTTACCATGAACGTTCAAACCTGTTAGGTGTGTTGGGAAAATTGTTTCTCCACCATGTGGACGTAAAAACATTGGCTTTAAAGCTTCCATTAACATTGGCTGGAAGTGCTCAATGTTGATGATACCCATTGGAGTAGCAAAACGACCCCACTGAACTTGTAACCAATCAGCATAAGTATAGTTAGCCCAAGCTACATCTACACAAGAATTCCAGCAGAACTCACGGAAAAAAGGAGAGTCTGGGTCTTCCATATCAAGAGCTGAATTGTAGCTGAAAGATAAAGCAGCAAAGAACATTAGATCTTCGCGGAGCATAGCTTTCATGATCAAATCAACTTCTTGAATGTTGAATGAAAGATGCTCAAAATCACCTAGGTCTGAACGAATGTATGTCATTCCTGTGTGAAGGTATCCACCGAAATCAAAATGCATGGCATCAAACGCGTGAACGTTAGCGCGATGACTTTGCTCACCATCACTGTTTGAAGTTCCATCATAACTTGTAAAACCGCCCATTCCACCATTCTGCTCTAGACGATCTAGACGCGACATAATGTTTTGGAGCGTATCATCTTGCCTTCCACCTGCCGCATAGGCATAGCCGCTTACTAGCATTAACGCTAGTAGAGACTGATAGAAGATTTTCCACTTGCTGAAGCTCATCAAGGATTCCTCCCAATGTTACAGACCTTTCCAACGTGTAATGGGGGTCTTCTGCGTTTATTGTTCTACGATTCTTTATCGTTCTGATCTGTCTCAACGAGCACGACAGCACTCGCCAATAAGACGTTTTTCTCAAGCCTAAATAAACGGAGGTTTTTAATCAAATAAATCTTTTTTATCTTTTTTTTTTATTCAGAAAACCCCTGAGAATCAACTCTCAAAGGGAAATAGATGAATCACTAGATATTGATAGTGATGAACTTAGGAATAATTAATGAAAAGGTTTAGTCTAGTGAAACAATAGGTACTTGTGGTAGAATAAAGGTAACAAAAAGAGTTATTCTGTTTGTCTGCTGCTTAGGAACGCCTGTCTTTTTGTTGCAATCGACGATATTTTTTTTATTAGGGGACCACGACGCTAGGGAAGAAGCGCCCTTGTATTTTACAAACGGCTTTCGACCTTGGGAAATGGACCCACCTGTATCAACCATGTTGATTAGGCCGAGACAGGAACCTTTGTAGCAGACGTTTTTTCTATTCGAGTCGCCTGACGATGTGGTTTTTCTAAAATTTTGCGTACATTGTTTAAGTTACTCTCTACGCAGTGAAATCTTTCAGATAAGAGATGTTTTATTTGTACACTAACGTGCTGGGGAGAAAGTTGATATTCTTCAAGAGTACAAAGAAAATCATAGTGATTACGGGAGTCTCTGTATTTAGGTCTTCTTTTCGGAAGTTTAAGGATATTCATCCGCTCTGAATCAAATTTATACAAAAATGAACTATGTTGTATCCAGCGATCTTTAGTAATGCTTTGTGCATTACCTCCAAATTTTCGATTATTTAAAGTATAATCGTTTTCGCGACATGCAAAAGCTGGTGATGGAAATACTTTTTGATAAATTTCAGTCACCCAGTTCATAACATCTCCAGGAAAACAACCATTTTTTAAGAGGGATTTATTTCCAATAAAACTGATAAATAAGGTGTCTTCATCTACAACAACTGTTCCTCCTCCAGAAAAACGACGAATAAGAGAGATAGAGTTTTTTTCTAGTTGATCATGATCAATGAGATCTTCAATCCGATTGGAGATTCCAAGTACTATAGCAGGGGGGCTACCTATATTAATGATACACCAGTTGCGATGATCAATACGTAATAAGGCTTCTTCAATTTGAAGCTGCTCATATATGGAAAGATTTTTAAGATATAGGGTATGTATTTTAGTCATGTGTATAAATGATAAAGTAAGTTACTTAACGTTGGCCAATCTCATCTACATCTTCGGGCTTTACTGCATAGTGCTTGAGTTTTCGGCCTGATTTATATGCAATGATAACAAGACTACCATGTTTCATCGCTTTAACATCTACTATACGATCGATCGATCGACCATTGACAACAGCATAAACTTTTGCTTTAGCATCGGAACGGATAATTTGTGTAAAGGCCTCTTCTAAATCTTGTGCAAGAGTACGAGGATCGACAGTAAGATATTTACGGGTTTTAACAGCGTCAACGTGAACATCAATAATCTCATCAGGTTGATCAATAATAAGAGTTTGATCAACATCGATACTGTCGTCTAAATCACCATCTACATAAGTACTGTTGCTAATAGTTCCTTGACTGATATGTGTGTTCTGAATTTGTGTATGGCTCTCATCAATGAAATTCTGACTTCCATACATTTCAATTTCTTGTTCGTTCGTCGTGGTACTGCTAGTAGACATAGCACTTGCATATAAAGAAATACTGAATAGTAGATTGAATAAGACCAAAAAAAATTTCATAACTGTACTGGAGTTCGATTGTTTACAACAAACTGATCGCGGCCGTTTTCTTTAGCACAATAGAGTGCTTGATCAGCATTAGCAATCAGTTGGTCCAATTGTTTTTTTTCGTCATGTAATGTCGCTTTAGGATTTTCTAATGTTGAAATTCCCATAGAAACAGTGATTTTTAATGTTCCACTTCGTGTTTTAAATTCATGGGAACGAATAGAATTCCATAATTTATTTGCTACAACACTTGAATGCTTGATTGAAGTATGTGGTAAAAGAATGACAAATTCATCGCCCCCAAAACGACCAATAATATCATATTTTCTTAACTCGTGCACCATAAGATCAGCTAAAGTATGCAAAACATCATCTGCAGTTTGATGACCGTATTGATCGTTTATCTCTTTAAAGTAGTCAATATCAAGCATCATTAATGTTAATGATTCTTGACTTCTACGAGCTTTAGCAATTTCTTTCAAAGCATAGCTTCGTAGAGCACCTCTATTATAAACATGAGTTAAATCATCCCTTTCAGATCGTAACTTCAAAGAATCAAAAGATTTTTTCGCATGTTCACGCTCATCTTGTGATTGTAAAATTACAGAAATACGACCGCGTAATTCTTCTGGATGAAAAGGCCGTGTGATTAAATCTCTTACTCCCATTTTGAATGCTTCCAAAATAATGCTTTCAGATAAATCACTAGCGATAAATAAAATAGGTAGTGAAGAAAAATCTCTGACTTCTCGTACACGTCGACAAAAAAGCAAACCATCAATTTCGGGTAAGTTTTGTTCCACAAGCATTAGACAATATGATTTATGAGTCAGAAGCTCCATAGCTTCAGTAGCATTACTTACTGTATCGACAATGTAATTATCTTTTAAGTGAGTGCTTGTTAACTCATGAAGATCACTAGTATGACTCACAACAAGCAGCTTATGGGATAAAGGGGCCTCTGATGTCATGGCTCTCCAGGTCATTTTTAGTTTTAAAATCTATATAGCAAATAATTACTTATTAGGAAAAAAAGAGATATCTGAAGGAGTGAGAGCTATTTTCATGTAAGCCTCATTGTTTATCTAATCTCTTTCCTAGTCCTGTTACCTCCGGCTACCTAGGTGCTGTTAGAAAAAATACGAGAAAAGACCAATAAACAGTGTAAGTTGAATTTTCTCGATGACCTTTTTAAGAAAATTTTAAAAATAGAGAAATCTTAAGTATTTGAAATTTAGCGTTCTTTAAAAAGTAGTAAATAAAAACTTCAACTATATATTTATAGTAACTAAATTAGAAGAATCTAGATTCATCTGAGCGAAGCACATAAACGTAAACGCGGAGATAGAAATGCAACGAAATAAATTATTGAAAAACGTTATTTCTTGGGGACTCGCTTTATCGTGTGTATGTGCTTCACCAACGATTGAAGCGCTGAAATTTGAATCGGATAGCGGTGATATTCATGGTTCATTCGATAATACAATCAGTTATGGATTGGGAATGAGGACTCAGCGTCAAGACCCACGAATTATTGGTGTGGGAAATGGCGGTACTTTTTTATCACTGAATGAAGATGATGGAAACTTAAATTACGACCAGTGGGATCTTTATTCTAATGCAATAAAATCTGTTCATGAACTTGAAGTAAATAAAGATGAATTTGGTCTTTTCTTACGAGGTATTGCTCTCTATGATATTGAAATCATGCATGGAGATACTCGAAGGACGGCTCTTGGGCCTATAGCTGAGAGTCGGATGGGAAAAGACTTATCTCTTCTAGATGCATATATCACCTATACTGGTGACACTGAAAAAGATAAACCATTTACCCTACGTATAGGAAATCAAGTATTAAACTGGGGAGAGAGTACATTTATCCAGAATGGGATTAATAGTATGATGCCTCTGGATGTATCACGATTGCGTGTAGCTGGAGCAGAGCTACGAGAAGCTTTTCTTCCTGTATGGATGGCTTTTATCGATTATGGAATTTCAGAAAAGATATCTATAGGTGGTTTTTGTCAGTTTTCTTGGAGAGAAACTCGGATAGAACCAAAAGGAACTTTCTTCTCTACTAATGACTATGTGAGTCCTGATGGAACTTATGTAATGGTTAGTCCTACAGGAGATGATACACAAAGCTGTGCAGATACACTATGTGCTATGGGCGGAGGAGCTGGTATTTTTGGGCAATCTGCAAATCGAGGTGAAGATGTTTCTGGTAGTGACCGAGGAAATTTTGGGGTTAATTTACGCTACTATGAGCCTGATTTAAATGAGACAGAGTTTGGTCTCTATTTCTTACAGTATAGTTCACGTTTACCAGTGGTATCTGGATATAAAGGAAATGCGATTCCTATATTAGGACCGGGAGCATACATTCCTGATTCATACTACTTTGTAGAGTATCCAGATGATATTCATCTTTTAGGCTTAAGTTTCAATACAATGCTCGGAAAAATTGCTCTGCAAGGAGAGTATTCGCTCAAAATTGATCAGCCATTACAAATTTCAGGATATGAAATTATTTTAGCAGTTCTTGGTTCTGCATCACCTGTAAGCCAATTAGGGGCTTTTCCAGATGCTTCAGAAATTACCGGTTTTAGAAGAAAAACGGTGAGCCAAATGCAGTTTACAGCAACAAAGATGTTTGGTCCGTGCGGTGTCATGAGCTCTTCAGCAATTCTAGCAGAAGTGGGTGCTATGTATATTCATGGTTTTCCGGACCAATCAACGTTGCGCTTTGATGGTCCAGGTACAATAGGTTCAGGAGGACAAGGTTATGCAACAAGGTTTTCAGGTGGATATAATCTTGTATTATTAGGGACTTTCGACAAAGTCAATGCTCAAACTTATATTGCATTTGCTCATGATGTATCTGGTCGTTCTCCTCTTCCTCTTAGCAATTTTGTGAAAAATCGAAAATCGATCACTCTTTCAGGTGAAATACGTCGTCATGCACTGTCATGGAAAGCAACATTTTCGCACTTTTTCAGCGGTGGAACACACAATCTTTTAAGAGATAGAGATCATATAACACTAAGTTCCACAGTATCTTTCTAGGGGGTTTTAATGAGATCAATTTTGCAAGCATTGGGTTTCACTTTGCTTTTACCACTTGCTCTTTCGGCAAAGGTAGATGTGGAAACTGCAAAGCAATTAGAAGAAAATCTGACTCCTTTAGGAGCAGAGCGTATGGGAAATACTGATGGTTCTATTCCTGAATGGACAGGAGGAATTACGGAGAAACCAGAGTCTTATGTCCATGGAGAACATTTTGTAAATCCATTTGAAGGCGAAGAAATTTTATTTACGATCACTTCAAGTAATATGGAAGAATACAAAGAATTTTTGTCTCCAGGACAAGTAGCGATGTTTCAGCGCTATCCTGAATCTTTCCAAATGCCTATCTATCCTACTCATCGAAGTGCCTCATATCCAGAATTTGTATATGAAGCGCTTAAGCAAAATGCCATCAATGCAGAACTTGTTGCTGATGGGAATGGCTTAAAAAATGCAAGAGTTACAGCACCATTTCCGATTCCTCAAAATGGCTTAGAAGTTATTTGGAATCATTTAGTTCGTTACCGAGGAGAGCAAGCACAACGTGAGGTAGCACAAGCCGCTCCTCTAGCCAATGGCTCTTATCAAATAGTGCATATTAAAGAAGATATCTATTATCCCTACAATAACCCAGAGTCCACAATGGAGACTTTAAAAAATAGGGTAGGATATTTCTTACAAAAAGTTACTGCACCTGCATATTTAGCAGGAACTATTTTGCTTGTTCATGAAACACTCAATCAGTCGGAAGAACCTCGTTCTGCTTGGACATATAATCCAGGACAAAGAAGAGTGCGACGAGCTCCAAATATAGCTTACGATAATCCAGGAACAGCTTCAGATGGTCAGAGAACTACAGACCAATATGATATGTTCAATGGGGCTCCTGATCGATACGATTGGACCCTTATCGGTAAAAAAGAAATTTTCGTTCCTTACAATGCTTATCCTATCCAAAGCCCAAAAATTAAATACAAAGATCTTTTGCGTGCTGGGCATATGAACCCTGAACATACACGTTATGAAAAGCACCGTGTATGGGTTTTAGAAGCAAACGTGAAGAAAGAGTTTAAACACATCTTTCCTAAACGAGTTTTCTACTTAGACGAAGATAGTTGGCAAATCCTAGTAGCTGATCAGTATGATTCTAGAGGACAAATTTGGCGTTTATCAGAGGCACATTGTCTAAACTATTACAATGTTCCAACAATCTTAGACACAATTCAAGTTCACTACGATTTGTTAAATGGACGCTACCTTGTATTTGGAATGAAAAATGAAGGACGTATCGAAAATTTCGATGTGGAGCTTCAAGTAGCAGATTTTACACCGCAACGCCTGCGACGTGCAGGTAGACGATAGGTGCTCCTATGAGACAAGTGACTCTCCTGATTGCTTTGACGATTGCGACAATAATATATGCTGGCTCTGAGAAGATAGAGCCAGCTTTATTTTTACCAAAAGCAATAAGCGGAATGGTTTCAGGGCTTCTCCGTGTAGATGAGCAGATCTTAGCTGTAGGAGAACGTGGTCATATTCTTTCGACAAATTTAAAATTAGAAAAAATAGAACAAGAAAACTCTCCTGTAAATCAATTCATGACAGGAATTACAGCAAATAAACAAGGAACACTATTTGTTCTAGGTCATGATGGATTACTACTCAAAGGCACAAAAAACCATTGGTCTGTTCAAAAGCTAGATCAAGATATCAATAATCCCTTATTCGATCTTGTATTTAATCAGTACAATATTGGTTTAGCAGTAGGAGCATATGGAACTTTATTGCTATCACAAGATGGCGGTGAAACTTGGGAAGAAAGTGTTATTGATGAAGAAGAGCCACATCTTTATTCAGTGGCTATTGATGAAAGAAATAATTTCTATGTTTCAGGTGAGTTTGGAACTCTAGTTAAATTTAGTCCTGACGGCACATTATTATGGAAGTTAGATACAGAGATAGAGTCGACATTTTTTGGATTAGAACTACTTTCTGAGAATAATTTCTATGTCTATGGACTCCGTGGAACAGTCTTCTATACGAAAAATGGAAAAGATTTTGAGAAAATTGATTTACATACTCAAGCTTCTATATTTTGTTCCACAAAGCGTAATGATGAAGTGATTTTCTGTGGAAGCGATGGAGTTATTATCGGATATGATGGAAAAAATATACGAAATTACTCTTTGAGTGAAAGAGTTCATGTAACATCTGTTTTAAATGATGAAAATCGTTTAATTATCGGTACAAGCAAAGGCTTGAAGGAAGTGAAGCTATGATCAAAACAATCGCTCACTTTGTATTTCGTTATGCCTATTTTGTAATGGCAATTCTCTTTGCTGTTTCTTTCTTTTTTGCATTTGAAGTAAGTAAACTCAAAATAGATGCTGGGTTCGAAAAACAGCTTCCTTATGCTCATCCTTATATCAATACAATGACCCAATATCGTGAGGAATTCGGTGGAGAAGATCGCATATTTATTGCAGTAAGTCCCAAAAAAGGGGATATCTTTTCTGCTAATTTTCTTACACAGTTTAAGGCGATCTCTGATGAAGCTCATTATATAAGTGGAGCAAATAGATCATGGATAGAATCATTATTTACTCCTAATGTTCGTTTTACAGAAGTTGTGGATGGAGGATTTGCTGGTGGAAATGTCATTCCAGCAGATTTTGATGCGTCACCGGAAGCTGTAGAGCAAGTTAGACAAAACGTATTGAAGTCTTCTATTATCGGAAGGCTTGTTGCAAACGACTTTTCATCGGCAATGATTAGTTTACAATTAGCCGAACATAACCCAAGTACAGGAGAAAAGTTAGACCCTCTCTTAGTTGCTCAAGAACTCGAAAAAAATATACGTGAACGCTATCAGAGCGATGATATTGAAATTCGTATCATAGGCTTTGCGAAGGTTCTCGGAGATATAGCAGAAGGAGCTATAGGAGTCGTTTTTTTTATGCTTGGAGCAGTGTTACTTGTTACTTGCTTACTAAAAGGATTTGTACATTCCTGGTCATTTACTCTATCTGTTATTTTTTGTTCCCTTATTGCTGTGGTATGGAATTTAGGTTTACTTTCTTTTCTAGGATTTGGATTAGATCCAATGTCGATGCTGATTCCGTTCCTAATTTTTGCAATTGGAGTTTCACATGGAATCCAAATTCTTAATAGAGTACAGCATCATGTGGTTGAAGGAGGAACTGTATACGAAGGAGCTTTAGAAACATTTAGAGTACTATTTGCACCTGGATTAGTAGCCCTGTTAAGTGATACGATTGGTTTTTTCACTATTCGTCTTATCAAAATACAAATGATCCAAGATTTAGCGATTACAGCTAGCTTAGGTGTTCTTGCGTTGATTTTGACTAATCTTCTTTTACTTCCGCTTATACTATCGAAACTTACTTTGAAAAAGATCCACGTGGAACAGCTTCTAAAGGGACGAAAACAACGTGAAAAATGGTGGATCGCTTTATCGCAGCTTAGCCGCCGTAAAGCGGCTTTTTCAATGATGATTTTTGTAAGCATTCTCGTCATTTATTGTTCTAGTATGGCTCAAAATTTAGATATTGGAGATAGCCAGGAAGGTGTTCCTGAATTATGGGGAAATGCACGGTATAACCAAGATACAGCTTATATAACAGACAAGTTCTCTGTTGGAGCTGATGTTCTAAATGTAATTGCTGAATCGGTTGATAATGCATGTATCCGGCATGATATTGTGAAACTTATGGATAAGTTTCAGTGGGTTTTATCAAATAATCCACATGTTCAAGGAACCCTTAGTCTGCCTCAAGTAATGAAAATTGTATCTGCAGCTTGGAATGAGGGACACCCAAAATGGCAAGAGTTACCTAGAAATTCTAGCAGTTTGGGACAGGCAGCTTCAGCTGTAGAAACTTCTACAGGCCTTTTAAATCTGGCTTGTAATGCAATGCCAATTATGATTTTTCTCAAAGATCATAAAGCTGAAAGTATCAATTCGGTAATAACAGAGATCAAAAAGTTTACGGAGAAGCATCCTCATCCAGACCTTACTTTTTCTCTAGCAACAGGAAATGTTGGAGTGATGGCAGCAACTAACGATACAATATCTGCCGCGCAATACCCAATTTTACTATGGATCTATGGTGCTGTAGGTACTCTCTGTTTGTGTTTATTTCGTTCTTTGAGAGCAACTTTATGTGTACTAGCACCCTTAGCTCTAGTTTCTATTTTAACCTATGCACTGATGAATCACTTGCAGATAGGTTTAAAAACTTCTACGTTACCAATAGCAGCCCTAGGAGTAGGAATAGGTGTAGATTATGGAATCTATATTTTTTCACAACTGAAGCAGTATCTAGATAGGGGAGAAAGTCTACAGAAATCTTTTCAAGAAACATTAGCTGTGAATGGAACAGCAGTTCTTGTTACAGGGTTTGTTCTCTCTTTAGCTGTCAGCACTTGGTCGTTTTCTACACTAAAATTTCAAGCCGATATGGGATTGTTATTTGCGTTTATGCTCTTCGCTAATATGTGTGCTGCGCTGACTCTCATTCCGGCATTAAGCTATTTTTTATATCCTAAAAATAGAGCGTAAAAACAGGAATAATCTAGGGCATTAAAAATATGCCCTAAAACATTTCTTAGGCTTATAAAGCAGATGTAAGTGGACGGTAATCAACAGACGCCCAATGTTCAATCACTTTTTCGTTATGGCAGCGGAAACAAGTTAAACCGTGAAATATTACTTTCTCTCCTGTAGCAGCAATGTCTTTGATAGAATTTGTAAAAGTGCCTTCTACTTTCCAATGAACAACTACAATATCTTTTTCAATACTGTCGTGTAGAGGAGTAATTTTTGCATCAGGAATCGCAATTAACCACTTTTTCGCTAATTCAACAACAGCATTTCCTCCTTTAAGTAATGCATCTTTTCCGTGAATAGTAGCATCATCTGAGTAGATTTTTTGCATAGAATCCCATTCACGTTGATTGTAAGCATCAAACCAGCATTTAAGTATTGTATCTTTCATTGAAATATCCTTGTTTTATCAGCAAGTTTATGAAAAAACATAAAGCCTAAAAAACTCAGAAAAAAAGAACAATGAGCTAATTGACGTGATGCCATGACATAGCCATAATGTCTTAAATTCATTTATGGAAAGGCTTTAATGATAGATATTTCGGATAAATTAGTTAGGATTAATCAGGCTGATATCAGTGAAAAATGTATTCTTGATCGATTACCTAAAAATGTAAAACATTTATATTTGGAGCGCTGTGAACTACATTTCGTTCCTGAGAAGATACGAACTTTTCAAGATTTGCAATTTTTGAGTTTATACAATAATCATATTACAGAATTACCAATATGGTTAGAAGAATTGAGGAATTTAAGGCGATTGAATGTTAGTGCCAATCAACTGCCTATCCTTGATTCAAGAATAAGAAATCTAGAAAATCTTGAAGTCTTAGACCTTAACCATAATCTTTTGCAAGAAGTCCCCGAAGAATGTATTCAATTGTTAAAACTCAAATTTTTATACTTATCTGGTAATTGCTTAAGTGATCTTCCAGAAGGGATCGGAAGACTCAAGTTTTTGAGGTATCTAAATATTAGCCACAATCAGTTTTCTCGATTACCAAAAGGGGTTTTTAATCCTTTTCTACAAGAGCTTCGTATGTATAACAATGAAGTTGAAGAATTGTCTCATGAAATAAGTGGTCTTGTATCAGTAAGAGAGTTGCATTTTGATCGCAACAAAATCTGTTATATAACTCCAGATATATGTCATTTACAAAAACTTGAAGTTTTATCGTTTAGGGGAAATAGATTGAGAGAACTTCCTAAAGAAATAGCGACTTTGCAAAATTTACAGTTTTTAGATTTAAGAGAAAACGATCTAGAGGAAGTCCCCGAAGAGATTCAGATGTTAACGCACCTTAAAAGGTTAGATCTTCGTTTAAACCCAAAAATTCGTCTGCCTCAATGGATTCAAACTTTAGAGGAATACGGCTGTCGTATTTATTTTTAATAAGTTTTTTTTAAGAGCCTCGTTTCTATAGATAGAAACGAGGCTCTCTAACTATGAATTTAGCTGTTCTACGATTTGAAATTTATTTCCAGATGCATCTTCGAACATTTGTAATTTGACGTGTCCAGGAACCTCGATCACATCACCTAACATTTTTGTGCCTTTTTCAATCATGCTTTGTTTCATAAGATTCAAGTCATCTACATCAAAAGTCATGATAGCATTTACACCAGCTTGAAGGAATTCCATACCATCGTTATATTGAGCAATTCCTAGCGCGGCTCCACCCTCAACTCCAGATAGTTCTGCCCAACCAAACTCTGCCGATTCGAAATTAACCTTAAGACCTAAAACTTCTGTGTAAAATTTAATAGCATCTTGCAGGTTATTAACAACAACCCAAGAAAGATTAGATTTTTTTATAGATAGATTAGACATGAATTTCCTCTTCTTGAGTGATCGTATTTTTATCTGAATGTTTTCTAAGATGTACGCGCACAATAGAAATATCTGCAGGAGAAACTCCTGAAATGCGAGAAGCCTGTCCTAAATTCTGTGGACGTACTTTATTTAACTTCTCTTCTGCTTCTTTTCTTAGACCAGTAATCTTTTCAAAGGAGAGGTCATGAGGAATTTGTATTGTTTCTAATTTATCTAATTTAGAGATCTCAAGGTTTTGTCGATCGATATAGCCAGCATATTTCATGGATAATTCGATTTGAGCATTTAAGTCTGTACCATGATCAATAAAATCATCAGGGTACTCTTTAAGCAAAGATTGATAAGTAAGTTCAGGTCTTCGCAACAACTGTGCTAAAGAAACACCCTTTCCATCGATTTGCTTAAAAATTTTTGCCAAGCGCTTGCACTCACTCTCTAGTGTTTGTTCTTTGGTGCAAATTGCTTGATACTGATCTTTATTAATCAAACCTAATTCGTATCCATACTTTCGTAGGCGTAGGTCGGCATTATCTTGCCTTAGAAGCAAACGGTGCTCTGCACGACTAGTAAACATACGGTAAGGTTCAGTTACTCCTTTGGTAACTAAATCATCAATCATTACACCAATGTAAGCTTCAGAACGCTTTAAAATAAGAGGATCACGATTACGCACTTTACATACTGCATTGATACCTGCAATCAATCCTTGAGCGGCAGCTTCTTCATACCCAGTAGTACCGTTGATTTGTCCGGCTAAAAATAAACCTTCAATATGACGGGTTTCTAGAGTGTAATCAATATGGCCTGAAACAATGTAGTCATACTCAATTGCGTAAGCTGGACGAGTGATTTCAGCGTTACGAAGACTCGGTATACTATGTAGCATTGCCAATTGAACATCAAAAGGAAGTGAGGAAGAAATTCCATTTAAATAGACTTCTTGGGTGTCAATTCCTTCAGGTTCTAAAAAGATTTGGTGACGTTCTTTATCAGAAAAACGAACAACTTTATCTTCTATAGAAGGGCAGTAACGAGGGCCAATTCCCTGTATCGTGCCAGAATACATAGGAGAACGATGTAAGTTATCTTGTATGATTTTTTTTGTCTCTGCTGTGGTGTGCGTAATATAGCAAGAAACACGAGGAAGAGGGGTAAAGGTAGCTGGATCATAAGAGAATCGGATCTCTTCATTTCCTGATTGTTCTTCGCAAAGGCTCCAATCAATAGAACGGGCATGAACACGTGCAGGAGTTCCTGTTTTTAGGCGGTCAAGAACAAAACCATGTTGTTCTAAAACGGCAGAAAGACCTAAAGAAGGTTGGTCGCCAGCTCGTCCACCACTATACTGTACTTCGCCAATATGAAGTAATCCACGCATAAAGGTACCGGCTGAAAGAACAACAGTTTTTCCTTTGTAAGCGATTTTTTCTTTGGTAACGACTCCCTGAATTCGACCTTCTTCTACAAGCAAATCTTCTGTTGTTCCTTGCTTGATGAAAAGGTTTTCAGTCTGCTCGAGTTTAGACTTCATCCAAAACTGATAACGAACTTTATCTGCTTGCGCACGAGGAGCCCAAACTGCTGGTCCTTTCGTAGCATTAAGCATACGAAAATGTATTCCTGTCTGATCAATGCATTTACCCATTTCACCGCCGAGAGCATCAATCTCTCGAACCATATGGCCTTTGGCAATTCCACCAACAGCAGGGTTACAACTCATTTTTGCAATCGTATCTAGATTCATTGTGAGAAGCAAAGTTTTTGCTCCCATACGAGCACCAGCAAGCGCAGCTTCACAACCAGCATGCCCAGCTCCGACAACAATCAGATCATATTCTTCAGGATAGGTCCACATTTCCAGCAACCATAATTATACAAAAAAAGACATCGATACAGTATAGCGTATCGATGTCGAAAAAGATAAACACCGTGACGAGACGGCAAAGTAGAGAATTAAACCCGTCAAAAATAAAACAAAGTTAATTAAAACTTTTATTTTTTCTTGTGACGATCTCTGCGACGACGCTTATTACGCTTGTGCTTAGCAATTTTTTTTCTGCGTTTCTTTTTGACAGATGACATATGAAAATACGCTCCAAATAAAAGCTTTTGTTTCTTTCAGGCAATTGATTAGGTGAAATAAGTCGCCGTAATTGCCAGAGCAAAGACAATATGGTAGTGGAAATGAGATAAAAAGTAAACCCAACTATTTTTCAGAAAATTCAGCAAAGGCTTCATCGTTATCGCCCATATGAACGCGATCACCAAAATCGTCATCTAAAGGGGTATAATTGTCGAAACGAGCAATTTCTTTACGGAAAGTCAAATTAACACTACCTACCGCACCATGACGATTTTTACCCACAATGACTTCGGCTTGGCCTGGTTTATCCATAGGATCGTAGTATTCTCTACGAAGAAGAAAGGCTACAACGTCGGCATCCTGCTCAATAGATCCCGATTCTCGCAAGTCACTCATCATTGGACGGTGACCAGCTCGCTCTTCTACTTTACGAGATAGCTGAGAACAACAGAGAATAGGAATATCCAATTCTCTCGCTAAAGTCTTCAACATTCTTGAAATCTCAGAGACTTCAATCTGACGACTTTCATTACTACGAGAACTGGAAGATCCAGCAATTAGCTGGAGGTAGTCAATAATTAAAAATCCAATTCCATATGTTTCTTTCATTCGACGAGCCCGAGCCCGCAAATCGGTAATCTTCAATCCGGGCTGGTCATCGATAAGCATCGTCGCGTTTTGAATATTATGGACACTAGAGACAATTCTCTGGTATTCCATTCCATTCAAGGAACCAGTCTTGATTTTTTCGGATTCTACTTCAGATTGAGAACAAATAATTCTATGAACTAATTGCTCGGCGCTCATCTCAAGTGAAAAAATTCCTACAGGAACTCCTTCACGGAAACAAATATTTTCAGCCAGGTTTAAAACGAAAGCCGTTTTACCCATAGCCGGACGAGCAGCTAAAATAATCAGGTTAGAATTACCCATCCCATTGAGCATGGTATCAAGATCATTGAAATGGGTACGGACACCAGTAATACCTGGATCATCCGGACCTCTCTCTTGATAATCTTTTTGACGCTCTTCAAGCTCTTTTAAAAAGGGAACTTGATTCTTAGATTTTACCCCATTCAATACGTCTTGAATATGTGTCCCAGTTTGTGACTGGGCTGTTTGGCTTACTTGGTAAAATAATTGCTGAGCTTCATCTAGTAAGGTAGGAACATTATCCGGTTCATCAAGAGCACGCTTTTCGATAATTTGAGAAGCATTGATCATGCTTCGCAAAATAGATTTATTACGAACTAAATCAACGTATTCTTCTATATAGGCAGAAGTTCCTGCAAACTGGGCTAATGTCATGATATAAGGAGCACCGCCAACAGCTTTTAATTTTTCTTGGCGCTTGAGCTCTTCACATACAAGATGAACATCAATGGGTTTGTCATTCTTGTAAAAATTTTTTATTACATTGAAAACCAGTTTATGCTCTGTAAAATAAAAATCAGAGTCATCTAGGCTGTCAGCAGCGATATTCACGCTATTCACGCTAGTAAGCATGGAACCCAACACCATCATTTCTGATTCTTTAGAGTGAGGGGCTACTTTAACTTTTTTCTTTTCGTCAGCCATGACAGTCTCGTGGTTTTCTCTGTATTTTGACAACTTATACTAGAATAGTGGATCCATCATTCAAAAGTCTACGTACATCTTATACAGAAGAAAATGAAGGAAATGAAGGAAAGGTTTTTTCTTAAGCGACTACAGCTTGCGTAAAAAAGACAGGAAAGATAAGATCTTAACTAGTTTTCACGGAAAGATGGCTGAGTGGCCGAAAGCACATCCCTGCTAAGGATGCGTACCTTTACGGGTACCGGGGGTTCGAATCCCCCTCTTTCCGACAAAAAAAGCTCTGAATTTTATTCAGAGCTTTTTTGTTTTTAAGAAACCGCACAAAATTTAAGAAGCAAGCTCTACTTGCATTTCATCACCCTCTACTCCGCTTTTTACAATCTGGGCATAAATAAGAAGAAGTAAACATGCGATGATGCCAATACTAGCAACGATATACCAAATCATTTCTGGCTGGTAAGTTTCGTGTAAATATTTTTCTACTAAATACCCGCCGAGTGGCCCTCCAGCAAACGAACCAATTGCTACAGGAAGAAAAGCAAATCCCATATAAGTACCCACTTGCTCTTTAGGGGCAAGGGTAGCAACGTACTCGTAAAGGCGAGGAGATAAGGTTGCTTCACCAATAGCAAATAAGGCGATTCCTACTAAAGCAGCTGGAATGGTAGGGGCAATTGCAAAACATAGCCAAGAACAGCTAGCAAGCATTAAACCACTCACAATAGCTCTTAATGCAGACCAGTGTCTTGTTAAAATTCCCATAGGAATACTTGCTCCGATAATAATCCAAGCATTCACCGTTTCTAAAAGCTCAAAATTTTCATAATGCAAAACTTCCAAAACATAGAAAGGAAGGGCATAAAATAACTGTCAAAACATCAAATAAAAACTCGATAATAGTGTGAGAAATGTAATGAACTTAATGTTGCTAAAGACCATTAGCATATCTTTAAATATTTTAGTAAAGCTAGCGCTTTGAGCTGTTTCTACGGTTTCTAGCGGTTTATCTGGCTCTCTAAAAAAGGCAAGAGTCCCTAAAAAGAGGCAAGCAGAAACCACTGAAGCCATTACTAAGACATACTCTATCCCGAGTAAATGCCGAATCTGTAATGCGAAAATAGGACCTAATGCTCCACCTATATTCACGATAGAATAATAAATAGAATATCCTAAAGATGCTGTTTCTGGAACTGTCGTCTTAGCAACTGTTCCTACAATGCAGGGCTTGATTAAAGAACCTCCAATAGAGGTCAATACCAATACGGCAGTAATATAAGGCGTTGGCCCCACTGATTGTACTAAAGCAGCACCAAGATCTAAACAGGGAAGGGCAATAAGAAAATATCCTAAAGCAAAAAGAAAAAAACACGCGGCTAATGTCTTACGAAATCCATAGCGGTCAACAAATACTCCGGCTACTAGTGGTAATGAGTACATAATCCCTGCATACATCCCCGCTAACGATGCTGCAGCTTCCACACCCAAGTCTAAACGATTAGCTAAGTAAACAACCAAAATCGCTTTTGAGCCATAAAATGCAAAACGCTCAAATAACTCCAGACTATTTGCAATCCAAAACGTGGAATTAAAGCTCGTTCGCACTCTTTGTATAGTAACGGAAAAACTCAAAATTTTTCTCCAATTCAACGCTTCGCTCACTTTATGAACATACATTTGTGAACAAAAATATCGTTTCTTAATCGGTTTTGGGAGATGTTACACCACACAATGTAAGTAACAACGTGAACCCTTGTAGATAATTTTTTACACAAGAGCAAGAAAAAATGATGAACAATGCAAAGAAAAAGTATGAACAAGAAAGGAAGTTATTGGAAATCTATAGACTTAAAGAAGAAAAAAAATAGCTTTCTGAGCTGTCTCTAAGAGGTGTTTTAAATAAAATAAATTTTTATAACGTGCGAACAGGTTTTCCACATAGAAATACAGAAGAGAAATGAAAAAATTACCCCACATATACAGAGAAGGTGAAAAATTATATTAAAGTTTTGCACAGTGATTATATGAATTGACATAAGCTGTTTTTATCAAAAAGAAATTTATTGGTGATTTTCATCAACAAGTTATCCACAGTATGCTAAGGACTGAGTTAAAAAAAATCAGTCCTTATTCGAGGAGAATGTAAATATTTGCGTCTATTTATCTACAAGATTTGCACATTTTTGATTGATGGTTTCCATGAAAAATCCAATAAACCTATAGAACTTACTTGAACATAAGCGCTTTGTGGTTTTTTAAGAGATACAAAAGAGCCAAAATAAATGGGAATAATAGGCATATCTTGTATTAGTAGTGCTTCTGCATTGTTAAGTAGTTTTTCTCGTTCTTCATTTGTACTACAGTAATTTGCTTGTTCTAAGAGTTCCACGTAAGCTTGACTCTGCCATCCTGTATTGTTTGTACTGCTATCTTTATATTTGAATACTTCAAGAAAATTTGAAGAGTCAGGAAAGTCAGCTACCCATGAACCCATACAAAGCTGAGTATTTCCTTGTCGAAGCTCACTGAAAAGTACTTTGGATTCTACAGTGCGTAATTCTATATGAATACCAAGAACTTCTTTCCATTGTTCTTGCATACTTTGTGCTAGGCGACGTCTACGAGCATCTTGTCCAAAAGTTAGTGTAAGACTAGGGAAGCTATCAGAAGATAAAGATAATTCTTCTAATGCTTCATTAAACAATTTACGTGCTTCGTCGATATCAGCATCGTGAAAAAAACTTGGCTTTTCTTTTTTTAGAGAGAGGGGCACCAGTCCAGTAGCTGGTGTTTGGCCTCCTTGCAAAAGATGATCGACAAGTTGTTGTCGGTTTAAAGCTAATGAAAGGGCGCGCCTTATCTTGGGGTTCGAGAGTGTGGGGTCTAATGTATTTACACGAATAAATTCTGTATGAAGGGCAGGAGAAATAGCGAGACTGTTGTTGTTTTTTAAGTGGTTTAAAGAGTCAACAGGTAGAACTGATAGAGGAGAGCCTGCCCAATCTAGTTCATTATTTTGGAACATTGCAAGTTCAGTATGTTCGTCCACAAAAATGAACTGTATTTCGTTAAGGAAAACATTATTTTGCTCCCAGTATGCTGAATTTTTGATTAAATGTATTTCATCTGCTTCTGCCCAACGTTTTACTGTAAAGGGACCATTATGCGGAGGAATATAATGGCTTTTTTCATGCCACTTCGGATATTTAGAGGCGTAATGCTTAGGAATAGGAGCATAGATAGGGAGCGTAAGAAGCTCAAGAAAGTAAGGAGTAGGGGATTCTAAAGTGACACAAAGCGTACGATAGTCTTTAGCCTTTACCCCAATAGAATTGGTAGATATTAGCCCCTTTTTTGCACTTTCTGCACCTTTAATACAGTATAATAATGATGAGAAATCAGAAGGAAAATTTGGCTCAAGAGCTTGTCGCCAAGCATATACAAAGTCATTAGCAGTACAAGCAGCACCATCAGACCATACACTCTTTCGTAGCTTGAATATGTACTTTAGGCCATCTTCGCTTACAGTCCATGACTCTGCTATACCTGCTTCAGCTTTACCATTAGTATTTGTTCGTGTTAGTCCTTCAAAAAGTAGGCGAGATACAGTTAGAGCATGAATAGTGCGTCCTCGTCGTGGATCAATAGAAACAGCTCCATCTTTAAGGTTGGCACGGAAAATAGATAAGGGCTTATCGCTGGTATTTTTAGTTGTTTTTTTAGAGTTACACGATTCTGTAATTAAAAGCGCAAGAAATAGAAGTAGAGTGCGTACTGCTGAGAAAGTCATAAAAGCTCCTTTTATGAAAAGGTAGACAATATAACGAACTCATAAGTTGGAGTCTACTTCTAGCTTAATGTATTTACTATTTGCGTTCAGATTGTTGTGTTTCCCAAAGGTGAGCATATAGTTTTTTATTTAGAAGTAGTTCTTGATGGTTTCCTTCTTCTACTATTCTTCCTTGCTCTAAAACAATAATTTTATCCGCATCAACAATCGTAGAAAGGCGGTGTGCAATAACCAAGCTTGTATATCCCTGTGCGATTTCTTTTAGTGCATTAAGAATGGCTTGTTCAGACTTACTATCCAGAGAAGAAGTCGCTTCATCAAATACTAGTATAGGAGGGCGTTTAAGTATTGTTCGTGCAATAGCAACTCTTTGTTTTTCTCCACCAGATAACTTTAAACCTCTTTCTCCCACTAAAGTATTAACTCCATCGGGTAGTTCTTTTATGAAATGATCAAGGTGAGCGTGACGAATCGCATTGAGAACTTCTTCATCTGTTGCATTTGGACGTCCATAGCGAATATTCTCAATAATTGTATCGTTAAATAAAACGGTATCTTGTGGAACAATCCCAATAGATTGTCTTAAGGAGTATTGAGAAAGATGACGAATGTCTTTACCGCCTACAGTAATACTCCCTTCGCTCACATCATAAAAACGAAATAAGAGTTTTACTAATGTTGATTTTCCAGCTCCACTAGGACCAACCACAGCGACTTTTTGCCCAGGTTTTACCGTAAAGCTAATATCGTTCAGGATCGGACGTTCTGTATGATAGCGAAAAAATACTTTTGAAAAAGAAATACTAGAGTCATTTGACGATAGAAATTCTGCATTAGGGGAGTCAGTAACCTTAGGCTTATACCCTAACAAAGTAAACATTTGTTCTATGTTTGCCATAGACCCTTTTATTTCTCGGTAAACAAAGCCTAGAAAATTTAAAGGTAAAAATAACTGCATCATAAAAGCATTGATAAGAACAAAATCACCTATCGTCATAAGATCAGCTAAAACTCTATTGGCAGCAAGAATCATCATACTTGTCATTGCAATGGCTATAATAAGAGCTTGTCCGCTATTGAGTGCGAAAAGAGATAAACGGCTTTTACGCTTCGCCCACTCCCATTTTTCTAGTTCAGTATCATAGCGTTCTGCTTCATAGTCCTCATTTGTAAAATATTTTACAGTCTCATAATTCAGTAAACTATCAATAGCCCGAAAATTACTTGAGGAATCTGCTTTATTTGCTTCTCGAATGAATTTTGTTCTCCATTCGGTAGCAACAAAAGAAAACGCAATATATGTAGCGATAGATCCAAAAGTTACTGTTGCAAAGTCCCAGCCATAATTGATGAGAAGAAGAACAATAACTAAAGCTATTTCTAGTAAGGTGGGAACAATATTAAAAATCATAAAGCGAAGAAGAAAACTAATACCACTTGTTCCTCGTTCTATATCTCTTGATAGTCCGCCTGTTCGGCGAGTTAAATGAAAGTCGAGCTCTAGTTGATGTAAATGTTGAAAAACTTCTAAGCCAACTCTTCGAATCGCACGTTCTGTTACACGCCCAAATAAAGTATCTCGAATCTCACCAAGTAAAACATTAGAAAATCGAACTAAACCATAAGCAAGAATAAGACTAATAGGAGCAACAATAAGCTCCATGGACTTGAGTTGATAAGAATCTAAATCATCAACAATATACTTCAGAATGAAAGGTAAGCTAACACTAGCGATCTTTGCAAAAATTAAGCAAAAAATAGCGATGAGTACTCGTTTCTTAAACTCCCAAAGATAAGGCCAAAGAAGCTTAAGAACTTTCCAATCTACCGTCTCAATATTATCTGAGTAATTTCCATGCCGCATTCAAGGATACCTAAGTTATGAATCTAGAACTGTAGCATAACATTGCTACATCATAAAAAATAGTATCTCTAATGGAGAAGAAGAAAATCTAGATAAATGGAAGAGTGTTTACAAAATAAAATAAATTATTTTGCAAACACTTCCTGTACCCTATAAAAAATTAAGCAATTAGCTTATCGGATTATCTGATGGAGGGGGTGATGCAGGCATAAAACGCTGTTTTGCAACACGAGCGGTAACAGATGTTGCTCCTGCAAGGAGAGTAATCGGAGTTGATAGAATCAAGAGACCCATTATAACCCCATCTAGAGCACCGTGTAGGCCTTCTTTAAGGACTCCAGCTTGTATAGCAGCAATACTTTCAACGATATTATGGCTCTTCGCAGAATACGTTGCACCTGTATTTACACCATTTTGAGCAATACGTTCTTTTGCATGATAAATACTCAAACCGCTAATTAAAGCTCCAGCACCATACAAAGCATACTGTCCATAATTTGTTACAATATTCATAACTTCTCTCCTTTCAGAAAATTCTAAATAAAAAAATATCCTTATGCATGGAGAGAGCGATTGTGTCAATATATAGACCATAAAAAAATATTTATTGCTTCTAATGAATCAAGGGGTTAGGATCTAAATCCCTAAACTTAAAAGTTGAATTTAACATAAGGTTACAATGAGAAAATTTTTTATCCTTCTTCTATTGCTTAATCCTCTTCACTTGTTTGCTAGTAGCGATATTTTGAGTTTATTTAATAGCAAAATCAGTATTAAGTTCTCCTTGATCTCTCCTGAAGGCCCTTCAAATGAAGACCTAAAATTTTTTTTACTTTCTTCTGATGATTTGAATGTAGGAACAAATTATCGATTAAGCTGCCTAAGCACTGTAAATTCAGCAAATAAGCAAATGATTGTCACACCAAAAGAAGATGGTTGTTTTATGTCGTCTTCTGATGGAAGAGAGTTAGCCTTTTGTTTCACGAGTCACCTAGCACCAGAATCATATTTTTTTGTTCTTGAAGACTTATCTAACGATGAGAAACTATATTCAGATTGGTTTTGTCCTTTTGCAAAGCAAGTTCAATTCAAATCCGGTGCAATGTTTTATGCTGCAGAAATTTTGGCTGAACAACATGTGTACTTAGCGAGACTCTGCTGTTTGAAAGAAGGAATAAATCAAAAAGGAACTATTTCCTTAATCTCAAATGGAAAAGTGATGCATAAAACTCCTTTTGAAACTCTTGGGAAGTCATTTATAAGTGCGGTTTTTCCTATTCCACCTGGAAAAAATAACTATTTAAAAGTATCTCTGGGCCGCGAAAAAATACAATACTCAATACCGACACAGGAAAAAGCATAAAAATGCAAGGTATAAAACATGTAATCGGAGGAGCAGCTATTGGATTAGGATGCTCTTTCTCTCCAGCTGCATATCACTATGGAAAGGCGGAAATAAATAGTAGTCTCGGAAATGCAAGAGCTACTCTTGATGAAAAAGGTCAAGCAAAAGAGTGGATGTTTGGTAGTTCTGCTACAGGAGCTTTATTTGGTTTTCTTAGAACTTTTAAAGTACAGCCTTGGGGAAAAACTGTGGCAAAACACTACCCAGCATTAGGTTTAGGCTTCCTTACTGCTTGTATAGGTAGTGGAGCTGTAGCTTATTCAAAAGGCTGGAACAGTGAGTTCTTACGTATTGTTCGAGCTCAAGAAAAAGAGTTGAAAGAACTAAATGATACTATGGAAGCCTTGATATTTAATATTTAATCTGTAAATTGAGAATATTCGATGACGTTTAACGTTTGAGCGGAAGAGCTTTGACTGAAGCAGGGCTGGAAATTTTCTGTTCTTCTAAACGGGCATATTCATATTTCCAATAAGTGTAACGAGCAAAGCTTAAAACCATCTTCAATCCTAAAACTCCATCTAGAATACCAAGTTGTATGAGTGAGCGATAAAAAAGCTTCCAGGCAGCTCGTAGAGTAGGAAGATAGTAGATACCTTTTTTTATCTCTCTACTAGCAAGCTTTGCGTATCTTTGTAAAGCAGCGTCATAATCTTCAACACTTCTATAAGCATAATGATCTAGTGGGTATTTTAAATCTGCAATTGAACCATCCACAGTGATGCTTTCATGTACAGCTCTATTTTTGAATTTTGCTCCTGAAGTTTTTTTAAACAAGCGTAGTTGATAGTCAGGGAAGTGACCGCCGTATTTTAAAAAGACATTACCAATATACCACTTACGCGATACTCTAAATGAACGTGATTCAGCAGGATTTTGGATAATATAGCGAATTTCATTAGCGAGAGCAGGAGAAATAACTTCATCAGCATCAAGTGATAAAATCCAATCGCTATTACATTCATTAATTGCGAAATTTTTCTGACTTGAAAAGCCTCTCCAGCTTCTTTGAATAACTTTCGCACCAAGACTTTTAGCTATATCAGCTGTGCGATCAGTACTAAAGGAATCAACAACGACAATTTCGTCTGCAACATCTTGAGCTGCAGCTATTGTACGAGCTATAATATTTTCTTCATTGTATGTAATGATTGCAACAGAAAGAGTAATCGACTCTGAATGATTGAAGCCTTGCTCCCGCATTATAATTGCCTCTTTGATAGTCGTCGGTGGCTCTTATAAAAAATAGCCAAGAACTGAGCCAGACTAACACTTTTCAGCAATATGTAAAAGGCCATTTTTTAGAAAAAAAAGAATTTTATTTCTGTTTATAATATAAAATTGCTAAGTAAGACGCACCTGCGAGTAAAGCGATAGTCGCTCCAGGAGGCCATTCCATATGGTATGACGTTGCCATTCCCAATAAACATAAGACAGAAGCAATTATTGTAGCTAAAATCATCATGGATGAAAGACGTGAAGTGAATAAATTTGCGATCGTAGCAGGGAGTGCCAGCATTGTGATAACAAGAACAATACCTACAATTTGTATAAGAATGACAATGGATACTGCGATGAGAGATAAAAGTAAAAAATATAATCCCTGAACATTCAATCCTTCTAGTTCCGCTTGTTCTTCATCAAAACAAATAGCTAAAAACTGTTTATGAAAGGCAAAGACTAGTAGAAGAATAATCGCATCTAGTAAGAGGAGGAAAAAGAGATCAGTCTTGCTGACGAAGAGAATATTTCCAACTAAAAAGTTACTTAGTTCGATGTTGAAACCAGGCGTTTTCGAGATAAAAAGAACACCAGTAGCCATACCAATCGACCACAAAGCTGCAATAACAGAATCTTCTCGTTGTCGATAATTTAAATGAATCCAACCAATGAGCAAAGCAGATAGAATAGCAGAAACAATGGCACCGTGGATAGGAGATAACCAGTGTATTCCCTGTACTCTTTGAAGCCATAAGCTTATACCAATTCCACCCAAAACAGAATGCGCGATACTACCGCTAATAAAAACAATACGTTTAACAACGACATAGCTTCCTATAACACCACTTACTAACGAAGCAGCCAAACTAGCCATAACAGCCATTTGGAGTAGGGGATTTGACCATAGAGCTTCAATGAAGTTCATCAGCAGTCTCCACAAGATGTATCGATTAGAGGGGGATGATAGACTCCCATGGCAAAATGTTGGCAGACTTCTTCGGCTTTGAGACTTGTTAGTTCTTTTTGTACACAAAGAATCTGATCAAACTCTTTGATGAGATGCCCTAAATCGTGTGTGATCATCACCATTGTCATTTTACCTTTCAACTTGCGAAAGAGTTGATATAGGTCTTGTGTGGTATCAGGGTCTAAACTAGCTGTAGGTTCGTCCATCAGTAAAAGCTTGGGTTTTGAAACTAGGGCACGAGCAATTAAAGCTCTTTGAAGTTGCCCTCCAGAGAGAGATCCTAAGCTATATTCACTAAGGTCAGCTAGTGCCACTTGCTCGAGAGCTTCCATGGCAGCATCTCGGTCTTCTTGACGGTAGCGACCAAATAAAGGCGCAGCATGAAGACGGCCTGTGAGAACTAATTCAATGACAGAAATAGGAAATTTGCGGTCCATAGGCAATTGCTGAGGAATGTAGGCAATTTCTTTTCTAGCTTGCTTCGGTGATTTTCCAAAGATTTCAATATTACCTGTACAAGGACGAAGAAAACCTAGTAACAGTTTCAGTAATGTTGTTTTTCCACCGCCATTTGGACCAATGATACCGACAAATTCGCCTGCATTTACAGTAAAAGCGACATTCTTAAGTATAGATACAGCAGGGTGATACCAAAAGTGTAAGTTATGAACATTTAAGACAGCTGCTGTTTCCATAAAATACTTAATCTTCTGCCAATTCGTTTGCTAAACGTCTTAAATTTGAAAAGTAATCCTCAGAATAAGGATCAATCAACACCAACTCAGCTCCAAGTTCATGAGCAATAAGAGTTGCTCCTTTTTGACTAAATTGAGGTTGTACGTAAATCTTTTTGATAGAATGTTCTCTTGCCATTTGAATTGTATGCGTCAATTGCTGAGGTAAAGGATCTCGTCCTTCCCACTCAATTGCAATCTGTTGAAGATTGTACTCTCGGCAAAAATAAGCGAAAGCACCATGAGAAACCATCATGGAGCGATTGACTACACGACTTAATGATTTCCTCAAATAGAGGTCAAGATCATCTAATTCTTTATTGAGAATGATAAAATTTTCAGTGATCAACGACGCATGTTCTGGATACAAAGCTTCTAATTCAGAAACAATTATCTGTAGCTGATGTTTCATTAGAGCTGGGCTTAACCATGTATGAGGGTCTTTACCACTATGACTATGGTCATGATGATGTAAAGTTTCTTCTGCAATTAAATCAATACCATCTCTTAAATCAACAATTTTAGGGGATTTCTTTAGGTCGCGAACAGCAGAAATAATGCGATCTTCAAAAGCATCTCCAATACGCAACCATAAATCAGCATTTGCAACACGCATAGCTTGTTGTGGTGTTGGCTCAAAACTATGTGAATTCGCACCTATAGGAACAAGCAAGTCTACGGTAATATGTTCACCAATGAGACGCTCCACAAAATAACGATAAGGAGCAATACTTACTTCAATGTTAGGCTTCTCTGCTTTCGCAGAAGATTGACAAGAAGAAAATGTCACGAAAATGGCAGCAGACAAAAATATCAATAAATGACGAAGCAAAATAAGCACAAAAGTTAGGTTTTTTTCGAATTAGATAAATGCGGTTTTAATGATACAGAAAAGAATCATAATCGTATAGATAAGAATTGAGTATAAAATGTAGCTTTGAATTTGTTTAGATAGAACAAGCTCTTGCCTCATATTGTCTAGTTTAGTTATTCTGAATCCCGTTCCATTCGCGGAGGAGTGTCCGAGCGGCCGAAGGAGCACGCTTGGAAAGCGTGTGTACGTTAATCGCGTACCGCGGGTTCGAATCCCGCCTCCTCCAGTATTGTGAATGGTGAAGCGCTGGCATTGCCGTTGTGGCTGGAAAACAGGGGCGCAAAATTCGCAACAACCATTCAGTTGGTGGAAGCGGATCGCTTGTGTAACCCAAACGGCAAGCAGGATAGTAAATATCTTCGCGCTGGGATTGAGATTGATGCGTATGGCGCACCGCGCGCCTATCATATCCGCAAAAGCCATCCCGGTGATGCCTATTTGGGATTTGGCGTTGATATCAGCGATTGGGAGCGTATTCCGTTTGCGACCAGTTTCGGTCGTCGCCGTGTTCTACATATTCATGATAAAGAGCGCACAGGTCAGCATCGAGGGAAGCCGCTTCTGACCTCCATCATGCCGATGTTTAAAATGCTGGATCATTACGAACGTTCAGAGCTTCAAGCGGCGGTGGTGAATGCCATGATTGCGGCCTTTATTGAAACCCCGCTGGACGGGGAAAGCATTGGCGAGATGTTTGGCGGATCGGTGGATGATTATCTTGCCGCACGCAATGAATGGGATATTCGCTTGCAGGGTGGATCAATCATTCCGATCTTCCCTGGCGATAAGGTTGCGCCCTTTACGCCAAGCCGTCCGAACAGCGGATACGGCCAGTTTGTAGAAAATGTCCTGCGTCATATTGGTGCGGGTCTCAATATCCCGTTTGAATTGTTGATGAAGGATTTTTCCAAAACCAATTATTCAAGCGCCCGTGCAGCACTTTTGGAAGCGTGGCGCTATTTCTCGGCGCAACGCCAGTGGCTTGCCACCTATTGGGCAAGACCTGTTTATGAATTGTGGCTCGAAGAAGCGATTAACAAGGGGCTGATTGAAGCCCCTGATTTTTATGAGAACAAAGCTGCATGGACACGGTGCAAATGGATCGGCCCTGGTCGTGGCTGGGTTGATCCCGTCAAGGAAGCCAAAGCCGCCCATCTTCGGATGCAGATTGGTCTTTCCACGCTGGAAGATGAATGTGCATCACAAGGTTTGGATTGGGAAGAAGTCTTGGAACAGCTTGCGCGTGAAAAAGCCAAGATCACTGAGCTTGGCCTCGCGATCAATGATGTGAACAGCATCTTAAACACCAACACAGAAGATAAACCTCTTGATAATACCGTACATAAACCGTAAGATACGACATATAACCGTATTTAAGAGGAGTGTATTATGGTAGAAAAGACAGAGCGTTTTGAAATGAGATTGTCACAGGAAGTATTTGATCAAGTTGATGAATGGCGAAAAGATCAAGATGATAATCCTTCACGCGCAGAAGCAGTTAGAAGGCTTATTGAGAATTCGCTTTCTAAATCTCCGTCAATAGCTGGCGGGGAAAAACTTATTTTGATAATGCTTTGTGATTTATTTAAGAAGCTAAAGATTGATAGTGATATTGAGCCTGATTTCATAGTAGATGTTATCTACGGTGGGCATTATTGGGCACTAAAGTGGAAGTATCAGGGATTGTTTCATGGGTATGCCGATACAAACAAAGATGTCACTGAAGTTTGTGACATCCTAGATATGTGGGCTTTTATTGAAAGAGGATACAATAAACTCAGTAAAAAAGATCAGGATTTTCTGGAGAAAGAACTTTCGCCATTTGGAAAAAACATTCAATTCCCTGGGTTTGACGGCAATAATGAAGCTGAACACTTAGGCATTGCACGCTTTTTAATTGAGAAGATGGATAGGTTTGGACACTTCAAAAATCGGGCACATGATTTGAATTCTCATTCACCTTCACTAGACGGATACAAAAAAATGTTAAATATATTCTTGCCGATGCGTTCTAACTTAATCGGGATTGAGCTTGATGCAAAACAGCTCGTTCAAATAATGAATGCAAAATACAAATAAAAAACTAAACCACCACCAAAAGCCGCCTTCGGGCGGCTTTTTTATTGCAGAATCTAGGAGGAACGATGAGAATCTGGAACCGCATAACCGGTGATCCGTGGGCGATCACTGAAACCGCCTTGCACACGATTTTGGAAGTGGCCGCGCGTGAAAATGAAGCGCCAGAGGCGGTTGCTGCAAAACTTGGTCGTCAATTGCAAAACAGTTATAACGCCACCGAGCGCGATGGTGTAGCGATTATCCCTGTGACAGGGCCGCTCTTTCGGTACGCCAACATCTTCACGGCGATCAGCGGTGCATCCAGCTATGAATTGATTGCGCGTGATTTTATGAGCGCCCTTGAAAATCCGCAAATAAGTTCGATTATTTTGGATATTGATTCACCCGGCGGTGAGGTTAACGGCGTGTCGGAGCTGGCCAGCATGATCTTTGAAGCACGCGGCACAAAACCGATCATTGCTTATGCGTCTGGTGATGCGGCATCGGGTGCATATTGGATTGCCTCTGCTGCCGATAAAATTGTGGTATCGGAAACATCGGCGCTGGGATCAATTGGCGTGGTTGGTATTTACCGTGGAAAATCAGCCAAAGAATCCACTGAGACGGTGGAGATTGTGTCCTCACAAAGCCCCTACAAACGCCTTGATCCAATGAGTGATGATGGTCGCGCCAAATTACAAACGCGTATTGACTCCATGGCCGATGTGTTTGTGTCGACCATTGCCCGCAATCGATCCGTCACGCCTGATCATGTGTTGGAGCATTATGGCGGTGGTGATGTCATGATTGGTGCAAATGCCGTCAATGCCGGTTTGGCAGATCGCATCGGATCATTAGAGCGCCTGATTACAGAACTTTCATCCCCGAAAACCCAAAGCCCTCCGCCAGAGGGCTTTTTTAGTTCAACCCAACCGAAAAAGGAGAAAAAGCCCATGAACCTTGAACAACTGAAAACCGATCATCCCGATCTGGTTGCCTCACTGCATGCAGAAGGATCAGCCAAAGAAAAGCAGAGATTGAAGGATATTTTAAGCTGTGAAGCTGCCGAAGGTCGCCAAAAGCTGGCGCAGGAAATTGCACTCCATACTGAGATCAATGCTATGGATGCCCAGCATTTGATGAAGAGCGCGCCGAAAGATGAGCCAGAAAAACCGCAATCATCTTCGTTTGATCGCGTGATGTCATCCATCCCCAATCCTGAAATCGCCCCTGATGGGGATGATCATATCGCCACTGCCGATACGGTTGCCGACCGCATCGCCTCAACCCGCTAACCCCAACAATAAAGGAGACCCAAAACCATGACTCATGCTTCAGGTTTTACCAATCAGGGTGAGTATAAACCCTGTAATTTACTGGCGGGAGAATACCCCCGCATTGAACGCATCATCACCATTGCTTCTGGCAGTAACCTTACCAAAGGCGCAGTGCTGGGACGCATTACCGCTTCGGGCAAGTTTGTCTTAAGTGCATCTGGCGCAAGCGATGGCTCAGAAACACCCGATGCCATTTTGGCCGAAAATATCGATGCAAGCGCCGAGGATAAACAAGCCGTTGTGTATTTCAGCGGTGAGTTTAACGAAAACGCACTCACGCTTGGCACTGGCCACACGGTGGAAAGTATCCGCGCTGGTTTACGTTCCAAAAGCATCTTCCTTCGCTCAAATCAATCATAACCCATAAGGAGAACACTCATATGTCTGTAGATATTTTTAGCACCCATGTTCTGACCAAGGTGGTCGAACGGCTGGATCGTCCAAGCTCGTTTTTGCTGGATGTATTTTTCGGCCAGGAACAAACCGAAGATAGCGAAGAAATCCACTTCGATATCGATAAATCCAAACCACGTTTAACACCTTTTGTGTCACCCTTGGTGGCGGGTAAAGTCGTGGATGATGAAGGCTATATCACCAAGAGCTTCAAACCGGCATACGCCAAAGACAAACGCCGATTTGATCCAAGCCGTCCGCTCAAGCGCTCCATTGGTGAAAAAATCGGTGGGACATTGTCTCCGCAACAACGCCTTGAAGCCAATCTCAACCGCACGCTCACCAAGCAGCTTGAAAACCTCACGCGCCGTGAGGAAGTGATGGCGGCAGAAGCCTTGCGAACAGGAAAAATTACTGTCGCCGGTGAAGATTACCCAACGGTGGTGGTTGATTTTCAGCGTGATCCTGAATTGACTGTTGCGCTGGCTGGTTCGTCCCGCTGGGGTGAAACAGGCGTGAATGCGCTCAACAACCTTGAAGACTGGGTTGCCAAAGTGCAGGAGAAATCAGGCGCAGTTGCCCGCACAGTTGTCATGGACGCGCTGGCATGGCGCGTGTTTAAGGCCGATGCGTCTGTTGAAAAGCTCCTTGATATTCGCCGGTTGCGCGATAACGCCGGCATTAATCTGGGGCCGATTGCGTTTGGTCAGGGTAATGAGCTTGCCCGCTATGTTGGCTCAATCGGTGATCTGGATTTCTGGGTTTATAACGACCGTTATGTCGATGAAAGTGATCAGGTGCAAAAACTGCTTCCTGATTACACGGTTTTAATCGGCAGTACGTCGCAGCTTGAAGGCACGCGCTGTTACGGCGTCATCCAAGATGAAAAAGCGGCGTATCGGGCGCAGCGTTTCTTCTCCAAATCATGGTTAGAGGAAGACCCTGCTGTGCGCTGGTTGCTGTTGCAATCTGCACCGCTCCTTGTGCCGTACCGTCCAAACGCATCATTTTGTGCAACCGTGCGCTAAGGGAGGGTTGAATTATGAAGATAACAGCAATCATTACCCTGCATGTTGACGGCAAAGCTATTCTGCCTGGCAAATCGGTTGATATTTCTGATGAGGAGGCAAAGTCACTGATTGAGCGTGGCTTTGCTAAGTCGGCGGATGTATCATCCGTGGCAGAACAAAAGCCTGCTCAGACCCAGCACCCCGAACCCGCCATTGATGATGTGATTGAAGCCATTGAAATCCTCAATCCTGAAACCGACTTTGCCAAAAACGGCAAGCCAAAGGTGGAAGCGATAGAGGCTGTTCTTGGTCAAAACATCTCTGCCGAAACACGCGATAAGGCGTGGGAGCTTTATCAAAAAGAGCTGGAGGCTGATGAGGCATCGGGCGATGACGTTCAGGAATAGTGCCATAAAATCGGTGGACGTGCTGTTTCATCGTTTTGGAAAAACGGCACGTCTAATCTTTGCGGATGAAACGGAAATTGAGGCGCTGGTGATCCATCGCCTGCCAGACAAAATCACAGATGTGTTTGATGCGCGGGTGCATTCGGAAACCGATATGTTTGAAGTGCGCCTGAGTGATATTCCTTCTGGCAACACGCTAGGGTCTATTGTTGTGGATGACAAGCGTTACACCATGCAGGGCGAACCCATCAAAGATCAGCATAATCTTATTTTAAAGGTAGATGCTTATGCGGTTTAAAGCAGCTCTTGAGGGCGATCTTAAAAAACACATGAAGGAAGAGTATCACACGGCAGAGCGCGCCGTTACGCTCGGTATTCGTGAAGCCACAAATGGTTTAAAAATGTCCATGCGTCGCCAGGTACATTCGTCAGGTTTGGGACAACGTATGGCAAACACATGGCGCGGTGACATTTACCCGCGTGGACAGAACTCTATTCGGGCGGCGGGGATGGTTTACAGCAAAGCCAGCAAAATCATGGCAGGCTTTGATGAAGGCACGGTCATTAAATCAAAAGATGGTTGGTGGTTGGCTGTTCCAACGCCAAATGCGCCAAAGCGCGGTATGGGTGGTAAGCGGATTAATCCCTCCAACTTCCCTGAACATCGCTATGGCAAACTCCGCTTTGTGTATCGACGCAACGGGCCGTCATTATTAGTGGTCGAAAATGTTCAGGCGTCTTACAGCCGTAAAACAGGTGATATGCGGGGTTTTCGTAAAGCCAGCCAGAGAAACCTGAAAACAGGCCGTAATCTCTCAACCGCTGTGATGTTCTGGCTTGTGCCTCAAGTAAAGCTACCAAAGCTGATCCGTTTCGATGAAGAAGCCAAGCGCTGGTATGACAAACTACCACGGCTGATTTTGAAGAACTGGCCGGATAGTTAACAGTAAATAAATGACAAAAAGCAAACTGAAAGTTTGTTTATTGCACTATTTTTAATGATTTATTGAGTCTTTGAGTTGACTATCATTAAAAAAATGACTATAAACATACTATGAGTGTGTCAAATGATAAAAAATTAAAGAATCTTTTGGAGCAGTGGCCTGCAGGGTTTGCTGCCACTTTTCAATGGATGCAAACTTTAGGCATAACCACTCAATTAACTCAGAGATATCTCAAGAGTGGTTGGATAGAGTCGATAGGGCGTGGAGCCTATAAAAAAACTAAAGATAAGGTGGAGTGGTATGGTGCATTAGCCAGCATTCAGCAGCAATTATTCACGCCTGTGCATTTAGGCGGACCAACAGCACTAGCAGTACAAGGGTCTTCTCATTATGTGCGAGTTGGAAAGGAAAGAATATTTGTGTTCTCAGTGCCACAGCAAAGATTGCCCAGCTGGTTTTTGAAGCACGATTGGGGGCAACCTATAGAATGTATAAAAACGTCATTTTTATCTCAAGACCTTGGAATAAAAGAAGATGACTGCAATGGCTTCCCTGTACGAATGTCGTCACGGGAACGCGCTATATTAGAAAGCCTCTATTTAAGTCCGCAGCATTTTGATTTGTTGGAATGTTACCAAATGATGGAAGGAATGAATGATATACGACCTAATCTGGTTCAGGAATTATTGGTTCAATGCAAATCTATCCGTGTGAAACGATTATTCTTATACATGGCAAGTAAAGCCAAGTTACCAGTCTTGGAATATCTGGATTTAAATAAAGTAGACCTTGGAACTGGAGACCGTTCTATCGTTGAAAATGGTGTTTATGATCCTCAATATAAAATCAGCATACCGAAAGAATTAGCAAATTATGTTTGAAGCCTATAACGAAAAACTGAAACTTCTGATCAAGGTTTTGCCAATGGTTGCCGAGGAAAATTGTTTTGCTTTGCACGGCGGTACGGCTATCAACTTATTTGTACATGATCTTCCACGCCTTTCGGTAGATATCGATCTGACTTATCTTCCTATTGAAGATAGGCCTACAACATTAAAAGGAATTGGTGACGCTCTTTTAAGGATCAAGGAAAAGGTCGAGGCAAAGATACCGCATTCTCGTGCTGTTCATAAAGATGATATTGGCAAACTTATTATTTCATTGCATCGCACGGAAATAAAGCTCGAGGTTAATCTTGTTGGTCGTGGCACTTTGTCAGACCCTGTCAGAATGCCTGTTTGCAAACAGGTTCAGGATATATACGGGTCGTTTATGGCTATGCCAATTGTGCCAATCGGCCAGCTTTATGGCGGTAAAATATGTGCGGCGCTGGATCGTCAGCATCCCAGAGATTTGTTTGATGTAAAACTCTTGATGGAAAATGAAGGTTTCTCGGATGATGTTCGCACGGGCTTTTTACTCTGCCTTCTATGCAGTGATCGCCCGATCAACGAAGTTCTTGTGCCGAATTTTCAAGATCAACGTCAAGCCATGGAAAGACAGTTTACAGGCATGAGCGATGTCGAATTTACTTACGATGATTTTGAAACAACGCGTGAACAGCTTGTCGAGACCGTTAATAAAAGCCTCACAGCAAAAGATAAAGAATTTTTGCTGAGCGTAAAAAACTGTGAGCCGGATTGGAGCATTTATGATTTTGAACGTTTCCCTGCTGTGCAATGGAAACTGCAAAATTTACGCAAGTTAAAAGAAAGCAACCCTGATAAGCATAAGCAGCTTTATGAGGCTTTGAAGGAAAAGCTCGAAGGATAAACAAACATGACATCAAAACGAGAACAGGCCTTAGCGGGCCTTTTTTTATGCCTGCAAAATGAGATGAGCGGTGTTGCGGTTTTGAGGAATGAGCCATTGCCCACCAAAATCTCTGCATCGGGATTATTGATTTTGCGTGATGGCGATGCGGGAGAGCCTGAAATAACGCTCTCCCCGACCAGGTATCACTATGCCCATGTTGCAGAATTGGAGGTGCTGGTACAAAAACCAAAACCCGATGAGCGTGATGCTGCATTGGATGAATTGTTGGTAGCGCTGGGTAACACGCTCAGCGCTGATCGGGCGCTCTCAGGTGCGGTGGATTACATGTCCATCGGCTCACCTGAATTTTTAACCGAAGCCGTGGAAGGTGCGCCCGCTATTAAGGCGGCAGTCGTGCCGATCACGCTCGAATACACAACCCTTAACCCACTTCAATAAAGGAGAAACATATAATGTCACGCGCTTACGGGTGGAATGCCCGCATGTTACTTGGTTTTGAAACCACATATGGTACACCCCCGAATTCGGGGGCTTTTCATGTCATCCCCTTTGTGTCGTCTGATTTGGACTCGGCACAAGGGTTGATTGAATCCAATGTTCTGGGGCTAGGTCGTGATCCGACTGCGCCGTTTCAGGATGTGATCAATGTGGACGGTGATATTGTTGTGCCGGTTGATCTTCGCAATATCGGTCTATGGCTCAAAGCCATGTTTGGTGCGCCAACCACCACAGGTGATGATCCTTATACCCACGAGTTTAAATCAGGTGCAATCACACTGCCCAGTATTGCAGTGGAAGTTGGTTTACCTGAAATCCCTGACTTCCCTCTATTCACAGGCGTGCGTGCCAACAGCATCGCCTTTAATTTTGCCCGATCTGGTGAGGCACAAATCACCGTTGGCTTGATTGGTCAGGGCGAAACAGCGCAAACGGTCACGTGTGATGCCAATCCGAGCCAAGCCGATTACACACGGTTTTCGCAATTCCAAGGTTCGGTCAAACAAGGCGGTCAGGCGCTGGGGAATGTAACCTCAGCGGCGCTCACATATAGCAACAATCTGGAGCGTATCGAAACTATCCGTGATGACGGCAAGATCGACGGCGTAGACCCCGGCGTTGCGTCTTTAAGCGGGAATATCACCGTGCGTTATGCCGATACCACATTGATGGATGCGGCGCGTGCCGGCATACCGATTGATCTGGAATTATCCTATATCATCGATGCCAATCGCCAGCTGGTCATTGAATGCCACGAGGTTTATTTGCCGAAGCCGAAACGATCCATTTCAGGGCCGAATGGCATTGAAGCGTCTTACGACTATCAAGGCGCAAAAGATGCTGTGCTGGGCAACATGGTTACAATCACTCTTATCAACGATGTGGAGACTTATTAATGTTAAAACTCAATATTCAAACAGAAGCTTATTGGCTTGAACTTGGTCTGGGCGTGAAGGTAAAAGTGCGCCCATGCACTAGCCCGATTTTTTATGCCGCGCGGGCTTTCATGAACAAACGCCTGACGGAGTTAGGCGCAGAATACCGCAAGCGAAAAGAGATCGGCGCATCGGTGGATGATTTACCTGATGTCGAAAATCCTGAAATTCGTGAGGCACTGGCCGAGGAATATCTGGCACGGGGACTAGCCCGCTCAGCCATTATTGATTGGGACGGTATTTTGGAATCGACCGGTGATGATAAAGCGCCTGTCACTCCTGAAAAGATTGATGAGCTGATGACAGGGTTTTGGTCAATCGCTGCCAGTTTCTCTGAGCAATACACAGGCGTGCGGGAGCTGATCGAAGCTGAAAAAAAAGACTTGAGCGCCGCGCCGAATGGCACTTCGGAGACGGCGCAGGATATTGCGGGAACTGCCCCGAAACGTGTGCGGAATGCCCGTTCGAAAAAAACAGCCCGCAAAGCCTAGAGGGTTTTCAAGCATGGGATATTGCCGTTCGCATATCCCCACAAATCAGAAACAGCTTTCCTTTATCCGAAGCCTTAAGTCTGGCATCCGCGCTGGGCTATGACATGGCGGTGATGGGAGAGCTGTTGCCTGCATTATCAACCGGTATCACCAAAGCCTTAATGGCTCATAAGGAATAATTAAACCGCCATGCGTTCACAAAAAAACATGTCAATCCGCCTTGCCGTGGTGGACGGGAAAAAGGTTGAGGATACCTTTTCTCGTATCGGGCGTACGGGTGAACAGGCTTTTGAGCGTATTGAGCGTTCGACTAAGCCCGCCAGTGTGGGCTTAAAGGCCGTTGATACCACAGCCCGTGCCTTGAATAATGTGTTTCGTCAAGCGGCAGGACTTGTGGCGGCTTATGCTGGGATTTCCGGCATTATTTCTTCTGTGCGCTCCGTCAATGAAACCGGTATGGCGTTTCAGGGCTTAGGAACGGCGCTGGAAACCATTACAGGCTCAAGCGCCGGTGCGCGTGAGGAAATGAAATTCCTCGAAGAACAAGCCGAGCGATTGGGCTTAAATCTCTTGGAAACAGCGCAATCTTATATGCAGATTGCTGCTGCCGCCAAAGGGACGGAACTTGCGGGCGATGGCACACGCCAGATCTTCACCGCCATTGCCGAAGCCTCCACTGTGCTTCAGCTTTCTGTTGATCAAACCAATGGTGCGCTCCGTGCCATCGGGCAAATCATGTCCAAGGGTAAGGTTCAGGCTGAAGAATTGCGCGGGCAATTGGGTGAGCGGCTTTATGGTGCATTCCAGCTTGCCGCACGCGGTATGGGCATTACCACGGCAGAGCTTGATAAAATGCTGGAGCAAGGTCAGGTTATTGCCGAAGATTTCCTGCCAAAATTTGCTGCGGAAATTCGCAAAACATTCTCCGATGGTGTGCCTGCCGCATCCATGACGGCGCGCGCGGAAATGAACCGCTTTAATAATGCGATTTTAGAAATTGAACGCACCATCGCCGCATCCGGCTTTTTGGATGGTATGACCCAAGGTTACCGTACCCTGACTGCAACGCTCGAAGATCCTGCGGTAGTCGATGCCGCTCGAGAATTAGGGCAAACACTCGGCTCTGCCATTGCAACAGCAGCGGAAGGCCTTTCTTTTCTGATAGAGAATGCCGATTTGGCTGTCACGGCACTTGGTGGACTGGTGATTGCCCGCACAGTTGCGGGTGCGGTAACTCTTTTGAATGCATCCATTGCAGGCAATGCAGGATTGATTGTTGGTCTCCAGATGGCAAACAGCATTTCGACCGCCTTTGCTATCCGTCTTGTGGCGGTGGAAGCGGCCACCAAACTGGCAACATTGGCGATGGTGGGATTCCGCTCTGCCTTAATGTTGGTGGGTGGCCCTGTGGGGCTGGCTGTTTTGGCAGGCATTGCCGTTTTGAAACTGGCATCCGGTCACGATGCTGCAGCAAAAGCCGCCCGTGATCATGCGGAAGAATTAAAGGAGATCAAGGAAGAACTTGGCAAAACCGCCGAGGCGGCATCGGACTTAAGTGAGGCATTAAGTGAAAGCGAGAGCGTTTACCGTTTTACCAAGCAACTGGAAACGGCAAAAGAAAATATCATCGATCTGCAAAAGGAATTAAAATTCGGTGGCATTGGCGGTTTTTGGGATCAATTCAGCCGTTTTGGAAAACCGCTTCAAAATGAATTGTATCAAATTCGCCAAGCCTTCAATCAAGGCAAGCTATCAGCAACGGAATATTCGGAAGCGTTATTCAAACTGGCAACCAAATATCCTGATTTCGGGGAACAAGCCGAAGAAGTGCAACAGCAGGTGTTTGCGTTACTCGCGGCAGAACGTGCCGCTAAAAAAGCTGCCGCCGCGCTGGATGAATTACGAAATCCAAAAACCAAGATTGCTGCACCTGAAACGCCAACGTCATCAGCCCCTGCGGAAGTGATCCCTGATCTATCGGATGCCGATAAAAAACGCATCACAGATCGCATCACGGAATTACATGCAGAAGAACAAGCGCTTCAACGCTTAAATGCTGCACGTAATCAGGGCGAAACGGCTGTGCGCCGTGCCATGATTGCCAATGAACAGGATCAGGCTTTACGCCGATTGGGCTTGGATGTCACCGGCGCGCAAAGTGATGAGCAAAAAGCTTATGCCGATCAGGTCAAATCGCTGGTGGGTGATATTTATCAATTGCAGGAAGCAGATAAAAACTACCAAGACACTGTCCGTGAAAATAATAAGTTAACGCAAGAACGTGAACGGTTGGTTGAAGATGTGCGCCAGAAATATGATGCGCTGGATACGTCTTTATCGGCGGCGATTAAACGCGCGGGCGAATGGCGCGGCGAAGCCTTAACAGGCCTTGATGCCACCAAGACAGGCTATGCCGATTTTGCTGCACAGGTTGATGCGGTTTATAACGATATGATCGCCAAAGCTCGTGATGAAGATCTGCAAAATTCCAAAAAATGGGAAGATGGTATCAAACGCGGATTGCAAAGCGTTATTGATGAAGCCGACGATATGGCGAGCAAGGCTGAACGCGGTGTGACCTCCATGTTTAAAAGCATGGAAGATGTGCTGGTTAGTTTTGTCACGACGGGTAAGCTGGATTTTAAATCCATGGCGGATTCCATCATTGCCGATATGGTGCGGATGCAAATCCAATCCAGCATCACAAAACCATTGGCGGGTGCGCTCGGTGGTTTTCTGGGTGATATTGCAGGGTCAATCTTTGGTGCGCCTGCGGGCACTGGTACGGCCTCCACAGCCACGGCTCATACTGGCGGTGTGATTGGCAGCGACACTTTACGCATGCGTTCGGTCAGTCCTGCGGTGTTTGCAAATGCGCCTCGTTTTCACACTGGTGGTATCGTTGGCAATGAGGTGCCGATTATCGCCAAACAAGGTGAAGCTGTCTTTACTCCAGGTCAAATGAAACTGCTGGGCGGTGCGTTGCAATCCAAGCCAAATGTGAATGTGTCTGTCCGTGTTGAAAATAATGCCAGCAATGCTCAGGCCAGAGCCGATGTTAGTCGTGATAGCGCAGGCAACATGGACTTAAAAATCATCATCGAGGAAGTGGAAGGCAATCTATCGCGCAATATCGGACGCGGTGAAGGTTTAGCGCCGACGCTCGAGCGTCGTTATGGCCTCAATCCTGCGGCGGGGAGTTACAGGTAAATGAGTGATATTACATGGCCATCGACATTACCGTTGCCAACGGTGCAAGGTTACGGCGTTCAGCCTGGGGAAGCGATTTTACGCACCGAGATGGAAGCAGGACTTGCCCGCCAACGTCGCCGTTTTACCGATGTGCCGACCAAGGTATCTGTGCGCTGGATTATGCGGCGGGATCAATATGCCATTTTTGAGGGCTGGTATCGCTGGCATGCCCGTGAGGGAGCGAGCTGGTTTGCCATCACGCTTCTTGGCGGTCTTGGATTGTTGGAACAAGAAGCACGGTTCACACGGCAATTTTCATCACGGCTTTTGGCGGGTGGCACGCTTTGGGAAATCACCTCAGAGCTGGAAATCCGTGAACGGCCTGTACTGGATGAAGGTTTATTGAACCTGCTCTTAAGCGAAGATGCTCAAGGCATTATCACGGTGGGTGACGGTTTGCACATTCTTGTGCATCAGACTTTGCCGCTCCGCCTTTATTAACCACTTAACAAAAGGAAACTCTTATGACCTTGCAGACCGATCTGCAGGATGCGGTGGCGCGTGTTCAAACGGACAGCCAGCTCCTGCACACTATCGTCCATGGCGACGATCAAACAACTGTTCCAACTGATGGCGGAAATGTCAAAAGCGCCGCCAAAGCCATTAAGGATATGGAAGATACCATTCAGGCGGGGCTGACAGACCTTGGCGCATCGGCTGACCAGCTTAACAACGCTGTATCGCAAATCGAAACCTATCGGGATGAAACGCAATCCTTGGCACAGTCGGCCTTGCAAACAGCCAATGCCCTTAATCTGCCGACCAATATCAGCGGTCAGGCAGGAAAACTTCTGGCGGTCAAACAAGCGGAAGATGGGTTTGAGGTGATTGAATCTGTCGGGGTGTTTTACGGCCTACGAGCCGATGGTTCAAAGCTCACGGCCATCACAGGCCAAGGCACATATAACGCCAATGATTTTGACACATGGTTCATCACGCTGCCGGGGGTGGATTTCAACATTAACGAGGATGGTCACCTCATCATCAATATTTAAGCAGGAGATAAAAACATGACACAGATTGATTTGGGTAATATCCGCATTAACTGGCGCGGAGCTTATAACAGCGCTGGTAATTACGTGCGCCACGATGCCGTTTCTTATCAGGGCTCAAGCTATATCGCCAAACGCACAGTATCTGCCGTTACGCCTGTTCAGGGCGATGATTGGGATTTGATGGCAGCAGGTACGGATCAGCTTTCCCAAGAAGGTGATTTGCTGATCCATAATGGTGCTATTCCTACCCGTCTAGCTCGTGGCGGTAACGCTCAAGTCTTACAAATGGTGGGCAATCAACCTGCTTGGCGCGATCAATCGCTTGATCCATCTCGCCGTGTTTGGAAACTTGCCAAGGTCAACGGCATGGGCGGTTGGTACACGCGTGTTTATCTGATGGTTGATGGCACGATTAAAGCCTGCGGTTATGGCGGTAATTATTCTAATGGGGATTCCAATGGCTCTCATGTTTATACGCCAAAGCGCGTGGCAACGGATGATCCGGATGTAAGGTTTGTGGATGTGTTCTCAGGCGGCATGCAGCATTATGCTTTGACCGCCGATGGCGAAGTTTGGTCATGGGGGTACAATAATTACGGGCAATTAGGACATGGCAATACCATTAATTTGGCAGTAGCCAAGCGGATTGAGTATTTTGTTCAAAACAATATCCAAATTGCCAAAGTCATCCCCGGTCGTCCGAATTATTATGATCACGCCTGCGCTTATTTCTTAACGACCGATGGACGGGTTTATGCCTGCGGGATTAACAGTAACGGCAATCTGGGTAATGGGACATCCGCCAACCAATATACGCCAATTCGCTGCGGTGCGTTGATCAATATTATTGATGTCGCCACTTCGGGTTTACCCCATACGACCTATGCTGTTCAAGATGACGGATCACTCTGGGTTTGGGGCTATAATGGCTATGGACAGCTTGGTCTTGGAGATACGACCAATCGGGAAACACCCATTTTGCATCCCGCTTTTAATAATGTGATTAAAGCCTTACCATCTTGCGGGTATAACACCGCTGGTTCTGGCCCGACAGGCTCTGGTCTTGTTTTGTTAAGTGACGGTACATTATGGAGCACTGGCTATAACGGCAATGGCGAACTGGGCTTGGGCGATACCACACAGCGAACAAGCTTCACACAAATCGCTCTGCCCGCCGTTAGTTTCGCGGATATTTTTGTCGGCGATGGTCGCTATGCAAGCGGTGGCGGTATTACCGATCAAGGTGAGATTTACCTCTGGGGGTATAACGGCTACGGCCAGTTGGGAACGGGCAACTCAACTAATCAGTCATCTCCGCAAAAACCGGCAGGAAGCTTCCAAGGCAGTGTGACTAAGGCCGCGTTTGGCGGTGGATGCAGTTATGAGGGCTGTATTCTGCAAGCAGGCAATGATCTCTGGGGCGCTGGGTATTCCGGCAATGCCAATCTGGGAATTAACAGTTTTGCTGCTACCAATAACACATTCCAACGCGTGCTTGGGCAATCGGGCGTGATTGAAGACTGGAATTGCTATGGCCAAGGCACAGCCTCATGGGGGCTTGGGGTTTTGTATGACGACGGGCGCGTTGATGCCTGCGGTGACAATAATTCTTACGGCGAAACAGGCACACAAGTCGGCAACCTGCACGATGTCGCCACATTAACCAATGTCATTTTCTAGGAGGCTTTTATGAACCTAAAATCTTATTTGTTAACCCGCGCACCGGTGTTCACTGAAAGTGAAATTGCCCCAATCCATCTGGCTGATCTGAATGGGCGGCATTATTACGCCTTTGCTACGGATGTGACCCCGCCATCGGGCGGCAAGGCTGTGAGTGATGAGGAGTTGAAAGACATCACATCCAATAGTCAGCTTATCCGCCAGATCAAAGAAGAAGCCGGACGGCGTATTACGGATATCGCCCCTGTATGGAAACAGCAAAATGCGCTGGCGGATTTGTATCTTTTGGGGGATCGCACCGATCTGACGGAGGTAGAACAAGAAACGCTAACTAAAGCGCAAGATTTACTGGCGCAGGTGCAAGTTCTGCGTGAACGCTCCAACGCCATCGAAGCCTCGTTCCTAAACGGTGTGGCGGTAGATTATCTGACCGATAAAGCATGGGAGGATGCCCCTTATGCCGAATAACGCCTTATCGGAAGCGTTGCGCGAAGCTTATGCCTCTGCGCCCAGTGATGTCGTGATTATACACACGCTGGAGCTTCGCCATCCATCCTTTATCGATGATGGTGACCAACCGATGGCCATTCGCGTGGTGCGGGATAATCAAAACCTCACCGCCCGCATGGAAGCGACAGCCCCGCTCAATGCCGGTGAGATGGTCGAATTTATCGCCATGGGTTTTGATTTGGAATTACCGCCTGTTGATACCGCGCCTGTGCCGGAAATATCCATTACGCTGGATAATGTCAGCCGTGAGATTGTGACGCATTTGGATCGGGCAGCAGAAAGTCAGGACAGGATCGAAATCACTTACCGCCCGTATTTGTCAGATGATTTGGAAGGGCCGCAAATGGACCCTCCATTTACGCTGGTGCTCACGGAAGTGAGTGCCGATGCCTCCCGTGTGACAGGCAAAGCCCGCATGCTCGATGTCGGGAATAAAGCTTTCCCATCAGAAACATATAACGCTTTACGTTTTGCGGGGCTGACACGATGACACATTGGGCAACAGACTATATTGGCAAGCCGTGGGTTGTCGCATCAGATGGTCCTGAGGCTTATGACTGCTGGGGCTTGGTCGTGGCAATCCATAAACGTCTTTATGGGCGGGATTTAACCATTATCCCCGTGCAGGAAAACAATCTGCGCCAGCTAATTAAAACCATTGATGCTCATCCCGAACGGGCAAATTGGGATGTGGTGAATAAACCGCAGGAAGGTGACATTGCCCTGATGCGTCAATCACGTCATCCGATCCATGTCGGGATCTGGCTCAATATTGACGGTGGTGGAATGCTCCACTGCATGCAAGGCGCAGGCGTTGTGTTTCAAAACCTGCATAGTCTGTCTCTCACGGGCTGGAAAATCGAAAATTATTATCGTTATAAAGGACATGAACAACATGGCGCAAATTGCCATTCATCATAATCCGTTTCATCTACATCAAAATGTTGATCTGTTTGAACCGAATATCGGTCAAACCGTTCGTGGCTGGCTGGATGAACGGGGTATTGTTGAATTCTCAAAGCCCACCTTATGCCTCGTTGATGGCGAACCTGTTTTGCGGAAAGATTGGGCGCTGGTGGTGATTGCCAAAGATACGGTAGTCAGCTTTATCGCTTTGCCCCAAGGCGGTGGTGGTGGCGGTAAAATTTTACGCACAGTTCTAACCATTGCCGTTATGGTCGCCGCGCCCTATGCAGGGGCAGCACTGGCAGGAACGCTCGGTGTCACCAGTGCGATTGGAACATCACTATTAACGGCAGGGATTGCTCTGGCAGGATCTGCGCTGGTTAATGCGCTTATTCCGCCACCGATGCCAAGCTCTGCGATCAGTAATTATAATGCAACCAGTCCCAGCCCGACATATTCCCTGCAGGCACAGGGCAACCAAGCCCGCCTTGGTGAGCCGATCCCCGTTGTCTATGGGCGGCATGTTGTTTATCCCGATTTCGGGGCAACGCCTTATGCGGAGTTTGTGAATAACGACCAGTTTTTATTCCAGCTCCATGTCATCGGTCAGGGTGAATACGATTTAGAGGCCATCCGTATTGAGGATACGCCGATCAGTTCTTTTGCTGAGATTGAATATGAGATCATTAACCCCGGTGGGAATGTCACACTGTTTGATACAGATGTCGTGACCGCCCCTGAAATCGCTGGGCAAGAACTTCTCTCTACTGGTGACGGTGGGGATTGGATTGGGCCGTTTGTTGCCAACCCGTCTGAAACCCAAACGACGTTATTGGCGCTGGATATGATCCTGCCAAAAGGTCTTTATTACGCCAATGACAGTGGCGGGTTGAACAGTCGCACCGCCTCATGGGATGTGGAAGCTCGTTTGATTGATGATGACGGCGTGGCGCTGGGGAGCTGGTTTAATCTCGGATCGGAAATCATTACGGACAATACTAATACAGCTATTCGAAAGACCTATAAATATCATGTGCCTGCAGGACGTTATGAAGTGCGCGCCATTCGCACCAATGCAAAAGATATGTCAGCCCGTGCAGGCAGTGATCTCAACTGGAATGCGCTTAAAGCCCATCTGGTAGGCGATGATGATTTTAGCAATGTCACACTTCTGGCCATGAAAATGCGGGCAACGGATAATTTGTCGCAACGATCATCACGGATGGTCAATTGCATCGTCACCCGCAAATTGCCGATTTGGGATAGCGTGGCCGGCTGGTCTGCACCGCAAGCCACACGATCCATCGCATGGGCTTGCGCTGATATTCTTAAAAGCAGCTATGGCGCAAGGCTGGAAGACAGCCGTATCGATTTGCAGGCGCTGGTCGCCTTGGATGCGATCTGGAGCGCACGCAGGGATACATTTAACGGCGTTTTTGATCGCAAGCTCACCGTGTGGGATGCCTTATCACAAGTGGCTCGCTGTGGTCGTGCCGTTGCATTCTTGCAAGGTGGTCTGGTGCGTTTTGTGCGGGATGAACCAAAAACCCTGCCTGTTGCATTGTTCTCAACTCGTAATATCGTTAAGGGCAGTTTCAAGATCGACTATGTGATGCCGGGCGAAGATACAGCGGATAGCGTCACGGTTGAATTCTTCAACGAAAAAACATGGAAGCCTGACGAGGTCACAGTCAGTATGCCCGATAGCAGTGCTGAGCAACCTGCGACCGTGTCGCTCTTTGGCAGTACGGACAAAGCCCATGCTATTCGTGAGGGTTTGTATATGGCTGCTGCCAATCGCTATCGCCGTCGCATGGTGAGTTTCAAAACGGAACTGGAAGGATTGATCCCGACCTATGGTGATTTGATTGCCATCTCTCATGATATGCCACGCTGGGGTGAAGCCGGTGATGTGGTCGCTTATGATCCTCCGTATTTGGATTTATCGGAAAGCGTGAGTTTCACCGAAGGTGATAGCCATTACATCGTGCTGCGTAAAAAAGACGGATCGGTCAGCGGGTCGTGGCTGGTGACAGCAGGCGCAACCGAACGGCAAGTCATGCTGGACGAAGAATTGGACTTCACACCCTACACAGGAAGCGAACAAGAACGCACGCATTTTGCCTTTGGCATTGGCGAGCAATGGGGCGTTCTGGCCCGTGTGACTGCCGTCAAACCGCGCGGTGATCTGGTCGAGATTGCCAGTGTGGTTGAAAACCCGCTGGTCCATACGGCGGATCAATAAATCAACAATCAATAACTATAGGAGTAAAAAACATGTCCCTTGCAGAATGGGGCCTGCTGTTCGGTGTACTTGCCAACAGCGTCGGCCTTTTAATCGCGCTGGTTAAAATCGTGGCGTGGATATCATCGCATATCGCCACGGTGAATGAGCGTCTCAACAACATCGAAAGCCAAGTCAATAACGACATCACCGGTCGCAAAGTCGTCGGTGAAATGCGTCAAGACATCGCCGTCATCAAAACCCAGATCACCGATATTCGGGACGATCTGAAGGCGATGCGTACCCCAATCAATTAACCCAACCACTCCAAAACCATGAAAGGAAAAATATCATGCTGACATTACTTGGAAGCCTGCTGGGCTTTTTATCATCCGCGTTTCCGGATTTCTTAAAACTCTGGCGCGATCACTCGGATCGCAAACATGAGCTGGCCATACTGGATCGACAAATGGAAGCGCAACGGCAAGGCCATACACAACGCCTTGAAGAAATACAGGTGCAGGCCGATATTGCCGAAAGCAATGCCCTATACAGCCACGCAAGCCAACCCAGTGGTGTTAAATGGGTGGAGGCTTTGCGGGCATCGGTGCGCCCGATTATCACCTATGCATTCTTCATTCTGTTCGCCACCGTCAAAACCGCTGCTCTGTTCAAATTATTGGATCAAGGTGTCGGCATTACCGATGGGCTGATTGCCGTTTGGGATGGTGAAACACAGGCGTTATTTGCGGCAGTGATGTCGTTTTGGTTTGGTCAGCGTGCCTTGTCAAAGTTTCGTTCAAATCCTTGATAAATAGCATCTTATTCACTTGATAAGCTTCGGGAATGAAGCGTTACTGTGAATGTAAAAGGCAATTAAAAACAAGGAGATAGAGAAATGAGCAAACTATTTTACAAGGCCATGATCGAAGACATTCAAAACGATAAATGCACCGATGCGGAGCTGGAGGCTCTGCTCGATGCTTTTGAATATACGGTCAAGAAAATGGCTACCACACTGGCTCGAAAATCTTGGTATGCGATGGAAGATTACGCCACATCCAAACAGCGCGGCATCGACCGTTTTAATCTGACGCTAGAACGACGAAACGTCAACGGCCAGGAACAATGGTGGGGCGCATTTGAATACGGCAGCAAGAAACTCAAAATCATAGGGACATTGGAAAAATGAGACATATCACACAAAACGGATTGGACCTGATCAAACGGTTCGAGGGCTTCTCTCGGACCGTTTATTTTTGTCCCGCTGGTTACCCGACCATCGGTTACGGCCATGTTGTCAAGCCATATGAAAATTTCTCAGCAGGCATTGACGAAGCGCAGGCAGAGGAATTATTACGCCAAGATGCCGTTATCGCCGAACGGGCTGTTTTACGACTAATTAACGTGCCACTCACAGACGGACAGTTTGATGCGCTGGTATCATTCACCTACAATCTTGGCGGTGGAGCACTCCAACGCTCAACACTGCGCCGTAAAATCAACCGTGAAGAACACGCCGATGTGCCAGAGCAATTCATGCGCTGGGTCTGGGCGGGTGGTCGTAAGCTAAAGGGGCTTATACGTCGTCGAGAGGCTGAGACTGAGATTTACGCTCTATAAGAGTATTTTAAGACTATGTCCGAAAAAATAGAGAAAGCTATCAGAAACATTTAGGCACCACTCTCCAGTGGTGCCAATGTTATACTAACTTTTTCAGAAAGACTAACGTGCGCATGTGTGTGTTAATAATTTGAGTGAAGCGCGTATTCAATATACTTCCTGGCTACGCTTTGCGTCAAGCTCTTTGCCAAAATTGAATCCCTCCCAAGTTGTAAACCATAATTGTTTTGATGTATTAAAACCCTGAAAATTAATCAATGAATTCTGCAGAGTTGTGTCATCAATATTGTATGCCTGCATAATTTTTATTTTGGTCTCAGTTTTTATAAAAGGACACGAAAGCATATCAAAGAACAGCATCGTATGTTCAGAGCTCTTGCTTCGAATCTTTTCATCACACTGAAACTTTTCAATCACCAGCTCTTCAACTAAGTTCCTCAATTTACTGTATTTGGCCTTTTCTCTAATGTAATATAAAAGCACTGTTAAAGAGAAATAATTCAGGTGGCGATTTTTTCTTGGATTCTCACTCTCCAAGTCTTCTATGCCGAAGTATTCAGCTAAAGTAGACTCCTCCAACCAATACTCTTTTCCTAGCTCTGTCAGTGCAATTAATAAATACAGAGTTTCAACTTGAGTTGCATCGCCGCACTTATTCTTCTTCATAACAAGAGAAATATTATCGTATATACACTTAAAAACTCTATGTTTGTTCTCAGGGTTTTTGATATTGCCTGCTTGTTTGTTTTCTTCAGAACAGAATTGTGAACCCTTCAAATAAGATAAAAATGCCTTTAAAACCATGCAAAGTTTGATTGTGGTATTAACCCTTGGGGAAACTGAATAAATAAAAAATACAAATTCTAGAAGGGCAATAATCGCTTTGATAAAAGCTTCCTCTGATCGATGACCTGGATGAGATTTTGTAAAATTATTAATAATCTGATGACGTGCCCCCTATAATTCAGTCCAGTTTTTAGTTAGTAGTTTTTAAGCTATGCAGATATTGGAAAGGATTGAGAAATGGGTAAAGGCATACGCCGCACACCGGAACAGATTATTCGTAAATTGAGGCAAGCTGAGATTTTGTCAGGCCAGGGCAGGACGGTTGATCAGATATGCCGCGAGCTTGGCGTATCGGACGCCACCTACTATAAATGGCGTAAAGAATATGGCGGCATGGGGATGGATCAGGCCAAGAGGCTCAAAGAGCTGGAGAGTGAGAATGCGCGCCTGAAACGGGTTGTTGCAGATTTAAGTTTAGACAATCAAATTTTGAAGGATGTTGCTTCGGGAAACTTCTGAGCACGGAGCGCAAGCGCCAAAGCGTCATTCACGCGCGCCAGCGTTATGATGTATCGGAGCGTCGTGCGTGCCGTGCTCTTGATATAAATCGTGATGTTGTTCGCTACCGGCGGCGTAAAGGCCATGACGAAGAGGCTTTGCGCAGCGATATTCTTCGTTTAGCCTTGAAATATGGTCGTTACGGTTATCGCAGGATTACTGCTCTACTTCAAGCGGAAGGCTGGCATGTTAATCATAAACGTATTGAGCGTATTTGGCGCGAAGAAGGCCTGAAGGTTCCTCAAAAACAAAAGAAGAGAAAGCGTCTTTATCTGAATGACGGCTCCTGCATACGGCTCCGTCCGCATTGGAAAAACCATGTGTGGAGCTATGACTTTGTGGCGGATCGTTTAAGCAACGGTAAGAAAATCCGCATGCTGACCGTGATTGATGAGTATAGCCGCAAATGTCTGGCAATCCGCGTAGAGCGTGCTCTGAAGTCTGACGATGTGCTTGAGACGCTGAGTAATCTGTTTGTCACTGAAGGGCTGCCGGATTATATCCGTTCTGATAATGGTTCTGAATTTACCGCTAAAATATTGCAGGACTGGCTGCATAAATTGAAGGTCAAAACAGCCTTTATCGAACCGGGCAGTCCGTGGGAGAACGGCTATAATGAGAGTTTTAACGGGCGTCTGCGCGATGAATGTTTAAATGGTGAGCTATTTTACAGCCTCAAAGAAGCGCAAGTCATCATTGATGACTGGCGCAACCATTATAACCATGTCCGGCCGCACAGCTCTCTCGGATACAAACCACCTATGCCAATGATGCATGTAAAGGGAGCTGTTTGCTCCGCTACGCTGCTCAAACAGCTCCCTTTACACCAGAACAACTGCGAACATTACGAACCAAAAGCTGGATTTAAAAATGGGGGTTGACCACGACAACCATTCCTGCATCATCTCTATCTCGGCTTCTTGAGCTGTGATTACTTCTTTTGCCAATTTGCGGACCTCTGAATCTTTGCCATACTTCAAAGCAACGTGGGCCATGTCGATAGCGCCTTGGTGGTGTGGGATCATACCGCGCATGAAATCAATATCAGCATCCCCTGTGAAGTTTATCGCCATGTTGGCATGCATTTTATTGTTCGCTTCCTGATAAGCACTGATCACCTGATTGTTGGATTTTTCGTTCATGCTCATATTGTGACCAGCGTGACCGGATTCACTCATGGCAGGTTTCTCATAGGCAACAGCAACAGCAGCAGCGGTTAAAACGGTTCTAACTTGGGACATAGCTTGGCTCCTTGCTTGAAATAACTGAATGTAATTTTGAGTGTAATCCTTCCCATCGTTGGAAGGTCAAGCTCTTTAATGAACGAGTTCATAATCGAATATTAGGCTCAATACTTTAGGCTATTGACCTTCCTGCTATAGGAAGGTGTAAGCTGGATCAACGTTTAAAGGTGATCTCATGAATTTCTTTGCAAGCGACATTCTTTCAAATAAAACTTACCGCAATCTATTCTTTGCACAGGTGATCGCGCTAATCGGTACAGGGCTTGCCACAGTCGCACTGGGGCTTCTTGCCTATGACATTGCGGGCGGTGATGCCGGAACCGTTCTGGGGACGGCGATGGCGATCAAGATGATCGCCTATATTGGTATCGCCCCGATTGTGGGGGCTTATGCCAACCGCCTGCCGCGCCGTGCTTTTCTTGTGGCGATGGATCTGGTGCGTGCGGGCGTGGCCATATGCCTGCCGTTTGTCGATCAAGTCTGGCAGATTTATATTCTTATCTTCCTTTTGCAATCGGCGTCAGCCGCTTTCACCCCGACATTCCAGGCAACAATCCCGGACGTGCTGCCCAAAGAAAAAGACTACACCCGCGCTCTGTCGCTCTCGCGGCTGGCCTACGACATGGAAAGTCTGACCAGCCCGATGCTGGCGGCGGCACTTTTGACGATCATTGATTTTCACTGGCTGTTCTCCGGTACGGCGGTTGGTTTTGCCCTCTCGGCGTTGCTGGTGATGGCGACCATCCTGCCTAAAGCGGCAAGCACCACGACAATCCGCAAAGAAGGCGTGATTGCGAAAACAACACGCGGCATGCGCTTTTATTTGAAAACACCGCGCCTGCGCGGGCTTTTGGCGATTACGCTGGCCGCCGCTGCCGCCAGTTCCATGGTCATCGTCAATACGGTCGTGATCGTGCGTGACACGCTGGGATTGTCGCAAACCGATGTGGCGATCACGCTGGCGGCGTTCGGCGGCGGATCAATCATTGCCGCATTCTTGTTGCCACGTCTTTTGGACCGGATTTCCGACAGGCGCATCATGATATTGTCAGCCATCGTGATGACGGTGGCGCTGGCTGTTCTTACCGGACTGACCGCCGCTTTCAGCGACCTGCCGTCTTTCTGGTACATGATCATGGCGGGATGGTTTGTGATGGGGTTTGCCTATTCGATGAGCATTACGCCATCGGGGCGTTTGCTTAAACGCTCGGCCAATGCCGATGATCGTCCGGCGATTTTTGCCGCGCAATTCTCGCTAAGCCATGCCTGCTGGCTGATCTGCTATCCGCTGGTCGGATGGCTGGGCGCGAAGATGGGACAGGAGTTTGCATTCGGCGCAATGGCCGTCATTGCGTTTGCCGGAACACTGACAGGCTTCATGATATGGCCCGCCAATGATCCCGACATTGTGCCGCACGGACATGAAAACCTTGCGCCGGATCACCCGCATTTAAAAGAAGCGCATGCGTCCAAGGACGGACATGCTTTTGTGATCGATGATCTGCACCAGCAATGGCCGCGCGGATAAAAACCCCTTGACCTTCCAACGATGGGAAGCCCCATACTTAAACTATAAGCAACAAAAGGAGGCTTTATCATGAAACTGCATATTGAAAACATGACCTGTGGCGGCTGCGCCCGTGGCGTGACGGCAGCGATCAAATCGCTCGATCCGCAAGCGGATGTCAAAGCCGATCCGCCAAGCCGCAGCGTTGAAGTCGTTACCTCGGCCAGCAAAGAACAAGTGGAAGCTGCGCTCTGCGAAGTTGGCTTCCCGCCAACGAAAGACTAACGCTTCTTTTTGATAGAAGTAACTGCACCTTTACGGGCGGCAGGACGGCTGGTGGTCTTGGCAGACTTTTCGAGGCCTTCCAGGATCGGACATTCCGGCCTTCCGTCGCCCGCGCAGCAGCTGACGAGCGTCTGCAATGTATCCGCCATTTCCTGCATATCCTGAATGCGCTGCTGCAGATCGACGATATGCTTTTGCGCCACCTTCTTCACGTCCGAGCTTTTGCGTGAACGATCTCCCCACAATGCCAGCAATTCGCTGATCTCCGCCACCTGGAAGCCCAGATCACGCGCCCTTCTTACAAACTGCAAACGGTGAATATCGCTTTGCGAATAGGAACGATAACCCGATGCCGTGCGGTCACTCGGCGGGATCAGTTTTATTTCTTCATAATAGCGGATCATCTTGGCCGATACGCCGGATGCCTTGGCAGCTTCACCGATATTCATAGTTTCTCTCCTTTATTCTTGCCCCATAGGCGGTTGAAAGCGCCGCAAACGCAGCGCGTTCCCCAGCACAAAGACGCTCGACATGGCCATTGCACCCGCCGCAAAGATCGGCGAAAGCAGGATGCCATAGGTGGGATAAAGCACACCTGCCGCGACCGGAATTAAGGCCGTGTTGTAGGCAAAGGCCCAGAACAGGTTCTGGCGGATATTGCCGATGGTCGCCTTGGATAGGGCGATGGCATTCGGCACGCCCTGCAGATTGCCTGACATCAACACGACATCGGCGGACTCCATCGCGACATCCGTGCCTGTGCCGATGGCAAGCCCGACATCGGCTTCCGCCAAGGCAGGCGCGTCATTGATGCCGTCACCGACAAAGGCGATCTGGCCGTATTGGGCTTTGAGGCGCTTCACAGCCTCAACCTTGCCCTCCGGCAGCACTTCGGCCACCACTTCGTCAATGCCGAGCTTGGCGGCAATGGCCTGCGCCGTGCGGGCGTTGTCGCCCGTGATCATGGCTACTTTCAGACCCAGATTGTGCAGGGCCTTGATCGCCGCAGGTGTGGATGCCTTGATCGGGTCGGCCACGGCCACAATGGCGGCCAGTTTGCCTCCGATGGCGGCATAGAGCGGGGATTTACCTTCGCTGGCCAGACGCTCCGCCGTGGCGGCGAATACGCCTGTATCAAGGCCCAGCTCCCGCATATAGCGATCCGCACCTACCTCGATATTCACGCCATTAACCACAGCCTTCACGCCCATGCCTGTTACAGAATCAAAATCACTCAAAGACGGAATGGCAATGCCTTCTTCTTTTGCGGCATCGACAATGGCGCGGGCAATCGGGTGTTCGGAGCGGGATTCCACCGCCGCGATCTGTCCCAAGACCTGATTACGTTCAAAACCTTCTGTCACTTCCAAATCGGTCAGGGCGGGGTGGCCTTCGGTTAGCGTTCCGGTTTTATCGACGGCCACGACCTTGGCATCTTTCAAAAGCTGCAGGGCTTCACCCTTACGGAAAAGCACACCGAGTTCCGCACCGCGTCCAGTGCCGACCATAATGGAGGTTGGCGTGGCCAGACCCATGGCGCATGGGCAGGCGATAATCAGGACAGCCACCGCATTCACAAGCGCAAAGGTCAGTGCGGGCGATGGGCCGTAAGCCAGCCAGACAAGGAAGGTTACGGTGGCCGCTGCCAGCACCGCTGGGACGAACCACATGGTTACGCGGTCGACCACCGCCTGAATGGGCAGTTTGGAGCCTTGCGCCTGTTCGACCAGACGGATGATTTGCGCCAGCATGGTTTGCCCGCCGACAGCCGTAGCTTTGAGCGTAAACGCGCCTTTCTGGTTGACCGTACCGCCCACGACCGTGCTGCCGATGGTTTTCTCGACCGGAATCGGCTCGCCCGTGATCATGGATTCATCCACGAAGCTCTTGCCGTCCAGCACTTCGCCATCGACCGGAATACGCTCACCTGGGCGCACTTCGATAATATCGCCCAGTGCTACTTCGCTGATTGGAATATCGATAAATTGCCCGTTGCGCTGGACATGTGCGACCTTGGCCTGCATTCCGATCAGGCGCGTGATGGCCTCGGACGTGCGGCCCTTGGCGCGGGCTTCCATGAATTTGCCGAGCAGCACCAACGCCACGATCACGGCGGCGGCTTCGTAATAAACATTCACGGTATTCGCCGGTAAAAGATGCGGCAGGAAAGTCGCCACAAGAGAGTAACCGTATGCTGCCAACGTCCCGACCGACACGAGGGAATTCATATCGGGCGCAAGACGCATGAGCGCGGGAAAACCTTTTTTATAGAAACGCCAGCCCGGCACGGCCAGCACAAAGCTCGTCAGTGCGAATTGCAGATACCAGCTCAGTTGCATGCCAATCGTGTTCATTACGAACTCATGCATGGCTGGAATCATGTGCGATCCCATTTCCAAAACGAACACCGGCAAGGCCAGAACGGTTGCCAGAATGAAATCGCTCTTCAGCTCTTTGCGTTCGGCGTCTTTCTGCTCGGAATTATCTTCGATCTCACCTGTGGCTTCGATCAGGCGGGCTTCATAGCCTGCGCCGATTACTGCGGCAATCAAGGCATCGCTGGTAGCCGATCCGCGCACGGTGGCGCGTTCTGTGGCCAGATTGACAACCGCATCGGTGACACCCGGTACGGCCTTGAGGGCTTTTTCAACGCGGCCCACACAAGAGGCGCAAGTCATCCCGCCAATGGCAAGCTCGGTCGCGCTGGTGCGTTCAGGCACATCATAGCCCGCATCCTTGACAGCCTGGACGAGTGCGGCGCGATCAACCGGGCCGGATGGCTTGATCTCCGCCTTTTCGGTGGCGAGATTGACCGCAACGCTGCCAACACCTTCGACCTTGGAAAGCGCTTTTTCAACGTGGAAAACGCAGGATGCGCAGGTCATGCCCTCGATAGGCAGGGAAATATTCGAGACGTTGGGTGTATCTTTTGGGTTATGGGCTGTCATGGCCGACTCCTTCAATTAAATTCCATATCCTTCATATAGTACACCTTCCCATCATTGGAAGGTCAAGAAATAGATTTATCACGGAAATAATGAGTTAAGTGGCTGGCTTTTTAACACTTCATACAGAGAAAAGCCCCTGTGCCATCCCTAGCGCAGGGGCTATTAATGCTTCTTCAGACTCTATTTCTTTGATGAACAAGTGCTTTCAAAGGCACTTAGGCGACAGAAACACGATGCAGCGATCTTGATATCAGCGGATGCAACAGCGATATCACGCTGCAATTTGATTTCCCTTGCCTCATCATGACGGCCCAGTTTGGTCAGGCATTCATACAGGCCGTGCAAGCTCCAGACGTTGTTGGGGCGAATTCGGCGGCGACCTAGATTACCTTCCAGCCCCAGTTCGATGCGATATTGCTTGATGGCTTCTTCAAGTTGACCTTGCTCCGTCATGAGTGCGCAATAGGCGTGGCGAACAGGTTGAAGCCATGCTGGTGGATCGCTGTAGGGAAGCTTATCTTCAAGCGCGATGGCTTCGCGCAGATGGGTAAAGGCGACATCGAAATTACCCTTGCGATATTCGATTTCTCCATCCAGCATTTTTTCAGCAATTTTAAGAGCCTGAATTTCCGGTACCGGGATGGAGTTGAAGCGCGATTCCGGCACAGCCGCAACGGCGATGGCGAATTCCTTTCGCTCTTGCTCTGCTTCTGGAATGCGACGTAAAGCGGCAAACGCAATGCCGCGCGCATAATGGATCATCGCGGTGGTCGAACAGTAGAGTTTACGATCCTCTGGGAATTCGAGGTTAAGGATGTCGTGCCAGCGACCAAAGCGGATCAGGACATGGGCAAGCGTAGTGCCATGTGCTTCAAGTAAATCTGCCATTGGCGGGCTTGGGATTTGGAGAAGCTCAGGGGTTAGCACTTCTTTGAGGCGTCCGGCCATAAACAGTGCTTCGCGTGACCGCCCAGCCATCATCGCGCCGTATGAACCGACCATGAGATTGTGTACGCGGTAGACATTATACCAAGCCCCAATGTCCTTCTCTCGCCCGAAATAGCGTTCATCTGCAGCAACAGCATCGAGATTAGAGTCAATCACACGCCTCCAGTCGCCACAGGCATTGTCGATATGCGTCGACATATGCGCCAGATGCGCACCATCAACCGAGAGGCGGCGTAAACGGTCAGCCGCTGGCAAGGCAATCTCCGGATAAGGCGACATTTCCATGAGGTGGATATAAAGGTGATTAAGCACCGGATGTTTATCACCGCCCTCGCGCGGCAGCGCATCTTCCAAAACACTCCGAGCCTCGACTGTACCTGGGCCAATCGGCTCACCCGTATCCAAATCCCACAATGCGCGTGGGCTAAGGCACATGAGGGAGTCTGCAAATAGCGCCGCCGCATCGATGTCGTCTGAGAACTGTTTGTAGAATATCCGCATCGCGTCGGCATAAGCGCGGTTAAGCCTATCGAATTCTATTGGGTCTTGGGTTACGGCTTTGGGAAAGCGAGCGCCAAGCGCACCAATCAATGCGCGTTCAAAGGGCGTAGCATTGCGGTTTGCGGCAACACGCGCACGATCAAGTGCCGCAGTTGCAACGGCGATAGATTGCTCCATATCGGCTATGTCGAACAATCGCCATGCTTTGTTGTAATTCGGGCCTGACCCGAAGGCGATACCCCAATGCGCCATGGCGCAGTCCGGATCAATCTTGGCCGCTTTTTCAAAACAGCGGACGGCCTCTTCGGGGTTGAAGCAGTATGCCCAAGCCAAGCCGCGATCAAACCAGAGTTGCGCCTCTGGTGATGACGTGGTGACATCCCTGCGAAAATCACCGAGGTTATAATAATTATCTGACATGGGGGCTTACTCCTTCTTGGAAGCTACGTTTACGCAATTAATGCTATTAAAAACAACATATGAATACATGGTTATATATAATTATCGACATAAATGTCAAGGAAACATTGATTATAAATTCGAGTGTAGAAAAACTCCTGCGCCGGGGTAGACGCAGGAGTTTCTTGCTCAGGAGATTTATTTCTGAGCTGGGGTATAGGCTTTAAGGTTGGCTTCGCTTTCAAAATAATAAACAGCACCAGCCGCGTCTTCACCGATCACCGCACTGGCCTTGTCTACGCTTTTTCCGCTGACAGGGTCTGTCGCCATTCTGGCACTGGTGTCTTTAGCAAGGCGCTCCTTGCACATCGAGCAGCAGCCATAATAGGTTTTGCCGCTGACTTCGACGGGGATTTGCGGTTTGTCGAACACGGCGTTGTTGACCATGCAGACAAATTGCGGTTCGACTTTCTTGAGCGCGGGGCTTTCAGCATGAGCTGCGCCAAAAGGCAGCACGATGATGGCCAGCACTGCCAATAACTTCATGAACTGTTTCATATTGATCTCCTAGAGAAAAAAGCGCCGCACGATTTTCACGCGCGGCGCTGGGTTGCCTTATTTTTTCTGAATGCTTGAAACGGTATAGTCGTCACCACCCACATCTTTCAGTGTAAAAGTAACACTGTCACCTGCTTTAATAGCAGACAGGTCGACACCTTTTTCTGCCGTGAAAACCATTTTCATTTTTGGCCAGTTTAGCACCTTGATTGGGTCATGTGTGATATTGAGCGTGCCGCCAGCCACATCAATGCTATTGACTATCCCCGTTGCTGGGATGCCTTTAACCGGGGCCGTTTTAGCAGTATCGGTTTTCTTACCCATATTGTGGTGATCCATTTTGACAGTTTCACCCGGCTTCGAAGCTTGTCCGACGATCAGTGTGCCTTCCATGCCAAGCGCTTCATGCGGGTGGCAGTGGAATTTGTAAGTTCCAGGAACAGTAAATGTGTACGAGAACTTATCGCCTTCTTTTTCGCTCATAGGACTCATAATCATTTCGTCAACGCCTTTTGGTACCTCCACAAACATGACGTCATGCATGTCGTCTTGTACATTGACAAACGTCACCGTGTCTCCAGGCTGAATCGTCAGATTGCTTGGTGAGAAATAATACGGTTTATCGCCAGCAGGGTCGCTGACTTGTTTAACCGTAAAATCTTTGGCAAAAGCCGGGCTGACCATCATGGCCAGAGCAGCAGTGGTAAGAAGTAATTTTTTCATGGTTTTCTCCTTTGGTTAATCATGAATATTTTTAGAACATCAGACGCAGGCCGATTGCGCCCGCAAATGCGTCTTTGTCTTCGCCGTTTTGTTTTGCGATAGACGAGGTTTCACCGAATTTTCGGCCATAGTGAACGTCCACATAAGGTGCGAATTTTCGGGTGATTTCGTAGCGGGTTTGCAGGCCGATCTTGCCGTCTGAAATTCCCGCTCCAATACCGCGATCCGGCACATCCTGCGCGAACAGGTTAATTTCAGCATAAGGCTCGATGATCAGTCTTTGTGTGATCAGAAAATCGTTTTCCTGCCGAAATCTTGCACTGACATCTCCTTCCTCGCTGATAAACAGGTGTGCCTGCGTCTCGAACCAGTAAGGTGCCAGCCCGTTAATGCCGATAACGGCATATCCGGTAGTGTCAGGCTTAGCGTCATAACGGATACCAAACTGCGCATCCCAGAATGTCGAGATATTGCGGCTATACATTGCCCAAAACTCTGCATCTTCTGTGGTACCATCTGAACGCGCACCCTCGCTTTTCAGCCAGAGCTTGTTTTCATCCGTGCCTATCCAGCCATCCAGATGCCATGACGCAACGCCACTTTCTTTTCCAAACCCATAATCCGTTTCAACACGAAACATGTGATGGATTGCGCCGCCATGTTCTTTTGCCATGTCATGCCCCATATCCTGCGCGAATGCCGGAGCAAGATTGCCAAGAAAAAGAACTGTTGCTGACGTGAGTGTTTTAATGATTTGCATGGGAGCCTCCCTTTGTAGAGGATTGCTGTTGTGCTGGGTTGGAGGGCATGTCCGCATCATCAAATTTAGCAACGACTACTTTGGTCATCATCCCTGACATCATGTGATAGAGAAGATGGCAGTGAAACGCCCATTCGCCCGGTTCATCCGCCGTTACAAGTACGGAGTATGATTTTCCCGGTTCGACGATAACCGTATGCTTGTTAGGCAGTTTTTCTGCGGGCTGACCATTCTCCAATTGTACAAACATGCCGTGCAGGTGCATCGGGTGCGCCATCATGGTTTCATTTGTGAACGTCAATCGTGCCCGTTCGCCGTATTTCAGACGAATAGGTTCGGTCTGTTCCGAGAACTTCTTGCCGTTCATCGTCCAGATATAACGCTCCATATTCCCGCCCAGACGTACATCAATCGTGCGTTCCGGTTCGCGGGTGTCTTTCTGGATGCCTGCGTAACGCAGATCAGCGTAATCCAGCATCTTGTGGCCTGGAGGCGTTCCGGATTTTTTCCATCCGCTAATCATGTCTTCCGGGGTCATTTCCATGCCATCCATATCGTGCATGCCCATATCACCCATCGTGAGCAAGGCCCGTTCGCGCTGTTCAGGCACTTCGCCTTTCATGCCTTCGCGCGGGGCTAACGTGCCCAGCGCAAAGCCCGTGCGGTCGATGGGTTCGGCCACGATGGTGTAGGCTTTGTCGTCTTGCGGCGTAACCACGACATCATAGGTTTCCGCAGGCGCGAAGCGGAACTCATCGACTTTAAGGGGTTCCGTATTCTGACCGTCCGATTGCAGGACATTCATTTTTAGCCCAGGAATCCGCACATCGAAGAAAGACATGGCCGAGGCGTTTACAAAGCGCAGGCGTACACGTTCACCGGACTTAAAAAGACCAGTCCAGTTCTGTGTCGGTGATTTGCCATTCACGAGGAACGTATAGCCTGATACGTCAGCAAGATCGGTGCGCATCATGCGCATCTGGCCCCAATCTTTTGCGTCTTTCCAGGCTTTGCCAAGGCCGCGCTCTTCTGCATCCTTAAAGAAGTCCACGAGCGTTACGCGATTATAAGCATAGTAGTCAGCTGATTTTTTAAGATTGGCTATGATGTCATCCCATGGCTCCTCGGAGAAGTCAGAGAGGACTATCACATAGTCACGATCCGTGCGGATCGGATCTGTACCGGATGGATCTACAATCATCGCGCCGTAAAGCCCCTCTTGCTCCTGCCCACCGGAATGGGCGTGATACCAATAGGTGCCTGTCTGGCGTAGAGGAAAGCGGTAGGTAAATGTTTCCCCGGCAGGAATGCCAGGAAAGCCGTTAAAACCAGGAACGCCATCCATTTCACCGGGCAGCAATAACCCGTGCCAATGAATAGAGCTGTCCTGATCCATTTTGTTCGTGACGTGTATAACTGCTTCGTCCCCATCCTTGAAACGCAAGACAGGGGCGGGAATGCCGCCGTTAACGGTGATTTTTTCGATACTTTTTCCTGTAATATTTACAGGCTGGCGTTCGATAACCAGATTATATTCGACGGTTTTGGCCTGTGCAGGAGTTGCTAATGCAATAACTCCTAACAGGGCCATCGCCCATAGACGATGCCTTTTCATGACTTAAATCCTTGTGTGACTGATAAAAAGACGCAATTGTCCCATTGAGACAAAGCGTATTTGGAAGCAGCGGATTTAAGCCCTTGGAGGGCGTTTTATGCGTGTGAAATAATCGGAAGCAGCAATTCGCTCTTCAAAAGAGAACGGCGCTTTGACGGCGAGAGGAGAGAACAAGCCTAGGCTATTCGAGCCTAATATCTTGGACAGGCCGTTGCAGGCATTGCCAACGCATTTACATGTCAGACCGTCGCAGCAGCCCTTGCCTTTTTTATCAGCGGCCTTTTCAGTCTTTTCGCTGGTCTTGCTGCCTGCTTTTTCGTGACCAGGGCAGTCTTCATGTTCAGGTGCTTGAGCTTGTTCGGTATTGATGCTTTCCACTTTGGCTACGACAGCATCGCCTTCATGAGACATGCCCGCATGCGCAACGGCGGGCATCGTCGTACCGACGAAGGCCACCATCACAATCATGCTGATCCATTTCCTCATGTTCATACTTTACAATATAGCTATTAATTTTGACGAAATAAAGATCACAAATACCGTTAATGGTCGTCATGCTCTTCTTCAATGTGTGTAATCATGTCGAGGAGCATGTCGCTTACATGGCTATCGGCAATTTCGTAAAAAACCTGTTTTGATTGCCTTACGCCGACAACCAATCGTGCACCACGCAATAATCGTAAATGGTGGCTAACCAATGATTGGGACAAATCAAGCTCTTCGGCAATGTCTGTAACGGACTTGGAACCATCTATACAGTGCAGAAGAATCTTCAACCTGCTGGGGTCACCCAGCAGGCGGAAGGTTTCGGAAAGGATAGTGACATCCTGTTGCGATTGATTTTTTTGCTTTTTAGTGGTCATGGCCTGCGTGGGGATTAATTGTTTTCGGAGCATCTTCAAGACTGCATGCGGCATCGCCTTGCCAGTCAATAGCGACGGTCGGATGTTCAATATTGAATTTATCTTTCAATTCCTGCTCAACACGTTTGGTCACTGCTGGCACATCGACACCGGCTTTCGGCTGGATATGCAGGGTTGCCATTGAACGACCTGATGTGATCATCCAAACATGAACGTGGCTTACATTTTCAAGACCATCCACCGTTTTCAATAAATGTGCCGTTACATCGACAGTGCTGGCATCGGCTGGCGCTCCCTCAAGCAGGATATGAATGGTGCGTTTAAACAAAACCCATGCACTGCGCAGAACCAGTAAGGATACCAACACCGACAAGATCGGGTCGATAGGTGTCCATCCTGTATACCAGATAGTGATGGCAGCAACGATAGCCCCGACAGAACCTAGTAAATCCCCCATCACGTGAAGGATCGCCCCTTTGACGTTAACATGTTCGGTATCACCACGTGTGAGATACCAAAGTACAAAAATATTCACAAGCAAGCCTGCGACGGCAACCGCCATCATCGGGCCAGCCATGACGGGTTGAGGTGATTGGAAGCGTTCGATCGCTTCATAAACAATCCAGCCTACAATCGCAAATAAAGTCAGAGCATTGACAAGTCCTGCGATGACTTCAAAACGCATATAACCGAATGTACGTTGTTTATCGGCGGCACGACGACCAAAACGGAAGGCGGCATAGGCTAGTCCCAAAGCGACCGCATCAGTAAGCATGTGTCCGGCATCGGCCAGTAGTGCTAAAGAACCAGAAATCCAGCCCCCCACGGCCTCAATCACCATAAAGGTAAAGATCAGAAAGAAAGAGACCAGAATTTTGCGTTCATTATCCTGCGTAACGGCTGGAACATGCGAATGATCGTGGTCATGATCGTGACCATGTCCATGATCGCTATGATCATGTTTTTGGCTGCCGCAGCTGCCGTCTTTGTGGTCGTGGTCGGAATGGGAGTTGGCCATGATTGATCCTTAGTATAATTTGATTCTTACATATGAATATATATTCATATGTTTGCAATGTCAATTCCTAAATTCTAATCACGCTGATGGTTGCGATTTAAGGGGTAAGAGCATTGCTTCCTTTTTCTAATGATACATTAGAAATACGGTTATCGATATTCTCAAGGAAACACATAAAAATCGACTGCACTGATTCTGCTTTTGGGCTGAAATAATCATTTCATCATTTGTCACACCAATAAGTGTACATACCTTCGTATTAATTACACAAATTTGATTTTCGTAAATTTCTTTCCAGCGTTCATACGCTGACAATCATACTATTGATACAGCCCTTGATATCCAATGATCATCAAATTTTCCTTCATATGATTGTATGTCTGGCTAGTAATCTAAAAGTAACTATCAGAGTGATTTGTGCCTTCTTGTGAGGTTGCACGCGATTCATAGGCTTCATCTTGCCGCGAAAAAACGAGCTGAAAAAAACGTCCGTAAAACGACGCAACCAGCCCCATGAATTCGGAAGATGTTGAAGTGTCTATGAACGTGATTGTTGCAGTTTTCTTTTATTCTAACCGAGGGGATTGGTGTTGGCGTAATTAACGCGTGCATCATTGGCACTCGTTAACAGGCATGCGTTTCTTCCTAAGTTAAATTCGAGTTCTGCCAATCATTTCTTCCTTTCCTGGGGCTAACCAAGGAAAAAAGGAATGACTAAAAACAGCTACAGCGGCGTAGATAACTACGCCGCTTTTTTTGTTGCCTATAAGGCACGGACTTTGACCAGAATGCCGATTTTTACGTCGGATGATTTTGACGATCTGCAACAGGAATTGATGATCGCATATTTGCATGCGTGGCCAAGTTTTGATCCCGCCAAAGGCGATAGGCGCAGCTTTATCAAAGCCGCTGTCAACAATGCAGCCCGCAATCTCGTCATTGCCGCTGAAGCGCAAAAGCGCTGGACGGGATCGACACCCGCATCGCTGGCGCAAACAGTATCAGATCAGGACAACAGTATTACACTGGCCGATACCATCGCCAATGAAGACGGGCTGTGGGGCGGCGTGTATCTGTTTCAGAAGAGGTCATTCCCGATGTCCCTATAAATGTAATTGATGTCCCAATAAACTTTTTGAATGAGCGACAGGGCTGGTTTCTGATTCTTTTGCAGCACATGAATGAGGGGCGTGCTGAACATATTGCAGGAGAATTTGGCGTCTCTCTTAAGACAGCCAGACGTGACATTGAAAAGTTAAAGGAAGCAGGAAAAATCCGCTTTGTTGGGGCAAAGAAGACGGGGAGGTATGAAATTATTGAAGGGTGATTGGTTGAAGCCTCGGACGTGAGCCATCCTTTCTTTTAATAGGCAGAAAAGAAAGGTAATTTAGTTATTCTTTCCTTTTGTACCCTCTCTGGGGGTGGTATTGCCCCGTTTTCGCTTTACAAAGAAAGAATAATTGCTTATATTTTCTTTTATGGATTTGCAAAGAAAGGATGGCCATGTCTGACAATCAAAGTCGACTTGGCTCTTATATACGCTGTAGCGTCACTGCTGGGGAAACCTATCAGGCCTTTTTGCCGCCTGCGTTACCCCCAGAACCGCCATTAGATTTGCTGCCCCTGCAGGGGCTGTTGTCCAAAGCCAATCAGGCGCTGGGCAAGCTTGATGCCGTGGCCGATATCCTGCCGGACAGCAATTTGCTGCTCTATTACTACGTTCGCAAAGAAGCTGTGCTGTCTTCCCAGATTGAGGGGACACAATCATCCCTCTCTGATCTGCTGCTCCATGAAAGCGGCGAAGTGACCAGCGTCCCCATCGATGATGTGACAGAAGTGTCGTCTTATGTTGCCGCGCTGGAACATGGCCTGAAGCGTGTCCGTGAAGGTTTTCCTGTTTCTTTGCGCTTGATCCGCGAGATGCATACGATCCTTCTTTCCAAAGGGCGGGGCAGCAACAAGCAGCCAGGCGAGTTCCGCACATCGCAAAACTGGATTGGTGGATCGCGGCCTGGCAATGCCGCCTTTGTTCCGCCGCCGCCAGAGCGATTGATGGAGTGTCTGGATGCTCTTGAGAAATATCTGCATCAAGAAGAACGGCCCTATACTGCCCTGATTGATGCGGGCCTCATCCATGTCCAGTTTGAAACCATCCACCCGTTCCTTGACGGTAACGGGCGCATCGGGCGTTTGCTGATTACCTTCTTCTTGATGATGATGGGCGACCTGCGCCAGCCGAACCTGTACCTCAGCTTATTTTTCAAGAATAACCGTCAGGAGTATTATGCGCGTCTGAGTGCTGTCCGCACGGCGGGCGATTGGGAGGGTTGGCTGGATTACTTCCTTCATGGTGTTGCCGAAACCGCCAATCAGGTCGTGGCAACCAGCCAAGCGATTTCCAGCCTCTTCAAGGCCGATCAGGAGAAGATCGCCTCACTGAAACGCGCTGGGATTACGGCGGGGCAAGCACATGAGTGTCTTCAAAAAGTTGCCATTTCCAACGCCATCAATATGGCAGCGGCGCTGGAGGTAAGCGTCCCTACGGCGCGGGCAGCATTGAATAACCTGAAAGAGCTTGGGATTGTTAAAGACATCGCGGGCGCTGGGAAGGAACGTCTTTATGTTTACACAGGCTTGATTGAGCTGCTGGAGCAAGGCGTGTCAGCGGACGATCTGTAGACATAAAATGTTGATAAATACAGAGGTTCGAATTCTGGGTGATTACCAAATCTCTGGAAAGTTTGGTGGGTCGCTTTTGTTATTCTATTACAATATCTTGACAGATGTTTGACAAGTTGGATTGATGTATTACGATACACCGCCAGTTTTTAGTTCTCGAAAAATTTTCGCTGAAATTTCTGGTTTAATATCAGCACCTCTAAACCCCAGTATTCATGGGCTTTAGCGAGCTTTGGTTACGCAACACATGCGTACCTAGAGAATCGCAAAATCACCGATTTTACCCCAAAATCTCTGTTTTTAGTCTCCAATTCTCCATTACATGCGAACGTCGGTGCCGAAGGTACGCATCTATTAATCCCTTGAATTTACTGGGTTTTTTCGATTTAGGCGTTTTGAGGTTCGTTTTTGAAAGGTGTGTGGCGGAGGCAACACACAAATAATTTATTTCGTGCGTGCATCTAGAAGATATTTTCTTTTAAAATTGCTTAAATAAAATTTTATACATATCATATAATAGTATGGGAGGGTGTTACCCTATCATCACCTATATGGAATTAAACAATTTAAGGAAAGATTGTATATGATTGACATAATACCAAATTGGCATCCTATATTAGTGCACTATACAGTGGCTTTATTGTCAATTGCAACTGTTTTATTCACTATAGCTGCATTATTTCCCAAATTACAATATAGAGAACAATTGATTATAGCAGCTCGCTTCAACCTATGGATTGGTGCCGCTATAACAGTTGTTACGCTTGCTGCTGGTTTTCAGGCATATAACTCAGTAGCACATGATACAGCGTCTCATACTGCTATGACCAACCACCGTAATTGGGCCATCCCCACTGCAATAGCATTTTTTATTCTTGCGATTTGGCAAGCAAAACTGCAAGCTCAAAAAAGAGTTAATCCCGTTTTTATATTTTTCATGATTGCTGCAACTCTTTCATTGGTTACAACAGCATATAAAGGTGGTGAATTAGTTTACAGATATGGTCTTGGCGTCATGTCTTTACCAACAGCTGAAGATCATGGACATCAGGAAAATTCGGACCACAAACATGGTGCTACAAATCATCACGATCAGCAAAAAAAGGAAGCACCTGAATCTCATGACCACACACCTATGAATAACCATAATGATGAGCATGAGCATGATCATGGGCACTGATAATAAGCAACATACAAAATGTCATCATCATACAGGTAGTAAAGATGTTGCTTTATCTGCCCCAACTACCGGTATATATACTTGCCCTATGCATCCTGAAGTTAGGCAAGAAGGGTCAGGAGAATGCCCTATTTGTGGAATGGCTTTAGAGCCGGAGTTAGTATCAGCAGAAACACAAGAAAATCCAGAACTCATTGATTTTAAGAAGAGATTTTTTATAGGACTTATCTTTGCTATTCCTATCGTGCTTCTCGAAATGGGAAGTCACCTTATTGATATTAGATCTTTCATTTCAGACAAAAATAATATTTACGTTCAATTTATTTTAGCAACCCCTGTTGTGCTCTGGTCTGGTGCTCCATTTTTTACAAAGGCTTACAAAGCATTACATCATAAAAGCTTAAATATGTTTTCATTGATATCTATGGGGACTGGAGTAGCCTTTGTTTATAGTGTGATTGCGACGCTGCTTCCAAATATTTTCCCTAACAGCTTAAAAAATTTAGATGGTACAGTGCCAGTATATTTTGAGGCTGCTTCAGTCATTATTATACTTGTATTACTTGGCCAAATATTAGAGCTAAAGGCGCGAGAAAGAACGGGTGGCGCAATTAAAGCATTGCTTGGGCTTTCACCTAAAAGCGCCAAAATAATTACTGAGAATGGCGATCAAGATATTTTAATTGAGAACATAAGGGTTGGTGACTTCTTACGTATTCGCCCCGGTGAAAAAATACCTATAGATGGGGCCGTGCAAGAAGGAAGTACTCATATTGATGAGTCTATGATAACAGGCGAACCCATTCCTATTGCTAAAACTATAGGTGATTTTGTCATTGGTGGCACAATTAATGCAAGTGGATCTATTGTCATAAAAGCAGAAAAAGTTGGCTCTGATACCATGCTTGCAAACATTATTAAAATGGTTGCCGATGCTCAGCGATCACGTGCTCCTATCCAACGTTTGGCAGATATTATTTCCGGGTGGTTTGTGCCTGTTGTTATTTTAATTGCCGTACTAGCATTTGTTTTATGGATGCTGTTTTCTGGCTCCCAAGGATTCAGCTACGGGCTTATAGCTGCAGTTAGCGTATTAATTATTGCATGTCCTTGTGCACTTGGACTTGCAACACCCGTGTCAATTATGGTTGGCGTTGGCAAAGGTGCTAGAGGTGGTATTTTAATAAAAGATGCGGAAAGCTTAGAAATTCTAGAAAAAATAGATACGATTATCCTAGATAAGACAGGAACGCTTACTGAAGGCAAACCAAAGCTTAGTCATTTATACGTGCATGATTCAAAGATCACAGAAAATGATTTGCTGCAAATGGCTGCAAGTTTAGAGCGTCATTCTGAACATCCATTGGCGTTGGCAATAATTGGTGCTGCAAAAGATAAAAATATTAATTTACTTAAGGTTAAGGAATTTAAAGCCATTACAGGCATGGGGGTTACAGGCAGAATTAAGAATCAAAAAATATCGCTTGGTAATAAATCACTAATGGATAGTCTTCAGATTCCGGTAGACTCTTTATTAAAAAAAGCAGATGAAATAAGAAGCTCTGGGGCAACAGTTATGTTCTTAAGCGAT
>PAQS01000041.1 GCA_002709385.1 Waddliaceae bacterium
GTTTTGGAAGAAAAAAGTTTTATGAATTGTGTTACCCATGTCTATGAACTAAGTGTTACCTATGTTTGTGATTGCACAACTCGACGAACTACACACTCTCTGTGAACTCTGAGACTCTGTGGTCCTATTTTTAGCTTACACGTTACTTCCTCTTTACGCACGTAGACCCATTTTGAATACTTCTCTGAATTTAGGAAAACGCCCTCTTTGGCGGTAGTCCTCTGGACAATAACGCAAACGTTTACGTAAAAACTCTTTTGCTAACCCTCTTTCAGTATTTTTTAGCGAGGTAGGATCTGTATCTAACCAATAATTGATGCTACGTACACGCCCCTGTAGAATAGCTGCTTTCATAAGAAGTTTTGCTGCTTCTTGTCGTTCACTAAGACTTTCTAAATCACTAATTTTTTTCATTTTATGTATTTTTTTTGAAGCAGCTAGTACATCTCCTCTCGTATTAAGCAAGCAACACGTATTAGATAGCTTATCCCTGTAATTTGGATTAGATAAGAATGCCTTAAAATCAGATGCTTCACGACTAGACAGTAGAAACAAGCGAAATTTGTTATCAGCTCCTTTCAATAAAATCATTTCGTGAATTGGTTTAGACTCTCGCTTTAGAAATCTAGAGTTATCAGGGTAATTCCCCCATAAGGTCAATAAATTTCTACTTGCAAAGATCGGTATGTCATCAAACAGTTCTATGGAGTCTTTCCACTCACTCCCTCGCCCCTGCATAACATTAGAAACTCTAAAAAACTGATTGGCATTTGTTCCTAAAACGCTTCCTTTATCTAAGAAATTTAAGATCTCTATGTCCTTCCAAAGTATTTCCGGTCTGACAGCTTCATTTGGAACATTTACTTTATCGAGTTCTTGATCAACATCTTCTTCTGCATCCATTACTAATTCTAAATCTACTTCCTGATCTACCTCTTGATCTACTTCGACATCACCGCCTTCTACGAACTCAGCAGAGATGACTACTTTATCTGGCATAGCCACACCACACTGCTTAATATCTAACTCGCGTTCTTTTATTTCATTTAAACGTATTATGAAGAGGTTTCTTTCTTCTTCAGAAAATAATTTAGTCGCTTCGATTTCAATGGATAGACGATCAATTTCTTGCTTTAGCCCTTCCTCAGCAGTTCCTAGTTTCCCTAGCTTGCCCCATTTATCGAAAAAGCTTTCTTTCTCTTTTGATATGAGTATTTTCCTTGCTTGTTTCATAATGCCAATACGTTCTTCTAGGCTATTACAGTTTCGAATTTTATCTTCTACCATTTCAATAGCTTTTTGTTTCATTAAGAGCTTCGTAGCTTCATAATGACCCCGTTTTTCTTCTTCACTGCGATAGATTTCTGACCAATAGAATATGTGAGCTGGTTTTAGGTTTTCTTCTTTTAATCCCATTTCCTTTCTTATAAATTCTTTCATTTCATTGGATAAAACAAAATCTAGATGCTGTCCACTAATAAGAAGCTTTCGCATTCGCATAGCTGCCTGTGCGAGAATTTCACGGTCTACATTAGGACGGAAAAGCATGCAGGCTCTGGATCCATACGGTAAAGGAAGATCTGATCCTACACAGTGAACTTGGTCAAAATATGCGAGAACTTGCTCTTGAAGATTATCAACAGAAACCCCACAAGCGGAAGCTATAGCTTTAGGACTTGTGCCTTCAATTAACTTGGGCTTTGTATCACCTATCCGCAAAACAGCTAATTGTGTAGCCCCTGTTGGCACTCCCCCTTCATCCACTAGAGGGTGATAGTATAAAATAAATTCTTTCCCTAACTCTGGTTTCTTTTTAAGAAAACTAGCCATTCCTTGTGCTACATCACCATTAGCCATGCCACGAAACCGCGCTCCCACGTCAATGACTGCGCTATGTTCTTTTCTCCATGTGTTGCTTGAAAAAAGCTCTTCAAGAAGTTCTTGAGGATCATTTTTCTCGGATAGAACTGTTTTGTTTTCCTCTGAACAAATTCCTCTAGCAACTCTGTATGTAGATTGGGGGTCCCATCCCACATTCGTACTTCCCCATCCTGAAAAGCCTTTTCCTGTCCCTGAATAACCTAAGGTTTTTTTAGCCATGGTCAAGCGATCAGCTTGGGTTCCCATACATTGTTCACGATGCTCTTTAATTCCGGAAAAAACTTCTTCATTTAAAAAATTATACAAAAATTGTCTTGCTGCAGTTTTTTGCTTTCTATTGCCGTTTTTTCGGTTATTTTCCCAACTTTGAATGAGACTGGAAGGGTCTTCTTCTAGATTTTTTCGTAAAGTCTCAATATCCTCTATCCCAAAAGCTTTGAGTAATTTTTTTTCTCCTCCTTCATTAAGTGAAATTTGTGAACAATACCTTATAAATTTATTTGTGTTTGCCCGCTTGTCCCACTTCCAAAGATAACACTGAAGAGTTTTGTTTACTGTTTCCCAAGGAGTTTTGAATTCTGCTCTTGGTTTTGGAGTACCATTTCCCAAATAAGGTACGGCATATCCTCGATCACCTACGCCATATTTTGCTCCCACTCCAGCACTTAACGCTTGCACTAAACAACCATTTTCTCTGAGCTGCATACGATAAAAAGCAAGATCGTTTAATAGTTCTGAGACTTCCTCATATATATCTTTTCTACAGTCATTTGCCGTGAGGATTTCCTGTAAAGACATCATGATTATATTTAAAAGTCCGTCATCATCTTTATTTCCAGAGAAATAACACTCGCTAAGTTTAGCTGCATAGTCCTGGATTGCATCATTTTGATTAGGTTTTTGATCTGTTTTAGTCTTATTAAAAATAGCATATATTTTTTTAGCGTATTGCAAACTATAATGATAGCGAATAGAAGGGAGAACTTCTTGATTATAGAAATCCATCGTGTTGCCATCTTCTCCGTTTTCACCAAGAGAAATCACTTCAGCTAAGTTACGACCATTCACAAAAAATTTCCCTAATTCGATATCCTCATATATTTGTACTGCCTTAGAAATCCCTTTTTCATCTATTTTCTCATGGCCTTGTAAAGGAAGATTCAACATTTCTTTGAAATAAAAAATACTATCAAATTCATCATAAACAATTGCTGCCTCGTCCATAAAAAGCTTTTCTATACTTAACAGAGTCTGGATTGTTCCATCATCTTTTGGAATAGACCCATTATGTTTATCTGCTTGATCCTGCAGTTCTGCTAAATGAACTCGTATCATCAAGCGAATCATTAATAAGTCGTTAGGTCGTGTAGCAACAACATTTCCATTATCTCTTGCGTTTTCTAGATTCCGAAGCTTTTTCTTTAGAAGTTCCACATTTGAACACTCAGATCTCTCTAATGTAAAACTATATAAATTTCTATGACATGTTTCTCGAAGAGCTGCTTGCAAGTCGATAGATCCAGAGGGAAACAAACCAGGAGTCATACAAACTACGGATAGTTGTTTCTCTCCTTCTTTTGTTTTTGCATTAAGAGATGCTAAGATAGGATTCATGACTTTTGACTTACCAAAAGACATTACCAATTGTAAAACAGCTGTATGATCTTCTCCTTCACCAAGCATTCTCTGAACAGCCTTAACCTGCTCAGGATACATCATGATAGCTCCAAGGTATTCAAAAGCTAACAAACGAATATTTTCTTTCGTGTCATAACTTCGCTCTTGATATATGGTTTTTCCAAGTTCAGCTGAGAAAAGATTCCATTTTTCATTAGAACTAATTTCTTCGTCTACGATAAGTCCTTTCAATTTTTTCAAAGGACTTTCACATCGCTTAATTTGCTGAAGACTACTCTGTAATTCCATCCAATTTACGAGATCTTCTTGAATAAGAGACCAACGATGAGAAAAAAGTTTTTCTGGATCATCTGAAAGGAGAGCTCGTACTAAATCCTGTATTTCTAAATAATTTCCTGATCTACCCAGACGCGAAAAAAAACCTTTTCTGTTTTTTGAATTGTTTATCTCTATTAAGATTTTCTCTTCAAGAGCTGCTGCTAATTCTATATAAGAGTCTCTTAATAAGTTTAACTCATCTGTAATCTCTTGTAGATCTCCTGGATTTTCTATAGAATATAACTCTTCCTTAAATTCACTAGCACCTTCTTTTAATTGACCTTCAAATTTCTTTAGGCATGTCTTTCGATCTTCGGAAGTATTCAATTGATCTACTTCAATTCCTGTTTGAAGAGACTTTGCTGATATCGGCTTTACTGATATTCTTTTTTCGGCAATTTTTTTTAATTGTCCATCAGAATTTGTAGAGATTTGTGGTATTTTCCAATCGATCTTTTTTTGTTCTTGTGAAGCAGTCTGCTCTGTTCTTTCCGAAGCAGGTAATTCTGAAACCAAACCTGTTTGCTTCAAAATAGAAGAAGGGTCAAACTTTTTTGAAATACTTGAAAACTTACTAATTTCTTGCTTTTCTTTTTGAATCAACTTCTTAAGATCTATCAATTTAAGAGAAGGTTCTTCCTCTGGCTTATAGTATTCTTTCTCCGGATCGTGATATTTTTCTTCATTCTCTATAAGCAAAGCTGCAGCCATTAATCTAAGAGCTCTTGCTTTGGGGTCTGTATTTTTTCGACCTTCTACATTTCCTGAACTTGCAATACGCTGTAGTAATTCTATCTCTTTATGTGTGAATTCACGAGAAACTTGAGCCTTCCAAAGTTGTTCAAGAGCCGCCTCATAACCTTTTCTTGGTCTCATAAGATAGTAAAAAACAGCTCTTAAAGAGTCTTCTGTTGTTTCCGTTTTTAAACGCCAGTCTCCTTTAGAACTTTCTACTTCCATTAAAATAGAAATATCGCCTGTATTTGTGTCTGCTTTTTTCTGAGCTTCTAAATTCCAAGCAACACTTGTACAACCATTTTTCTCAATTTCAAGTAAACGTTTCTCTCCACAATCTGGTAAAAGCATTAAAAGAGCTGCTCTTTCCTTTTCTCCTTTGTTATTAAGTTCTGTTTTTTCAAGTAGTAGACTTCGCGTGTGATTACTGCGAATTAAAGAACTGGGTTTTTTTACTAAGCGTATAGTAGGATTATCTTCTAAAACCCAATCATCTTCATCTCGAACAAAAGTTAACAGTTTTTCTGAAATAGGACTTTTACAGTGAAGAACCACTTTCGAAGGTTTATCATCCATATCAATATAACAAAGTAATTCTTCTTCTCCTGCAAACTCATTAAATGGTTTAAATTCTTGTGGTAAATTTGTTTGAATTTTCTTTTTTTCGTTAATTTCCTCTATGAGTTTTCTCACTCCTAAAGGAACAAGACGTGAACCCGTTTCTTCTATAGACCAGCCAATCTCGTTTACATCTGAATTTGTACATAGACAGAAAATAAAACCGCCATTCACAATCTTATACTCAAAAACTTGACCTCCACAGTTTTTGATTCCCTCAGAACTTTTTGAGGATAATAAAAGATTTCCCTCTTCTGATTGCCAATAGACAAAATTTTCTCTTAACACCTTTGGGAGATAAGGTAAAATATCAACGTCTTGTTTTTCTTTTAAATAATATTTAGTATTATCTTGTGTAACAAATACTTTGTATCTATCTATACCTCTTTTTTCTAACTGTAAACCAGAATATTCAGAATTTAAAATCTTAGGGTTTTCTCCATTTTCTTGTACTTTTAAAGTAGGAATTCCTGAATGAATACAATTAAACCCAATAATATTACCTGTAGAAATATGCCGTTTTTCAACTAGACCAGGACCGCGAATGAGTCCTCTTAGAAAGTCGATTTCTATTGTTTGATCTTTATTTTCTAAGATAAACGATCTTTTACCTTTAACTTTAAACTCTTTTAAGGGACCAACAATACCCAATTCTTTTTTAAATTGTTCGGTTAAATAATTAAATTGTTGATTTGTATTTGCACTTAATAATATTCCACATGCTAGTTTGGAGTGTTTATAGAGTTGTAGTTCTGCTTCTTGACGAATACTACCTAAACAAATTCCTTTTGTTCCTTTTGCATATAGAATAAAACATTTCAAGAAAACGCTTAATTCTTTACTATTCAGTTGATTTACATTCTCAAAACCAGCCATCGCCTCAGCTGTTAATGATCCTATACTCGAGTCTAGGTTTTCATATGCAGAAAGAGCTTTCACATCGCCCTGTATTTCATTTTGAATACGCTCAATTGTTTTTAAAAATTTTACTCTTCTTTCATAGTCGTATTTATAAAATTTTTTCTCTAACTTAGTTCCTTTGTAGTGGGGATCTTGTACAATTGCTTTACATATTGTTCGGTATAAACGATGAAAAGACATTAATCGATAAGAGAATTCTTTCCGATCACTCTCTGTTAACGGATTAGCTCTATCTAAAGAGAGTAATTCGTTATCAACAAATGAAAACCAACTATTAACTAAACGCTTATCTTGTTCCAATTGATCCAAAAATTCTTGACTCTCTAAAGAGCGGAAAAGCTCTTCACGATTTTCCTTTTCAAGAGTCATGGAATTCCAGGAAGCTATATGCTCGAAAATGCGATGATAGCGAATATTTTTTTGTGCAGCTTCTGTTTGTATTCCATATAATTGTTGAATATTTTGTGTACCTAGTCTTTCATTAGAACAAAGAGCTTTGACAACTGCATCTCCCTGATTATATGCAGGAGGAGACTTTTCTCCATTGAGTTTAAACACACTGCTTTCTTTTCTTTCGTGAGCTCTAGGTTTTTCTAAAAGAGTGTGATAATTTCTAATTGCAGAAATCTTATTGCCACTACTATTTGACTTAACTTCGAAAGATGGGACCTCCCCTTTTTTAACTTTCAAAATTGTTTTAATTTCTTTATATGCTGTTTGTTTCCAAGTTCCATTCTCACCAGAAATAGCCCACATACATGTGTAGCACATTTCCTGTAAGCGAAAAACATGTGCTGTATGGGAAATATTTTTAAAGTTTTGATAAGCCTTTGTATTGGTATAACAAGGTTTTATTTTGTTTAATTTATTAATTGTTTCTTCCGATATGTAACCACCAAATGAATACCTGTTTAAATCTATCCAAGGACTTGGCTGTTGGTGATTATCTGGATGGTGAATATTTTTAAATTCTCTTGATAACAAATTATATCTTAATGTGTTATCCCATGTAAGATCTCTTAACTCATAAGGATCTTGGTACTCCCCTTCATAATTTTGCCCTTCATCAGCAAGCCTTAAACCACCTAAATCACCTAATTCTATATCTTCGAGGTCAATTAGAGTAAGAACCTTTGATTGCCTATTGTACTCTTTAACTTTTTCCTCTATTTCCTCTGTTAATTTATTATAATTAGAACTTTTTGGAGTTTGATTTTTTATTCTTTTTAAACTAGTACAAAATGCATCTATATCATTTAAGTGCCATCTAAGATAGTTAAAATCTCTTGAAGAAACTATACCTTCTTTATCAATATCTTCTTCTAACTCTGAATATAATTTGTTTACACCATCAACGCAGTCTTTCAATTTTTTTCTTTGTTTTTCAAATTCAGAAATTAAACGATCAATATTATCATTTCTTATTTCATGAATAGCACAATTTTGCTCAAATAATTGTTTAGCTTTTATTCTCCCTTCAGGCAACTCTTTTTTTATTTCTTCTATCCAGTCTATATCTAATTTATCTAACTCTTGAATATCATCATATAAATCGTAACCTAGAGACTTAAACAATAAATATTCAGGATTTGTACTCTTCCAATTAACTTCGTTAATATACTTATTATCACTATAAATTAAACCATCAGAAAATAAAGGTTTCAAACCTTCTTGCATTCCATTTCTTCTCAAAAAGGTATTCATTACCATGTCCCATTCTTTTTTTCTATGGGGATCACATATTAAATCACGCTTTCCTGCATTTGAATTTAAATAAGTTTCAAAGAAAGCAATATAAGACGGATAAAAAGCTACACTCGATTGATTCTGCCTTCCTAGTTGAGCATCTAAACGAATCGCGATAGAGTAAGCTAATCCATATACTTTGGCTAAATCTAAAATTTGTACAGCATTAGGCTCTTCAGAGGCCTGGATATGGCTACAAATTACTTCCATAAGAGATTGTAAACACTCGAGCCAATTCTCTAATTCAGGTACATCAAGACCTTTCAACTTAAAAAAAGTAATCTCTCTTTTTTCTGTGATAATTTTTTCAATAAATTCTCTGTGAAGATAAGTTGTAGAAGCTAAAGGTCCTGTTATTTGTTTAGCCTCGGCAATTACTTGCTTTAGATTTTCACGAGCTTCTTTGGAAGACTTGAGTTCTCTATTTGTATGATGAAAATTAAAAGCCTGTAGAGGAATATTTCTTTCTTGTATTTGTCTATTTCCACGTAATCTATTTCTCCTAACAGGGAAATGAGTTTGACTAGCAGGGAGCTTAATAGAAAAAGTATCACATTCTTCTACTTCTTTATCCCTTTGAGACTTTATATAACGCTCTTTCTCTTCTCTGAAATTAAGTTCTTCTTCGTTTTTGGATTGTATTTTTTTTAAACTATTAAAAAATTGAGGGAGTGTAGCATATAGAGTCCAAAATTGTTTACGAGTTAAATAAGCAACAAGATTATCTTTATTTAATTCTTCACATAGTTTTTCAATTCCAGTTTCCATCAAATTTAGATGAAGAGTGTAGTCTGAAGGAGTTAAACTATCAGATTTCTCTAGCAAAATTTTTGCTTGAGAAGTTAAAACACTTAAATGAATCATGGCAGCTTCAGCTTTATACCAAACCTGCTCTTTCTTTGATGAAGAAAGCTTTCTTCGCTTATTTAACTTAAATGGAATTCTTTCATTGGATTTTTTCGACTTTCCTTGTAAAGACTTCAGAACAGCATTCCAGGAGCATGTTCCCGACCTCTGCCCTTTGATGAACCGAAATTCATCATCACCCTGCTCTATCTTTTCATTGCCTACTTCTGATAAAGCATCATAGATAAACTTTGATCTATATGTAAGATTATCGTCTTTATACGCCCCACCATGTATTTTCGCTGCTATAAGTTTAGGAAAAAGATTTTCTATTTCTTCTTTTGAAATGTTTTCTCTCGTCATCGACGAAGACTTCTTTCCTTCATTGCGATTATGACGATCAATACCATCGCCTGTATTTACCACAGTAAACGAGTAGTTTTTTTTCCCTTTTTCTATCGAAGTGCATTTCACTTCATAAATCATGGCATGTCCATAAGGATCTCTGCTATACCCTCCAGGAAATAGGGAGCTTTTTCCTAAAGACAAATTATTAATATCAGAAACCCATTTACTATTTATTTCTGTAACAATTTCATTTCTAACATTAATTTCTTTATCTTTTTTGTCTAAATATTCTTTTTCGATTTCTTTACTGCGATCATGAAGATCTTGATATAAATCGATCAATTTATGATTTCTATTCACATCTTGCTTTAAGATATCTAAAAGTAGCTCAGAAGTATTTGATAACGATCCTCCCTCCAAATGACTCGTGTCTTCTGGCCCTCCCCTTAAATTATCTTCCCCATAACGATCTGCTAGAACTTGGAAAACCAGTTTGGGATTTTCTAGTGATTGAATTATCTCTTTACGAAATAGCGAATAACTTGAGATATTTTCTGCGATCGCTCGATGATCGCTTTCGACTGAAATATTTGCTAATAAGTTCATGATACTTGAAGAATAAGTATCATTAGAAAGTGGTGTATTTCCTTCTATTTCTTTTAAAAAAGACTTTTTACGAGATTCCTTCGTTTTTACAAAATTTTCTTCGTTTCCTATTTTTTTTTCTAATAAATAAAGAGTAGAATAACTAAAGTGCAAAACAGGGCAAATAAATGATTTTACTTTTACTTTTACAAACTTCCACTTACCTACTTTTTCTATTTCATTATATTTTTCAGAATTACTTAAAAAATAAGCAGGAATACATTCAAGATATTCACTTTCCCATTTCTGTACTGTTTTATCTAAAGAATCAGCAACATAGTGAACCGCACCAAATAAATAATCTCTCGCAAAATCAAACATAAAAGAAACCAATAAAATAATTAAAAATATAAATTATTTTATAACATTTCTAATTTTTTTTATTCTTTTAATAAAAACTACTTATTTATATTAAAGAACCAATCATCTATTTCTTTAGGGACATCTAAAATTAATTTAGGATCACATCGGTATTCTTTTTCTATTTTTTTTTGTAATTCAGGTAATTTTCGCTCAAAAAACCAGATTTGTTCTTCTGTAGGCTCATGAATAGAGCTTAAATCAAAAAAACCTGTATTTTCAGAAGGTGGGGTATATAATATAGCCGATAGTTTTAATGAAAACATTGTAATAAAAAACAAACAGGAAAATAAACAACGGTTAAACATAGTACTACCCCTTAGACTTTTGCTTTTTTTAGATAGAATCGAAAAAATATTTTTACTTGTCGAGAAAGACGACTCTGAAGTTCTTGAGCTAGACTACGCATTTCAGACTCAAAACCCATCTTTTTAAAATCTAAATCAAATAAACGATCAGCCTCAAGAACCCACATAACCTCTGAAACTCGAAGGAAACGAACAGGTATCTTCAAATTTTGTTTTTCAGAATCTACTGAAACTGTAGCACTTAAAACCCCTTCACCTTGCTCTCCTATAGCAATTTCTTGGTGAAATAAACCTGAAACATTCTCAATATCAATGACTAAATTAGAAAACTGTTTTCCTGCGAATAACAATTTTTGTATTGAAGCATCTAAGTCTTTTCCTTCACTTTCCCAACTATCTAGGCTTACCGCAACTTTTCCATAAGCATCAGAAACCATAAGCCCCTGCCCAGCTTCAATACGACCTGCCACACGATTAAAGCCGCCCATAATCCGCCCAGCATTTTCCTGAACCCCCCAAACAAAAACCTTTCCATCAACTCGATATGTCGTATCTATCTGATTATTAGAAGATAAAAATCTTAAATCTTCAGCATGCATGCCTGTAAAGAACACTAACAAACATAAAATAAGTCTATAGATAGACATCCACTCCCCCTCGAGCAATAAAAAAATATAATAATATTATTATAATACTCTTTTGTTTAATTAAACAATTACTTTTGTTAACAATCTAAAAAGTTAATTTAAATAAATTTTAAATTACTTATTTTAAGATTCACTTAAATCTCTTTTTATTTTCTGATACTTTAAAGTGGTGTATTCAAAGCTGAGAACAGTTTGCAAAATAGTAAAACACGCTCTAGTCAATAAACGCCTAAGCCCCTACAATTAATAGTCATTTGCAAGTAATTCAGTGGAGCCTTCCTATAATGGTAGAAGTGAATCAAGATTTAATGAATAAATTGATGCGACTTTGTCGTATTGACTTCTCTGAGATTGAGCAGAAAGAGCTTATGACCCATTTGCGTCGTATTTTAGACTACGTATCTCAGTTAGATGAAGTTGATACTGAGGATGTTAAACCGTGCAATCATGTATTAGAAGACGTCTATAATGTTTTTCGTGAGGACCAAGTAGGAGAATCTCTTCCTCGTCAAACATTTCTTGATAATTCTCCTTCTCAAGTTGGTGGTATGATTCGTGTACCTCCTGTCATAAAAAAACATAAGTCTTAAGAGAGGTTTGCATGTATCATAAAACAGCCCTTGAAATTCGTGATTCCTTTCTATCTGGCGAAGTCACAGCGATAGAAATAAGCAAATATTTTTTAGACCGTATTGATCGTATTGATCCTGATGTAAAAGCTTTCTTACAGGTCTATCATGAGCGTGCAATGAAAGTTGCAGAAAGACTTGATGCTAAGCGTGCTGCAGGAGAACCTTTAGGAAAGCTTGCGGGTATTCCTATCGCTTTGAAAGACAATATTCATGTGAAAGGTGAAGTAAGTACTTGTGCGTCGCAATTTCTTGATAATTACGTTGCGCCTTTTGATTCTACAGTAACTCGACTCTTAGAAGCTGAAGATGCGATCATTATCGGAAAAACCAATTTAGATGAATTTGCTATGGGGTCTTCCACTGAAAATTCTTCTTATCAACAGACAAAAAACCCTTGGAACACTGACTGTGTACCAGGAGGGTCCTCTGGTGGTTCGGCTGCGGCTGTAGCTGCACGTTTATGCCCAATAGCCCTTGGTTCCGACACTGGAGGTTCTATCCGACAGCCTGCATCTCTTTGTGGAATATTGGGGATGAAGTCGACATATGGACGTGTTTCACGTTTTGGTCTTGTTGCTTTTGGTTCATCTTTAGATCAAATAGGTCCTTTCGCAAATAGTGCTGAAGATATCGCTTTAGTTATGGAAGTATTGGGACAACACTGCGAAAAAGATTCAACAAGTATTCCAGAACCTTCTGAAAACTATCTTGATAAAATTTCAGAGAGTGTTAGCGGTCTAAAAGTTGGAGTCCCTCGTGACTTTTTAGATGGCTTAAAAGAAGAAAGCCGCAATCGTTTTGATGCAAACCTCAAAGTCTTAAAAGATCTTGGCTGTGAATTAGTGGATATCAAACTAGATATTCTTCACTACGGTATTCCTGTTTATTACATTCTAGCTACAGCTGAGGCTTCAACAAACCTTGCTCGCTTCGATGGAGTTCGTTACGGAAAGCGTTCAGAAAAAGCGCAAACTCTAGACGAAGTCTATGATCTCTCTAAAGAAGAAGGTTATGGAGATGAAGTGAAGCGTCGTATTCTTCTTGGAACGTTCGTTCTTTCTTCAGGGTATCAAAACGCCTTTTATCGCAAAGCACAAAAAGTACGTACGTTAATCATCAAACAGTACAAAGAGTGTTTTGAAAAGTGCGATATCATCTGTATGCCTTGTACAACGAACTGCGCATTTCCTCTAGGGGCAAAATCTGATCCTATTGAAATGTACCAAGAAGATTTATTTACAGTATCTGCGAACTTGGCGGGTATTCCTGCTATCAGCGTTCCTTCTGGATTCACAAGTAAAAAAATGCCAGTTGGTATTCAATTCCTTGCACCACAAAAACAGGACGTACAAGTCTGCCGTATGGCAAACGCCTACTCAAAAGCTACAGGCTTCCATAAGGAGATACCTGAGCTGGCAAATCTGGAAACGGTAAACTAGGGAGCATACAATGGCAGATTTATTGAAAGAATGGGAACCAGTTATTGGTTTAGAAATTCATACTGAGTTGAATACAAAATCTAAGCTTTTCAGTGTTGCTCCTAACCGTTTTGGTGACGAGCCAAACACAAACATCACTGAAGTGTGTACAGGGCAACCTGGAGCACTTCCAGTCTTGAATAAAGAGGTTGTGCGTAAAGCGGTACAGTTTGGTTGTGCTGTAGGTGCAGAAGTAGCGCACTTTAGTAAGTTTGATCGTAAGTCTTACTTCTATCCAGATAGTCCTCGTAACTTCCAAATCACACAGTTGGATGAGCCTATTGTACTTGGGGGAAAAATCATTACCGATGTAGGCAACGAAGAGAAAGAGTTTGCTATCGACCGAGCACATATCGAAGATGATGCAGGTATGCTTAAGCACTTTTCGAAGTTTGCAGGAGTGGATTACAATCGTGCCGGAGTTCCTTTGATCGAAATCGTATCAGAGGCTTGTATGCACAGTCCCCAGGAAGCTGGAGCTTATGCACGTGCTGTGCGCGCAATTCTTCAGTATCTAGATGTATCTGACTGTAATATGGAAGAAGGGTCTTTACGTTTTGACGCCAACATTTCTGTGAGAAAGCGTGGTGAAACGGGCTTACGTCCTAAGATTGAAATCAAAAACATGAACTCATTCACGTTCATGGAAATGGCATTGACTGCTGAAATTCAACGTCAAATCGAAGAATATTTAGCAAACCCAGATAAACCTTTCCACGAAGTTATTCAACAGGCCACTTACCGTTGGGACCCTGAGCTGAAAAAGACTGTCCTTATGCGTAGTAAAGAAGATGCTGAAGACTATCGCTATTTCCCAGAGCCTGATTTGCCTCCAATTATTTTGGAAGCTAACTATATCGAAGGTGTGCGAGCAACTTTGCCAGAACTTCCCCGTGAGCGGAAAATTCGCTACAAGGAAGAGTACGAGCTAAAAGAAGAGCAAGCTTTTCTTTTAACTGCTGATAAAAACCTGGCTGACTACTTTGAAGCTGGGATGAAAGAGTGCAGTAATGCTCGTAGCCTATGTAACTGGATTACTGTAGAGTTTGCTGGACGCTTCCGTGAAAGCGGAAAAAACGTATGGGAAAGTGACATTCAAGCGATTCATATCGCTCATTTGATTACAATGATCGAAGACAAAACCATCACCGGTAAAATTGCGAAGAAAGTAGCAGACGATATGGCTGCTAACCCAGGCAAAGACCCGCGTGAAATCGTCGCTGAAAACCCAGACTATCAGCCTGTTCATGATGAAGGTGAACTAGTGAAGTATGTGGAGCAAGTTCTTTCAGAGAACCCTGACGCAATCACAGACTTCAAAGCTGGAAAAGATCGAGCGTTTAAGTTTTTAATGGGACAAGTCATGAAACTTTCCCGTGGAAAAGCTTCTCCACAAAGAGTAACTGAACTTCTAAAAGAACGCTTAGAATCTTAACCTTTTGGGTGCTGCTGACTCAGTGGCACCCAAATACAAGTTCCTGGAAAAATCGACTTATGAACAGTGCTATTTATTCTCCTCAAGATTTCTCTTCTTCCTTAAGTCAAATCCCCCTAGAACCCCCCTTTAAACAAGAAGAATCTACTAAAGAAAAAATCGCCCATTTAGCCTTACAGTTTTTCCAATTTGGACTCAACGTTGCTTTATTTTTCTCTAACCCTATTCTATGGGTTTGTGGAGCAACAGTGGGGGTAATTGAGCGTCCTCGTATTCAAATATACAGTAAACGAGTTATAGAGTTTTGGGATCGAAATAAAACAAATTTCATCCAAAGTTGCTTATTCGCTGGAGCCGCTGCAATCGCTTTAGCTGTTGTCTGGCCTATTACTGTATTTGGGTACGCTGCACACACTACCAGTAAACTATAATCGACTGTGACAGTTACGAAAAGCATCGATGATATGTTGCTGACTAATATGAGTATACCTCTCAGTACTATCGATGTTTGCGTGTCCTAAAAAATCTTGTATCAGACGAAGATCTGCTCCGTTATCTAGTAAGTGCGTTGCAAAAGAATGCCTTAACGTATGAGGAGAAATATTTTTATGGATTCCTGCTTCCTTTCCATAATCTTTGATCATCTTCCATACAGAAATGCGATCCATTCTATTTCCACGTCTGGTCAAAAATAACGCCTTTTCTTCGTCATAACGTGAATCTCTTCCATTTAAAAGATAATGATCAATTGCATCTAGAGCCTTCTTTCCCACGGGAATGACTCGCTCTTTACTTCCCTTACCAAAGACCTTGATGAACTCATCTCCTACATCACTGAGATTAAGCCCACATAACTCTGAAACTCTCACACCTGTGGCATACATCAACTCTAATATTGCACGATCACGAGCCCCCCTACGCTTACTTGTATCGGGTTTCTGAAGTAAACGCTCAACCTCTTGACTAGAAAGGACATCTGGTAGGACCTGCCATAATTTTGGAGTGCTGAGATTAGCACTAGGATCTGCATCTAAAATCCCTTCTCGTTTAAGAAAACGAAACAAAACCTTAAGAGCAATCATAGCCCTTGCGACAGAAGCACTTGCATAATTGTTTTCTTTGAGCTTTTCTAAATGACTCAATATGTGGGATTCTTCTACAGATTCAAATGTATGAACCCCTAGATCGTTGAGAAACTCAACAAACGATGCAATGTCGCGACGGTACGCATCGAGTGTATGAGAAGACAATCCTCGTTCAGAACCCAAATAAACTAAGAAGTCTGCGATATCATCCTGCATGAAATATCTCACCGGCATTTGATTTGCGAATTAGTACTTGTAGTCCTTGAGACTTATAATAGACCTTAACCCAAAACAGAATAGCAGACTTATGGAAACCCTAGAAGCTCCTTCATCATATCTTACAGAAGAATCTTTGCCTGAACCTGATTTAAACTCTGCTGAAAAACAGGCTGACAAAGCTTCTTCTGTAGCGCCCCCTAAGAAAACCAAAGCAAGTAAGACTTATGTAAAAATACAATGCCCCTCTCAAAACTGCCAACAAGAACTTGTTTTACACTGTCCTTACTGCCACAAGGGCGCTCTAAAAAGTAAGCATCATACAAAAATGCTTTCCTGCGATAACTGCAAAAAAGCATTAAAAGGCATTACCTGCTCTTGCGGCTTTGGCTTAACGGGAACTTATATTTATAACAAGCAACATGAAATGGAAAGATTGCAAGATTTAGCGGATCCTAAAGCGTATTTGTTTGTTGGTATTGTTTTTTCTGCGCTTGGCATACTCATTGCTCTAGCGAATGCAATGACTTAAATACTTATCCCACAGAGGCGCCGAACTCACTGAGAAAAATGATTTCTCTGTGTATTTCGTAACTCTGTGGTTCTAACTCGAATAACTGTCTAATCTTCTAAGTTAGAGTATGGGTCGATTTGTCCTACTGAAAATAGATTCTGTAGAACTTGCTCTCTATCTCTTACGTCTATTTGAGGATTTTCAAGATCTTCCTCTGTAATTGGGCGCGAAATAACATATTCTCCATTGAGCCACCCCAAGAGATCTGCTTCACGACAACGTTTAGAGCAAAAAGGCTTAAATTTGCTCGTTTCTTCTGTCACTTTTTGGCAGCTCGGGCACTGAATCTTTTGCATCACTTTCCTCATCACGCATCTTTGCTGCAATTTTAACCTGTACAGATTCCAGATCTACTTTGCTTAAATCCACTTGCTTCAATACGAACGTATCTTCAGTTTGTGGGTTTTCATATACACTAAAGAGCGTTTGGTTTTTCGTAATTTCTTTGCGTAAACTAAGTCTTCTTCGATGAGCTAAGAAAACAGCAATGAAGAAAGCAAGAGTTGCTGTCTCTTCATCCATTTCCTCTATACTTGTATATTCTTTAAGAAGCTCAAGAGCTCGTTCGACACGGTCAATAGGAGGCTTGGGTTCTATTTTTATAGGAACCTTATTTACCCAAAAGCCCTGGCTTGAATCATGACAAGCTTCTTGGCCATGAGCCTGCCAACAAGCTTCACAGTAGTCCAGACGACGATAATCATTCTCTTCGTCTGGAACTACAGTAGAATAATAACGCATACCCGGCTCAAAAGTTTCTTGTCCATGACAGCACTCCATGCTGCGTCGAGGGACCAAGTACTGAAAAGCTGTCTTTGCGCTCATACATCATTCCTTTACATCATCTCAAGCCCATCTAAAAGCTGTATCATAGCCGTTCCCATAGGAAACGAATCTGCAGCTTTATGCTGGGTTTTTCGCTCAATCATTAAATCTAAAAACTGATTTGCTAACACCTTTCCAAGCTGAACTCCCTCTTGATCAAAAGAGTTAATTCGCCAAACAAAACCTTGGAAGGCAATTTTATTCTCGTAATAGGACAAAAGCGCACCTAAGATAAATGGTGTTAGCTTTTTAGCTAAGAGAATACGGTTCGGACGATTTCCAGGGAAATACTTATTTGGGTTCTCACTATTTTCTCCTACAGCTAAGGCCATAGACTGGGCAAACATATTCGCCATCAATTTTTCATGAGAACTTGTACCTTGTACCTCTAAATCTTCCCCATACTGACTCTCAGCAAAACCAATAAACTCAACCGGTACAGGATCTGTTCCTTGATGAATCAACTGATAAAAAGAATGCTGACCATTTGTACCAGGCTCACCCCAAATAACCGGACCTGTAGACCAATCTACCTTCTCACCAAAACGAGAAACCTGCTTTCCATTAGATTCCATATCACACTGCTGTAAATGAGCAGGAAAACGAGAAAGCATCTGTGAATAAGGTAAAATAGCAACAGTAGGATGCTTCAAGAAATTGCGATTCCAAACACCTAACATAGCTGACAACAAAGGAAGGTTCTTTCTTGGCTCTTCATGGAGAGCTATTTTATCCATAGCACTCGCTCCACGGAGCATTTCCCAATACTGCTCAAATCCCATACCAAAAGCTAAAGGAACAGCACCAACCATAGAAGTTGCTGAATAACGACCACCCACAAAATCCCACATATAAAAACTCATGAGATACTGACTAGGGTTATCCATTGGACTTCCTTCACCAGTCACGGCCAAAAAGTGCTCCTCAGGCTTCAAGCCTGCTTTCACAAAATGACGACGCATGATTTGCTCATTCGTCAGTGTCTCTAATGTCGTTCCAGATTTACTTACAACAACTACTAAAGTACGAGATAACTCTAAACTTGAAACAATAGAAGCCGCATCATCAGGGTCTACATTCGATAAGAAATGCACACGGCGATTAGGCTGGTGATAAGCCTTCATTGCCATATACAAGGCACGAGGACCTAAATCAGAACCACCAATTCCAACAACAACCATATCACTAAAACGGTTCTCTTGATCCATTTTAGCTAGAAACGTCTTCAGCTTATCATTTTCTCGCATCGCCATATCGCGGGCTTCACTAGCTGCTGTCGTTTCCATTTGTTGATGAAAAAAATCACGCATCGCAGTATGCAAAACCTTGCGATTCTCAGAAGGGTAGCCCTCAATGCCATTGATGACTTCACCTTCCTGCATTTTGCGCATCCATCCCATAGCATCCGCTTCTTCAGCTAAAGAAAACAGCCCATCTAAGACTTCATCATTCACCCTCTCTGTTCCATACATCATGCGGAAACCACAAGATGAGAGCACATACTTATTGATACGATGAGGAGTAAGAACCCCTGAAGCAGTTAAATCTACTGGATTTTCCGCCATCTGCATAAGACGGTCATACGCTGGATATTTTCGAAAACTTCTAGACATTGACGCCTTCTGAGATTTTTGCATGATTACCCCCTAAAAACACCATAAGCCCAAATACCTTTTGTTCAGGTATTTGGGCTTATGACTTTTCTATCTCGACCTCGATAATCGCCAAGGAATTTATTTAGAGCAAGTTGCTTTTGAACAGCCTAATACTTATAACTATACGTAATCTCTACCCGAATACTCACCTAATTGCTCCCACTGATTTAAGTTTAACTCTCCCTCTAAACCTAAATCACCTTTATGAGATACAACAATTCCACCTGCTGCCACAAAACCTTGTAAAGAACGGATACCTAAGCGACTTAGGTGTTCACTACTTACTAATAAGTAATCTAAATTATGCCATTCTTCAATTAAATTTTGTTCTGAAATCAAACGATAAGGATGTTTAATTTCTTGAGCTGCTTGAATCAAACTTGCTAAATTTTTGATTGATAAAGAAGAATTTTGTTGTTCCGCAGGTACTAAAATAGCGATATTAACATCATTCTGCGCTTCCCAAGTAGGAATTTTTGTTCCTACGAAACCCGCTCCCAATGTGTTTGCTTCCCATTGCAAACCATCAAAAGGAACTTCAGCTCCTTTAACAATAAGATGTAAATGTTCAAAATGCTCTTTTGCCAAAATCAAAGCCTGTTCAGAAGGAGACATTCCTCTTACATCAATTTCCACAAAAGCAGCGCAGTGCTCAGATAATTTAGTACTTAGAAGATCTACATAGCGAATATAGAAATCTCGACAAGATACTTTAAAAAGAAATTCCTTATTAAAAGAATCTAGAGATAAGTCTCTCTCAGCAAGCCATTCAGTAAACTTCTCATTATCTATAGATATATCTAAAGCTCCTGAATAGAGTACAGCTCCTAAGCTAGAAGCTGAGCAAGGACTCCATAATTCAGAAGAAAACCGCTCAATTTTTTTGCTTAAATCTAGGAACTGCTCTTCGTTTTCTAGTGGATGTACTAGTTGATCGAAAAGACCTAAATCAAGCCCCCATAAAATCTGGTACCCTGCATCAATCCAATATTGAGCTTGTTCAAGGTATTTTATCCAGTCTCCTTCAAAATCCACCTTGATCTTCACAGCTGTAAACCCATTAGGGATTTCTGCTCCAAGCTCAGAATTTCCTTCGAAGATCAAAGGGCGAATAACCTTAGCTGCATCACAAAGTTTCCCAAGCTCCCACGATAGTTCTGGTGCTTGCGTGCGCATCATTTTTAGCATAAGGCCTCCGCTCCTTTCATTGCTGTTTTACGGAATTTCATATAGCGAGGAGTTCGCCCTAATCTCGACCACAAATCGCCAAAATAAGAACGTCCATAATCTTCAACATCTGTTCGATAATAAGGATGTGGGTAGTCTGACTCAAAACTTCTCTCATTCAAAAAACTTTCTGTCATCAATTCTGAATATGAATCATGATCAGTCACTAAAGTAATCGTCGACTGTTCATGCAAAACTCTCTCTACTTCCCGAACAAATTCCGGGTGAATAATACGATGTTTCTCATGACGTTTTTTCGGCCAAGGATCAGGAAAGTTTAAATAAGCCTGTGCCACTGATTCACTAGGAAAGTAGTGCTTAGTTGCACAATGGGCTTCTCCATAAACAACAAAAAGATTTTTCAAATTATGATTTTTAATCTTCGACCAAATCTTCCTTACCCGATCAAATCTTTTTTCTACTGCCACCCAATTTAAATGTGGGAAAGCTAAAGCTCGATCTAAAATCCATAAACCATTTCCACTACAATATTCCACATGAACAGGCTGATTGTTACCAAACACCTCTTCAGCTCCCCAACCAGGAAAAGAAAAGCTTTCATATTCAAAATAATATTCCGGTACAAACAGCACGTGGTCTTCTAATAAGACCTTTCTTTCTTCCCAAGTAAATGGACGTTTCAAATCTTTTGGTTTCATTATCTTAATTGAATGATTTTGGATTTTAGAAAGGAAATTTTATGATAAAAATCACCTTGAGTCAACTATTCAATTATCTTTAATTCACCTAGTTCATAAGTCTTTAGCTACTATTTTATCCCACTTAGCGAAAATATCTGGCCAATATGTTCATTTATTTGTTAAGTTTCCATTGAAATGACCCAAAGTACTTACCCCTTTGTGCTTGTTTTTTTGAGGTGTAAAAAGGATGAAAATTCGCGGTTACTACTTTTCCCAGAGTAGTTCTGGTATTCAAGAAACCTATCATGAAAGTAGTACGGAGCAAGGCTCGAGTACACGTCCTCCTTACTTAGTTGTTTGTGATGCGATTGTCTCTAATCCAGATGGTGCTGCGTCAACAAAAGCTTCGTCTGCAAAGGCACAAATGGCTAAAGGAATTGTCGAAGGGACAATTCGTGAGTATCTTGCAGAAATTCCGAATGGACAAATTTCAGAAGAAGATCTCACTATTGCTCTAGAAGAAGCCCATAGGCAACTCAAGCAATACCTTGAACAAAGTACAGAGAGTACTGCTGTATCTGCGGTGATCATGGCAACAACTCCTCGCGGTGAAAGCGGCAACGAGCATGATATTTTGGTTGCTGGTGTGGGTGATTTACGTGTTTACCAGATCACACCAGAGAAAGCGAAACTGTTATTTTTTGATCCTCATAACACAGGGTTAATCCCAGATTTGAATCCTCAGCAGCGTTTGAATGCTTTAAAGAATGCGATTGGAGTGCAAAACCACCTCTATATTCACTGCCGTCGTATTGAGCATACACAAATCCAGCGTCATGCTATTCTTTCTTACGGTGTTTACGAGCAAACTTCAGAGCAAGAAATCCTTCAATTGGGTTTAAAGCCTCACGATAAAACAAACGGGGCAACCACTGTTCTTGGCACTAAAAAAATAAAAGGACACGAGCTTTTAGCCTGTGCAACAGCTTTTGGAGCTCTTCCTGCACAAGTTAAAGTAGAAGCAACAACAATTCAAGAGATCTCTTCGACTCGAACACAAGCCCCTATAGAAACGTCATCAGTGAATACAAGCGCAAACGAAAGCCCTATGAGAGAACAAAGAAAACGATTGACCCTAGGCCTTACCTTGGCAAGTTGTACAGTACTTTTCCTTGCTACATTGATTTTAGCTCGCCAAGCTCCAGCGACCCCTGAACCTACTATTGCTCAGGCTCGCGATCCTAATCCACACACTTTAATTGCTGATGCATCAGATACACTAACGATTGATAGAAAATCTGATAGAGCTTTGTACATGTTGGAAAGAGAAAATGCTGAAATGGAAGATCGCATTTATACTCTTACCGAGAGATTACGTAATCAAAGCCAAGAAATTGCTTTATTAGAATCTCAGTTACAAAACGAGGGCCACCTGCCAGCTACTGATGTAAATACAGACCCTCAAGTTGTGCAACAAATGAGTGATGAAATTTCACAAAACGAGAGTACAATTCGTGCTTTGCAGAAGGATAACGAAAACCTTCGTTATGAGTTGGCTTCAAGCGCAGCTCGCGTAGAAAACTTAGAGATGAGCATTGAAGAAATTGAGCAGTCTAAGTCAGATATCGAGTTTTCCTTGACTCAAGAACGTGAAGAGATTCTTGCTCGTCAGCATCAAGCTAAAGAAACTATTGAAGTAGAGCTTTCTGAACTACGTGACTTACTTCGCAAACGCGAATCTGAGTTAGCTGAAAATGAAATGAAGCTTACACAGTCTCAGCAACAAGTTTTATCTCTAGAAGATGAACTAGATATGCATAACAAAGCTTTACGCAGTAATGAAGATCAACTTGCTGACTATGCAGAGCTTTTGAAGCAGCGTGATCAATTGAGTGGTCAAGCTAAGACCGAAAAAGCTAAAGCTGAAAAATTCTTTCAAATGCTAGAGCTTGCTCAAAAAGATCTAGAAAAGAAAGAGCAAGAATACGAAGACCGCATTCAAAACTTAGTGAATGCTGTTCAGAATAAAGATTTCGAATATCAAGACGAAATCTTAGCTATGAACGATGCGATCAATCACCAATCTTTTCAGTTACAAAAAGCAACAAGCCAGTATGAGCAGCTACTGGAAAATATCCATTCTTTGAGTGATGAAAAATCATCTTTAATTCAAGAGAATGCTTCTTTAAGAGAAGAACAACAACATATGCTTGCTGAACAAGCAATGAGTACTGATACTTGGAAGCAGCGTTTTGAAGAAGAAGAAAATCGCTCTCGTGATTATGAGGAACAGATTGCACTTCTTAAACGCGATTTAGAGCAACAAAGTGATAGCCTTGCGACTTTCCAAAAGTCACATAGCGAACTGATCGATAGATTAGATGCAGCAAAAGAAGAGAATCTTGCCTTACTTAACATGTCTCGAGAGTATGAAGAGCAGCTTGCTAGCGCGAAGAAGCTTCAAAATAAATTAGAGACCGAAAAGCTTGCTCGAACAGAAAACGAAGGTTTACTTCGAGAAGTTACAAGTAGCTTAAGCGAGCAGCAAGGAATCATTTCTGCTTTTGAACAGTCACAGAAACGTTTAGTTGCTGAGTTAGACATGGTAAAACGTGACTATAGTAACTTGCTCCATGATATGGCAAAACAGACAAATACCCAAACTGCACGTACGAAAAAAATCGATGTGATCAACCCAATTGCTCAAGCTGATATGCCAGATGAAGCACGCCCCTTAACTCGTGTACACTTTGTGGGCAAGGGAGAAACCCTAACGGGTATTTCTTCTCGTTACTATGGCACTTCGCGACGTTGGCGTGAAATTTACGAAGCAAATAAAAGCACCATTGCAGATTCTAACCGCATTAAAGTCGGAACTGCATTAGTGATTCCTTAATTGGGAACAGAAGACAAAGAATGAAGTACCTAAATCGTCTTGCTATTTGCAGCGCAATTTTTAGTCCTTTTACCCAGATCTATGCTACTGACCCAGAATTGGTCAGTAGCTCTAGTGTAGCTCACTTAGATTTAGCTAAAGTTTTTCAAGGCTCCCCTATCATCTATACTATACTTTTGAGTATGTCTGTGGCATCTCTTGTAATCTGGCTATATAGTTTGTTTACTTGGCGTGAGGAAGGAATGATCCCGCCTTCGTTTATTTCCTCTATTCGCTCGTTGATTGCAGAGCGTCGCTTTGATGAAGCCTTGAACACTTGTGAAGGTTGCAAGCATCCTTCTGCAAAAATCATCTCGACAGGTCTTTCTGCTAGAAAGCATGGTTCACAAGTAATGATGGAAGCCATGCAATCTGAAGGACAACGTTGCGGGATTTCTCTTTTCCAGCGTCTTTCATTGATTAGTGATATGGCGGTTATTGCTCCTATGCTTGGGCTTTTAGGAACTGTTTTGGGAATGTTTTATGCATTCTATGACAGCGAACGTTCTGCAGAAAGTATTGCTACGATTTTCGATGGCTTAGGTATCGCTATGGGAACTACAGTAGCAGGGCTTATTGTTGCTATCATGGCTATGGTCTTCTATACCACTCTCAAGTTTCGCGTGATAAAATTACTAAATTTGATTGAGACAGAAGCTATGTCATTGATTAGTTTGATCGATTTGCATGCTGATAGTTCAAAGAAGTAGACTGTATTATGAGCTTTATTCCTGAAGAAGAAACCCGTGGGCGTCTTACACTCAATCTTGCGCCTATGATTGATTTTCTTTTTCTTATGCTAGTCTTCTTTGCAACTCTCGCTGTATCACGCGTAAGCACACGAGATACTGATATTCAACTTGTGGAACTTATAGAAGAATCAGGGGCTGTTACAAGCAACGCGAACCACGAGCAGCAAATCGTCAACATTAGCATCACAGAAAAAGGCGAGTATAAGTGGGTTACTGAAATTCGTGATTACCCCATGAAAGACGCTATGGCTCTCCAAGAAGAACTAGAAATGCAGTACGAATCTGGTCAATTACCCAGTGATAAACTGCAAACTCAAGTACTCCTTAAAATTGATAGACACGCTCAATGGGACCCGATTTTACGCGCTGTATTCGCGATACGAGCTGCTGGATTCGAAGCCCGCCCTGTCTACGAACCAGAAGAAGGTACATCATGAATAAACTATTTTTAGCTTTCGTGGTTCTGATCACTTTCTTTTGTAGCTCATGTAGACGCACTCCTGATGGTTTTGTTCAACCTATCGCGGAAGTAAATACTCCAATCGAAAACTAAGTTTTTATTTCTTATTGAACAACTTGTACTTGCTTCACTATTTTGGCAAGTAGCCGGGATAGGTTTATACTTCATCGCGCCGTCGCTTCTTGAACCCGCCGCGTTGAATGATTCTTTTCTGTATCTCTAGGCTATCTACAACGGCTTTTCTTTAAAAGTTAACATGATGAATCCAATCCCTATCATTTAAACGCGGCGAAGCAGAGAAACTAAGGCCTGAGATCTTTGCAAAAACACATGAAGATTATCCAAGTGGAACAATTTGTACCTGCTTTACTATTTTTGCAAATAGTTCGGGAAAAAAAATAGCTCTCGCCTCTACCTTGCAAAACAAGGCTCTTGTCAGCTATAAGTATTTTAAGTTTCATATTTCAATATACCCCATACTATGTGCCTTTTGGCTTAGTCACTTTCTAGGAGATCTCAATTATGAGCCGCCGCCTTGTATCTTCATTTCTGTGCTTATCGTTTGCTAGTCTTTGTTCTGCATGCTCTTCCTCTACACCATCAGAGCCTGCTTTTGTTATAGCACCTGTTGAACCTGTACAAAAAACTTCTCGATATACTGCTGATGATCTTTGCTATCAAAGTGCTCTCGTAGCTAAACAGCTTATAGATCGTTGGGAAAATCAATTTGAGAAGCAAATTGATAAAAAAGAAAAACCTCGCCTCTTAATCAATGACTTAGACAATCGAACAGATGTGCCTCTTAGTCATAAAGATGTAAGCAAATACCTTGATTTGATCGCTGCAAAAGATGGTCGCTTTACAGTTAAACTTGGGAATACTCAAGATGAACAAGAAAATGACATGATGATGGATCGCTATCTTTCAGATCCTCATTATAGCACTGATGCCACTCCTGATCATCCAAACGGAAAAGCTCCTCAGTTTCTGACAAAAATACGCTTAAGTAAAGCTGTAACTTCTGATCAAGTATATAACTATGAAGATTACCGACTAAGTATTTTACTTTATGACATCGAAACTCAAGAGCTTATTGACTCTGCTTGGGACGTATTAAGGAAGCAGGATAGATCGACATGAAAAACCTGCATAAAATCATTCTCAAAAGAGATATAAATATTAACAACGAGCTTCGCCAGGCAATCAAAGAAGGTGCAAATCTCGATGAGCTAAAAGATGGCCTTAGTCCTATCATGCTCGCTGCCCAAATGGGGCACCTTGATACTGTCGATTTACTGGTTGAAGCTGGGGCTAATATTGACTTAAGCGATGAAGATGGACGTACAGCATTGCATTGGGCTTGTTGGGAAGGCCACCAGCCTTTAGTCCAATATTTCATCGACCACGGTCAAGATATTAACCTTGCGGATGCAGAGGGTGTTACCCCTCTACATTGTGCAGCGTTTCAAGATTCTAGTGATCTTGCTCGTTTTCTCCTTGCTGCTGGTGCGAAAGTTAATAGTGCAGATATTGATGGATGGACTCCTCTATTTCATGCCACCCCAGAACTTAGTAAATTGTTTATCGATTCTGGTGCGACTCTTCAGTGTGCAAATAGTGATGGAAACACACCTCTTCACATGTCTGTAAGTCGTGGAGAACTTGACTTGAGTAATATTTTTCTCGAAAACAACGCCGATCCTAATGCAGAAAACTGTATAGGATTAAGCCCTCTTCACGTAGCTGCATTCGAAGGGCATACAGATCTTATTCATAGTCTTGTTGAACATGGCGCCAATGTTCACGCTCGCGATAAACTTCAAGCAACCCCCCTTCATCTCGCCGCTACAGAAGGGCAAAGCTCTACTGTTACAGCATTGCTTGAACTAGGAGCTGATCCAAACTCAGTTGGAGAACTAGGGTTTACACCCCTTCATTGGGCTGCCTTTGGAGGACATGAAGAAACAGTTCAGCAACTTCTAGAAAACAATGCTGACCGCTCCATTAAAGATAATGAAGGACGGACAGCTGAACTTATAGCTAGAGAAGAGGGATATGCTTCCGTTGCAGATCTTATTTATTCTTTTTAAATTGTGATGCTTTATGGATTGGATATTATTAGATGGAACAGATTATGTGCTCACACAGCAACTATTTCTGCGTTCAATGGGGTTCATTTATCTTATCGCCTTCGCATCTTTATACATCCAAGTTCTTGCTTTATACGGATCGCAAGGAATCAACTCCATTGCTCAACTTTTAGAACTTATCCGTAAAAAACGCGGAAAAACTGCATTCCCTGAAGTTTTAAGCATTTTTTGGTGGAGCGCATCAGATAGAACATTAAAGATTACTGCAGGGGTAGGAATTCTATGTTCAGCTCTACTTATCTTAGGGATTTTCCCTACATGTATGCTTGCAATACTTTGGTTTTCTTATATTTCTTACCTATCTGTAGGATCTCCTTTTCTTAATTTTCAGTGGGATATTTTACTTTTAGAAGTGGGAGCTATTTCTTTCTTTTTTTCCCTTCAAACTCCTCCATCAATCCCTCTTTTAATCGTATTTTGGTTTCTTCTCTTCCGTTTCATGTTTAGCTCAGGATCTGTCAAACTTCTTAGTGGCTGTCCTAAATGGAAATCTGGAACAGCTATGCATGTACACTACCTTACTCAGCCACTACCTAATCGATTAGCCTGGTATGCCGACAAGCAAGCAGATTGGATGCTTCGAGCTTCTCAATGGACCATGTTTTTTATTGAACTTGTTGTACCTTTCTTTATCTTCTCTCCTGAACCAATACGCTTTATTGTGTTCATTTTGTTTTCGTCTCTCCAATGCATGATTTTACTTACAGGAAACTACGCGTATTTTAACTTTCTTAGCATTGTTCTTGGTTTAGTTTTACTTCCTGACCACTATTACGCTTCACTGTTTGGTGATATGACACCTATTGCTACAACAGATGCTTCAATATGGACAGAAATCCCTCTTGCACTCATCGCTTTCACTTACCTATTTCTCAATATCATTCAACAAATCTCCTTATTTAAACCTCATTTCTGGAAGCCACCAGCTTGGGATTGGGTCAGTCGTTTTGTACTATGCAACCGTTACGGTTTATTTGCTCGTATGACAACAGAGCGCAATGAAATCATCATAGAAGGGAGTAATGACCAAGAAAAGTGGGAGGCATATGAGTTTAAATGGAAACCTGGTTCACCATTTCGTGCGCCTTTACAAGTAGCACCGCACCAACCTCGCCTTGATTGGCAGCTATGGTTTGCTTCTCTTGGAACTTACCAGCAAAACCCTTGGTTTGGGAATATGATGGTGCGCATCTTGCAAAACTCATCTCCTGTTCTCTCTTTATTCCAACACAACCCTTTTCCTGAAAATCCTCCTAAATTTCTTCGCGCTAAACTCTATAGCTATCGATTTAGTACGTTCAAAGAAAGAAGGGAAAGTGGTGTTTGGTGGGTCAGAGAATATATTGGAGCCTACTCCCCCACCTTATCTCTTTCAGAACCTACTAAAGAAGAGAAAAGCTCCGAATCTAATTCAGGAGGAAAATATTTCTTTAATTAGAAACACTCCTTAAGGTCTTCTACGTTGATATATAAGTTAAAGTTAGACAAAGGAGAACTAAGAATAAGCCTTCTTATCATATTTCTAGACTTTTTTAAGAAGAGATGGAAAGATCTTTCCATATGCCATTAAATAAATTTTACATCGGACCTTGTATGTATCCATCTTTCTTTTCACGTTTACTTATGGGAACGACTTGTTTAGCTCTTCCACTTTTAACAAGCGCTTGTATTTCAGAAGGTCATTCTCCACCTATTACCCAATCTGAAATTCGCGATATTCAAACACATCATTTTGCTACAACTGATACAAAAGCTGTCATGAAGGCAATGCTAAATGTTCTTCAAGATGAAGGTTACAATATCAATAACGCAAACTTAGAGTTAGGACTTATCTCTGCTTCTAAATCAGAAGATTTAGAAACTCCTACTGGAAAGTTTTTACACGCATTACTTGCCGATCCAAATCATCGTTTTCTTAAACTTGAGGATATCAATGTATCAGCAAATATCAGCTCTCATGGAAACCAAACAAAGGTACGTGTAAGTTTTCAAACAGCGACAAAAGACAATGTTGGTGGCACAGTGGCAACAAGGCAAGTTCTCCAACGGGGAATTTACCAAAATTTTTATAACAAAGTAAGTAAAAGTATCTTCTTTGAGGAGTCTGAGATATGAAATATTCAACACTTATTTTTAGCTGTTTTTTAGTTGCTTTCTGTACAGCATGTGCCACACATTCACATCATAATGATGTTCCTTCACAAAACCTTACCCTAGGTAAGGCTCAAAGAGAGCTTCGCAAAGGAATGGACCAAGCTTCAGTAGCAAACGCTATGGGTTCACCTAATATCGTAACGAATGACAAGCAAGGCAATGAAACTTGGATTTACGATAAAATTGCTAGCGAAGTGAGTTACTCGCAGTCCGCAGGAGGAGTCTGGCTCGTTCTTGCTGGTGTTACTACAGAAAAAAGTTACTCAAAGAAAAGCGAACGCACTTTAACTGTACTTGTAAAGTTTAATGAAAACGCTTTAGTTGAATCAGTAAACTATCATTCAAGTTCTTTTTAATCTTTTCTTATCTAGCAAATTTCTTGACTCTCGAAATTTGCTAGACTATTCTTATTCCCTACAATATTAAAATCTTAAGAATTAAATCTATGAAGTACAGTAGTCCTCTCATTTCTGGAACATTCATCAAACGTTATAAAAGATTTTTTGCTGATATCCAATTAGAAAGCGGAGAAATCGTCACAGCTCACTGCGCGAACTCTGGGCGTATGACTTCTTGTATTCATGAGGGATGGCCTGTTTTAATTAGCTATGATCCCAACCCTAAACGTAAACTTTCTTATAACTTAGAACTCATTCATAATGGTTCTTGTTGGATTTGTGTGCATACACACCGTGCAAATAAGATTGTAGCTGAAGCTTTAGAAAACAAACAAATTTCTTCACTAGAACCCTCAATCGAAATTCGCCCTGAAGTTCGTGTTGGTGATAGTCGTCTTGATTTTCAAGTTACTCAAGCTGACGGTTCTCTTTGTTTTGTCGAAGTAAAATCTGTTACTTTTTTAAGTGAAGAAGCTTGCTATCGTTTCCCTGACGCTGTTAGTACACGAGCACAAAAACATTTAGAAAGTTTAATGAAACTAGTTGATGAAGGTTATCGGGCTGTAATTTTTTTCTTGATACAGCGGAGTGATGGAGAGATACTGGCCCCTGCTGATCATGTGGACCCTAAATACGGTTCTTTATTAAGGCAAGCAGTCCAACATGGAGTTGAAGTACTTGCCTACGAAACAAATATTGATGAAAGCTCTATTGAACTTGGAAGAGAAGTCTCTATCTGCCTAGATCTTTAGTTCGATATGTCACATATCAAAACTTATCCCTCCCCCAATCGAGGTGATAAGTTCATACACAAACTAAACTAAATGATGTTCTCCAAACTGAATTTCCGGAACATGATCTGGTATCTGTAATTTAGCCTCTGTTTTTTCTATAATTTCTTCCACAGAAACCCCTGGAGCTCTTTCTTTAAGAACAAGCCCTGAATCTGTTACATCAATAACAGCCAAATCAGAAACAATTCGATTCACAACTTTAATCCCAGTAAGTGGCAAAGTACACTTGCGAAGAATTTTACTTTCTCCTTGTTTAGAGCAATGCTGCATAGCAACCACAATACGCTTTGTACCAGCCACGAGATCCATAGCCCCGCCCATTCCTTTCACCATTTTCCCAGGAATCATCCAGTTTGCAAGATCACCGTTTTCATCTACTTCCATAGCTCCTAGGACAGCTAGATCAATATGACCTCCGCGAATCAAAGCAAAAGACTCCGCACTATCAAAATAAGCTGCTCCTGGAATTGCTGTAATCGTTTCCTTTCCTGCATTCACTAAATCTGGGTCTTCTTTTCCCGATTCAGGATAAGGCCCCATACCAAGAAGCCCATTTTCAGTTTGTAGAATGACTGTAATATCAGAAGGAATGTAGTTTGCTACTAAAGTAGGGATACCGATTCCCAAATTTACATAAAAGCCATCTTCTAGCTCTTGCGCAATGCGCATTGCTATTTCTTCTCGATTCAATGCCATTTGAGCCCCCTATTGCGCGCTACGAACCATTAGCCGTTCGATTCGTTTCTCGTAATTTGTTCCTTGAAAAATGCGATCTACATAGATCCCAGAAAGATGCACTTCATCTGGATCAAAAGTACCAGCTGGAACAAGCTCTTCTACTTCAACAATCGTTACTTTTGCTGCAGTAGCACAAAGAGGGTTGAAGTTACGCGCCGTCTTACGGAAGATGAGATTACCAAAAACATCTCCTTTCCAAGCTTTTACAATAGCGAAATCAGCCTGAAGACCACGTTCCATTAAGTAAGAACGCCCATCAAATTCACGCAGTTCTTTACCTTCCGCGATAGGTGTTCCTACACCAGAGGCTGTAAAAAAAGCAGGAATCCCTGCACCACCGGCACGAAGACGCTCTGCAAGAGTCCCTTGTGGAACTAATTCAATTTCTAGCTCTCCTGATAGCACGAGTGATTCAAATAATTTATTCTCACCCACATAACTGGAAATCATTTTTTTTACTTGTTTTTTCTCAAGCATCAAGCCAATGCCGAAACCATCAACACCAGCATTATTGGAAATACAAGTTAAATCTGAAATCTCTCTTTCTGTAATTGCTTGAATACAGTTTTCTGGAATACCGCAGAGTCCAAAGCCCCCCAAGGCAAGCGTAGCACCACTAGGAATATCACAAACTGCATCGTCAGCAGACTTCACTGTCTTATCCACAAAGACCTCCAAAACTCCACTAAAAACCCCTTCAGGCTAGCGAGTTTTTTCTTTGAAAACAAGAAAATCCTTTAAGTCTAGATAATGACCTAATCCACGCTTTCAATTCCTTAGATGAGGGTGAAATTTAGGGTATTTTACTGAGCTCATGTTTTTACATGGACAAAGGAAAATATCCTAAAAGTCTGCTGGAAGCGCGAACTAGGTAGTCATGGGAAATTAGCGATAGCTTGGTGGAGATTCTACTTTGAGATCTTTTTCTAAACCTGTCCGATTAAGATTACTGAGGGCATCTAAAAACCCTAATTGAAAAGTACCTAAACCACGAACACGAGTACCTATACGCTCACTTACAAGACCAACACAAGCCATAGCATGAAGTGCTGCTTCTTCTAAATTGGGATTCACGGCTGCAAATGCAGCAATAATAGATGAACAAGCGCTTCCCATCCCAATGACATTGCGCATAAGCGAACAACCATTGTAAACATAACGTTGATCCATTTCAGGACCTACAATAATATCTACATTCCCACTAACCACAACAGTGTGCCCATATTTTTCTGCTAAATCATAAGCTGCACCCATAGCTTCTGAACTCTTCACAAATTGGGATTCATGGTTGTCTGTAAATATATAGCCATTCAACAACATCAATTCTGCAGCATTTGCTCGTAAAACTTGCTGTCCCCCTTCTTGCAATAATTCTTGCGCTACTTGCATACGTAAACTGGAAAGGCGAATACCAGACGGATCAAGAACTAAGGGCTTACCGGAAGAAATAGCATAGTCTCTTACCTGCATCAAAGCTTCTTTTCCTATCTGTGCGGAAGATCCAAGATCAATCACAATACTGTCAGAATTTTCTAGAAGATCTCTGCGCTCTTCTTCACCCACTGTATAAATCGGACAACAGCCAAGAGCGGCTAAACACTGAGCAACCCAAACGGTAGCTAAAGGGTGACTATGAATATGTACGCGGACACGCTGACTACGAATTTTTTTGATATCGCGCCACAAAGCCCCTGCTAATTCTGCAGATTTATGCACAGCCATAGAGCCACTCCTTTCTGATAAAAATTCTCAATAGAAACAAAAAGCAATTGAACACTAAAAGAATGATAAAATAGACTAAGGTTCACAACGTCCTCCGCTGGTACTAGCGAGGTCACATCACAGGAGAAAGAAACGGTTTTCTCACAGATCGCAATGAACCACGACAAAAATACCCCTAGTGATTACTGAGAAGGAATGACCTTAGCAAAGCAAATAGAGAAGATCAAGAGAAAAACTAACAGAAATATAATAAGAAGAAAACACAGCATTTATATATTTTTACTTACAAACTACCAAAAAGATAAATAATTTAATTTCTTAATATAAAACATATATCTCATACTCCCTCACTATCACAAAAAATTGCTTATTAAGCCTTATCTATGCTAAAAGACTTCTTTTCTTTAAGCAAACCAAGAGGAAAAGACAAGTGATTCATCTAGAACTGAATGCCTATGATAATACAGAATCATTAAGGGAAGTACACTGGAGCGTATCAAAAGACGAAGAAGAAGCTGTTAGTGGCGTAGCCTTCGGTAAAGAAAAAGAAGAAACAATCAGCGCATTGTTTTTCCTATTTTACAGCAAGGTCGGAAGTGGTCTGTTTAGCAACCTAAATAGCAAAAATAAGCCTGATAGCGAGTCTTCTCAAAAAGATAATCACAAGATTCAAACCGATTTATCTGTAAAAGCTGAGAATGAAGCAAGAATAATCAAAGGAATTATTGAATTACTACAGGACTACTCTCAACTAAGTCCTCTTTAAGCTGCAGTGGCTACCTAATCCGCGCTTCCAGTGTGTTAGATGAGGGTGAGATTTAGGGTAAAGGTTTTATATATCTTGTTGCTCAACTCTATCTACATTAAAAGGCAGTAAGTTGGGCAATACACTAACTCCTGTAGTAAATATAAGTGGTGTTTCATACCCACTATCATAAACGAGTTCAATGAAAAAGGCTGTATAACCAGAACTAGGCTTCTTAGCTCGAAAATGATATTCGTTTATTTTTGATATTTCTACAGGTTCTTTCTTCCAAAGAGCACCATATGCACTCATTCTAAAATCTCGTGCTTCTTCATTGATAGCTGTCCATAGATTAACTTCTATTGGATTTGTCTCTGACTTTACCCATAAATCTCCATTCAGTTCTCTATTCCAAGTAAAAACAGGCAAAGGCTTCTTTTCTACTAAAGAACGATAAAAGCTTTGAATAACACTTAAAGCGTTAGAGGAACGCAATGTATGATCCGTATTAGGAATGTAGCGTAAATATGTATCACCAGGGAGATCTTTTAGATAGAACTGCCATGAATCGGGAAGAAAAAATTCATCTCCTGCTGAATTGACAATGTACTTTGGCATCGTAAATTTTTCACGAAAAGTATAAGGTTCAACCAAATTTGCCAAACGTTCAAACTCTTTACTTGTACGCCAACGCATAATATCCATTTCTACATAGTTTCCTACCGCAGGTGCCCAAAATCCGTATGCGTTAAAATGATGCTCAAATGACTGTCGAATATTCAACAGATCAATCACCATTGGAGAAAATGCAAATACCCTAGAATCCACTCCAGCGGTAGTCCATGCTGTCCAAGCTCTCTTAGAAAAACCACTTAAAAAAAATTGGGAGGGTACATGAAAGCTTTCTTGCTCACAAAGCTCTTGGACAGCATCCATTCCTTTTACAACAGCTTTTGTCATTGGAAAGCGGGCTAAATACTCGTTTTTTTCTCCATGAAGATGTTTGTACCAGGTATAAGCAATGAGAGCATCTTCACTACGCCCAGACTGCTCATACTTCTCCAAATACTCATCTTTAAAGTGTATTGGCTGATTAGGAACTTGTTGAATCTGTGCTGCCACAGTTCCTGTAGATAGAGCAAATTGAACGAGAAATGACTCAGGATCATGAACAACTTTATCGTGACGACTTCCTCCTCCAATCATCATAAAAGCCTTATCGCTTTTTAGAGATTTAGGAACAATCACCTGCAAAGAATGTTGCCAGAGAGGCTCAGTCAGTTCTTTTTCAGATAGCCATTGTTGTGAATTCAAACAAAGCAAATAATAATCATAAGTTTCCGTTTCACGAGTTTCTTCTATCATCCATTTATATGCTGAATCCTCTCTCATTACATATTCTTTTAAAGAAGAAGATGAAGAATCACAAGAAAACATAAATAAACTCAGTAAGAAGAGAAAAAAATGCATAAAAAACCAATGTACTTATTCTTTGTATAATAGCAATCGCCTACAACAAATGAAATCAATTAATGAGTTCCAAAAGAAAGGTACAGACTCATCAAAGAAAGGGTCACGATAGAAAAAAATGTTAAACTCATTCCCACAACTCTCAACCTTATAATTCTCCTATAGATGGCTATCGCGTGTAGTAATCTTCCAAAAATCAAACTTAAGCCGCTCATATGTAAAAGCGCTTGATTTCCTCCTGAAAACTCAACAATCATCATTAATAGTAAAGCTATGGGTACGTACTCAGTAAAGTTTTCGAAAGCCCGTCCTCTGTCTTTCAATTCTCTTGATTTTCCATATCCTAAAGCGACCTTCTTTTTTCTTCTTTGGAGGATTACCTGAACAGCCAAGAATACTGCTGCTAAGCCTAAAAGTCCTGCATACATTGCACTAGTGATGAACAAGGCTTTCTCCTTTTTTAGGCATTTGATTTTGCTAGATTGACAAATGTTTTTAAGAAACGTATTTCTGCCATTAGTTCGCTGAAGTCCCAAAAATCTTGATGATAGATAATTTTTGCTTCTTTGTTAAATCGTAGATGAGAAACTCCAAGAAATTCAAAAAACTCTTGATTTTCTCTAAACTGCAAACGCATTACCCACCTTACATAAACTCCTTTTGTCTCGTAAGCACTGTCTAAAAAACGAAACTCGGCCTGCTGTATTTTCTCAAAGGTTCCCTCAAAATAATCTAGGATTGCTTTTTTGCCTGATACGCTGTGAATACGATCATTAAGAAAGGCATTTTCTGCATAAGTTATGGATAAAGCTTCTAGGAGTTCTTTTTTTTCGTAGTTGGAGAAGGCTTTTGAAAGTTCTTTTATAGTCTCTACCACTTGGGTCTTTATAGGGCTGATCTCCACAGAAGCATCTTCAAATTGCTGAGCTTTTTGAAGTATGTCTGGGTTTTTATAAGTAGGAGAAGGAAGGTATTTACTTAGCATAAGTACACACAGAATGGTTAAAGTTAAAATAATCAAGATATTTTTCTTCACAGCAAACAAAACTCTCTCTTTTACCCTAAAATCAGGAAAACAAAACTTTATTTTACTCTAACAGGTGGAGTCGTTATGATCTCTGAAAAGTAAACATTTCATTGAAAAGGAGACGATATAATGAAGGCTGCAATCGACGAAGCTTCTATAGCTACTCTATTTACGGACGCGCGTACTCATAATAAGTGGCAAAATAAAACGGTAGAAGACACTATTCTAAAAAAAGTTCACGAAGTGTGTCGCATGGGACCTACAAGCGCAAACTGCTGCCCTATGCGTATCATATTCGTTAAATCAGCAGATGCCAGAGAGCGCTTACGACCAAGTATTGCTGAAGGCAACTTGGAAAAAACAATGACAGCTCCTGTAACAGCTATCTTAGCAAATGATTTCGAATTTTATGAAAAACTACCTCAATTATTTCCTCATGCAGATGCTCGTTCATGGTTCGTTGGTAATGAAGAGTTAATCAAGGAAACAGCTAAGACAAATGGTACTTTACAAGCTGCCTATTTCATGATCACGGCGAGAGCTTTCGGTTTAGATTGTGGTCCCATGGCTGGTTTTGACAAAGAAAAAGTCAATCAAGAGTTTTTCTCTGGTACATCTATTCGTGCAAACTTCCTCTGTAATTTAGGTTATGGCGATCCTGAAGGACTACATCCAAGGTCCCCACGCTTCACATTTGATGAAGTATGCTCAATTATTTAAGCCATTTATTTATCGAGGAAATCTATGAGTACTACGCTAAGTAAAATTTCTTTACCTGAAAGTTCTTATCAAGCATCTGATTATAAAGGTCTTTCCTTTGATGAAGTAAGTGCCTTACGTAAAAAGTATCTCACTCCATCTCTTCTTACCTACTACCAAAAACCGCTTATGATTGTAGAAGGTAAAATGCAGTATTTATGGGATGATAAAGGACGTCGCTATCTCGATGGTTTTGCAGGTATCGTAACAGTGAGTGTTGGCCACTGCCATCCCAAAGTGAACGCTGCTATTATGGAGCAAATGCAAAAACTCCAACATACAACAAATATTTACCTAAATCCAGCTATTGCCGAATACGCAGAAGCCCTTGCTTCTAGAATGCCTGATGGCCTTGAGGTTTGTTATTTTTGTAATTCAGGTTCTGAGGCCAATGACCTTGCTATGCTCATGGCACGTGCTTACACAAAGAACTATGATATTTTGGCTTTGCGTAACTGCTATCATGGCGGCTCTAATTCGACTATGGGCTTAACTGCTCATCAAAATTGGAAGTTCAATGTCCCTCATAACCATGGCGTGCACCATGCCATGAATCCTAATCCTTATCGAGGCACCTGGGGATGGGATGATCCTGATGCTGGTGCCAAGTATGCTTATGATGTAAAAGATTTGATTCAGCATGGAACATCTGGCAAAATTGCAGGCTTTTTTTCTGAAACCATGCAAGGCGTGGGCGGTACTGTTGTTTACCCACATGATTACTTGCAACATGCCTATAAGCATGTTCGAGAGGCTGGTGGGCTTTGTATTGCTGATGAAGTACAAACAGCTTTTGGTCGTACAGGCACTCATTATTGGGGTTTTGAAACCCAAGGAGTCGTTCCTGATATTGTTACTCTTGCAAAAGGAATCGGTAATGGAATTCCACTTGCTGCAGTAGTCACTCGTCCAGAAATAGCTCAGGCTATGACCACTCGTACACACTTTAATACCTATGGCGGCAACCCTATCTCTTGTGTTGCTGGAAAAGCTGTTTTAGAAGTAATTGATGAAGAAAAACTCCAAGAAAACGCCTTAATTGTTGGTAACTATCTCATTACAGAGCTAAAAAAATTACAAGATCGACATAACATTATTGGTGACGTTCGAGGCTCCGGGCTCATGATTGGTGTCGAATTAGTCAAAGATCGAGACAGTAAAGAACCGGCAAGTGAAGCGTGTGCACAAGTCTTTGAGCTTGCAAAAGATCAAGGTCTTCTCATTGGTAAAGGAGGCTTATTCGGTAACTGCCTTCGTATCAAACCTCCCCTCTGTATTTCTATGAAAGATGCTGAGTTTATGGTTTCAGTATTAGATTCCTGTTTTCAATCATTGTAAAATTTTTACTTTCAACAAATTACTCTCTCAATATAAAAGTAACGTTTTGGGTATTGACTGATTCAATTCCCAAAACTTACTGATGTCGGCTCAGTATACACATAACTTGAAACAAAATACTCAGGAAAGACTTATGAATATGCAGGTAGAGAGTTTTGAGACCCCTCAAACACCTAAAGAGGGTTATTCAGGACCGATTACACGTTCGATGACACGAAAAGGTGACGGAAACAACAATGGTGCTCCGCCAGAACTTCCTTCCCACATCACAACAGATATGTTGGATGCATATAGCAAGACGTTTCAAGAAAACCCAGTCAATATTCTTGCACGTAACGCAATCACACAAGTAGGGCCTAGATGGATAGCGCTAAGCCAGCCAGAAATAGCAAAAGTACAGCATATTTTCAGCCATGAAATTAGTCCACAAGGCCATGCTACAGACCAATCGCAATCTGGACGTTGCTGGATTTTTGCAGGGCTAAACGTTCTTCGTACAGCTTTCATGGAAGAACATGATCTTAATGATTTTGAATTCTCACAAACCCATCTTTTCTTTCATGATAAAATTGAAAAAGCCAACTACTACTTAGATCAAATTATTGAAACAGCACACCTAGATATCAATTCTGACGAAGTCAAGTGGTTGAACTATAGTCCTGCTTCTGATGGTGGTTATTGGAGCTGGTTTGCAAACCTCGTATCTAAGTACGGTGTAATGCCTAAATCTGTTATGCCAGAAACTTATAACACTGAAAGTTCTCGGCATATGAACTGGATTCTTAGCCAAAAACTTCGCGAGTATGCTGTTGATTTACGCAAAATGCATAATGCAGGGGTATCTAAGAGTCAACTTATAGAGAAAAAAAGAGAAGTGATGGCAGAAGTATATAAAATTCTTGCTATCAATTTAGGTGAGCCCCCGAAAGAATTCGATTGGGAATATGAAAACAAAGATGGCGACATTGTTGTTGTGGAAGGGTTAACAGCTACTACATTTTACGAAGACTTAGTTTCTACTAAAGTAGAAGACAAAGTAACTCTTGTAAATAGCCCTATGGAAGGTCGCCCATTCTACCGAGCTTACCAATCGAAAGACGTCAATAATATGAAAGGTGGGAAGCCTATGCGTTTTATTCACCTTCCTATCGAAGAATTAGAAAAATATACTTCTCGTTCTATTGAAGAAGGCGAAGGTGTTTGGTTTGCTGCTGATGTGAGTCCATTTTTCAATGGTAGTCTTGGTACATTGGATCAAGGTATTTGGGATTATTCAGCAATTTATGGCACTGATTTTAATATGAATAAGACAGACCGCATTCTTTACCACCAAAGCAGTGCAAATCATGCGATGATGTTTACTGGTTTTAATGAGTCTACAGATGGCAATATTGACCGTTGGCAGGTAGAAAATAGCTGGGGAAGAAATACTGGCGATAGTGGCTACTTTATTATGAGTCCACAATGGTTTAGAGACTATGTTTACGAAGTTATCATCGATAAGAAATATCTTCCTGAAAATATTCTGAATTTATTGGATGAAGAGCCTATGGAGCTTCCTGCATGGGATCCTATGATGCAAGCTGTGCGTGTAAAAGAGCATAGTACATGCCTTTTAAATAGTCAGGATATGATAAAAGCATAAGCTCAAATATCAAATAAAGTGGTGTAATATTGTGTACATCTCCAATGGCTACCTAGTCCGCGCTTCCAGTGCGTTAGATAAGGATGAGATTTAGGGTGTTTTTCTGAGCTCATGTTTTCACATGGGCGAAGGAAAATACTCTAAAGATTACTCTTATCTAGCCTGCTGGAAGCGCGGATTAAGTAGCCATTGGAGGTTAAACCACTTTTTCAATGAGTTTTGAAAAAAGAAGCATTTTATCTTTCTTATACATAACCCATAATTTCTGGTTTTGGAGAAAATATACCTATAATTCTAACATTTGATTGCTTGAAAAGAGTATCTGAAATATCAATTACAAGCTCTTCCGTTTTCTCCTGATCAATCATACTTCCTCCAGAAGAAGAAAGATAAACAGATATCTGTGGTGGGAGTGACTTCAGAAAAACTCCGTTTGTATATGCTTGAAATGTTTCGGCTGCTAATCCACGAATGACAAGAGTGATTTTTCCATCTTCTCTTTTCATATTTTCAATTGTAAATTGAGCTCCAACAGGAACCTTATCAATACTTTCTACTCTATTTACTGGAATTGCACAGGCTTCTATTGTCATAAGTCCTCGCTTTATTGTATTTGGATAAAAAAACCTAGTAATTGCTTCAGCTCTAGGAAGAAAAAGTTAAATCAAATCACTAGGTTTACTATTTCATAATACATTTGAAGCTTAGACCCCCGATGGTGACCTAATCCTCTGCCTAGCCTTGTCAGATGTGGGTGAGATTTCGTTTGATTTTGAGAGGGCATGTCGGGCGACA
>PAQS01000042.1 GCA_002709385.1 Waddliaceae bacterium
CAGCGTCTCTTCTCTTAAACTTTGCTGTCATTTAGACCTCCAGAAAAACCTCTAATATAGCTCTTCTAGGGAGTAAATCAACTGGTCTAGTTTTTGGGGACCATTATACTTTAATTCCATTTATAGCAGCAATTGGTAACCATGATGTGATCGGTGGCTGGCATCAAAGCCCAGAAAAAGCTTCTTACTTTTACCGTTTATTTCGCCTACCTGGACAAGACTCATTCACACAAATCAACTTTGGAAACTACTTATCTCTTCTCATTTTAGACACAAGCCATGCTCATGAAGTTACTGGAATACAAACTCGCTTTGTAAAAAGTGCTATGCGTAAATCTAAAAAATTTCCTCATCGATTTGCTATTTATCATGCTACAGCTTATCCATCGCACAGAAAATACGGTAAAAAAATCTCAAGATTAATTCGCAAAAATTGGTGTCCGCTTTTCGAAAAATACCATCTTCATGCTGCTTTTGAGCATCACGAGCACAGTTACAAGCGAACACCTCCTATTAGCAACGAAGCAATTGATGAAAATGGCGTTATATATATAGGTGATGGAGCTTGGGGAGCTGCACCACGTTCTGTCCACTCTATTGAAACGACTTGGTACCTAGCTCATGCTGCATCTGTTCAACATTGTGTAATGGTAAGTATCAATGAAGAACAACGTCTTTACGAGGCCTATGATGTAAGTGGAAAAATTATTGATTCCTATAAACAAGTAATTCATCCATATAATGATACCTTTAACTAAGGAGCCACAATTATGTATGTAAGACCTCTTTTTTTCCTGCTTGCTTTGATCATTCATGGTGGAGCAGGAAACCTCACAGCAGCAGACAAACCAACAGCTTTTTACATCACTTGGTTTCAAGATCCATGTAGAACAGCTGTTATTCGTTGGATTACCTGTGATAATGACCATGGTGATTGGCTTGAATTACAAAAATCCGAACCTAAAAAAGCAAATGAAGCTTCTCAAAATTGGTACCGCTTCAAAGCATCTCATAAAAAATTTCCAGACAATCGTCCTTACGTACTCCATTCGTTAGAACTCTATAATTTAAGCCCAGATACATCATATGCTGTCCATTTAGAAGAATATGATCATATTTTTTACTTCCGTACTCTACCAGAAAGTCTCGATCATCCTGTACGCTTCGTTGCAGGAGGTGATACATTCCGCGATGGAGCAGATGTTTACAATAATATGAATCGGATCGCAGCAAGCTACAGTCCGTATTTTGCTGCTTTAGGTGGAGACATCGCGTATGCGACAACTCCTCTACCATGTATAAAAGAAGATACACAACGATGGCTTTGCATGCTTCAAGGGTGGATGAACCATATGGTTACACCTGAAGGGTTCTCTGTTCCACTTGTTGCAGCTATTGGTAATCATGAAGTCGTGGGATGGCTCCCAAATAAACCGGAAAAAGCCGCTTTTTATTATCTATTTTTCCGTAATCCTAGTATGACAAGCTATTTTTGCTTAAATATTGGTGACTACATGTCTCTACTTTTATTGGATTCGGGACATACAGAAAAAGTCAATAAGACACAAAAAGACTTCATCGAAGAAAAGCTTGCTGCAGCACAAAGTATGGAACACCGTTTTGCCATTTATCATGCTCCAGCTTACCCTTCTGCAAGACGCTACAATGCTTGCTCATCTAAAAAAATGCGTAAACATTGGTGCCCACTATTCGATAAGTACCAACTGCACATTGCTTTTGAAAATCACGACCACGCCTACAAAAGAACTCCGGCAATCAAAAACGAATGTCCTAACCCTAAAGGGACCGTTTATATAGGCGATGGGTGCTGGGGAATTGCTGAACCGAGAACCCCTAGAGTTTGCGAAAACTATTGGTATCTCAAGAAAAGCGCTTCCATTGGACACTGTTTAATAGTTGATCTCGATCAAAAACAAAGAACAGTAAGAGCTGTAGATTGGAATGGTAAAGTATTTGACTCTGTAACTCAAAAAGTGGATAGCGTCATGCATCCTCCACTTTAAAAATACAACGCAGAGAAAGGAGACCCCTTCTCTGCGTTTAAGCTTCAATGGCTGCCTAATCTCGTATCAGATTTGGCTTGCATGGTTCAGATATGAACTCAGAAAAACACTCTAAATCTCACCCTCATTTAACGCACTGGAAGCTCGGATTAGGTAGCCATTGGAGGTTTAACGAAAAATCAACTCTCATGCTTAACTTTACTGACTAAGCAAGTCGTCCCATTCATCTTCTTCAAAAAGCTGATCTTCTGCTCGATCTGCCCAACGCATAAGAGTATCATTAAAAGCGTTAGGAACAATGATTTTTGTGAGACCTATAGGAAAAGATAACGCCGCCTTACAAACATTTTCTACTTCACAAGAAATATTTGAGCACTCATGACGGAGAAGATCTCTTGTGCTTATTTGCGGTTTGTCTTTCAAGCCTTTCAGCTTTTTAGCACGATGAATAAAACGACAAGGAGCTTTCAATGTTGTAGATGCTAAGCTACCTACTTTCCAAATAACATCGAAAGGAGCAAGACAAGCCCCTGTAAGAGCTTCAGCTCTAGGCTCGCCGTAAGGACCCAGCACTTGACCATTTAGCCCTACATTATTATGCATTGTAGCCGAGACTAATCCTCTCGTAGACCGAGGCATGCGACTGCACTCTAAATTCCAAGATAATGTCTCCATGTCACCCGGATTAACCGGTAAACTTACGGTACCTGTCATAGCTCATACCTTATATTTTAGAACATGAGCTATGACTATAAAGTAATTTAATTAATTAGTAAATAAATAGATCTTACACATTAATTAATTTTTAAAATTGATACCCTTCTCTTATCAATTCTGGTTTACTTTCATCTAAATGGCTTTTTTGCCAGGCTTCTATTATATTTAATACTTTTTTTCTAGAAGACAAGCCGTTTGTCTCCCATTCTTGCCGACCTTCTAATGGAATAGAATCATACTCAATTTCTCTAAAACCAAGCCCACGTAAATCTTCCATAAGTGAAGGTACATTTAAACCTCCCGGACCATAATTTACTTGCTTTGGAACTTGAATCCATAACGTAGCAACATTATAAGTGTCTTTCTCTACTTGTGATTCCACAAGCTTAAGATTCATATGATACAAAACTAAATTTTCACTTTCATAATTATTAGAAATGTACTCTGTAAAAGCGACTTCTTTATTAACTTCCACAATATCCCCTATAAACAATTTACTTTGTAAAAAAAAGAAACAATGCTATCTGAAAATGTATTTAAATGAACATAAGAAAAGCACCCCCAGCACGATTACTAAGGATGCTTGAATAGAAAAAACAGCTTCTAGTTTAGTCTTTAGCATCAGTCGTACAACGGAAGCCGGTGTACGCATTGAAATCATTCTCATGTAAAGATGTTCGATAAACGCTTGTAGATGTTTGTGCTGAGCTTTTGTAAGATCCTCCACGGATTACTCTAAAACCTGATTTACGTTGAGAGCTAGGATTGTAAACAACATCACCAGGATTTTTAGCCATCTCTTCATAAAACTCTGGATTATAAGCTGTAGATGTCCACTCAGCCACATTGCCACTCATATCTTGAATACGTGTAGAAAAATTTGCATCTAACTTACTATTCTTTTGTATAAGAGCTTCATACTGACCAACTGCTACAGTTCCTGTTGTGCCAACATTACTTAACATACTATTGAAAGAGTCTCCGTAAGGATAGATAGAGCCATACATCCCTTTTGCAGCTCTTTCCCACTCTGCCTCTGTTGGTAATCTTTTACCAGCCCACTCAGCGTATGTTTTCGCATCCTTATATGATACATTCACTACAGGGTGATCTTCTAAGCCTTTTGCATACTCACCACGTTTCCAATGTACAGGAACAGAGTGTCCTGTTTCCTGACAAAATCGCGCATACTGCTCATTTGTTACTTCATACTTATCCATGTAGTAACCAGGTAACTCCACTAAAACAGCCGGAGAATTGACGCTAGGAACTAAATTGGCATCTGCAAGAATTTTGGATCGAGCACCAGCACTTAAAGCTCTTCCTCCTAAAACCTTTGGCATACTCTTATTCATTTTATCTGTAGCATAACTAGCAGCACCCATCATAAAGCGACCAGGTGAAATATATATCATGTCAGCTGGTCGAGAATGCGGAGTTAAAAGATAAGGAGAGGTTAAAATGAATTCACCCTGATCAGAAATCACTCGGTCTACATTTTTCCAAGGAATTTTAATTGATTGACTATTCTTCGCTAATAAAACACGGAAAAAACGATCTTTTACAAAAGAAAAAGGCAAAGGTTTATCTAGAGCTTCACCTTTAAGATACCCTTGTAAACCACCAGTGTACCAAACATCTACAATGTCTTCTGTTTGAATAGAAAATTCTTTCCAACCATCCGTTAATTCAATTTCAGCAGCATCAATCATAAATGGAAAACGATCACCATTACGTAAAATGATACTCGCAAATTTTTCATGCTTCAATGCAGCAATGCGCCCTCTTTGCTTAAAAAGAACATACTGAACATCTTTCATATCAACTTCACGAGGCTCGTATTCTACTTTTCGACGAGTCATCTGATCTGCATAACCAAGGGAGATATCAGTTTCGATTCTCTCTTCCACATGCCAAATATAGCGAGGAGTCTGCCCAATGTAGTTTTGCCCATTACGAGTGACATACTGAATTTGTCGCCCACCACCAGCTAAAGCAATCGCTGCCATTTCTTCTAAATTAAATTTCACAGATGCAAAACTATAATCAAGATCTGGTAGCTCTTTAATACGACAAATGACTTTACTTCCATCCCGTAAAACAATTACATCGTCTTCAAAATCACGGGGGTTACCTATATCTCTCCATTCTTCCGGATCCAACTGCAAAGTAAACTCTTTTGCTGCGCCAGAAATTTCAAGCGATAAGGAAAAAGAAATGAGTGCGATAAAGAGGAAAAAGAGTCTTTTCATTGGATGCCTCGGCCTCCGGTATGGATAAAATGCTTCTACTCTTATATAATATAAGTTCTTAATAAGACGCTATCCGACTTTACATTCATTTTTTTAAATCGGTAAGTAATTCAAAATAAATTCGCCTAGTCTTGTAAGGCTCAATACGATAGATTTCACCATGCATGTAAAAGAAAAAATCGAACTTAAGAATGTCCGCGTACATAACTTACAGTCTGTTGATCTAAGTTTGAACCCTAATGAATTGATTGTGTTTACTGGAGTTTCAGGTTCTGGAAAATCTTCTTTGGCATTTGATACCATTCATGTTGAAGGACAAAGGCGTTATGTCGAGTCTTTATCCCATTATGCAAGACGATACATGGGCGATTTACCTAAGCCAGATGTGGAACTCGTATCAGGTCTTTCCCCTACAATTTCTATCGAGCAAAAAACAGCTGGAAGAAACCCAAGATCAACAGTTGGAACACTAACAGGCTTATATGACTATCTTAGAGTACTCTACGCTCGTGTAGCTATTCCTCATTGTCCCATCAGTGGCGAGGCAGTAAAACCACAAAGCCGCGAGCGTATCATTCGAACCGTTCAACTTTTACCTGAAAAAAGCAAAATTTTTGTATTCAGTCCTTATGCAAAAGAAAGAAAAGGTGAATTCAAAGACGATTTTCAAGATCTACTCCGAAAAGGTTTTACTAAAGTTCGTATTGATGGTGACTTATGTGATCTAGAAGAGGAACCAAAACTAGATGGCTCAGTTGACCACACTATTGATGTTGTAATCGATCGCATTATCGTACGAGAAGATAACCATTCACGAATCGCTGAAGCAATCACCCAAGCATTAGATTTAGGAAAAGGTGTTTGTTCTGTTTACGATGCGGATACAAAAAAAGAAACTCTCTACTCAACTCATGCTTATTCAGCTAAATCAAACCAATACTACGCGTCTCTTGATCCACAAGACTTCTCTTTCAACAGCCCTAACGGTATGTGTGATCAATGTAACGGTCTCGGCTATGTACAAAGTTTCGATTTAGATCTTGTCATTGATTCAGAAAAAAGTATTTCTGAAGACTGCTGCTCAATCGCAAGCTCTTGCTCTACTGTTCGCTATGGAAATATCTACCGTAATCTGGCTGAAATTTATGGTTTTAGTTTAGAGACTCCTTGGAAAAAGCTATCGGAGAAAGCGCGTAAAGTTTTTCTTCATGGAACGACAAAAAAATGGACCTTGATGAACTTTATTCATCCCATAAAAGGAAGTTCTTGGACTGATCGTGTAAGATGGCGTGGGGTTCTCTATGAAGCGATGAGCCGTTATGCTGAAGCTACTAGCGATACCTACCGAAGAAAAGCTGAAAAATTAATGAGCGAACAGCTTTGCCCCGACTGTAAAGGCGGACGCCTCAAACCCTATCCAGCTGCAGCTCTTCTTGGTAAAAAAAGCATCAGTGAACTGACCAAAATGAGCATTGCTGAAGCGGCTGCTTTTCTTCAGAAACTAGAGCTCAAAGGAAACGATGCTCTCATTGCCGATGAGGTTTTGAAAGAAATTCAAGAACGTTTACGGTTTTTACTCAATGTTGGTCTACATTATCTTTCGTTAGATAGAGGAGCCCCCACTTTAAGTGGTGGTGAAGCTCAGCGAGTGCGCTTGGCTTCTCAAATTGGTTGCGGATTGGTTGGAGTGACTTATATTCTTGACGAACCGTCTATTGGTCTACACCCTAGAGATAATAAGAAACTGATTCAGACTCTTTTAGAGCTTCGTAATATGGGCAACACAGTCATTGTTGTTGAACACGACGAAGAAACAATGTTAGCAGCCGACCGTGTTGTAGATTTTGGACCCGGCCCAGGGGTGAATGGAGGAAAAGTTGTTGCAAATGGAACCCTAAAATCTCTACTACGAACCAAGCACTCGATTACAGGCGACTACTTAAGTGGAAAAAAACAGATTACTATTCCTAAAAAACGAAGAAAGATTGGAAAAGAGCTGATAAAGGTTAAAGGAGCGCAACATAATAATTTAAAAAATATCGATGTAGAGATTCCTTGTGCTTGTTTTATAGGGGTTACTGGGGTATCCGGATCAGGTAAATCATCACTTATTAGCGATATTCTTTACCCTGCTCTAGCAGAAAAATTGCATCAGAGCGAACAAAAAGCAGGGAAACACAAAAGTATCAGTGGTGTGAAGCATATCGATAAAGTGATTGCTATCGACCAAACTCCAATTGGACGAAACCCTCGTTCAAACCCTGGAACATACATCAAACTTTTCGATGAAATTCGAACCCTTTTCTCTCAGCTACCTGAAAGTCAAGCTAGAGGCTATAAAGTTGGACGTTTCAGCTTTAACGTGAAAGAAGGCTCATGTAGAAACTGTGATGGAATGGGCATGGTTCGAGTGGATATGGACTTTATGGAAAGTGCATGGATTCCATGTTCTGTCTGCAAGGAACGACGCTTCGATTCAGAAACATTATCCGTATTATACAAAGGAAAAAACATCTACGATGTCCTTGAAATGTCGGTAGATCGAGCTTATGACTTTTTCCAAAATATCCCCAAGCTTGCTCATAAACTCCACGTTTTACAAAGAGTTGGAATGGGATACATTAAAATTGGTCAGGCTTCAACGACCCTTTCTGGTGGTGAAGCACAACGTATTAAACTGGCTAAAGAACTAGTCCGTCCTGCCAGCGGTAAAACACTCTATATTCTTGATGAACCTACAACAGGTCTTCACTTCCACGATATCCAATTCTTACTTTCAGTACTCCAAGAATTAGTTGATCGGGGTAATACGGTGCTTGTGATTGAGCACAATATGGATGTGATTAAAGTCGCAGACCACTTAATTGATCTTGGCCCAGAGGGTGGTGATGAAGGTGGAACTCTTGTAGCTACAGGAAGCCCAGATAAGCTAGCAAAAATGAATACTCCTACGGGTGAAGCTTTAAGAGAGGTTTTGTACCCAGATTACGAAACACGTATCGCAGAAATACAATCTCGCTCTACAAAAACAGTGAAAACAAAAGGACTGCAATCAATTTCAATTTCTGGAGCAGAGCAAAACAACCTCAAACGCATTAACGTAGAAATTCCTCATAAAAAACTGACGGTTTGTACTGGACCTTCCGGCTCAGGAAAAAGCTCTTTTGCTTTTGATACTGTGTATGCAGAGGGACAACGCCGCTACATCGAGTCACTCTCACCTTACGCTCGTCAATTTGTAAAACAAATGCCTAAGCCAAAGTGTGAACATGTTGAAGGGCTATTTCCTGCCATCGCCATTGAACAGAAAATTCACGCAGGAAATCCCCGTAGTACAGTAGGTACTATGACAGAAATTTACGACTATCTTCGTATTCTATGGGCTAGGTTAGGAATAGCTTATTGTCCTGATACAGGAGAAGTGATTCAAGCGATTAGTAAAGATCATGTAGTTGACCGTATCATGTCTCTAGATGACGGAGAACGCTTACACATTCTTGCTCCTATTTCTCTTAGAAAACAAGATTCATTCCAAGAAATCATTACTCGCTTTCAAAGACAGGGTTTTTTACGCATTCGCCTGAACGGTGAGATCAAAGAACTTGATCAGGAAATCGCATTTGATCGAAGAAGAAAGAATGAACTTTGTCTCGTTGTAGATCGTCTCAAACTCAACTCTAGTATGAAAATGCGGGTTGCAGAGGCAGTGGAAACTGCTTCTGAAATGGGAAAAAATCAACTCATTGTCATGAGAGATAAAGGTGATTTATCTTTTAACTTAGCGTTTTCTGTTGAAAGTACAGGTAAATCTTACCCTGAAATTGTTCCTCGCTCATTTGCTTTTAATGTAGCTGAAGGAATGTGTATGGACTGCCAAGGCTTAGGCTATCAATACGGAGCAGACATTACAAAAAATTCTGATTTGATGCACTACAACGTCATTGGTCTTCTTCATATTTTGATGAATATCAGTAATGAAAACACAATCGAACTTTTAGAGTTTGTTTTAGATCAGCATGAAATTAGCCTATTCGATTCACTTCGTAGCCTAAATGAAAAACAAATGCGCTATCTTATGCATGGAGCTAAAGATGGAGAAATTTTAGAACTTGATAATGGCCTCAAATTCCATTGGCAAGGTATCAATGCCACTTTAGCAAAATTAGGAAAAGTCTCCCATAGTGAACTCAAACAAAGAATCATCCCTCTTTTAGATGAAATTGAATGCTTTTCATGTAAAGGTTCTCGACTCAATAAACTAGCAAGTAGTGTCCAACTTAAAAACTGCACGATTGGCGACTTTTGTACATGGCCTATTTCAAAATGCCTACAATTCATTGAAAAACTCACTCTTCCCAAAGAAGAAAAAAAACTCCTAGAAGAGGTGCAGAGACAGTGCGTACAGAGACTAACGTTCCTTAATGAAGTTGGTTTGGACTACATGTCATTAAATCGTAGCGCCCCAACTTTAAGTGGCGGCGAAACGCAACGTATACGACTTGCCCGCCAATTAGGTACTCATTTAACAGGCGTTCTTTATGTCTTAGATGAACCGACAATTGGTTTGCACCCTAGAGATAACGATCGGCTCAATAAAGCTCTTAATAAACTAAAAGAGCTAGGCAATACGTTGCTTATGGTTGAACACGATCCTATGTCAGTTCTTTGCGCAGACTACCTTGTTGACTTTGGCCCTGAAGCAGGAAAAAATGGAGGCCACGTAAGCGCTTCTGGAACAATTAAACAAATTTTAAAAAACAAGAACAGTCTTTCAGGACAATATCTCAGTGGCAAAAAGCAAATTCCAATACCTAAAAAACGTCGATCTTCTGATGGCCCTTGTTTAACAATAAACAAAGCCAAAATTCATAACTTAAAATATCTTTCTGCCAAAATTCCCCTATCCAGCTTTGTTTGTATCAGTGGTGTCTCCGGATCCGGTAAGTCTACACTCCTTCACCAAGTGATTCGCCCAGCTGTTGAACGAGGCATTCACTACGCTGATTCTATTGATCTAGGATACGCAAAAGTAGAAGGTATTGAACAGATTGAACAACTTATCTCTATTGATCAAAATCCTATTGGCACAACAAAACGATCTAATGTGGGAACCTATTCCGATATTCTTCCATTGATTCGTGAATTTTACGCAAGTTTACCCGAAGCACGTAAACTCGGTTTAGAACCCAAACACTTTAGCTATAACCATCGCAGAGGAATGTGCACCAACTGCTATGGCTTAGGATACAAACAAGTAGAAATGCATTTTCTCCCCCCTGTCAAAGTCACTTGTGATCAGTGCCATGGCATGCGACTCAATACTTTGAGCCTAACAGTATTGTATGCAGGAAAATCCTTCGGCGAAATTCTGCAACTTACCGTAAAAGAGGCAAGAAAGCTGTTTGAAAATCATTCTCGTATTTGTAAACGCCTAGATGTTCTACTTTCTGTAGGGCTAGATTATTTACAACTAGGACAAGGAATGGCCACTTTATCGGGAGGAGAGGCACAAAGAATTAAACTTAGCCGAGAACTCAGTAAGCGATCTCAAGGAAAAACTCTTTATCTTCTAGATGAACCTAGTACAGGACTTCATAGTGAAGATATTGTTAAATTACTTGATGTACTACATAAGCTTGTGAAAAAAGGAAATACTGTTGTTGTAATTGAACACAATATGGACGTCATTAAGAACGCCGATTTTGTTTTGGATTTAGGACCAGATGCAGGTGAAAAAGGTGGTGAATTGATCGCACAAGGAACTCCAGAAAAAATTCAGTCTTCTAAGAATTCTTGGACAGGCTACTATCTAAATTTTTAGATTTTGAAAAATAAAGCGCTTCCAGATCTTGCAAATACAATAATTTGTAAGATCTGGTGTTTCACTAAGAATATAATCGTCCGCTAAATGCATGCATAACAAGACCTGTTATCCCTACAGCGACACTCCCGCTGAATAAAGCTCCTGCCATAGCTGAAGCAGCTATTACCCTTGAAGCAACAGGCATTACTCCTGATCCAAAGTATAAAACGCCGATTGCAGAAGCTCCAGCAATCACTGTAGATGATCCTGCATTAATGGCTATGTTTACAGCAGGCGTAAAGTCAAAGCGTCCACCTCTTTCTGGAAAAAACTCGATACACATAAAAACTCCTTTTTATGAATGTGTAAAAGAAAAAGCACTCATATATTCATGGGAGCGAAAAGTCAAGATATAAGAAAGAAATTTTATATGTTATTTTTTTAAAATTTTTATTTACATAATCACAAGAAGCTTCCTTTAATGACAGTACATGCCTAATGCGTACTAATGTTGTACTCAGTGTACTTAAATTTGATAAGGAGGCTCTCATGTCTTTATCTATTTCCTCATCTAGCGTAGAAATTACGTTGGACACATTCAAAACAAGCAAAACAGCTTGTGATTGTGAAACCATTCTCTGCGATCTAAAAAAAGCTTTCAATGATCCAAACTTAAGTTTTAATCAAAAGCTAAAAAAATCTGAACAAGCAATAGCTGAATCACAAGAACTACCTTATGAAGAACAAGCAAAAATACGCCTTTGTATATTTTTTTACTTTTCTTATCGAATCATTGAATGTAAAGAGGAGCTCGCAAGTCAAAAAAGTTTTCATGAAATTCATCGCATAATGAAGTGCTTGAATAGCTGTGTAAGCCAGAAACTCATCCTTTTTGTTGGTTTTCATGATTACACTTTACCTTTAGTTCAAGGAGTTCTTCCAGAGCTTCAAGCAGCTCCTTATCAAGCGATCACCATTTTAAATGAAGTCGCTAAGGATGAAAATTCACGCTTATTCAAAAAACACAAAAAAGATTTTACTTACATCTATGATACTTTGGCGGACGAAATTGATCTCATTCGTAATAGCTAGAGCTAGGTTTTGGCAAAAATACAGAAGAGCGCTTATTGTCGCTCTTCTGTGTTTCACTTCTACAGCTTGCAAATCAGAAGAAAAAAAAGATCAAATACCTCTTGCGCAAGCGCCCGTCACGCATCTACGTAGCACTTCTGAACTACAATGGGGACTCATGGGCATAAAAAAATTAGACCCCGAACGAGTGTTTCTTTTTCATCTAGATCATACACGCTACGCACGTGTATGGATGTTTAATGTTTTTGTGGATCTCAGCGCTGCCTTTATTGATAAAAATGGAGTCATCACCGAAATACATCACTTAAAAAGTTATCCAGAAAAAATGGACCCCAAAAGACCAATCAAAAAATGGGATGATTTTCAATTATATCCTCTGAATGACCCAATCATTACATTTTTCCATAATGAAAGTATTGCTTCTAAAAACAAAGTGGATTTTATACTAGAAACTCCACCTAACTGGTTTCAAGAAAACAATATTAAAACAGGAGACTTTATCAAACTAAACAAAAATAAAAACCTTCTCTATTTTTATTCCAATCATTGATACATATCATCAATTTTTCATATAATAGATATTCGTAAAATTGTCTTAGGTCTTAATAGATGATTAAAAAAAATAAAGAAGCTAGTACAAGTAGCCGCATCAGTAAAGGTGTTTTTTTAATCGGTCTTTCTCTTGTTTTATGGACTCAGTTGTGGTGGCCAGGTATTGCAATTGCCGGATTAGTTGCTTTGTGGACAGGGCAAATTCTCGATAAAAATTACAAAGATGCAAATGTTTCCATGCTAATTATTTTTGCAATTTTAATTTCTCTTACAGGAAGTATTAGCTGGCGAATCATCATTGCTGCAGTTCTTGCTATTAAAGGAATGAGTCTAATTTTTGGAAAAAATATCCCATTAAAAGCGGCAAAGTCAGTTAAAGCTGAAGTAGATGTTGAAGTTGTAAAAGCACACAACTTGTAGAATAAAACAAGAAGCGCGGTAAAAAATCCATGCCATTTGACTTGTTTTCAAATAATTGGGGACCCATAGAAGAGGCAAGACATGTCTCTTTTAAAGACGACCCCAATTATGCAGCTCACGCAAAATATTTAGAAGAAGCAGGCTATGGTCCTGATGACTATTGGGATATGCCTAGTGCTAGCCGCTTCATGCTATTTATGCCAATAGATAAAATCACTGCTTTTACTTCTCCCTTGAATCAAGCGATAAGTATTATCGCTGCGTGGGCTTTAAATTCAGAACAAAAAGAGCAGAAGCACGTAAATCAAGCGCCTCTGATTATCGCACCGACTCAACCTTCACTAGATACTTTTGCTCTAGCTGCTCCCCCTCTCCAAAAGACAAACTCCTTCAATCTATACGAACACTATAAAATTACCACATATGAACCTAAAGACTCTTTCGCTCTTAAACATGATGTTTTATGGCTGAACCCTTCTCAAAAAATTATAGAAACAGAACCAGCTTCACTTTCATACTCTCCGACACAAACTGTTATTCCCTCTTACATTGAACACCCTTATTTATCTTTTTTATATAACCCTTTACTTACACTGCCACCAACAGAACTTATTGATCTCAACAAAGATCTTCGTTTTGACCCCAAAATCATCGAAATAGCAAACAGTACTCTGCTGAATCCCCCCCCGATTACTCAAAAAAAGACTTCAAAACCTAAGATTCTTCCTTTTCATGAACAAACAACACCTTTTGACTCTACTGCTTTAGAGACCTCACCTACTGAACCTAATTTTTCTACCCCTGAAAAGAAAATACAAGAAATTCACCCACTTCTTTTACCTGCTCCTCCTAAAACTATTGATCTGAAAAATGACGCTCGTATGGATCCTGAGTTAATTCAGGAAAGCAATCGTCAAGAGCTAGAAAAACAAGTAAAAGAAAAAAAAATAAAAAGTTCTGCTGTTACGACTTCTTCACCGCCGCCGCCTCCACCTAACCCCGGAACTAACAAAGAACAGGATCCTCCACCGCCTAAACCTGAAGCAAAAAATACTCATGAGATCAGTCCACTTAATGGAAACAATCTTGTAGCAGGCTCACCAGGCGGCGAGCCACCAGGCGGACCTAGTGCCGGTACTGGAGTGGAAGACGAGGACAATAAAAAGAAAAAAGAAAACAAAAAACAAAAAACAAATTCGCCAAATAGTCCAAATGGCCCCTGGAATTTATTTGGTGATGAATTGCAAAAGACATGGAATATGATTTCCGATATTTTGCGAAAAAATTGGGCAACCCTTCATCTACTTGATACATGGGATCGTGAATGGGAAGACAAAGATGAATTTGAAGATATGACGATATATCTTCACGGCCTTGATCCTGATGAAGTCATTACAAATATAGATGTTACCTATAGAGAAGAGAGATAACTATGTCGATAGAATTTCCAACTGTTTTACCAGATTTAGGCTGGATAGCTCCCACTCCAATTTTCGGAGCACAAGATTATACAGCTACAGGAGACCCTTCTCTCTCTGATACATTGAATGAATGGATGAAAACAGCAGCTAAAACTCTTCTATGGGGCGGGGGATCGGTTGTATTCGCAGGAGGCTTATATGCAACAAAAGATATTTGGGTCCCCATTACAACAACATTAATCACTGTAGTTGGTATGCCCTTAGTTTTTAACTGCACACGTAAAGTATTCAATGGTAAACCAGTAAAACGAGAGCAGACTCCACCCATTATCAACATCACTCTTGCACGCCCTAACGGGGAAAATGTAACAGAACTTGCATTGCCTTCAAACTCCAGTAACCCTGTTAAAGCACAAACACAAACCCCCAAAGAACAAGTAGAAACTGGTGGCGGACGTATTCCCTTGGTTCCTTGGTATGAAATCAACGATGGCTGGCCAAGTGGAGATCCTTGTCACGGATACCATTATCGCCTTCAAGAACCTGCTTCACATGAATTACCAATGGGAGAAACCCCAGAATCTATGCGTGAATACAGCCATGGTCAAGGACGAGGAACCCTCACAGAAAACCCGAATGATGAATTCGATTTTGGACCAAGTATTCCAGGTTCGCTCATTTAAACCTGCAATAGCTACCTAATCTCGCATCAAATTCGGCTTGCATGGTTCAGATATGAGCTTACGCGAGCCTCGTGAAGCAGATACAATTTGTACCATTTCCAAAATTTGAAGAATTTTTCTATATATTTTTGCAAATAACTCATAGGGTAAAGATTTTCTTCGCGTCGTAGCCTCGTTGATTCGCCGCGTTTAAATGATCTGCTGTAGGTTCATTATGACTAGAGGTGAAAAAGGAGCATAATAGACCTCATGATCAAATAAGAGTAAAATCATAGAAAAGAACTATTGAACGCGGCGAATCAAAGAAGCTACGACGCGACGAGATTAAGTCACCATCGAGAAAGATACTTACAAAAATAATGAATCAGATGATCTAAAAAGTCGTCATATTCACTTTTTTTTGCAAGTACCTTCGGTTGTTAGAACCGACTAAAAGAGCCAATTTGTTCAATATCCAACCCCGTCACCTGACCTGTAGAGCTGAGGTGAAAGTTCAAAAGAACTTTACCTGGATAGAAGCGCGGAACAAGATCCCTCCAATGTACGCGCCAGGTATCATCTTGCCAATGTTGCAAGTCTGCTGTGAGGGCACCATCAAAACTCATCACTAGATCTTTGCCTTTTCGAGATACAGCAACTTTTCCATATAACGGGCTGAAATAAGAACCCGTATATCCCGATAGAGACAAACTTGCTTGTGTACCTGTTTTTCGTTCAGCCTGAATACTACGTTCCATCGTTCGACTCAATTGCTCAACCATCTTCGTTAATCGATAAAGAAAAGCACTCCAATTTTTAGGCTCTATTCCATGATAGTGCTCTAACGTATACAAAGTAATAGCATGCGGAAGAAGGCTCAAATGCTGATTTACTACAACGAGTATTGCTAATTTTTCACTAGGAACCAAAGTTAATTTAGCTGTAAGCCCAGGCATATTACCGCCATGCTCAATCACCTTTTGTCCATGCCAATCAAAACTAAACCACCCCAAACCATAACCTAAAAAATGACTCGTTGGATACATCATAGAAACCCATTCTGTAAAAGGCACTGGCATCTCGTAGCTCAGAAGATGCTTCATTGCTTCTTCACTCATAAGACGTTTGCCATTCCATGTTCCATCACCCAACATAAAACGCATCCAGCGCGTCATATCCATGACACTCGCACTCAGTGCTCCAGCAGGACCAAAATCTACTTGTCTCTTCCAAGGAACTAAATAAAGAAGGTCATCAACTCGAGCATGTCCCTCTACAGCATTCTTATTTCCCTCTAAAGTTTGTGGGTGTAAATTCGTATGATGCATACCAAGCGGTTCAAGAATTCGCTCTTGTAAAACTTCATGCCAAGGCTTGCCGGTAATCGTCTCGATTACCTGGCCTGCAACAAGATACATGAGGTTTTGATAAGAAAATACAGCACGAAATCCACTAACAGGTTCTAAAAAACGTAAACGCTCTACCATTTCTGGATGATTTTTACTTAAAAACAAAAGATCACCAGCATGATCAGCCAAACCACTTCGATGTGTAAGAAGATCTAATATTGTAAATTCTTTGGTAACAAATGAGTTATGTAAACGAAAATCAGGAAGATACTGCGTTACCAAATCATCCCAATTCAACTTCCCCTCATCAACAAGCATACCCAATAGAGCTGTAGTAAACCCCTTTGTGATTGAGCCCATAGAAAATAAGGTATCTGCTGTTACTGGTGCACGATTAACAAGGCTGTGAACTCCAAACCCTTCTGCGTATAAAAGCTCGTCGTCACGAATAATCGCGACAGCCATTCCTGCTGTTTCAAACTGTTCTAAACTACTTCTTAAATACGTGCTGAAATTGGAGTCGAAAGTATTTTGATCGGGCTTTGAAAAAAGTAAAGAAGTCCACGAAAAGAAAAAAATAAATAGTATACGCAACAAAATCCCCCTCCCTTCTGTGGCATATAATGAAGCTTATATGCCACACGAAACACCTACGGGGCTAGTGCCTTAAGCTTCAGGCACCTTTTGGAAGTCCATTACCCCCAGTATGCGTATCAACTGAATTTGTCCATCATGACCAGGAACAAAATTAACAAGTGTATCCCCTAAAGTCGCTTGGCCAAGTAATTCATTCCACGTCACGCGAAAGGTATCGTAATGCCAATGCCCTAAGTTTCCTGTTACATCACTGCCATAACTCAAACGAAGCTGACCATCACTCAACTGTACGGTTGCTTCTCCATATAACGGACTGTAATACGTGCCTACATAACTTTGCAAATCGTGGGAAGGCTCTGTGTCAGGAACTTGAGGACCAATCGCTTGCATACGATAAGCGTTTTCTTGTTCTTTCAACATATGATATCCCGCCAAAATCTCTCTACTCCAGTCATGCTCAGGATAATCAAAACACTCATCAATAATTCGGTACATAATCGCTTTTGCTAAGCCACTATCATCTTGATTTGTCAAAACCACTAAACCAAAATCTTTCTCCGGCATAAGCGCAACTGTTGAAGTCATGCCAGGAAGATTTCCACCGTGATCTAAAACCCTATTACCTTTGTAATCAGCAATATACCAACCCATTCCGTAAGCAAGCATATGAGCTTCTGGATGATAAAGTTTTTTTGTACGATCTAAAGGTACCATCATCTGTGGGCTCTGCATCTCTGCAACTATCGCAGAACTCAAATATTTTTTTCCATCTACAGTCCCCTTACCTAACTGTAAACGCAACCACTGAGTCATTTCATCCGCAGAAGAAACCATAGCACCAGCAGGCCCCACACTCTCTAAAACAGGGACTTCTGTTGAAATATTCTTCCCACGAATACGAAAATGAGCACGAGCCACATTCTCACTCACCCTCAATTTTTCAGTACTAATATCTGTTTCTTTCATGCCAAGAGGTTTGACAATATGCTGCTCAACGAAATCATCCCAAGATTGCCCAGTAACATGACGAACGATCTCACCAGCAACAATAAAAGACATATTCTGATAAGCAAATTTAGAACGAAAACTAGAAGCTGGCTCAATATACTGAAGACGTCGAACAATCTCTTCTCTATCATAGTAAGTGAACAACAAATCACCCGCTTTAGAAGGAAAACCTAAACGATGACTCAAAAGATCTCTTACCGTCGCTTCCCGGCTAGCATACGCATCTTGTAACATGAAACCTGGTAATAAAGAAGCTACACGGTCATCCCAAGAAATTTTTCCTTCATCTACCAACAAAGCCAACGCTGCAGCAGTAAAAGCTTTAGTGGTCGACCCAATCGAAAAAAGAGTTTGAGAATCCACCGGACGAGAATCATCTAATCCCCTTACCCCATAACCTTTCGAAAAAATAACTTTATCTTTATGAACCACAGCAATCGCAGCTCCAGATACCCCCCACTCTTTCATTGCCTTGTTCACATAAACATCAAAAGCAGGGCCAAACTCTTTAATTTCTTCTGAAGCAGCACAGATTGAAAAAGAAATACACAGAAAAAAACTAAACATTCGTAATAAACAAGGCATCTGAACTCCTCAAAAACGATAAAATAAAAAAGTCAATATTATTATAGGTTAGGATGGTCTATTGGGCAAGAATAAATGAAAAACTTAAAATTCGTTAGTTTTTATTTTGAAAAAATAAACTCCCCTTTATCAACCCAATTAAATTTTTCTACTTTCCCATCTTTTCCTAACTCGAATGTAAGAAACGAATAGGGGTTTTTTGCTGCAATAGCAGTATCTTCCCAATCCACATGATAAGTATTATAATGCCATGGTTTGAGAACTCCTCTCCAATCAGATCCGTAGCTTATCTCTAAACCAGCAAGTCCGTAAGAAATAAGCACTGTACCATAAAGAGGATGGTTATATGAGCCACTAAATATATCAGAAGGCAAAGAAGCTCCAGCTCCAGCCATTCGAGAACCTTCATAACTCTCAGCTTCTGCCTGCTCACTTTTCTGTACTTCTCTCCAAAGATCCAAACCTTCTGAAAGCCATTCACGATTCTCAATCCCCATTAGACGATCAAGAAGAGCAAACTGTATACTTTCAATAAAAGTAGAGATATTACGGTTGCTCAATACAACAAATCCAAAATTTTTTTCTGGAACAAAGGTAAGAACTGCAGCACTTCCCTCTCCGTAACCTTCACGCCATAAAACTTTCACTCCTTGGTAATCTCGCATTTTCCAAGCAATTCCTTGAGCATGAAAATAACTTAAATGACTTAAGTCAAACTGAGATTCTTCATGAGGTATCGTCAACTGAGGCTCAAATAAAACTTGTAATTGATTTGAAGGAATCAAATTAAGCCCCTCAAGCGTTCCTTTTCCCAAAAGAATACGTAGCCATTTAGACATATCATAGGCACTTGAAGACATTCCCATTGAGGAAGATACCGCATCTACCGCTTTAGAATTGACCGCAACTATTTGCCCTTTAGATATGAGATGTGGCAAGGCATATTCCGTGGAAAAACGTAAACCTTTACTGTTTGTATGAGTATCCCTCATTCCAGCAGGACGCAATAATTTACTAGTAATAAATTCTCCCCAACTTTCACTCACAATAGATTGTAAAAGAACACCAGCTATAGACGCCAAAGCATTTTGCTCTTCATACCCGTAACGAAAACTACGAACTGGCTCCAAGTTTCGTAAACGAGCTAAAACTTCTCTCTGAGTGTAATTACTCCCGTACCATAACATCGGTACTTGAGGAAGCCCTGATCGATGAATATAAACATCAGCCAAAGTGATTTGTCTGCTCACATAAGGATCATATAACTCAAAATCAGGTAGATACTTTCGAATAGGGTGATTCCACCCAAAACGCTGTTGCTCAGCCAATGATGCAAAAGAAGCTGCAAGAAAAGTTTCTGTTATTGCTCCCAAAGGAAATACCGTATGCTCTGATATTCGATGAGGCTTTCCTATCTCCCTAACGCCAAAGCCGTCTAAGAACGAAACTTCATCGTTTTCCACAATCGCTACAGCTAAACCTGGAATTTGCCACTCTACTAGTGCTTGTTGGAGATCTCGACGCAAATCTTTCGCTTCATTCTCAGTAAAAACACCAAAAATATTGTTCAATGGAAATAATAAAAATCCCAAATAAAGCCATAAATTGCGCATAATAATAGCCCCCTACAATCAACGTCATCCTAGCAAAAGCTTGACAATGGGTCTACTTGATCTCTAATACATTAACTTCCAATGGCTACCCAATCTGCGCTTCCAATGTATTAGATAAGGGTAAGATTAGCTAGCTATTGGAGGATTAAGAAGTAGCTCAATATCAGCTAGCTGTGTAATACTTCCAAGCTGATTGGGTGAGAAAATCATCTCAAAGAAACAGATACTAGACCTAAAAACGCGAATCCTTCTAATAGTGAGATATGCCCAAGAGTTATATAGTACGACACAATATGAAAAATCATAATGTGTCTCTTTAGTAAAAATGCAAAATAGCGACTAACATTTTGAGTATGCAGGAAAGTACAGATACTCCCATCCCTTTGCTTAAATGTCCGGCTTGCAAGCAAGAAATTGCGCAAGTGAACAGCGAAACCGAAAAACTCCCTACTTTTTGCTCTCATTGCGGAGCATACCTACCTAAATACCAAAAAAAGCTTGAAGACATTCAAAAATTAAAAGGAAAATCGACTCTTAAAGTCAAAGAAAGCATCATCTGCGATATTGAAAAACCTCCAACAGAAGATGAAGTCCTCTTTAATATCGGCCGCTACCAAGTACTTGAATTGATCGGACAAGGTGGGATGGGACAAGTCTTTCGAGTTTATGATCCTGTTTGCGGGCGTCGTATTGCACTAAAACGAATTCGAGAGAGTTATAAGCCAGGAAAAGCTAAAAAAATCTCTTTTCACAAAGAAGATTTTCTTAAAGAAGCTCGACTTTGTAGCCAACTAGGCCACCCAGCTATCATGCCTATTTACGCCATCCATGAAGAGGAAGATGATCTATACTATACTATGCCTTTGGTAGCTGGAGAAAATTTATCTGTCATTCTTCAAAGAACTCATTTGCAGGAAAGAAATGGAGGCGCTCTAGACCCTGTAGGATCATCTATTCCAGCCCTTCTTCGTATCTTTCTTACCATCTGCCAGGCTATTGCTTACGCCCATAACAAAGGTGTCTATCACAGAGACATCAAACCCAATAACATCATGATCGGAAATTACGGCGAGGTCATTGTTCTTGATTGGGGCTTAGCAAAAGCTGTTGAGATTAAAGAAGGCGATTTTCTTGAAAGCATCAAAGAAGAGCCTAGTGAAGAAACCACAACAAGTGAAGCTCCAAATCGAGTTTTAGGCTGCCTACCTTATATGGCTCCAGAAACTCTTACTCATGGTGAGGTATCTCCTCAAAGCGAAGTGTACTCACTTGGAGTTACATTATACCAAATGCTCACTTTCCAAGTTCCTAACGGCAGACCTGGCTTTAGTAGAAAAGAAATCATTAAAATGCTTCCTTTTGAAGGTTTTACTGATCCTGCCAAAATTGCTCCAAACCGAAATATATCTCGAGAGCTCGCAAGAATTATGCGTCGCACTTTAGATCCTAGAAGTGGACGTAGGCATCAATCTGTAAATGAATTGATTGAAGACCTTGAAAATTACTTGGAAGGACGATCTGAATGGTTCCCTGCAAGTACTCTAAATATTGATACAAAAAATGACTGGGAATTCCAAGAAAATATTTTTCTAGCACAAGATTTAGCAATTACTCGCCATAGTGAATCTGCTGAATGGGTCTCTCTGATGATTTCACAGGCTTCTTTCAGTGAAAATACTATGATTGAGACAGAAGTCGTTCTCCATAAAGGCAGTCAAGGTATCGGCTTCATGCTTTGTGTTCCTGAAATAAGAGAGCGAGCGTACCCTCACGATGGTATTTGTGTTTGGATAGGATCAAGCAATGCTCCTACTTCTTCTATTTATCGAGCTACGGTAGAAGTACTCAGACTTCCCATGCTCTACCTTGAAATTGACCAAAAATACAAAATTAAAATTGAAAAAATTGATAACCGTATCGATCTTTTTGTAGATGGTGTAAAGCAACTTTCACATCTAAACAGCCTTTCCTTAACAGGAACACACATAGGCTTATTAACACGAGATGCCCATTTTACCATTGCTGACCTCACGGTATCTATAGGTAGCTTAAACCTTGTAGTCAATTGTCTCGCAGTCCCTGATGCTTTTCTAGCGAATCAAAACTTTGAAAAAGCGATTGAAGAATATCACCGCATTGTTCGCTCTTTCCCCGAACGCTCAGAAGGACTCGAAGCACAGTTTCGCTGCGGCCTTACTCGTATCGAACAAGCAAAAGCTTGTAAAAAGAACAAAAACGCAAAAGAATATTTTGATTTGGCTCTAAACGAATTTCATAATCTTTCTTCAACAGCAAACGCTCCCTTAGAATACCTGGGCAAATCTCTTGTCTATCTCGCACAAAAAGATTACGAAGAAGAAATCAAATGCTTAGAACTTGCAATTCGAAAATATAAAAACCGCCCTCTTCCTGTAGCTCTGAAGGAACAAATTGCATTTCGAATGCATGATAGCACACGAGATAATAGACCAGCCGCTTACAGCTTAATGCTTTTAGTCGCAAGAAAGTTACCCCACGTTGCCAATCTTCAACAGACACAACACCTTTTTAATCGCCTACAAAAACACTGGGAAGTCCTAGAGTTTATTGAAAATGACCCCGCATGTGAACAAAACAACGGCATCGCTAATAGACACTTTGCTATACAACTCGCTTTCATGCTAAAGCGACCTCAAATTCTACGAGAAATCACAGATGAAATGGTTTTCCATGGTCCTGAAGCCACTTCTACAATTGCAAATGGTATTTTTTGCCTCATTAAACTAGGTTCTTATCAAGTAGCAGAGGATATCATTGCGTTCTTTTGGATTCATGATCAACAAGAAGACGATGAAGAAGATTTTTATACATATGATGGCTCAACTACGAATGAATTAGACCAAGCTAAACCAAAAAAGCTGAATCCTGAAGAAGAAGCAAGACAAGAAAAAATTCGCTTAGAGATGGAAAGACATTTTGAGCTCTTACGCTGCGCTATTCAAAGCTATAAAGAAACGGTAGAAGCTGCTGTTGGACAATTTCAAAATATTTGCCCTGCTCCCAAAACCATCGCAGAAAAAAGAATCCTTTGGTTCTTATTATATCGCTGTTTATCAGAGCGTAAAGCAAGGCTAGCTGTACATCTTTCACAAATTATTTGTAGAGATTTCTTTGATCAAAGTGATCTTGAACGTATCGATGGAGCCATTATATGGGCCCATATGATTCGCAAAGATTGGGAAAGCGCTGGAAAAATTTTCGCTAAATATGACGACGATGTATTCCACGTAGAGTCTTCAGTACTTCACTTTCTCTACGGCATTTGGTTACAAGTCACAGAATCATCAGAAATAGCACAAGCTCACTTCAAAAGTGTACTACCACAGACTTACCCTATCTCTTGGAGTCTTCTTAGCCATTACATGAATGAACAAATCTCTTTAAAAGATGAATGGGGTAAAAATTCTTTTCCTTGGGAACGAAGACGCTTGTACAGACAACTCCATCTGTTCTATCATTGCACTGGTGAAAAGAAACTAGCTCGCAAGTTTGCTAAGCTAGAAAAAAGCGAGATGACAGCGCCTTATGACGGATAATTTTTCCCCCTTCGAAATTCCCGAAGTAACGGATAGAGAAATCCTTTTCAATGATTTTGGGCAACTCCGACGAGACCGTCTTCGTCTACCCAACCAAGAAAACTACGATTACTATACGTTTGTAACTGCCCAAACTGCTGTTACCATCATTGCACAGTGTCCTGACGGACGTTTCATCATTAACCATGAATACCGCCACCCCACAGAAAAAATCTTACTCAGCCTTCCTGGAGGCCTTCTAGATAAAGGTGAAACAGTTGAAGCCGCTGCTTCGAGAGAACTACTAGAAGAAACAGGTTATGCAGGTGAAAACATCAAAGTTCTTGGAGAAGCCTACCCTCTTCCAGGAGTCAGTACGACAAAGATTGTGTACGTCAGTATCGAAAATTGTAAAAAAGTACAAAATCCCCAACTAGAACCTGCTGAATTACTTGTAACGACACTTTTCGATGAAAAAGCTTTAATGGATAAAGTCCGGGAAGGAGTTCCTGTTGACAGCACTCTTTGCGCCGGACTTTGGTACTGGCAACTTAACAATAATAATTCTTGATTTTATGTATTAAGGATTCCTTCTCTTCTTTACTTAAGAAAGAATAATTCAATGCATCATAGCTCAACTCAACAAGCTGTTTTTTGTCTAAATTTTCCATTTGTGAGAGTTTCCACAGCTCATCTGTAAGGCTCACTTGAAAAATTAAAGGATCATCAGTAGAAAAACAAACAGGATGACCATTTTTCCACCACTCAATAGCTGGATGATGCTCTTCTTTTGCAATCATCTGAGCAATCACACTACTTGTTAAGCAAGCCTCAACAGCCAATTTATTCTCATGCACAATCTTATGGGCATCATCTCCTAAATGTACTCCATGACCAATTCTATGAGGAATAATATGATCCAAAATCAATTTCTGATCACACTCTTCTACACACTCACCCATATGAATACAAATACCAAGCCCAGACTCTTTCGCTTTAGTCAGTAAAGGTAATAAAGGCTCAATATTTCCTATTCCAGAATCTCCTGAAACATCAATACCAACTACTCCCTTATCCTTCCGCGCAATTGCTTCCTCCACAGTAAGTTTTGCCAAGTCAAAAGGAGTATTCCGACGGAAACTTAGAATAAGCCTTGCTTGAATACCTGTTTCTTTGATTCCACGCTCTATTCCCCTCTGCACAGCATCAATATAAGCTACATAACCCTGCCCGTAATCTTTTAACCCAGTGCGGATTTCAACATAAATCACACCATCTTTAGCTAAATCATGACAGAGACGACGCGCTCCTTCCTCAACCTTACTTTCACTATCTACAACCCTCTCAATCACATCAAACACACGAAACCACTCGTGATAACTAATAATATCTCTTTTAGGGCACAAATACTCATGTAAGCACTGACGATCATGATCTGTAGATATTTCCTCTAAATAAGAAAGAGGGTAAGAGCCTCCCAAATGAAGGTGTAGCTCAACTTTCGGCATGTTTTGAATAAAATCTCGAGAAACTTGAGTATGAGCTGGAGCTGGCTCTAAAGATGAAGAGATCGGCATAAATATATTTCCTTAACTATAGAATAATTAAAAAGACCCGAACACCACTTGATTGGTGTTACACATTTATGCAGACAAAGCATAACATAAAAAAAACGAATCCCTACAGTAAAATAGAAACTAGAATAAAGAACTTACCTTATGTGCAAAGAGTCACACAAATTGATTTAAAAAATACTCTTATCTTGCTTCATATACCTATCTCAAGTACTTTCCCTTCTCTGCTCTTTATTTTGAGCAATCCAAAAATAATAGAACAACAAAGGAAAAGACATGCGAGTCCCTATCTCATTTAATGAAACTCTTGAAATGAAACATCCCCTTCTACCCAAACAAGAAAATGTAACAACTTCGATGAATGAAACACAAATGAAGTTCCTTTTTATTCTTTGGGAGCAAATTTCTGAGAAAAATCTCATTAATCAAGATAAAAACACATCTATGAAAGTAAGTATTCTTATTTAATAAATATCAGAGATTCAAAAGCAACGATATATTTTATATCGTTGCTTTATTCTTTAGACCTCCATTGGAGGTTAGAGTAAGCTTATACAACCTCTTGAAGACTGTGAAGTTTTTGCTCTATTGCTGCTAGCTCACTTTCTGTATTCGCTAAAAGAGAACGCTGCTTTTCAATAAGCTCTTGAGGAGCACGAGAAACAAAGTTTTCATTATTTAACTGACTTCGAACTTTTTCTAAATTCTTCTCTAAACGCTCTTTTTCTTTCATCAAACGTTTTGATTCACGTTCACGCATTTCATCAGGAAGAGGAATCATGATTTTCAAATCTCCCACTACAGCAGTAGAAGAAAAACCTAATTTAGGTGCTTCTTCAAGAACTTGAAATTCTTTGATTCGCACTAAAGCACGAATTACAGTTTCATTTTCTTCTAACATTTTCCATGCTGAAGAATTCTTATCTGTAACAAGAAATAGATCTGTCGTAGCACCAGGAGTTAACTTCATCTCTCCTCGAATATTACGCACTGCGTAAACGACTTTTCCAAGTAAATCAAATGTCTCATCAATAGACTCATTGCGATCACTTGGACGTAAAACCTGAGAAAAAGGCGCCACCATACAAGCTGAGCTCGATAAAGCTTCTATAAAATCCTGCGTGTACACGTCTTGTTCTGCAGAACGTATTACTCCATCAAAACGTTGTTTCAGAAGCTGAAATAGCTCTTCTGTAATATAAGGTGCCATTGGATGCAGTAAGCGAATGGCGTGACATAAAACAATAACAAGAAGCTTTTGCTTATTTTCTCGAAGCTCTGGAGTTCCTGCTTTTCCAAACAAATATGGCTTAGAAATTTCTACGTAATAAGCACAAAACTCTCGCCAAAAGAAGTCATACGCTGCACTAGCTGCACGATCAAAAGCATAAGACTCTAAATCCTTGTTCACCGCAGCAATGGTGCGGTTGAGTACAGATAGAATCCAACGGTCTTCAAGACAGAAAAGGCTTTCGTCTAAACCTTTATTCACAGCTTCCGAAGTCAAGGCTGTTCCCGACTCTGAAGCTTCAAGGTTCATAAAAACAAAACGCGCGCCATTCCATATTTTATTCGCAAAATTCTGAAAATCTTCAAAACGTCGACGATCTAAGTCAATTTGCCTAGATTGAGGAGAACTCGCACACAAAGCCATACGCATAGCATCTGTGCCGTATTGATCCATAATTTCAATAGGATCAATGATATTTCCCTTTGATTTCGACATTTTTTCCCATTTAGAGCATACATCTGCAGGAACCTTTTCTCTTCCTTCATCATATGCCTTCATCTGCTCACCAGTGACATACTGCGCTCCATCTGCGGTCTGTCTCCAATACGACTTTCCATAGATTAGACCATGCAAAAATGTCTCAGGAAATGGAGCTTCATCCATGATATAATCCCCAGCAAGGATCATACGAGCTACCCAGAAAAATAAAATATCGTGTCCTGTAACCAAGACTGAATTCGGATAGAATTTCTCTAACTCTGCCGTCTTTTCAGGCCATCCCAAAGTACTAAAAGGCCACAGTTGCGATGAAAACCAAGTATCTAGTACATCCTCTTCTTGATCCCACTCATCCGGAGCAGCTGCGACTTCAGGAGGAACACCTTCACCATCAAAACAAATCACTTGTTCTGGATTATCCTTACGATACCAAATAGGTATACGGTGTCCCCACCACAACTGACGACTAATGCACCAATCTCTTAAATTATCGATCCAATGAAAATACGTAGATTCCCAGTTTTTAGGAACAAGCTTTACTTTATTCTGCTCAACTAAAGCACGTAACCTCTTCGCAAAACCATCCATGCGAACAAACCACTGCTTAGACATAAAAGGCTCAATCACCGCTTTAGAACGATACGAAATCCCCACACGATGGGCATGCGGTTCAATCTTCTCCAAAAGCCCCAAATCTTTCATCTTCTCAACAACAGCTTCACGAGCCTCAGCCATAGTAAGACCAAGAAACTCCCCACCATTCTCATTTACACGACCATCTGGAGTCATCATATTCACAAAAGGCAAATCATGAGATATACCAATTTGATAGTCATTAGGGTCATGAGCTGGAGTAATCTTCAAAGCCCCTGTTCCAAACTCAGGGTCAACATGACGGTCAGCAATAACCGGAATCTCCCGATTCATCAAAGGCAAAATCACAGTTTTACCAACTAAATGCGCATAACGTGGGTCTTTTGGCGAAACTGCAACAGCCGTATCCCCAAGCATCGTCTCCGGACGAGTCGTCGCAATCACTAAGTACTCATCACTATCCTTAACCGGATAGCGAAAATGCCAAAAAAACGAATCGCGATCTTCGTACTCTACTTCATCATCTGCCAAAGCTGTTTGCGTAACAGGGTCCCAATTGACCAAATAGTCACCACGATAAATCAAACCATCATCAAAAAGCTTTTTGAACATTGTTCGAACAGCACGACTCCTCGCCTCATCCATCGTAAATGCCGAACGATCCCAATCACAAGAGCACCCTAATCTCTTTAACTGCTCTACAATTTTCCCTTCGTTCTCTTGCTTCCAACTCCATACATGCTCAAGAAATTCGTCACGCCCAAAATCCTTGCGCCGCTTCCCCATAGTCTTGATCAAATGCTTTTCCACTACTGTTTGTGTAGAAATACCAGCATGATCAGTACCAGGAACCCACAAAGCCTCAAATCCCAACATACGCTTCCAACGAATCAGTATGTCTTGCAGAGTATTCACCAAAGCATGCCCCATATGTAAAACCCCTGTCACATTTGGAGGAGGAATTACAATGCAGTAAGGCGTCTTGTCAGATGCCGGATCTGCATGAAATAGCTTCTTTTCTAACCAATATTGATACCATTTTTCCTCAACTGATGCAGGATCATAGGACTTCGGAAGCTCAAACACTGCCAACTCTCTTTTTTCAAATTACTCGAAACGGGTCTTGTTAATGCACACCAGAATAACAAAATCATTAAAAATTGTCAGGATACTCTTAGCAATTACTACAATTTCACCTTCTTCAAAAACTGAAAACAAAAAAGAATTTAACTAATTAAAAAATTCAGATATAATCTCCCGATTATTTTTCACAAACTTTTATCACATAAAAGAACGTATTTTTTTATTTTATTAAAGAAAGAAGTATACATGTCAGCAATAACAGGAAATTCTCTAAGTAGAAAAGACAGTGTTTCTAGTGTTTTTCCCGTAAAAGAAGAAAAAAAAGCTGACAATTCTTCCCAATCTAATCAAACCTACTTCTTTCTTCGTCTAATCAAACAAGGAGCCGATCAAGCATCCAAAGCCAGCAAAGCATTTGATATTTTCGGCTATTTTGCTACACAAGATGTAGAAATTCTCACTAGTATCATCAAAATTTTGGATAACATGATTGTTGCCTTATCCGATAAAGCAGCAGTTGAAATAATAGACGAAATAAAAGAAGAGGCTAAAAAAGGCCTGCCACGAGAAATTTTTCTTGCCCTATACGGCCTTCATGCCATTGCTTTACCAGCCGATTTCATTAAATTTGCCGAAGATCTCAAAGCCACTATTTATGTTTTAATCGATAAAGATATAAGTGAAATAAAAAAAGCAAAAAAACTCTTCCTTTTAGGGCTTCAACTTGGATCTGATGCGGGAACCATTATGTACCGTGGTGGCCGCCTTTTACAATTTCTTCAACTTTTAAAGGCTCTTGAAGGTATCAATACCGCAGCAGGCTGCTTTCTTACGATAGGTTCCCTACTATCACTTCCCAAAGGGGTCCTAGAAGGAATGGAAACTTACCATACCATTCGTTTTCGCAAAAAAATCATAGATCTTTTTCCTGATCACACTGAAGACCCCAAAAAAATGCAGGAATATGTTGAATACTTAAAATCTTGTGATGAAAGGACTCTCGGAAAGGTTTTGTTCTCAAAATTTAACCTGAATATAGCCTATGAAAAATTTCTAGAGGATCAAAAAGCTGGTAAGGAAACTCAATATGAATCCCACCGCCAAATGAAATTAGAGCACAATAGACTAAAAGGGCGAGTAAATAAAGCTCTAGTTAAACGAGTAGCTAATATTGTGGAAGTTATCTGCGATGTCGCCGGAGGCACCTTAGGTGGCGCCGCTATGGTCTTCAATACAATTCCTTATCTCGCACCTGCATCTCTTGGATGCCATCTTTTAGGGAATTTAATCGGCCTTGGTAATCTCGCATTCACAAGTCTCATTTTAGGAGATGGACACGATCTCGCTCCTGATAAAGATTGGGTGATAATTGAAAAATACTTCAGAAGTGAATCCTCCATCACTCGCAAAAAACTGAAAGACCTTAAGCAAGAAAACGACAAAGAAGAAAACGCTATTGAACTAAAAAATATTGTAAAACGTCTCAATGGAATGGAAGTTGACCGCCTATCTGTATTGTTTAATCGAAATGCTAAAACTGTAAAAAATGACATCGCTACTATTTCTAAACTGTACGAGAGCAAAAATATAGAAGATCAAGAATTAGCAAAAAAAGAAGCAATTCAATACATAGAAAAAGTTATTTTCTGGAGTCGGTTTAAACCTAAACTAACACTAGGAATTCAAATAGCATCCATTGTAACCAGCCTTGGCGCTCTGGTTTTAGGCTTGGCTCTACCTCCTGCTATGCCAGTATCATTTGCTGTTATCGGTGTTGTATCTACCATACTGATTACTCGACCTATCGCTTTTTATTTTTATGAAAAAGCCCACCTTACCTCTCGCAAAACACGAGAAAAAGCAAATACCTACCTAGCAGAATGGCACAACAAATTAAGTGATAAAGTCCACGATTTATACAAAAAATACATCAAACAAGCACTTATTATACCCGCAGAAAATATAAGCCGATCAATCCTAATAAATGCGCA
>PAQS01000043.1 GCA_002709385.1 Waddliaceae bacterium
CCTCGGATGTCCGGCTCGTTGATCAAAATGTCAGCGGGCGGCTCGATCTTTTCGTTGTAAAGATTCTTAAGAATCCACGAGCCGCGATGGATCGGTGACGTGGCGAAGTCCGTGGAAGTGAGCTTGAGGAAACCGGCCTGCGCAATGAGCCCGCCACGTTCGCTGCCCTTGGGCAGTTTCACCGGCACAAACGCATCGCCTTTCACAGCGGGCAGGCCGTAGAACCGGGCGAGGCGGTCATTGGCCATGACGAAGTCCGAGTCGATGAAATGTTTCATGCTCAGGCTCTTTTCGAGTATATGGCGAAAAAGCTCGCGGCCTTCGCGGCCCATGGAATCCACTGTCATGCGGCGTACGTTTTTGAACACGCGCACGTCCGGCCCGAAGTCGTCCACCTTATCGCGTTGCAGCCATTGGCGCGTGAAATCCTCGATGAAGCGGCCGGCTTTGGGGTCCTTGAGCAGGCGCTCAACCTGAGCCGAGGGATCCTTGGCAAGCGCACCCGACCGGGCGGCCGCCAGCAACGCGGCGTCCGGCACGGAGTTCCACAAAAAATAGGATAACCGATGCGCCCGCTCCACATCCGTCAATTCATCCGACTCCGCCTTGTAAATGAAATGTGGCGAGGTCAGCAGGGTGATTAACACACTGCGCGCCATGGCCACGGGGCCGGCCGCCCGTTGCTTTGCGGCGATGGCCACGACCACCGGCCGATCCTTCAACGGCAACGGCCGCTGCGTGAGCAACAACGCCAGGTGATCCACCAGCTCGTCCGGTTTCATGTTGGGTCGGGGGAGGATGGCCTTCATCGCGGCGGTCGGCCATTGCTCCGTCAACGGGCCGGTCACTTTCATATGAGAGAACCGCATGGCGGGACCGTTGTGCGGTTTCTTGGCCAGACTCCTGCCCGGCACTCGGGCGCTATCGAAGGTGAAGGCTAACCTATCGCCCGCCTTGAGGGTGAGCTCGGTCGTAAACCCTTTCGAGCCATGCGGCATGGGGATGCGGCGGATCATCCGAAAGCTGGTCGGATGACGGCCGTCCCCCAGGTTGATCCCGATGACCTCGCCTTCTTTGGATTTCTCCGAATGCGCCCTCACTTCGAGCCGGTATGTCCCGAAGGCGGGAATCACAAATTGATCGTGGCGCTCCGGGTCGATGGAGAAATGCAGGTTGCTGCGGTAGGGGCGAAAGCCCGTGAGAACATAATCGTCCCCATCGCGGTAATCGCCACCGCCGCCGGTTGCAAAGTTTTTGCTGCCGTGGAAATGTCGCGCATCGAATTCCCACGTCCTCGTCTCGGGCTTGGCATTCGGCAACACGCGCTCGGCGATGAAACGCGCGGTCTTGAGGTAGGCCATGACTTGATGCGGCGACATCAGGTGCGCCTCGCCAAACTTGTCGAAGCCGTGCTCCACGTGATCGGGCGGCAGCAGGCCGGTGAAATCAAAATCCACGCCAAAAAGATCCCGCATCGTGTGGGTGTACTCAGCACGAGTGAGTCGCTTGAGGGGGTTAATCGGGCGCTGGGTGAGAATGTGTTTCTGAATAATTTGCAAGGCACCCGCCCGAGCTGCGGCCGTGGGCTGTGGCGCCTTCTCAGGCGGCATTTCACCAGCCTCAAGCACGGCTGCAATGGTCTCCAGCAACTCCTCATTGGCGAACAAGGCGGCCACCGGCCGGTCCAGCCGCACCTTGCCCTTTTGTTGTTTTGGGCCGTGGCACTTGACGCAGTTTTGGGCGAAGAATTGTTCCAGCTCGGGTTCCGCGTGGAGCGTTACCGGCAGGAGAAAGCTCAGCAGCAGTATTGCGCAGGGCAGACGCATTATGACAACACCTTAAACGCTCCGGTGCTTTCCCCGAACTGGTCGTGTTCGGCACCGAAGAGTTGGAGCAAGCCGAGGTACAGGTTGCTCATCGGTACGTCCTGCTTTCTCCAATGACCGGCCGTCTTCATCCGGGTGTCGAACACCAACGCTGGCAGGTCGTCGAAATTATGAGAGTTGGCGCTGCCCATGGAAGCGGTAAGGAGCGTGGTGGTTTGAGCAAACAACGAGCCGTTGCCCACCTGGCGTTTTTTCATGGTGGTGAGTGCCGCGCTGATGCGCTTGAGTATGGCGTGCTCCAGCATGAGCAATTTTTTGATCTTTTCCGGCTTCTGGCCGTGGTGGGAAAGGTCGTGATAGTTACCGCTGAGGTCCGGTTCCTTGAAGCCTTCCCAAAACGGAATTTGCACCGTAACCGCACGCGTCGAATCGGTTTGAAGCGCCAGCACGGCAAGATCCATCAAGGTGCCGACGTAGTCGTCCACCGACTTGCGGTCGAAATTCTCGATCTCGTAATCCACTTGCGGCTTGGAGCGGTCGGCCCAGTAGGCGCGTCGCTTCACGGTCTGCTCCACTTCGCGGACCGAGGTGAGATACTCGTCCAGCTTTGCCCGGTCGGTGGCATTGAGACGCTTCTCCATGGACCTGGCCTGGGCGAGAACCGCATCGAGAATGCTGCGGTCCTCGGCGAGTACCTGCTGCTGCGTCTTTTCGTCTTCGTCGACCTGAAAGAGCAGGTTGAAAATCCTGCGGGGCGAATCGATCTGCTTAACCGGCAATCCGTGCTTGTCCCAGGAGATCTGTGAGAAGTTCAGGTTCTCACCTGCCTGAAAGACCAGCGACTTGAAGCGCGTGTCGTCCCCAATCAGATCGGCGACCGCCTGGTCAATCGATAGCCGGTTCCTGCGGTGCAGCTTGTTGAAGTAACCGGAGAGAATGCCCACGCAAGGCGTGTGTCCGAAACCGTTCTGCACAGCCGGGTTGTCGAGTCCGCTGAAGACTTTCAGGTGATCAAAGTGATCGGACAACTCGTCCAGCAGGGGCGGCGCCTTCTCGATTGCGCCGTCCGCCATCGGGATCAACTCGGGCTGATAAAAGCTGAGGTGATTAACGATCGTGAGCAGACGCCGCGGCGAATCCGCCTCGCTCATCTGCCCCAGGCTCTCCATGCGGGGGAGGAGCAAGGCAACCCCGGCTCCCTTGAGGAAGGTACGTCTTTTCATGATTCCGCCTGTGTTGATGAGGTTTCAACTTTCATAGCCATCAATTCTTCTTGCTGTCTATCTTTCGCTGCTCCCGCCGCGGCTTACGCGACGGCCCGTCAGGTGATTCAGATTTGCGTGACCGCTTCGGCCGCTTCCTGGCGCCCTTGTAGTCCATCACGATATTGCGGAGCCGTCGAAACACATCGCCCGTTCCCTCGGCCGAGGCCGCGTTGCCGCCCGGGACGAACTCGCCATAAGGCCGGTCGGGGAACTGCTTGAGTGACGCGGTGAGCTTCGCACGCATGTCTCTAAGCGTGGCTCTGTGCTTTGGACTTCCTGCCAGGTTGTCTTGGGCTTCGGGGTCCTTGCGCAGATCATAGAGTTGATCGGCACTGATGGCGTCGGGGTGTTTATCCCACGAACGTGAGACGCCGCCGCTGAGACCGAGGACCGATTTGATGGTGCGTTTTTCGCCGGCACGAATGCCGGCGAGTTGGTCCTGTGTGTAGCGCAGCGCGATGTAGCCGTAGTCTTTGGTCATCACGGCACGCGCGGCGCCCATCTCGCAATAGACGTGGTCGCGCACAGCCTCTTGAGGCGACTTGAAAAGCGGCCTCAAGCTCACGCCGTCGTGGTGGTATCCCTTGGGAAGTTTCGCGTCTGCCAGCTCGAACCAGGTCGGCACGAAATCCGTGTTCTGGATCAGCTGATCGCAGACCACGCCCGCCTTCATGCCCGCTGGCCAGCGCATCAGGCATGGCACCTCGGCGCCCCGGAACTTCTGCAGCGACCCCTTGTTGTTCGAGCCATGGTCGGCGATGAACAGGACCACGGTGTTGTCGGCGATCTTCAATTCATCGAGCTTGTCCAGAATCATGCCCAGCGTGTCGTCCATCCACAGGTAGCCCGCTTCGTCCTCGCTCAACCCCGCCTTCTGGATACGTTGCATGACCGTCTTGCGCGTCGCGAACGCCGGGTCGCGATCGACCATGCCCTCGCCGGTCACGCGCGGGTGTTCCAGCGACTTGTGCCAGCTCCTGTTCGGGCCGTGCAACAGTGTCGTCGCATAGTGCAGGTAAAACGGTTGATCCTTGTGCTGCTCGATGAACTCGACGGCCGCTTCGATCGTCCACTCGGGGTTGTGCATCTGGAACGGCGTTTTGGTGTTCGACCAGTAGATGTGCTTCGCCCAGGTGAAGCCGCGCTCCTTGACGAGTTCACGGTGACGCTTCTCGTTTTCGTTCTGCTTCCGATTGATCTCTTCGGAATAAGCCACCCCCTTGGGGACGTCGTGCAGGCCGAGCTTCTTCAGCCGCTCCTTATCCTTCTCGTCCCCACCGACGTGGTATTTCCCGACAAACCCCGTCGCGTACCCGTTCTTCGCGAGGACGGCCCCGACGTTCATGTTGTCCTCTTCCAGCGCGACGTTAAACCCGGGCGAGGTCTGTGTGCCCCTGGGAAACAGTTCGGTGAACTCATGGGAGTAGGACGAACTGGCGCATCGACCGGTCAGGAATGTGTATCGCGACGGCGTGCAGACCGTGCTGGTGACGAAGGCGTTGTCGAAGCGCATACCCTCGCGCGCCAGCCGGTCGAGGTTTGGGGTAAGCACCTTACCGCCGTAGGCGCTGGTCTCTGGCTTGTCGTAGTCGTCGACGAGGAAAACGATGATGTTAGGGCGCGGCGCCGCGGCGGCCTCTGGCTGGGTCAGCGCGGCAAAGGACAACACAGCCAGAGCGACGCTCGCGATCCGCATCAACAGCGTGTGAATCATCGTCTCAAGGCTTCCTTTTGATCTTCGTTAATCATTCCTGGGGTAACTGTTTCCCACCATCTGTCATATGCCTTCCTCAGGGTTTCTACAATTTGAGGATGCTCAACGATAACGTTTTTTGTTTCGCCGGGGTCCGTGCTGAGGTCGTAAAGCTCCTCGTTATTCACCAGCGTGAATCGTTTGTTCTGGATGGAAACTCTGGCGTGTTTCGATTGGGCGGCCTGACCCTGTTTCCAGGCACCAACGTGGTGAACCAAATGCCGGTCGTCGTCCCAATCGGCCGCGGGGTTCTTGATCAGGGGAACCAGACTGCGCCCCTCGACCTGTTTCTTGATCTGCTCGGTCAAAGGAGCACCGGTCATTTCCAGAAGGGTCGGCATGATGTCCATCTGGCTTGTCAGCGCTGCGCTTTCTGAACCACCCTTAATACCGCCGCCCGGCCATCTGAAGAAAGCAGGCACCCGGGTTCCGCCCTGATACGGTTGCCCCTTGCCTTTCTTCATCCCTGCATTGTGTATTTGTGCGGTTCCCGAAGCGCCATTGTCACTCGCTATGAAGATGAACAAGGTCTCATCAGCGATCCCCCACTTTTCGAGTTGCCTAATCATCTCGCCGATGCGCCTGTCAATGTTTTCAACCTCCCAATAGATCTTCGCAATCTGTACTGTCATTTCCGGATGGGTACCAAGAAATTTTTTGTAATCTTCATTCGGCATATCACTCGAATCTTCTTTGAAAGGGCCGTGGGGTGATTTGGGTGGGAGATAAACGAAGAAGGGTGTCTTTGCCTGCCGTTGAACATCGATCCATTCTGTCGCTTTTTTGAAAAATAGATCTGTAGGATATGTACCAGCCATTCTCTGCGATTTTCCATTGTGAGAAATGGTGGCTGCCATTCTCGCGCCCTTTTCGTACATCCAGCACTCATCAAACCCACGATTCTCGGGACGGTAAGGCCCTTCCTTGCCCAAGTGCCACTTGCCAAAAATGCCAGTGGTATACCCGGCTTTTTTAAGGGCTTGTGGCAGAGTGATCGTATCCAGGCTCATGCGCTCACGCATAAGGATGGTATGGGTAACACCGCTCATAAATTCATGGCGACCACCCATGAGTTGCGCACGGCTGGGAGAACATCTTGCGCTGCTGTGATACCGCGTGAAGAGCAAGCTTTGTTTCTTAAGGGCATCGACATTTGGGGTCTTGATGACAGGATTACCGAAACAGGAATGATTACCGTAACCCGAATCATCCGGCATAATAATGATGATGTTTGGCTTGGAGTCTTTTAAAGGTTTTGCTTCGACTCCTATGGCGTTCTTTTTCTTCTTCTCTTGGGTGTTCTCTTTCTTGTTTTTGTTCTTCTCGATTTCTTGGGGCGCTCGATCTCCGGGCCTGCCGTTTTCCGCGGGCTCCTTCCCGGTCACCAGCGCGTGGCCCTGGCGTGCAAAGCGTCGGCCGAGCGTGATGTAGCCTTCCGGCCTGTTGTAGTGAACGGCGTTGATGATCTTTCCGTCGACCTCTCTGTCGTTCAGATCATCGACGTCGACCCACGCGCCGCGAGCGTCTTCATCGGCAATCTCACGTTGTACTTTCCGTACTGCCACGCACGATGGTCTATCCAGAGCGTAATCCCCGATTCGGCCGATGACGATGTTCATGTCGGGGCGCTTTAAGTCGCGGCGCAGTTTGGAGATCAACAGCTTTAAAGCATCTTTGTATGCGGCATGCGCGCCGCCATTGGCATCGCGTTCACCCTGCATCCAGCAGAAGGTGACCGAAGTCAGCTTAGGGTGCTTCTTCAGCATCGCCTGATACTGATCCAGGATCGGCTGATAGAACTGGACTCCTTCGCCTTTCGTGATTCTTTGGATGCGTTTGGAATCCAGCCCCTTCTTCTTTGCGATATCTTCCCACTCCTTAACCCATCTGCATATCGGCTGGCCGCCCTTGGCCACCTTGATGTAAACGACCTTCTCGCCCTGGAACAGCTTGTTGGCCTCCGGCATGAAACCTGTTTTCGGATTCATGCCCGCCATGTTGGATTGTCCTGAGAGTATGAACAAATGAACGGGCCTGTCTTCTCCGAAGCCTGTTGAGGCTGTAAGGAGTAGTATTAGGGCAATTGCTTTTCTCATTTGATCGCTTTCTTGCTGTCTTGAAGTATTGAGCTTGCCGCCCCATTCGCGTCGGCGAAACGATCGATCCGCTGCGTCGGGATGTCCCTGGAGCCGAATGGGCCGGTGTCGGCATAACCCAGATCATCAATGAACAGCAGAATGATGTTGGGCCGCTGCTCCTGGGCTTGCAATTCAGAAAACACGGAGCAGGCCAGAAAAAACAGTAAGAGGAAACGTACGCTCATCGGATTCCTTTTCATGATGCTCGCGATGCGGCTGGAAACGACCTGCACGCAGCAAACCCAACAGACTTAAGCCTGCAGCTCCTTGACGACGCCCGTACTGTCGCCATGTCGTTCGGCGTTGATGTCGAGGCCCTGCAGTATCGTCAGCCACACATTGCACAGCGGCGTGTCCTTCGGCAGGACGAGGTGCTGGCCCAGCTTCAGGTTGGCTCCGCCGCCGGTGAGGATTGTCGGGCAATTGGTCAGGTAATGGATCGAGCTGATGTTCGAGCCGAAGGCCACGGCCGTGTGGTCGAAGAGGCTCGATCCGTCGGCTTCCTTCGTGGCCTTGAGCTTGTCGATCAGGCGGGCAAGCAGTTCGCTGTGGGTCTTGTCACGCACCTTCGAAGCCTCCATGCGTTCGCCAGGTGAGTAATGGCTCACATTGTGGGCACTGGGTTTGAGATCGAGACTTTGCAGCAGGCTCTGACCGGGCATGCGATAGCTCAGTGCGCGGGTGCTGTCCGTCTGCAGCGCGGCAACGATCAGATCCTGCATGATCTCGATCTCGGCCTTCCCCTTCAGGCCGGGTTCCGGTTCGTCGAGTGGAGCCTTCGCCTTGGGGACTTCGAGCCAGGCTTCTTCCTTCTTGAGACGCGTCTCGATGTCACGGATACCCTGGAAGTATTCGTCGAGCTTGTCGTTATCGGTCTTGGTGAGACCGCGCTGCACGCGTCTGGCCTGGGTGAGGACTGCGTCCAGGACGCTGCGGTTTTCGGCGATGGCGGCCTGGCGTTGTTCCAGCGGCATGTCATCCGGCGAGAAGAGCTTGTGGAAAACCTGAACCGGGTCGTCCTGGCCGGCGACCGGTTTGCCGCGCTGATTCCATGCCAGCGAGAGCCCGGGACCGTGTCCTTCCAGAGTGGAGGCGTTGAGCTGGATCGAGGAGAAGCGAGTGTCCTGGCCCAGATGTCGCGCGACGACCTGGTCAGCCGAGATGCTGTTGGCCATGTTCTGACCGGGTACGGAATAGCGATTGGCCCCCGTGAGCCAGAAAGTGCTGCCCCAGTGAGCTTCGTTGGAGTACTGGTTCGCACAGCCCTGCACCACGGTGATATCGGACTGGTGACGGGACAGCGGGGAGAGCCCCTCGGAGAGTTCGTAGTCGCTGCCGGTGTGGCCCTGGTCAGGAAACCAGGTTTCTTTGGTCACGCCGAACCCAATGCTGAGAAAGACGCATCGTTTGGGCGGCTTCGCAGGCGATTTATCTGCGGCCGATGCGAAACGACGGAAACCAATGGAATCCAACGCGGGCAGCGCAATCAAGGCTCCGGTTCCACGAAGAAACCGGCGACGATTGATTGGTGTGTTCATATCTTAAATCCTGAAATGAATTCCTTTATCTTACTCGGAAGACAGGCAGAGGAATGAGGGCAAAGGAATGATTCCAACTTATTCCTCTGCCCCATTCCTTTGCCTCATTATGCACTATTTGACCACCTTCCGATTGCCTGATGTTCTTCATCTTCGCAGGATGGAGTCGATGAAGCTGGCCAAATCCGAAACCGAGAGGTCACCGGAGCGGTCTTTGTCTGCCCTCTTAAAGAAGGTATCCAAGTGAGCCGTGGAGCCAAGGAACTTCACGAATTCCTGCTTGCTGAGGACACCATCGGAGTTGGCATCGGATTCCGCGTGCCATTCGGCGGGAGTTTTGCGGGAGATCCTATACCACTTGATGCCCTCGAGCTTCGGTGCGAATTCCTTCAGATTGAGTGTGCCTGACTTGTCTTTGTCCGCTTTTCCAAATCCGACTGGGCCGTGCTTGGGTGAACGGTAAATGGCGGTCGCGTATTCGACATAGGAAAGCTCGCCGTCGCCATTGCGGTCAGCCCACTTGTGCAACTCTGCAGGTGTCATGGTGAGCATTTTGGCGCTGGGCTTGAGATTCTCCTTGGGGATGGGAAGCGTGACCCAGAGCTGATGGCATTGCCCCTTGGAATCGACGCCGGCGCGAAAGAAAAAGCCCGCTTTGATTTCCTTTTTCGCCTTTAGGAAGCTGACGTAGGTGATCTTGGTTTTGTCGTTGAGCATGAACGTCCGGTTTTTCCTGCGGTAAGTGATGGTGATCTTGTTTCCGTCGACGGCTTCAATAATTCCGTGAAGAGTCTGAATGCCACGCGATTCTTTCTTCTGAGCGGCAACTCCGCTGGCGGCAACGCTCAGGCAGATAGCGACGATGATGAATGTCCGGCTGGTTTTCATGGAATAGATTTCTTGTGGATATGAGTGGTAGTGGATTTCGCCAGAAATCCCGGTGTCCCATTACTTCGATTGAAACGGCTTGCTTTGGACGAGGGCGTGGATGAATTCACGGACGGCGTATTGCTTGTCTTTTGACGCGACCAGGATTTCGTTGGCCAGATCTTCATCGGTAAATCCGAACGGACGACCGAGACCGTACTCGATCAGGGCTTCTGTGAAGCCACGGGCGAAATCATCCTTATGGTTGGTGGCAATCAACTCACGCAGTTCAAAGAAATCGGCAAATGCCGGACCGTTGTGGAAAGCGCCGGACGCATCAATGGGGGTACCGGTTCTGCTGGGCACCATCTGGCCTTTTCTGTTCTTGGTGTATCGGCGTTCGTTGCTGCGCCATTTGCCGGCGGCGTCGAAGTTTTCGAGGCCAAAGCCAATCGGATCAATCTTGCGATGGCAACTGGCGCACTGCGCTTCTTCCATGTGCGTAGCGAGTTTTTCCCGCTTGGTGAGGGGCTTGCCGTCCAGTCGCGAAAGCTGTGGCACATTGGCCGGAGCCGGGGGCGGTGGCGAGTGCAGTAGATGGCGCAGCACCCAGGCCCCGCGTTCGACGGGGCTGCTCTCTTTGCCGTCGCTACCCATCGCATTAATCGCGGCCATTCCCAGGAATCCACCGCGCGGAGAATCTTCAGGCACGGTGACTTTCCGATAGCGATCACCTGCGACGCCTTTCAAACCGTAGTGTGTGGCCAGAAAACCATTGACGATGACATAATCGCTCTTGAGTAAATGCTGCAGCTGTCCCTGGTCCCTGGATCGCAAGAGATGCAGGATGGATTGGTAGACCTCCTCGCGGGCTGCCGCGCGCATGCTTTCGTCGAACTCGCGATGTTCTTTGGCATCAAACTGGAAGAAGTCCAGACGCTTCATGTCCAGCCACTGATGGGCTAGACCGGAAACGAAGTGGTGCGCTTTCGGGTTCTGAATCAAACGATCCACTTGTCTCAGCAAGTTGACAGGATCACGCAGTTGCTTCTTCTCTGAGAGCGCAATCAGTTGGGCATCCGGTGGGGAACTCCAGAGGAAATACGACAGTCGCACGGCCAGTTCGAGATCGTCCAATGCACGAGGAGCGCCGTCCTGCCCGGGCTCCTTCATGAAGAGGAACCGTGGCGATGCCAGAATCATGCTCAGCGGTTTTCGAATCGCCACGTCGAACTTCTTGTCGATCACCAGTCTGTTTTTGAAAACGGCCACCAGGGAATCGATGAACTCGGGGTTGGGTTCACGGGAGCGAAACGCTTTGACGGCAAACTGTTGGAGAATGTTCCTGGCCCGTTTCGTTTTGTCGCGATCCGGGCGGTTCGCATCAAAGATCTGATCGAGCGGACTGGGATCCCCTTGCGGCAACGGGCCTTCGATCTCAACCCAATCGACCCAAATCGAAGGCTCATGGCCATAACCGTTGCGATTCATCGCCGGGTAAAAGTAATGCTTCCTCAAAGGCCCCCATGCCGGCTGACGTTCCCTGATCGCAAATTGTCGTGTTGTATCCTTACCCACCGCTACCTGGGTCTCGATCAATTCCGGATTGGCCGGACTGCCGGTAACGTGCAGCGCCTGCAGGGGAAAACCTTCGAACTGTCCTCTGGCAAGTCCCTTGACGGCGGGGTAGCCTAGTTCGAGGAAGTGACGAAAAGCCGGCGACTTTTTGGTGACCCCCGCCTTGATTCGCAACGTGTACGTTCCGACGGGCATGTCGCCCGGCGGCGCTATTACGATCTTGGCGGAACCCATGGTCAGCTGAAGCCAAGTGCCTGTCTCACTATGAGGAAGACCGGCGTAGTGCTTGTCGTAGGGAGCCGCTTTGGGAAAAAAATTCGCTGCACTAAAATAAGTTTTGAATCCATGATCCTTCGGGTCGGGGGCTCCTTTCAGCTTTTTAAGGTGACGGTCAATTTTACGGTAGAGCTGCAGGCGGTTACCCTTTGTGCCCATCTGGGCTTCAAAGTTTTTGTTCTCTGGTAAGGCGAGAGCTTTCTCCAGTTCCGCATCCAGCGCCTTATGGCGTTTCAGGTATTCCTCGTTTCGCTCGACTCTCTGTCTCAAGGCGACGTTGAGCGTTTTTTCCGGCTCCACGCGATAGACAAAAGGCTTTGCCGTTCGAGCCGCTCGCCGCTCATAGAACTCCTCGATGGCGTGGTGCCCGAGTTTCAGATACTGCTCGAACTTGTCGCTGGAGAGAAAAAGCGAAGCTCCCACCGTATCAAAGTCGCCGGAGTCGCCATCATCGGGAAGGAGTTCCTTACCGAGTCGCACCCCCAGCAAGCTCTCGATACTGTTCTGGTAGTCGCGTTTGTTAAGCCGTCGCATGGTGATCTTGCCACCCGAGTCGGACAGCACTTTGCGGGCGGTGACCATCGTGAGCGACAGATCATCCAGAAAATCCGCTTTCTCTTTGTTGACAGGCTGTTTGGAATCTTTCGGCGGCATCTCTCCGGAATTCAGTACACCTAGCACCTTCTGCCAGAGTTCCGCCTGCTCGATGGTGGTGATGCGGAAGGGCAGTGTTTCGAGATCGACTTTGCCTTCCTGCGTCTCAGAGTCGTGGCAATCGAGGCAGTGTGCTTTGAAGAAGGCCCGGTGCTTTTCCGGAAGTCGTGCTTCGGGCGGCGCGGCGAAGGTTGTGGAAACAGTGGCGATCAGGCAGAGGAATAGGGGCAAAGGAATAAAGCTCCTGTCCCCAAACATGCATGAATTCCTCTGCCCCCATTCCTTTGCCTGATTGAGTATTGAATTCATCCCTGCAGCTCCTTCACGACGCCGGTGCTGTCGCCGTGACGATCGACGTTAACACCGACACCCTGCAACATAGTCAGCCAGACATTGTTCAGCGGTGTGCCTTCATTGAGGACAAGGTTCTGCCCCAGTTTAAGATTGGCTCCCCTGCCGGTGATCAGCGTGGGCGGGTTTTCGAGATAATGAATGGAGCGAATGTTGGAACCAAAGGCCAAAGCGACATGATCAAAGAGCCTGCTGCCATCGGCTTCCCTGGTGGCTTTTAACTGATCGATCAATCCGGCCAACAATTCGCTGTGCGCCTTGTCCCTCGTCTTCGAAGATTTTTCCGTGACTGCACCGGGGCGATAATGACTCACGTTGTGAGCGTTACCGTTCAGCCCGAGGCTCCTCAGCAGACGTGACCCGGGCTCGCGGTAGGTAATGACCCGCGTGTTGTCCGTCTGCAAGGCAGCGACCATGAGCTTGTACATCATCTCGATTTCGCTGCGCCCTACCAAAACGTTATCCGGTTCTTCAAGCGGAGCTTTAGATTTAGGCACATCCATCCATTTTTCCGCTTTGCTCAGCCGAGTTTCGATGTCACGGATACTTTGGAAATACTCGTCCAGCTTGTCAGTATCATTCTTCGTCAACCCGCGCTGCATGTCCTTCGCTTCGATGAGCACGGAATCCAGGACACTGCGTTCTTCGGCCAGCATTGCTCGACGCTGTGCGAGAGGTATGTCATCTGCCCCAAAGAGTTTGAGGTAGGTTTCCAACAGGGAGTTCCACGCCGAAAGAGGCTTCCCCCGTTGGTCCCAGGCTAGGGAAGTTCCGGGGCCATGCCCGTTCCTGTCGTCAGCGTCCGTGCCCAGTTGGATTGAGGTGAAGCGGGTATGCTCACCAAACTGGGCGGCGGCAACCTGATCGGCGGAGATAGTGTTGGAAAAGGACTGGCCGGGAGTGCCGTATTGATTCGCTCCCGTCAGCCAATAGGTGCTTCCCCAGTGTGCCTGGCGACTGAAGTGATGCTTACATCCCTGGACGATCGTGAAATCGCTTTTATGACGGGCCAGTGGCTTCAACCCCTCGGGCAGCTTGTAGCCCACTCCTTTGTCGTTGATGTCGGGAAACCAGGTTTCAGAGGTGACACCATAGCCAATGCCCAGAAAGATTATTCTTTTGGGCGGCTTTGCGGGTGTTATATCCGCAGCCGAAGTGAAGCGGCGAAAACCGATCGATTCCAACGCCGGCAGCGCGATCAGCGCCCCCGCTCCACGAAGAAGGTGGCGGCGGTTGAATGGTGATTTCATTGTTAGTCTCGTAGGTCAATGACTTTATTGTTTGTTACCGCCGGCGCGTTTTCGAGGCTTCCGGTTCGTCTTTGGAGCGGCGGGCGTAAACTTACCGACTTGGCGCTCATTGGGAACATACCACTCGTCCAGAAGTTTACTGAGCTGTTCTGCCAACTCTGGATTCTTGGCAGCGAGGTTGTTTTCTTCTTTGGGATCTGACTTCAGATCGTAAAGCTGAGGCTTTCCGCTGGTTGGCGGATACTTCATCTTTCCAGGCGCTCCGTCATAGGTCAGCAGCAGCTTGTCATGGCCTTTGATAACCCAGCGATACAACAGTGACGCCTGAGGGTTCTCGATGTCGGCGATGTCGTGAGCGAACGATTCGCCGAACAACGTATCTCGCTCGATGGTTTTTCCCGACTTCAGTTCGGACAGAAGATTGAGTCCCGGGAAGTCGTGCGGTCCTGTTGCTCCGGCGGCGGCCAGAACGGTGGGGACGAAATCGATCGACGAACAGAGTTCTGGACGGTCGGCCGCAGGAATCGTTCCCGGCCAGCGGAACATAATGGGCGTTCGTGTGCCGTGTTCGTTCGGGCTGCGTTTTGAACGCGGTGCGTAGCCGCCCTGTTCGGTCTGAATCCAGCCGTTGTCGCACACGTAGAGCACGAGCGTGTTTTCTTTGATCCCCGTCTCATCAATGTGATTGACGAGTGCTCCGCAGGTTTCATCAAACCATTCACACATCGCGTAGTACTTCGCGATCCGCTCGTGGACTCCCTTCGCCTTGTACTTCTTGAGCAGTCGTGCCGGAGGAGTGTGTGGCGTGTGCGGCATGAACGGCGCGTACCAGACAAAGAACGGCTTTTCAGCAGCCACACTTCGATCGATGAAATCAGTGACCGGTTTGAGCCCGCTCCGGCCGATTCTCAGTCCGGCATCGCCGTGTCGACCGCGTGGATTCGGAAACCCATCAGTCATCCCCTCAGTGAAGCCGCCTCGCTGATACGATCCTTCCCACCACTTGCCGCTCTGGTGACTGACGTATCCCTTCTCTGCCAGCCACTTCGGCAGCGATCCGGTCTTGTCAATGTGAGAAATCAGCAGTTCACGCGCGTTCTTGCCCGCTTTCTCAGCGTGAGCTTTGTTTTCTGGAGTGTTCCTCGGATCGTTTCCGGTCGTCTTGTTCTGATGTGAATAGAGACCGGTTATCAGCGTCATCAGCGAGGGACGGCACAACGCAGTCGGAACATACCCGCGCCGAAACAACGCACTTTCCAATGCAAGCTTATCGAGGTTCGGCGTCTCGATTTCCGGATGCCCCATAAACCCATAGTCGGTGTAACCTTGGTCATCGGAAAGGATCAAGACGATATTCGGCGGTGTGTCGGATTCGGCGTACGCGAATGAGCAGGCCAGGAGTACGGAACAGAGGGTGGTTATTGATTTCGTCATGTTTGTTGTCGCAGGCTTCCTAAACTTAATCGTACTCTTAATCTCGACTCGCGATTGCTCCGAGTCAGGCTACGTTAAGCCAGAGGAATTCTGGCGAATTCCAAGATGGCATTTTCTTTACTTGCGGAAATACTCATATTTGGGATCGCCGCCGCTGATGAGGTAGGCGATTAGGTCGAGAATTTCGTCCTTGGTCATTCGATTGAACAAACCGGTTGGCATTGGTGAGGTTTTTGAAACGATCAGTTCTTCGATTGTGTTGCGGTCGATGTTCACTCGCTTGTTGGGATCGGAGAGGTCGGTGTTGAGCGTGAGGCGATCACTACTTAAGTTCACGACCACACCCGTGTGAGCAAGACCGTCCTCGGTAATGACAGACACTGCAGAAAACTGGTCGTTGATAACCTTGCTGGGATGGATCACCTGATCGAGCAAGTCGTGAGCCGAATAACGACGACCCGCAGTCGTCAGGTCGGGCCCCGTCATACCTCCCTGATTTCGAAAGCGATGGCAGGCAAAGCATCCACCCGCCGCGAACATCTTGCGGCCATTGCGGAAATCTCGTTGCTTTAGGTTCGTACGAGTTGCTTGTGACAATTCATCTAACGTCCATTTCGTCTCTGACCGGCCTGCGAAGATCGCGCCGAGGTTTTCCAGCGCGGACTTCTGTACCGGTTTCTTCGCGAGAATTTCTTTGAGTGACTTCTTCTGAGTTTCACTGAGCGAGGCGACCGCGTCGTCCCGGATGAACTGAATGAATTTTGCGAAGCTGGCTCCGCCGCGGTAGTTCGCGGCCTTGAGGAACCACTCGAAGTAAGCCGTGTGCAGTTCGTCGGTCCAGCCGGCCTTTTTCGTCACGGCATTGATAGCAGCCTTGGCGTCTTCGCCTTTGAGATGCCGCAAGCGGATGTCTTTGAACTCGACGGTCATCGGTTTTCCTCGGTGGAGCTGTAACGCGAGAATCCCCTTCCGTTTGGCCTCCGGATGATTGTCCGTCAGGTCCATCGTGGTGACGCCGTTGACCTGATGGATCTGCCGGTTGCCGACCGCGATGATTGTCAACTCGTTCCACTCGGTATCAACGAGCTTTTGATCTTTGTTGCCAACTTCACCGACCACCTTCGGTTTTCCATCGGCACCGACGACGACTCTTTGGAAACGACGGGCGACAATCCCCCGCCACTTCTCGGCATAGAGCATCCCGAAGTACTCTGGCTTCGGATGCAAATCAGCCTGATATCCTTTGACGGCAAAGTCTTCAGGATTCCCGAACAACTCGCTACGGTATTGAACGCCCGAGTTATTGCCGGCAAAGCGAACCTTCGCCTTGAACTCAAAGTCGGCGACATCACCACCTTGCCAGACGAGGAACGTGTTGCTTTGCGTTGGCTTGTCCTTGGTCGTCTGCCCGAAGATCGCGCCATCCTTAACGGACCAGAACTCCGTTTTCCCGGCCCAGCCGGAGAGGTCTTTGCCATTAAAGATCGATTGAAATTCGAGTTTGTCTGGAATCCGTGCTCCGGCAGGCTGTTCGCCGAATTCCTGTGCGTTGACAGTGGCGGTAAGTACAGGAAGCAGCATCAGTGTTGAGAGTAGTTTCATCAATTTGGTCACGTTGGTTCACTTGAGAACGGGAGTGTTGAATTGGCAATTCGGCCGCATTTATCCGCTACCGATCATGGCCGAATTTAACGCGGAAATCGTACAATTTCAGAGAATTCCTGACCGTTATGGATTTCGGGGAGTACTGGATGCCTTATCCGGCCGTAGGCCCGCGAATACAAGCACGAAGCGCAAGCGAGTGTCCAAACCCACTCGCTTGCGCTTCGTGCTTGTATTGCGCGGATGTCCCAGAAAATGGTGCTGTCCAGTTAGTTCACCCTTCACAATTCCAGAGACGGACAGAGTCAAACACGATTCGGCAGCCCGGGCCTCCTTTCCAGGTGAATCTTGGACCGAGCTTGTCTTTTTTGTTGATGATGGTGACCTTCTCGTGCTCGTATGACTTGCTGTGGCCGTTGACGTTGATTCTGAGCGTTCCGAGTTTGTACTCGATGACCAAGTCGATCCACTCGTTGAGTTTCATCTTTGACTTGGGCTCACTGAAAGCAGGACCGTCCGGCAGTTGAATTCGGTGGCCTCCTCCCTTGATGTAGTTGAATTTGATCATGTGGTGGCCGATTTGAAGAATGGGTCGGCCGGTTGTGAGTTCTTTCTTCTCGCACTTGTACCGCAGGTGGCAGACAAACTTTTTGGGAATGCGATTGAGGTGCACAACTGGTTCCAGTCCTAGATGGTGATCGCGTTTGAGGACCTTTATAGCCTCTGCCTTCGATTTGAACCGTGCAGTCACAAGCAACTTGCCATCCTTGATTTGCCGGTCCTTCTTCGGAATACCCCATCGCTCCCGATTGTATTTCCCGGCAAAGTCGTCGGAGTAGATAAGCTTGCCTTTCTCAAACAGATGAGACTTGAATGCCGGATCGGCGGCGCGCGTACATGCACATATCGCGAAGAAAAGAACGGCTGTGAATGTGATTGCGTATTTCATGGTTTAAGGTTCGTGATTATCTGTCGAGTGCTGTTTTCCCTCGGTACTAATCCAGTTTGGGCGTATTCAATACTTTCCAGATTGCGTCTTCCGCGATCGAAAAAGATCCCATTGTCTTCTGTTCCAGATGATTGACCAACCGTTCAAACTCCGCAGTCTCTTCGGCACTCGGAGCTTCGGTCAGAAAGAGCGGCCATTTCGGCTGGCCCCAGAATGTCTCCTCGTAGTTTTCACCTTCCCGCTCGACGAGTAGCAGACCGGATGTAAGATTGCCTCCGACGTCTCCGAATAGGAAGTCAAGTTGCACGGAGTCCCCGTTCATTTCGATCCATTCGCTACAGGCGAAACCAGCCCGTGCAATCAGACATGGCAGAGCAGGATTGTCAGTGCGTGGGATTCCAAGTTCCCTGAATGAAGAATCACGCCGCGATCCTTCGAAGACAGGCTTTCCATCAACCGCAACCAGCAGGTGATTGTCCGCGTAACCCCAGAACCGATATCGTCCCGGGCGCGGCGGAAGAACCTGGCCGTGGTACCACGCCATCCAGCCGCCTTCGCGAAAGTACGGCGCGAGGCCAGTCCGGTCAGGGAACTCGTGAAAGGCTCCCGAGATACCTCGGAAACTGAGCGGCTCGCCTTGATGGAATTTTTCCAGACAATCGCGATCGCGAAAATTCGACTGGATCAGCGGCAACAGTTCGCGTCCAATCACATCTTCCGCGAGACGTCCTTTAGCAATCGGGTTGGCGTAACCAAGAACAATACCGTGCAGCGAGTTGCCACTCGGCTTGGTTGCCTTTAGAGAAAGCTCGGGCAGCGCCAAAGAGAGACGAGACGGCATCCGCCTCTTGACTTTGCCAGTTCGATCAAACCGGGCGAACTCTCCTTCGTGCATCAGGTCGACAGACTTGCCATCGTGATCGTCTACCGAGATCTGCCCATCGAGAACCAGAACTTCAGAGCCCTTCGCGCCGGCCGTGACAACAAAACTCGTCCCCAGATCAACAAACTTTCGCTGAACCGTATCGACAACAAACCCCACACCCTGTGGTGGCACAACCAGTTTGACCTGTCCTTCATGAAGCGACACTCGCTGATTGCTGTCCAGCTTCATCCGCAGTGGAGCCGTCGCGACTACATGTACGCCCGTTTCACGAAACGCTAGTTCGATCAACCCTTGTTGCATTGCAAGGTCTTCGCCAGCGAACAGTTCCGTTCCATCAACGACAATGCGATCCTCGCCGGCCGTGCCTTCCCCCTCGATTCGAATCACCCGAGCGATGCCACGTTCGGTTTCCGACGGTGTTTCATCCGATTCACGAAACCAGCCAAGAGCAGCAACGACCAGCGCAATTGTCGTCACCGCCAGCCACAGTGGCGTAAGCTTCAAGCTTGCGGGTGCCTGGCGGTCTGCCAAGTTTGTTTCGTCCGCGGAATGCTTAGGCCACGGAGTCGCCGCATCCGACGCGAGCTGTTGCCATTTCGCGTCAATGGTTGCGAGCGACCGCAGTGTGGCCCGAGCTTCGGCGTTGGCCCGCAGAAGTTCCTCTAGCGCTTCGAATTCATCCGGCGAGATCACGCCGTCCAAATAACGATGTAGCAGATTGAGTTCGTTTTCCGTCATGATTCGTCCCCGGCCAAGGCCAGCGTCATACACCGATGCAATTCCATCCGAATCCTCGCGAGCAGTTGATACAACGAGCCCTCGGTCCGCCCAAGCTGAGCAGCCATCTCGCGAATGGTCGTGCCCTTCAAGTACGCCGCCAACGCCAGCTCACGCCGTTCGCGTGGAAGCTTTCCAACACAGTCATCCAAGGCCCTCAATTGCCGCTTACGCAGAGGCAACTCGTCGGCCCCTTCGTCGGCCAACAGTTGAATAATATCTTCCGCCAACACCAGCCGATCA
>PAQS01000044.1 GCA_002709385.1 Waddliaceae bacterium
AATTATTCGCCGCGGTAGCGGCTTGCCTCTAATTAGCCCAGTGCTTTAGCTCTGGGAAAAGAGAATAAAAAAACATAACGCCACGGTAGTGGCAAGACTATTTATGAGATCTCTCAGTCATAGATACAATCTCACCCCTACTGCAGAGAATAATCTCCATACAAAATCGTGAAAACCCAAAGAAAACTGCAACAAAATATCGAGACTAAACCTTTACATTTTATGCTTTGGAATACAAATTATTCGCCGCGGTAGCGGCTTGCCTCTAATTAGCCCAGTGCTTTAGCTCTGGGAAAAGAGAATAAAAAAACATAACGCCACGGTAGTGGCAAGACTCCATCTACTATCATAAAAAAAAGAATGCGAAGATGAACCCTCCGCATTCTTTTTATCACATAAAAACAAACTTAAGATTTAGATAGAAGCACCCAGCTCATTAACCGGACCATTAGCCTCTGGTTTTTTGTCTGCTTCCTTATCTTCAGCCTGTTTTTTCGCAGCCTCGGCTTGCTCTGGTATTGGAGGTGGCTCAGGTTGCTTGTGCTTCTCTTCTAGCTCTTTCATGCGCTTACGTTTTTTATCAGAGTCAAACTTGCGATCCATAAGAAGATCACAATCCGCACGATCCAACGTCTCAAACTCAATAAGCATGTCTGCCATTCTTTCTACAACATCTTTGTACTCTCGAATAATTTCCAGAGCTGTATCATGTGCTGTATCAAGAATTTTACGCACTTCATCGTCTATTGCCTGAGCGGTTTTATCGGAGTACGGTCTATCTGTAACATTCGCACCACCTAGAAACTGTCCACTTTCCTGCCGTTCAGCATAGGCAACCAAGCCTAACACATCACTCATTCCCCACTGGGTAACCATGCTACGTGCAAGATTAGTTGCTTGTTCTATGTCTTGTTGAGCCCCACTACAAACATCCCCAAGGAAAACTTCTTCAGCAACTCGACCGCCCATTAAAACAGCTAAACGATCAGCGATTTCTTTTTTCCAATAACTTAACTTATTTTTCTCTGGGAGAAAATGAGTTGCTCCTAATGAAAATCCACGAGGAATGATCGTGACTTTATCGACGCCATCTCCTCTTTTAGCAACAAGCCCTACAACAGCGTGGCCAGATTCATGGATAGCTGTTGTATACTTTTCTCGGTCATCAACCTCTAAACTTCGACGCTCTTTACCATAAAGAACTTTGTCTCGAGCCTCTGTCGCATCATCTGCTGTTACAGCTGTACGTTTCTTACGAGCTGCGAGAAGAGCTGCCTCATTCAGAATATTTTCTAAATCAGCCCCTGATGAACCAGGTGTACTCTTTGCTATGGTCATTAAGTCAACAGAACTATCTAGCTTAATCTTTTTTGCATGGACTTTTAGAATTTCAAAACGCCCTTTCAAGTCTGGTAAATTAATGATGACCTGCCTGTCAAAACGCCCAGGACGCAACAACGCTTTATCTAAAACATCAGGACGGTTCGTTGCTGCCATCAAAATGACACCATCACCGCTTTCAAAACCATCCATTTCCACAAGAAGCTGGTTGAGTGTTTGCTCACGCTCATCATGCCCACCGCCGATGCCCGCTCCTCGATGACGACCGACAGCATCGATCTCATCCATGAAAATAATACAAGGAGCATTCTTTTTAGCCTGGTCAAACATATCGCGAATACGACTTGCACCCACACCAACAAACATTTCAACAAAGTCTGAACCGGAAATATGGAAGAAAGGACAATCTGCCTCTCCAGCAACAGCTTTAGCAATCAATGTCTTTCCTGTACCTGGAGAACCTACACAAAGAACCCCTTTAGGCATACGCCCACCTAAAGCTGTAAATTTCCCAGGATTTTTAAGGAAGTCTACTATTTCCTCTAACTCATCTAAAGCTTCGTCAATCCCCGCCACATCTTTAAATGTGATTTTGTTTTTATCCTTAGAAAGCATTTTAGCAGGCGACTTACCGAAGTTCATGGCACTATTGCCCATTCCCTTCATTTGTCGAGTAAAAACAAAATAGAGCAGCCCTAAAACAAGTAAGATAGGAAGAATCGTAAATAAGTAACTAAAATAGTTAGGTGCCGGAGGTTCACTACGAAATGTTTTTTCTAAAACTAAATTCAACGGCTGATCGTGAGCTCTAAAAAAGCCTCCACGATTTCCTTCAAAGGCATCCCACTCTTCTTTAGCATTTTGATACCAGTGAGATAAAAGATCACTATCTTGCTTTTCAAGAGAACGAGTAGAAAGCTCCTGACTATTAAAGAACCAAATAACGGATGTTACAGATTCACGCGCTTTGGCAAGAGCTATCTGATTGTCATCGACCTTTTTTAAAAGAGCCATATAAGATTCCAAAGCCACGTAATAATCACGTACACTTCGTAAACCATCTAAGCGACCTGTTTCTTCTTTATCATCTAAAGCCACAATCACAGAATTCACATCATTAAGAACTCTATTGAAAACGGCTAAAGCTGCATCTTTAGAAAGCGACTCATCCTCAAGAACCTGCATCTCAGCACTAACTCGACGCAAAGTCTTCTTAAGAGTTTCACTACCTATTCCTAGAATAGGAGAGCGTAGATGACCAAGCCAAGCACCTAAATCTTCTTGAAAGTTTTCAATTTCATCAGAAGAGCTGGTGACCGGATCTAACTTACTTAAACGCCCCATCAACTGCATGAAGTTAGGAGCAGATATTTCGGCAGACTCAAAAAGAATAACATGGCTATCGCGTTCGCTTGTATTAAATGAACGATCGATCACAAGATATCCCTCTGCAGGAATGTCTTGTCCACCTAAAGCCAAAAATAACGCAGCCGCTTCTTTCACTTTATTTTGAAGCTTATCTAATGCTGGCTCAGTTTCCTCAAGCTCTTCTTGATTTTGCTGGTTCTCGTGAAGCAGGGTAAGATACTTAAAGCGATTTTTAGATTCCTCAAATAAACTATCTTTGAATCTACCGCTAAAGGTCACAAGTTGATCACTACCAGCAGTTTTCCTGCTTTCAGAAGGCACAATAAGGTCTAAATTAACCAAGTGCTCCACTTCATAGTTGAAATCTACTGACGCAACCTTCCCTCCAAGAAATTGCTGCACCAGCATGGTAGCAAAAATTGCTAAAACCAAAAAAATCAGGAAATTACCAGGAAACCCCTTCTTAGGCTCTTCGTTATTGTCCTTAGCCATACACACCTTTCTCAGTTAAAGACTTCCCCAAAGATGAGTTGATTACTCACTCAAAGAAAGTGCCCCCTACAGGTACCTTAAATTCTATTCCGAATACAACACATAGCAAAAAATAGTTTTTTTGCATTGTACACACAGACTACCCTGTCATCTTCTACATAGCAAATTTGATCTGTTTCTGTTAAAACGTTTGTTGATAAAAAAACAGAAAACAATAATTCACATGTCAAAAAGATTAAGAAGACAAAAGAATACTTTTCCCTTTGGTGTGTGAGTATAACATACTAAGGTCTTCGGCATCAACAATTAGCTTGAGAATCTAAAAAACAAGTTAGAGTTAAGTAACGATCACTTTTTATCTCAGATAAATGACGTCCACTTAAAAACTCTTGCACAACTTTTCCTTCTTTCATCAAAACGGGTACAACTTGTCGCATAAACGCCGGAACCTTTTGCTTACTCCACCACTTCGACAATAACTCGGAAGAAGAACGCATTTCATTTATACTAGGATACTTTAAATAGTAATCTCCTTCTCCTAAAGAACAGGCGCAAGTCCCCTTCCATACCTCTTTCCATCCAAGATTTTCATCTTGCTCTACTTTAGATAGAGAACAAGTCCAATTTCCTATTTTTTGGCCATCCTCTAAAAAGACTTCTTCTGAACTTGTTCTTAAAAAGTTGTAAGATGAATAAAAAAGATAAGCACGATCTATATAAAGAGTTCCATTAGACAAAGGTATTTGCTTATTAGCATCATGGTTATGCAATAAATGCACAGCATTTTGCATTTGTGTTCTTGTAAGAGTTTCATTTTCTTGATACATCCACTTTCTAAGCAACCATTCTATTTCAAAGGGATGATGACCACTGAAGTTCATCAACACTCCAAATGGCCCTTTTACTCGATGTTCAAGATAATGGCTCAATTTCTCTTCAAGATAGAAGTCCAAATTTCTAGATTGCTCTGCAATATAACAGAGATTTGAAGAAATATTTTTTGAAAACTCATTTTGCAAGTAAGGAAAAATATTTTTCCGCATACGGGCTCTCAAGTAAGTAGGATTATCATTACTTGGGTCGACAATAAAACTTAACCCATTACTTTCTAAGTACTTATAAATTTTCTCTTTATTCGTAGATAAAAGAGGTCGCCAAACAAGTAAGCTTTGATGAAGAGATTGTTCTCGCATCGCACACAAAGCAGAAAACGATGCTCCCTCGAGAACTCTCTTTAAAACAGTTTCTGCTTGATCTCCGCCGTGATGCCCCGTCATTACAGCTTTCAAACCATGGATTTCACATAAGTGAGAAAAGAAAGCTAGCCGTGCACGCCGGCATCCATCTTCAAGATTTCCTTCGATTTCACTTGGTTTCAATGTAAGTAAATGAAAAGGAATTTCTGCATCTTCACATTGCTCTTGAATTTGCTTTGCTTCCTGAGCACTACTTTCTCTCCATCCATGATCCACATGAGCTACATGAAATTTCTTTCCTAAATTGAGCAAAATATGAAAAAGACTTGCAGAGTCCGCTCCTCCAGACAGAGCTAAAAGAAAAGGTTGAGATTCAGCATTTTCTCGTTTTAAAAACGAGGAAACGGTTTCTTTTAATTTCATGTTAGCCATTGAAAATAGACTTTTAAACAAAGTAAAAGCAGAAGAGCTAAAATCCAAAAAATAAATTGTGGTGGCTCTCTTTTAGCTTCTAGAACAAGAGCCTCAAAATCTTGCTGAACAGGTGATACAGAAGAAGCTATTTTCTCATCATCACTAACAAATAGTTTACGCAGGGCTGGATATTCCCACGCTGGGCGCCAGTTCTCCTCGGTTTCTAATCGCACCAGTGAAAAAGGCTCTAAAATAGCCAATTCTTCAAGTTCTTTAAGACTATAAGGACCGATTTCTCCCTCTTCCTCTGTCTTTACATACCATCTTTCCATCAGTCTACCTATTGACCTGCCCCATGAATTGTGTAACAGTGTATACTGCTTACGATAAAGTTTCAAAATAGAGTAAAACTGCTATTCTCAATAAATAAATAACCAAATAGTCGAGACGTCAATTTATGCCCATACTGTGGCGCTACCTCTTAAGCCAATATATCAAGGTTTTCTTTCTCTCTATTTTTTCTTTTATTGCTGTTTTGCTTGTTACGCGTTTAGACGAAATTGCACAATTTGCTTCTTTAGGTGCTGCCAATCATTTTATTTGGCTATTCGCCCTTTACCAAATCCCCTACATTCTCCCTATTTCTGTTCCTATTTCCTGCTTAATTTCAGCAATTCTTTTAATGCAAAAACTTTCCCGAACACACGAACTCACTGCATTGCGAGCTGCTGGGCTTTCTATGCGTTCTATTACAGCACCTATTCTCATTGCCGGAGCCACTTTTGGCGTAGCTAACTTTTACTTGATCTCAGAGCTATCAACAACGGCCCACCGCTATGCTAAACAACTTGAAATAGAACTACGAAGTATCAATCCTCTCGTTCTTTTGCAAAACAAACAGTTGCTTCGTCTTAGAGGGGCTTATGTAGATATTCAAGGACAAAGTCACCCCGGAACCTATGCTGAAGACATTTTCTTTGCCGTTCACAATAAAAACGATCAACGCCTGAATTTATTCGTTGCTAAAAACCTAGTTTCTAGAGGAGAAGATCTTTTTGCTAAAAATGTTAGCATTATTTCGAGCATAAAGACTGCAGACTCACAAACAGCTGATCACTTGATGATTGAGAATATTGCTGATACCCAAACTCCTATTGCTGACTTTTCTCAAATCATGAAAAAAAACGGATGGCGACTTAACGACGATCATCTAAATCTTCGCTTACTGATTGTTCGTATTGAATCTTACAAAGAACAATTGGCCAACGCTGAAAATACAGCTATGGGAGTAGAAGACATCGCTTCCATTCAAAAGCACTTACGTCAATCTTATACAGAGCTTGTACGAAGATTTTCTGTTGCCTTTGCTGTATTTGCCTTTACTTTGCTTGGTTGTTCTTATGGAGTTGGGATCAGTAGACACCGTAAAAATAACGGAGTTTTTGTTGTTGTAGCTCTAGCTGCTATGTATTTAAGTGCATTTTTTATAGCAAAACAAGTTACGAGCCACTTTTTTCTTGCATCGACTCTTCTTCTTCTCCCTCACGTTATCATTATGTTTGCAGCAATCAGAAATCTTATCAGAATCAAGCGAGGTATTGAATAATGGGCCATAAGATATGGGAACGTTATTTCCTCAAAGAAACGCTCAAAATGTTGCTTTTTTTACTTTGCTGTTTCTATTTGTTGTATGTAATCATCGACTACTCTAGTCATAGCCAAGGTTTTGCTCAAGCAGACTACGGAATCGAACAAATTAGCCTTTACTACTTATTAAACTTCATCCGCCGTTTAGATTTTCTACTTCCTTTAGCGGTATTATTAGCAACGATACGCACAGTTACAACACTGAATATCAATAATGAGCTTGTTGCTTTGATGGCAGGAGGTGTTTCTCTTCGTCGCCTTATGCGCCCTTTTCTCTTGATCGGTTGTATCAGCACTGTTTTCGTTCTATTTATCAGCGAAACAGGCTTACCTAAAGCTATGAGCAAGCTACAAAAAATGGAAGATAGTAGCTTTCGAAAAAACCGCCAACAAGAAGAACACTACAAATTAAAGTTTTTCAACTTAGAAGACGAAACAACGGTCATTTACCAAAACTACCATAGCGCCAAAAAAGTTTTCTTTGATGTGTATTGGTTAAAAAATATCGATGAAATTTATCATATTAAATACCTTTATCCTCATGCTCAAGAGCCTATTGGACGTCATGTAGATGTATTAAAGCGTGATAAATACGGTGTCATGAAAAGAAGCAATTCTTATGATTCCTATATTTTTTACGATATGCACTTTAACCCTACAGCTCTTCTTTCAGAATTGATTCCTCCAAAGCACCAATCGATCTCCCAACTTTGGAAAAATCTACCCAATCACTTTTCTCAATATTCGGGTCGTGAAGCTGAACTTGTTAGTACCTTCTATTACAAATTGGCAATTCCTCTACTTTGTATTCTTGTTGTTTTAGCTCCTGCTTATGCATGTACTCGCTTCAAACGCCAGCAACCTCTATTCATGATTTATGCAATTGCCATTTTCTCATTAGTGAGTTACTACACTTTGATGGATGCTGTTTTGATTTTGGGACAACATCAGGTCGTTCAACCCTTTTTTGCCATTTGGACCCCGTTCCTTCTCCTTTGTCCTATAATTTTTTGGAACTATAGAAAAATTGCTTAGGAGATGATTTGTGTCTGTTTCTGAATTAATCATCGATCGGGCTTCGATTCGTCGTAATATACTCTCTTTCAAGGAACACTCTAAACTCCCTCTCATTGCTATGATTAAAGGCAATGGCTATGGCACAGATTTATATGAGCTAGCATATACAGCTACGAAAGAAGGTATTGATGTACTCGGGGTTGCTTACCTATCTGAGGCGCTGTATCTACAAAAACATGCTATTGATGCTCGTATCTTCATTATTCACCCATCTTTACAGGATCATGAAGAGCTTGTTTACCATGGGTTTGAGTGCCAAGTGGGTAGTCTTCAAGAAATACAGTCATTAGAGCTTGCGGGACAATCACAATCTCGAAAAGCAAAAGTTCACCTCAATGTAAATACTGGTATTGGGAGATTCGGATCTACTCCAAACGAAGCTCTTGAATTGGCTATTTACATTGATAAAAGCCCCTTTCTTCATTTAATTGGTCTCATGACTCATCCTGCATCTGCTGAGTCTCCTGAAGATGATGAGTACACTCAAAAGCAATTTGATCAATATCAATTGGTTTTAAAACAGATGCAGAAAAAAAACATTTTCCCTCCTATGCTTCACTGCGAAAACACTGCTGCAAGTACTCGACACTCACCTTCTGCTAGTACTCATATTCGTGTTGGGCTTGGATTACTTGGCATTTCTCCATCTAAAGAGTGTGCAAAAGATTTACCCCTTGACCTTGCCCTCACCCTTCGCAGTCAAATTATTCACATCACATCCCATCAAAAAGGCGAATACGTTGGCTATGGAAAAAGCTATCAGATTCAACGAGATAAGACTCGTATAGCGAGTGTTGCCCTAGGGTATCATGATGGCTTACACCGTTTATATAGTAACCGTGGCAAAGTGTGGGTAAATGGACAATTCGCTCCTCTTGTAGCCAATATTTGTATGGATATGTGCATGGTAGATATCAGTGATATCCCTACTGCAAAACTGGGTAGCTCTGTTTTATTCTTTGGGAAGGAAGAAGGAAAGCTTATACAAGATCCATGTGATTTTGCCGAATCTGGCCATACAATCGCCCACGAATTAATAAGCTGTATTGGTCCTCGTGTAAAACGAGTCTGGATTTAATTTTTCATTTTTTTAGAAAAAACACCTCAAGTTTCGTTTTATCATGGACGATATATAAACTAACGAAGCAGAAAGCGCCCCACGTCACTTGAGTTAAAACTCTTAGTAAATTGCTAAGTCTCAGGCGCAGACTCTGGATCATTCTCATTTTGTTGAGAGGGCGGAGCATCGTATCTGCCTACCTTTGCGCGAATTCTTTTTGAATTCGCGCTTTTTTTGCCCCCCCCAATGGTTAGGTAATCCACCAATATCCATGAGGAGCTATAACTTTATTTCTTTTCGAAAACTTGGATTTTCTTTTCTTTGTTTGCGCAATAAAGAATTGGCACAACAAACAAAGTAACCAATGAAATGATCATTCCGCCAAATGAAGGAATTGCCATAGGAATCATAATATCAGCTCCTCTACCCGAGGAAGTTAAAATAGGAAGCAGTGCAAGAATAGTTGTAGAAGAAGTCATCAAAGCTGGACGAATTCTTTTCTTTGCAGCCGCTATCGTGGCTTCTTGAGCTTGCTCAATTGATCGAATTTCACGCCCTTCAAATTCTTTATCTAATGCAGTGGCTACTAAAACCCCATTATCAGATGCAATTCCAAATAAAGCCAAAAACCCCACCCAAATAGCTACACTAAGATTGATGGTATGGATTTGAAATAAATCACGCATATTTACATCAAAAATTTCAAAGTTCAAAAACCAAGATTGTCCATAAAGCCACAAAAGAATAAATCCTCCAGCCCAAGCAACCAGAACTCCCGAAAAGATTACAAATGACGTGTATGTAGATTTGAATTGTAAATAGAGAATAAGAAATATCAACAGTAATGTTGCAGGCACTACTAATAATAATTTCTTCTCTGCTCTCATTTGATTTTCAAATGTTCCTGCAAAGCTGTAAGAAACTCCTTTTTCTGTTTTAATATGACCTGTATCAATCATTTTACTGAGATAATCTTTGGCATCATTCACAACATCAACTTCAGCAAACCCTTCTTTCATATCAAAAGTGAGATAGCCGATTAAGAAACCATCTTCACTTTTAAGTACTTGCGGACCTTTTACATATTCTATTTTGGCCAATTGAGAAATAGGAATCTGAATACCTGAGGCTGTGTCGACAAGAATCTCACCAATTGTTTCTATTTGATCACGTAACTCTCTCATGTACCGGACACGAACAGGGTAACGCTCACGCCCTTCAATTGTTGTAGTCATTTCCATACCGCCAATGGCTGTTGTAATAACTTTTTGTATATCTGTTATTTTAATGCCATATGGTGCTAAAGCCTCTCTATCAATTCGTATTTCTAAATAAGGCTTTGCTATAAGTCGATCTGCATTAACTGTTTTTTCTTCAATGCTAGATACATTTCTTAAAGCTTTTTCTATTTGCATGGAAAATTTTTCAATAGCTTCTAATGTTGGGCCTTTAATTTTAATGCCCACTGGGGCTCTCATCCCGCTTTGAAGCATAACAATTCTCGTCATAATAGGTTGAAGCTTTGGTGCTGAAGTTGCTCCAGGAATACTTGACTCTTCAGTAATTTGCTTCCAGATATCGTCAGCTTTACCTATTCCCGCCCATTCTTTTCTTCCTGGATTCTGTTCATTTTTAAGAGCTGGCCTCCAAAGAGGAAAGGGTCTTCCAAATAAGCTTGAGACTAGGCGATTTTCTTCATCTCGAATAAACTTTCCTTTGACTTTATAAGGTTTCCCATCTGGAGCTAAGACAGGAACTCCATCAATTGAGCGAACAAAATCTTCTGCATTGGCATCAAATTTAAAAAATAGAACTTTTCCATTTTCATCTTGAAGATATTTAGGATAATAATCGATTACGGTTTCCATCATTGAAATCGGTGCTGGATCAAGAGAACTTTCAACCCTACCTATCTTTCCTACAACCCCCTTTACTTCAGGAATTCGTTCTAAGAGTATATTTTGTTTCGCTAGAATATCTAAAGACTCGCTCATGGAAGCGTGAGGCATTGTACTTGGCATAAATAAATAACTCCCCTCATCAAGAGGAGGCATAAACTCTTTTCCCATTCCTTTATAAAAACCAGGAATTCCTAACCAAACTGTTGCACCAAGTAAAACTAAAGAAAAAGGAATACATAAAAAAGTACACTTATTTTGTAAAAAATAGCGCAACATAGATGGGTACGACAACATAAACAAATAAGTACTAACAAGTAGAATTCCTATACAGGATAAAACAAATAAAGCGTTTCGTATTACTCCTTTTTCAAAACCTAAAGGCATCCAAAAGTAAGTAAGAGCTACTGCTAGTCCAATAAGAAAAAACCACTCTGCTAATGTATATTTTTTCTCTGAGTTTTTTGGTGACTTTAAAATCATTGAAGCGATGGCAGGAATTACTGTAAGCGCAATGATCATGGTAGATAGGAGAGCAAATGTCTTAGTAAAAGCCAAAGGTTTAAAAAGTTTCCCTTCAGCTGCTTCCATAGAAAAAACAGGTAAAAATCCGACAACGGTTGTTGCAAGAGCTGTTAATACAGCACCGGCAACCTCTTTAGTACCATGATAAACAGATGATTTTACACTTTCCTTTATTTCTGAGTTCATGCGCTTAATAACACTCTCAGATATGACGATTGCAATATCTACCATGGTGCCAATAGCAATAGCTATTCCAGATAAAGAAACAATATTTGCGTCTATCTCAAAAGCTTTCATGACAATAAAACACATGAGTACAGCTAAAGGAACTGTCGTGGTGATCAGCAGTGCACTACGAAAATGTCGAAGCAAAACCATTACCACCAATGCTGTAATTAAAATTTCCAGAATTAGAGCTTCTGAAAGAGTATTTAGAGTTTCATTAATGAGAGTTGTTCGGTCATAAAATGGAACAATTTTTAGCTTACTTACTGTTCCATCTTTTAGTACTTTTTCTGGGAGGCTAGGAGCTATTTCTGCAATCTTCTTTTTTACATTTTCAATTGCTTCTAAAGGATTATAACCATATCGAACAACAACCACTCCACCTGTAGCTTCTACACCTTCTTTATTTAGAGCCCCTCGTCTCAGAGCTGGTCCAAGAGATATATGGCCTATTTCTCTTAAAAAAATAGGTGTTCCATCAACTGATTTAATCACAGTATTATCAAGATCTTTAATCCCTTCTAATAAACCAACTCCTCTTACAATATATTCTGCACGATTGACTTCCATAGTTCGAGCTCCAACATCTACGTTGGAACCTTTTACAGCTGCGAGAACTTCACTTAGAGTGATTCCATAAGCTTTCATTGCATTAGGATCTACATCAACTTGATACTCTCTAACAAAACCCCCAATTGAAGCCACTTCACTAACACCAGGAGCAGCTAAAAGAGCGTAACGCACAACCCAATCTTGTACACTACGCAGCTCATCAGGATCCCAAAATCCTGTAGGCTTACCATTTTCATCCTGTCCTTCAATTGTATACCAGAAGATTTGCCCTAAAGCGGTGGCATCTGGCCCAAGAATCGCTTGAGTACCTTCCGGAAGAGTTCCGTTAGGAAGGCTATTAAGTTTTTCCAAGATACGAGATCTAGACCAGTAAAAATCGACCCCTTCCTCAAAGATGACATAAATAGAGGAGAAGCCAAACATTGAATATCCCCGAACAGTTTTTACTCCTGGGACAGCCAATAAAGAAGAGGTAAGAGGATAAGTAATTTGATCTTCAATATCCTGAGGAGACATTCCAGGCCATTCCGTAAATACAATCTGCTGATTCTCTCCAATATCTGGTATGGCATCTACTGGAACCTTCGATAGACTGAAGCCATCTATTCTCCAATTAAATGGAGCAACTGAAATTCCCCCAAAAATAGTAAAAAGCAATAAAACAATCACAATCAGTTGATTATTTTGGCAGAAACAAATCAATTTTTCTAAGTACGAACTAGGCTGACTATTCATAACTAGTGATCATGCCTCTTTATTACTTGCTTACTACCTTCTGGCATCATCATGCTAGGCTTTGCTAAGATTTGTGAAGCACTATCGATTTTAAAATTTCCGTTTTTTACAACTTTTTCTCCTTCTTCAAGTCCGTCGTAGATAATGTAAAAATCTCCTGCCCGAGGGCCTAAAACGACTGTTTTTGCTGTGTAAAGTCCTAATTCTTCTGGATCTTCTACAAAAACAATTGCTCTTTTTCCTGTAATGAGAGGAGCTGTAGCAGGAATAAGAAGGGGGAGCTCCCCATCTTCTGAAGTAGAAAGAGCATAACCTAAAGAATCAGCTGTAAGTAATTCCATGTCGCAGACTGGACAATTTCCCTCTTTATCCTGAACTATCTGAGGATGCATAAAACAAATCCATTTCCCCTCTAAGGACTTTGAAAGAACAGAGCCTCTTTTACCAATAAGAGGCTTTACTTTTGCCCGTGCGAACATTCCAGGTTTTAGAGATCCATTAGGGTTCTCTACGTTCGAACGAACACGAACAACTCTCTTTTTTTCATTAAGTACAGGGTCGATAAAAGAAATAATTCCTTTAAAGGTTTTACCTGGAATTGCATCTACTTCAAAAGAAAGCTCTTGTCCATATCTTATCCAATTTAAATCAGACTCATAGGCATCGAGAATAAGCCATAACTGGCTTAAGTCTGCGATAGTATAGATTCTGCTTCCCTCCTTTACATATTTACCTTCAACAGCTTCTTTATGTAAAACGACTCCGCTAATAGGGGCGTTGATCGTTATAACTTCTTCTGTTTCTCCATTTTTACTAATCTTATCAATTTGCTCTTCTGATAAGCCCCATAAGAGTAGTTTTTTTTGGGAAGAGCTTAGATTATCCTTAAAACTTTGTTTCAAGAAGTCTGATGCATCTTCACGCAATGATTTAAATGCTTGCACAGCTTGAATTAACTCTTCCTGTGCTGTTATCAAATCAGGACTATAGAGGTCTACCATATGATCACCTCGCTTAACAGAAACACCTGTAAAATCTAGAAAAGTTCTTTCTATTCTACCTGGTGTTCGAGATGTAATATGAGCTACACGTGACTCATCAAAATCTAATCTCCCGTAAAGAGAAATTTCTATTCTCGCTTCTCCTCTTTTAACTGCCACAGTTTCCACTTCTGCTAATTTTCTAGCTCGCTCAGATAGCTTAATTGCACTTAGGTTTTCTTCATTTTCATCAAAAATAAGTGGTATTAATTTCATGCCACAAATAGGGCAATTACCCGGTTGATTCAGTTGGATATGAGGGTGCATAGCACAAGTCCAAATCGTAGATGCCCCCTCTTCAGTTCTATATGAAGTCTCTTCAGATGAAAAACTCAAATACACAATTCCAAAAATGCAAACACTTATTCCAATAAAAAAGAAAAAGATCTTAGTAATCTTCATGTTATTCTCCGATGAGAGCTCTAAACCTAGCAACAGAAACCGCTAAATCAACCCTGGCTTTTTCTAAACTTAATTGCAGACTAAGTAAATTTGATTGCGTATTTTGAAGGCGTTCAAAATCCACACGACCGGTTCTATATCCATCTGTTAATATGGATAAAGATTTTTCAGCTTCAGGTATAAGAGACTCTCTGAATAGATCTATACGTCGTTTAGCATCAGAATACTCATACAGAATCTTATTTTGCTTTGTATGTAAATCATAGAGATACTGTTGATGCACTTTTGAAAAGCGATTGACTTGAGCTTCTATCTCTTTTTCTTGTGAGCGATAAGTATTCCGCCAAATTGGAAAGTTAATAGATAAGACTCCAACCAGTGAATCTTTTCCACTGTCTGGTGTTGGCATAATAGCTTTGCCAGTATTCACCCAGTCCAACCCCACAGTTAGATCTGGATACTTATTTTGATGTGCTAGTTTTTTCCTAAATTTTTGGATATCTATTTCATTTTCAAGAATTTTTAGTTTTGGGTTAGCTTGACTCAACTCTCCATCTGTCCGAAAATACATAAGCTCTTCTTCAGGCTCATTTAAGAGTAGGTCTATATCTAAAGGAAGGCTTAATGCTGAATCTATTTCTCGATTAAGGATAGCATTTATAGTTACAGTTAATACCCTTTCTTTTTCCTCTAAAGTCTGGAGTTGATACTGCTGCCTATTCAATTCCATTTGAGACTGAATGACATCAGCACTAGAACCACCAACTTTTACCTGAGACAATGCTATTTTCTCAATAACCTTGATCAAATCAAGAGAGTCTTTCTGGTGCCTAATAGATGATTGAATATAAAAAAGGTCTAGAAACGACTCGATTAAATATAGCCGCAAGTCTACACAAGCTAAAAATAACTCTAACTCAGCCTTATAAGCTTTTTGAACAGCTATATCCTTTGATGAAGATAACTTCCCTAACCATGGAATTGTTTGCGATACTCCAACTTTAAATTTTTGAGGACCAACACGAGTCTCTATTGATTCAATGAAGTGCCCATAACTAAGCTTTGGGTTAGGCAGAGAAGCAGAATGCTTTATGGCAAATAAAGCAGACTGCCAGTTTTCGTAGTATGACTGTATCCCAGCATTTTCTTTTAACGCCCAACTAAGATATGTATCAAAGTCTGTCTCACTAGAAAAAGCATTAAACAGAAAAAAAACTGAAACGAAATATACATAAATAATCTGTTTTATCAAATTTTCATTCCTTTTAAAAATTTAAAAAACTTATTTCCTTCTGAGAATTGCTATACCCCACACCTTCTCTGTAAAAATCTCACCCTCTAAAAAAATTGAATTTATTTATATATTATTAGTTTCAACATATCTCTTCAAATAATAACCACCTTTTTCAAGAGAATATCTTGAAATTTAGTGCTGAAACATAACATGAGGTTGCAATCACAAGTTCAAGATCTGTATAATTGTTTTTTCGTAAGCATTTTTGGGAATAAGATTTAGGCTAGACCACATGAGAAAAACACTCCAAGTAGATCTGAAAGATAAGTTTTGGTACTTAAACTACCTAGAAACTCAACAAAAAGAAATACAACAACTTATCTCAAGCAGGACTTGGGAAAGCGCTTTAGGAACTATAGAAGAATGCAGAGGTTCAATGGATTTTTTTGGTTTCTCCGACCTTTTCCCTTTATTTGAGGAATTAGAATCAGCAGTTGAAGCAGAAACCTCTGTACGATGCAGTAAAGCCTTAGAACGTATCCAAGAAACTCTGAATGAAAAACGCATTGCTTTAGCTAAGAGACCTTCTCAATAGTAAACGTGAATGCTTTGCTACCTTTTCCCGATTTTGAAGCTATCTGTTACTTGCCTACTTATCCAAATATACAAACGACAGATAGCTTCAATGGACTAAGGAATAGAAATTTTCGCCTGTAATATTGGCCAATCATATAAATTGGAAAAACGTTGCTTGATCAATGCACCTAAAGATAATTTTGACTCACCACAGTCTTCCATATGTCTAATTGCTTGTACCATGCGATGAAACCTTACACCGTTGACAATTCTTTGTCGTTGTACAAGAGCTGGAATATAGACCATTAAATTCACTTCATCAAAAAACGAAGGCTGAATCTTTTTATCTTGTAGCAACTGGAGCATAATATACATTTGTGCTGCAGTAATCGCTCCTGTATCCGTTGCATCTTTACAGCTTAAGCTATAACTATCAGGCTTAACCAGTTCAATAATTTTTAAGATTAAAAACGAGTAGGTTATTTCAATGAATGCTGTACGCTCGTTTGGCGCAAGCCGGTTACTTCCTTGGAAAAAACACTCATGCACAGAGTCTAGAAGCTGCTCTGCAAATTCATCGAACAACAAATCTTTAAGATGCTCCGGAAAATGATAACCGGTTGTATCTCCTTGTAACTCGTCTATAAACTGCTTTTTAAACTGTTCTGCATCACGTAAGTCTGCATAGTGCCCTACTTGATTATAGAAATCTGTATCTTTTGCTAGAGTGACAACTTCTAAACACCCCTTCGCCCAATCTTTTTCAGGTAGACGCTCTAAAACCTCACATCTTGTTCGTTCTCTCCAAGTTGTGCGGTCTTGTAAATTGATCAATAGATGTTTCTGCTTAATCTTATTGTCACGATAAGCACGAAGCAAACCACGAAACTCATCTGCCACTTCAGCTTTATGAATAAATTGCTGTGTTGTTGGAGAGCCTAAACGAAGGCAACGGACACGATGATCTTGAACATATAAATCGTAAGATATATGAGGTAAGTTTCCATCTAAAAGAGGGTCAAATTCTCCCACTTTTTTACTTTGTAAAACCTTCAATACCTTTTGCAGTGGCCCGTAAGGATGTCCTTTTAGAATTTCTCGCATAGCTTGGTAATCTGCATCCAAATCTTCTGCTAAAGAAGAGTTCTCTCTGCGTATCGATTCACCATTTTTTTCTGTCAGAACTTGATGACCCATATCAATCAATCGATGGGCCACTGCAACAAGCTCTCCATCACCTTGTACATGAGCGTAAAGAGACTGACAGATACTATGAGTTAGTTCTAATAAGCCATGAACAACTTTTTTTCGCTTACTTGGAGGATAAGCAATCAAACGCCCATAATCATCGCTCCGAAGTAGTTTACGCATAAATATTTGAAAATCTGCAAAGTATTCATGACAACTTTTCACTGGGTTTTCTTTTAGAAGATTTCCTGGGTTTGCGCTCAACATTAGAGCCATAGAGGCTTTGTTTAAATATTCAACCAACTCCATATCTCGAAAACGAGCAGCAGTTTTAAAATACTCTGTTAATTTCCTTGAAAGCTCATTTAGCATGTTCCTAGCAGAAACTTGAATGCTTTTATCATACCAGACGCGCACTAAAGCTAATGGATCTTCTGCTTGCCCACTAATATTACTTGCGTAATCACCAAAGTCACAAATCAACTTAAGATTTCTAATGAGCCTCGGCTCGAAAAAACGACTTCCATCTTCTTTCCTAAGAAAGAAAAGCTCATACTCACTATCTTTTTTTACAGATTCTAAATCAATATAAGCAAAGCGGATTTGCTTAGGATCCAATTTTCTTTTAATTAGCCGTGCTTTACTTGCATCAAGAGCTGGAAGTTCTTTTGCGACAGGAAATAAGTGCGTTAAAGAACGCGTATGATCAGGGTAAGGTGCAATCTTTTTTAAATAAAAATTCTGTAGTTGTTTGTATTCTTTGAGCTCAAGTACAGAATGTTCTTTTTCTTCACTTGCTTTCAAGTAACGATCTAATTTTTTAGCTGCTTCTCCAACTAAAACCATGATCGTTTTAATTCCTTCGATACTTTGCCCTTTCAAAACATTTGACTGTTCTTTGCGGTAAAATTTTCGAAGGTAATTAAGAACTGTACGAAATGTATCTTTGATGACAAGTAAGGTTTCATCTGCATCAGATTCTTGTAACCAATGAACAGTACGAAAAGAAAAGGGATGATCCCCCACCATCAAATCATGCTTATGCGAAACAGCCAATTCGGACTCCAAATCCATATCAGCAATACTCGATAATGTTTCTACAGCTTCAACAATACCAGATTGATCATCTGCATCACTTTTTCGACGTTTTGTCACCATTAGCCAGGTCCCTTTGATTGCACGAAGAATAAAAATTATATAAATTCTTGCATCACATTCATTTAGTAATTATTGCATCTCTTCACCATCTAATAAGTTAGAAAAGGCCCCCACCGAAAGAGTCCCAGAGCCTCATAAGAAGCTCTATTCATTTATTATTACAATTAAAACACTATACTTCAAATAAATTTTATAAATACAAACCAAAAGGAAACTAAACAATTTAAATTAATAAAAACTAAATAAAAATCGATTATTTTTATTTTTTCTAACATAAGTATTTAGTTTTATGTGAGTGAGAAAAACGAATTACAGAAAAATATAGTTAAAAATCTAAAAACGAGCACTTTAGAGAAACGCAAACTGTTATTGGCCTAAAGCTGCCTTATGTTATTATTTGTGGGTTTAGTGAGTTTTACTCCGAGGTTACTCGTGCATTCCCCCTTAAGTGAAAAATTGCGACCACGCTCCTTGGGTCAAATTCTTGGACAAGATCACCTTATTGGTCCGAAGGGCTTTTTAACGAATCTTGTTACACAAGGGCGACCTCTTTCTATTTTATTATGGGGACCTCCTGGCTCTGGTAAAACAAGCATTGCTCGTCTTTATGCTCAAGCATTTGGAGCTAAGTTTGTAAACTTCAGTGCTGTATTTGGTGGTATTTCTGATTTGAGAAAAATCATAAAAGAAGCAGAAGAGCAACCTCTGTTCAATTCGTGTACTATATTATTTGTTGATGAAATCCACCGTTTTAACAAGGCACAACAAGATGGTTTTCTTCCTCATCTTGAAAAAGGAACTTTTATTCTTGTTGGGGCTACAACAGAAAACCCTTCTTTCTCTCTTAATAATGCCTTGTTATCACGTTTACGTGTTTTGACCTTGCACTCTTTAGATACCTCAGCACTTAGTCAATTAATTGATCGTTATGAAAAAGAAGTAAAAGACCTTAATTTAAGTGAAGAAGCTCGTCAATTTCTTATTCATCATGCTCAAGGTGATGGTCGCTACCTTTGCAATCTTATAGAAAATATAGAGGCTTTTTCCTCAAAAGATAAAATAGAAATCTCCGAAATAGAAGATCTTTTACAAAAAAAAAGCACCTTATTTGATCGTTCAGGAGACTCTCATTATAATTTAATTTCCGCACTCCATAAATCCATTCGGGGATCTGATCCGGATGCTGCTTTGTATTGGTTTTGTCGTATTTTAGAAGGAGGTGAGGATCCTTTATTTCTTGCTCGCCGCCTTATTCGAATGGCTAGCGAAGATATTGGTTTAGCAGATCCTAACGCTTTAAATCTTTGCATTTCAGCAAGAGATGCGTTTCAAATGCTAGGTTCACCAGAAGGAGAGCTCTCTTTAGCCGAAGCTGTCGTTTATTTAGCCTTAGCCCCTAAAAGCAATGCTGTTTACCTTGCTTACAAAAAAGCACAAGCTTGTGCACAGGAAAATGGACAAGCTTCTCCTCCATCTACCATTCTCAATGCCCCTACTCGCCTTATGAAAGAAATGGGGTATGGAAAAGGTTATCAATACGACCATGACTGTCTTCATGCCTTTTCTGGGCAAAACTATTTTCCAGATAATATACCACGCCAATCTTTCTATCATCCCGTTGAAAGAGGTTTTGAAAGAGAAATGAGAAAACGCTTAGATTACTTTCAGCATCTTCGCGAACTTAAAAACTAGAATAAGTTTTAAATAAATTAAAATACAAGTTCTTGACTTTTACACATTTAAAAACAATAATTTCATAATTTTAACTATTTTTAAGGCCTCATCATGAATTTCATAAAATCTTTATTTAGTTTCGGGGAAGGCTCTATTGCAGAAAAGTCTGTTTCCTATACCTCAAATTCCTTTTTTTCAAGTGCTGTTAGAAAAATTTTTTATCCTGCTGACGGTTCAAAAGAGCTTCCTTATTTTTCAGAAAAGGAAATGAGTACAATTCGTGTACAATTAGAAAAGAGTTTAAATGGTACTAGTTTCGCTCTTCCTTGTTCTGACGGAGTTCATCTTGATGCTATGTGGTGTAAAGGAGAAAATCCTTTAGCTCCCACAGCAGTTCTTTTCCATGGAAACAACTGTACCATGCTAAACATGGGTCGTGATGCTAAGTGGTACAAAGATCATGGAATGAATGTATTGATGTTGACCATCCGCGGTTATCCTGGCAGTGAAGGTTCTATGGTTGAATCAGGTGAGATGGGAGCCTATCTTGATACTGAAGCTGCGATGAATTACGTCATTCATGAAAAAGGTATTTCTAGAGACAAAGTTTTGGTTCATTCCTTATCAATAGGCGGTTTGAATGGTGGTTTTGCAGCGAAGCATTATGGAGTTACCCCCGTTCTCGTTAACACACTAATTAGTCCAAAAGCTGTAGCTTGTAAAGTTGGCCGTGAACTTGCTGGTTTTTGGGCTTTTCCATTAATTATTCGTGGTAGTGTGTCAGGAGCATTCCCTAAAGGAATCACTAAATCCTTATGTGATGGAGACCGTACCTTTGAAGTTATTACAGACAGTTTCAATAACCTTGAACATATAAAGAGTGCCGCTAAACATGCCTTTATCTTTTCAGCAAAAGAAGATGAAATCATGCCCCCTAGCTTTGCTGAAGATTTTTTCATTGCTCAGCATGGTAATGAACCGAAGAGCCTTCAAGAAAGAGAAGTTTATTTAATCAAAAAAGACGAACACATTGCCTGGTGTGAAGGTTACCATAACGACTCTTGGATCAATTCTCCAGAAGCTGTTTCAAAATATGAAGCATTTCTAAGAAGAAATGGTTTTATCCATTAATCTTTCGATTTTTATTTTATCTCTCCAAGCAGCTCTTTTATTTCGTTGTCGGGAAAAACAATTCCACACCCGACAACCTTTTTTTTTGATTAAAATAACTATTCCTTATAGATTAGGCGTATAAAACTCTCTCCTTCAATTTCTTTGTGCTCTATTTACACATAAGGTCTTGGGAGTGAAATCACTCAATACATTTGAGGAATCTCGTCGATCATGGGGAATTACGACACTCTACCAGAAATGCTACGTTATGTTGTGAGTTCTTATCACAATAGTTTTGCATTCAACGACCGCATTGAAGGTAATTGGCAGGCAATTTCTACTGAAGCGTTTGCTGAAATGGTGCGTCGCTTGGCGCTTGGGCTTTATTCTCTAGGAATTCGTCCGGGAGTTTCAGTTGCTATTTTAGCTCGTCCATCCACCTATTGGGTCGCGATGGATTTAGCCATTACGAGTAACGGAGCTGTTACGGTTCCACTCTTTCACAATGTTTCAGAAGAAAATTTTCTACATCAAATTCGAAATTCTGAATCAAAGATTTTATTTGTGGATGGTCAGGAGCAGTGGCAAATTCCTCAAAAGCATCAAAAAGAGTTTACAACGATCATTACTCGTTCTATTCATCATAATCAAGAAGCCGCTGCTGATATCATTGGTTTTTCTGTATTGATGGAGAGAGGAGATCAAGTATCAAAAACAAATCCTGGTCTTTTTACCAAAATTAGTAATGACGTCAAGCCTGATGACCTTGCCACTATCATCTATACAAGTGGCAGTACAGGTATACCAAAAGGTGTTGAACTCACTCACAGAAATATCACCAGTCAATTACATGCTGCCTCGTCACAGTTCCCTGCTGACCCAAGCAAAGGAGTGGCTTTAAGCTGTCTTCCTTTAGCTCATGTATTTGAGCGCATGGTGATGTATTTTCATGTGGCTTCAGGAATCAGTGTTTATTATGCCGATGATATTCGCCGTGTTGGGAAGCTCTTTCTTGAGTTAAAGCCTACCATCACAGCTATGGTTCCTCGCCTTTTAGAAAAAATTTACAATAAAATGGAAGCTGGCTTACGTGAAGCGAGCGTGGGAAGCCGTTTAATTGGACAATGGGCTTTTGATTTAGCTCATTCTGATAATCCTGGCATGTGGAGTGACTGGCAGCATCAGCTTGCAGAGAAGCTTGTTTTCTCAAAATTGCGAAATCACTTAGGTGGTCGATTAGAAGCTGTCATTGTTGGAGGTGCTGCTCTCGCACCTGATCTTTGTCGTTTTTTCCTTAAAATTGGTGTTCCTATTTTTCAAGGGTATGGTCTTACAGAAAGTTCCCCTGTTATTGCAGCTAATCACCCTGAACATAACAAAGTAGGTAGTGTAGGCCAGGCTTTTCCTGAGGTTGAAATTCGTATTAGTGACGAAGGAGAGGTTTTGGCTCGCGGTCCAAATATCATGCGTGGCTACCATAAAGACCCTGAAGGTACAGCAGCCGTTCTCAGTGAGGATGGTTGGCTACGTACTGGTGATATGGGAGAACTTGATGATGATGGCTTTCTTACCATTACTGGACGTATCAAAGAAATTCAAAAGACTTCTAATGGAAAAATGGTTAGTCCTATTCCTATTGAACAGAAGTTTTGTAAAGACTCTCTTATCGACCAAGCTATGATTATTGCTGACGGTCGGCGCTTTGTTTCTTGCTTGCTTTTTGCTGACGAGCAGGAGTTATCACAGCTAAAAGAACGTCTAGGTAAGAAAAACTTATCTGACGAGCAATTTGCAAGTTGCCCCGAAGTTCACAAACAAATGGAAGAGTTGCTTGCTGAAGTCAATAAAGGTTTGAATCACTGGGAGCAAGTTCGTAAATATCATCTCATTGCAAGCCCATTAAGAATAGATACGAATGAACTTACCCCTACATTAAAGATGCGCAGAAAAGCCATCGCAGAGAATTACAAAGAAGTCATTGAGACGATGTACAGAGAAAGCGGAGATACTCCATGAAAGAACGAATAGCCATTGTCAAAGCCCTCAGAAGTCCTTTCTGTAAAGCCGGGGGTGCGCTAAAAGGCGCAGGTGCTGATGATTTAGGAGCTTATGTATTAAAAGAGCTTGCTCTGCGGAGCCCTGTTGACATCAATATGATAGATGAAATTGTTGTGGGGAATGTGGGGCAACCTCCTCATGCCGCTAACGTAGCACGTGTCTCAGCTTTAAAAGCTGGTTTGCCTTCAACAATTCCAGCCTTCACAGTACACCGTAATTGTGCATCGGGAATGGAAGCTCTTAGTTCAGCTTCCAATAAGATTCTTGCAGGTTACGGCGATATCATGATGGTTGGTGCGATTGAATCCATGAGTAACCTACCTCTACTCTTTAACAAAAAAATGACAGCCTTTTTCATGGCTATGATGCGTGCTAAAACGATGGGTGATAAGCTAAAAGTTTTGTCTTCTTTTCGTTTAGGCCATCTTACTCCAATCATTACCTTAGAGCTTGGGCTTACAGATCCAACATGTGGTATGATCATGGGAAGCACGGCAGAATTATTGGCTCGTGAGCACTTTGTAACTCGTGATGAGCAAGATGCTTTTGCTTTATCTAGTCATCTCAAAGCTGTAAATGCGATTGAATCAGGACGTCTTGCAGAAGAGATTGTACCTATTCCTGTACCGAACAAGTACGATACGATGCAAGAGGTAGATGAAGGACCACGATTTGGACAAACCATTGAGGCCTTACAAAAACTTCGTCCTTATTTCGATAGAGTTGCAGGTACGGTAACTGTAGGTAATTCTTCACAAGTCACTGATGGTGCTTGCGCTGCTCTTATCATGAAAGAATCTAAAGCAAAAGAATTGAATTTAGACGTATTAGGATACGTGAATGATTATGCATACGATGCTTTAGACGGTCCACATATGGGCATGGGTCCTGTTCATGCCACGGCAAAACTCTTAAAGAGAACAGGGATTGCTTTTAAAGATTTCAATCTTATTGAAATCAACGAAGCTTTCGCTGCGCAAGCGCTTGCTTGTGCTAGGGGTTTTGCTTCTGATGATTATGCAAAAAAACATTTGGGTCGAGATTCTAAAATTGGTGATATTGATTTAGATATCGTCAATGTAAACGGCGGAGCCATTGCACTGGGTCACCCTGTGGGTGCTACAGGTTTACGTTTGATTATGACTACGCTCATGGAATTGCGTAGACGTAAGCAAAATTTAGGACTCGCAACACTTTGTATTGGTGGTGGACAAGGTGCCGCATTTGCTTTGGAGGTCGAATAATGAAAAAAGCATTTTCAATGGATAAAAATGAGCAAGGAATTGCAACACTTACTTTCGATCTTCCTGATGAAAAAGTGAACACCCTTTCTCTAGACACAATGAATGAGCTTGAAGAGCTTATCGATTTAATGAGTTCCGATTCCTCTATTAAGGGGCTCATGATCAAGAGTGCTAAAGAAGGTGTGTTTATTGCTGGAGCTGATATTAAAGACTTCACTCACGTGCAAAGCCCAGAAGAAGCTAAGGAACTTGCACAAAGAGGACAAAACGTATTTAGAAAGCTTGATAAACTCCCCTTCCCTACTGTAGCAGTGATCAATGGAGTCTGTTTAGGTGGAGGCCTTGAACTTGCTTTATCTTGTGACTATCGTGTTGTAACAGACCATCCAAAGACAAGCCTTGGTTTACCTGAAGTGCAGCTTGGTATTATTCCAGCTTGGGGTGGAACTCAACGCTTACCTCGTTTGATTGGTCTACAGCAGGCTCTTGGTATGATTTTACCAGGAAAAGCTGTTCCAGCTGCTAAAGCATTTAAAATGCATTTAGCAGATGCTGTTGTTCCTGAGGCCTTCAAAGATGCTGAGTCTATAAAGTTCATGCAACAGGTTTTAGACCCAAAAATGGCCAGCAAGATTAGGCAACGCCGCAAAACAAAAGGTTTTAAAGACTGTTTTCTAGAAAAAAACCCCATTGGAAGAAGTCTTGTTTTTAAACAAGCCAAGAAGAGTCTTTTGGAAAAAACCAAAGGAAAATATCCAGCTCCCCTCGCAGCTTTAGATACCATCAAGCAAAGTATTGGTGGTAGTATTGACCGCGGCTTAGAAAAAGAAGCTTTATCTGCTTCTTCTCTTTTCTCTAACCCTTGCTCTAAAAACCTTATCGGTCTGTTTTTCATTGATAAAGAGATCAAAAAACAAGGTTCTGAAGAAATTAAAAACTTCCAATTAAAAAAGATTGAGAACGTGGGTGTTCTTGGTGCTGGTATTATGGGAGGAGGAATTGCTTGGCTTTTTGCGCATAAGGGACACGATGTGCGCATGAAAGATGTTTCTAGCAGTTCACTTGCAAAAGGGTTTGCTCAAGCAAATAAAATTTACTCGAAGCTGATCAAAATCCGAAAGATCAAGCCTTGGGATGCTAATATGCGCATGCACCGCATATCTGGAAGTACCGAATATGCAGGTTTTCAACACTGCGATATGGTTGTAGAAGCTATTGTAGAAAATCTCGACATAAAGAAAAAAGTTTTACGAGAACTTGAAGATCAAGTAAGCAGTGATTGTATCATTTGTTCAAACACTTCCTCTTTGTCAATTACCGAAATGGCAAAAGCAATGAAGCATCCTGAGCGTTTTGTAGGGCTTCATTTCTTTAATCCTGTGAATCGTATGCCTCTTGTTGAAATTATTCCTGGAGAGCAAACATCGAGACAAACTGTTCTTAGCATGCTTGAGCTTGTGAAGAAAACCGGGAAAACTCCCGTTGTGGTTAAAGACTGTACAGGCTTTTTGGTAAACCGTATTCTTACCCCAAATATGGATGAAGCTGGGCATTTATTTGAAGAAGGCTTTGACCCTGAGTATGTTGATGAGATTTTAGAAGACTTCGGAATGCCGATGGGTGCTTATGTTCTTATTGACGAAGTGGGTATTGATGTCGCAGCGAAAGTCGCTAAAGTACATGCTGAAGCCTACCCTGACCGTATGATTTATCCTAAAATTTACGATGAGATCGTTGAAAAAGGGATGTTAGGCAAGAAAAACGGCAAAGGATTTTATCTTCATAAAGGTAAGAAGAGAACCATCAACCCTGAAATGCTTAAGCTGCAAAAGAAAGGCAGTAAAAAGAAGGGTGAATCAGAATCGATGGAAAGAGAGATTGTTGACCGCATGATTCTTTGTATGATCAACGAAGCTGCACGATGCATTGAAGAAGAAGTCATTGAATCTCCTGAATTTTTAGATATGGCCATGATTATGGGTACAGGTTTTCCTCCGTTTAGAGGCGGACCTCTACGTTTTGCTGATAGTTTGGGTATCGGAGAAATTGTACGCCGATTAGACCAACTTGCCGGAAAACATGGTCCACGTTTCCAGCCTGCGCCAATTTTGCGTCAGATGGACATGGAAGGAAAACTATTTTATAACAACTAACCCCAGAGGGCTAAACTATGACAGTTAAGGATATAGAGGGCTCCCAAGCAACTCAGCAACATGAAGGAGTTCAAGATGACGATGAACTTCTTGTTGATACTTCAAAAATGAGCGAAGGCCAAGCTGAAGCTCTTGAAGTTGCCGAAAGTGCTCGCCAAAAAGAATGGAAGCAACCTAGTTTTGGTAGCCAACTGTTCATGGGAACTTTTGCTCCTGATATGCTTTTCCCTTTTCCTGAGCAATCAGTAGAAGATAAGAAAATCGGAGATAAGTTCATCGCTGAACTGGGACCATATCTAAAAGAACATCTTGATGCTGATGCTGTAGATGAAACACGTACAATCCCACAAAATGTGATTGATAAGCTATTTGAGATGGGCGCTTTTGCCATGAAGATTCCACAGAAGTATGGTGGTCTCGGATTTTCACAAGTAAACTATAACCGTGTCATTCAGCTTGTTTCTTCTCATTGCGGCGCAACAGCAGTTCTTCTCTCTGCTCACCAATCCATTGGGGTTCCTCAACCTTTACTTATGTATGGAACAGAAGAGCAAAAACAACGTTGGTTGCCACGTTTTCGTAAAGATGCTATTTCAGCTTTTGCATTGACAGAACCGAATGTAGGTTCTGACCCTGCTCAAATGAGCTCTACTGCTGATATGAGTGAAGATGGTACTCACTATATACTAAACGGTGAAAAGCTATGGTGTACAAACGGAGCTGTAGCAGACATCATGGTTGTGATGTGTCGTACTAAACCAAAAATCGTAAACGGAAAAGAAAGACAACAAATCACCGCATTGATTGTAGAGAAAAATATGCCTGGTGTTGAAGTTGTACACCGTTGCGATTTCATGGGTATACGTGGTATTCAAAATGCCCTATTACGCTTCACAAATGTTAAAGTTCCAAAAGACAACTTACTTTGGAAAGAAGGCCGTGGACTTGCTCTTGCCTTAGGAACATTAAACGTAGGACGTTTAACTGTACCTGCAGCATGTATTGGTATGTCAAGACAAGCTCTATCTGTTTGTCGTCGTTTCGGTCGTGATCGTGTTCAATGGGGTCAGCCTATAGGGCTTCATGAACCAGGCAGACAAAAGCTTGCTTTCATTGCATCCACAACCCAAGCTATTGAAGCCGTTACTTGGCTTACGAGCCACTGGGCGGACCAAAAGAAAAACGACATTCGTATAGAAGCCGCAATGGCAAAGCTATTCTGTACAGAAAATGCATGGCGCATTGCTGATATGACAGTACAAATGCGTGGTGGAAGGGGCTATGAAAAAGCAAGTTCATTACAAGCTCGTGGTGAAGAACCTTTCCCTGTAGAGCGAATGATGCGCGATAGCCGAATCAATTTGATCATTGAAGGAACATCTGAAATCATGCGTCTTTTCTTAGCGCGTGAAGCATTAGATCCCCATTTAAATCTTGCAGCAGGACTTCTTAAAAAGAATTCCAGCATGGGAACAAAAATTTCCACTTTATTCAAGATGATGGGCTTCTATGCTATGTGGTATCCTAAACAATGGATCAACGGTAGCAGTTTTTCTTCTTATCCTAAATTCGGAAAACTATCACAGCAAATGAAGTTTGTAGAAAAAACTTCTCACAAACTAGCTAGAACTCTTTTCCACTACATGGCTCGTTACCAAGATGCTTTAGAAAGAAAGCAATTAATTCTTGGCAACCTTACAGATATCGCTACAGAGCTTTTTGCTATGTCTGCAACTTGTAGTTATGCTGTGATGCAAGCAAAACAAAGAGGAAACGATGAACCTCTGGACCTAGCTGCACATTTTTGCTGGTTAGCAAAACGCCGAATTGAAGGTCACTTCCGCTCTTTAAAACAAACAGAAGAAACAAGCGCTAACCCTATTGGTAAAAAGATTATCAATGGTGATTACCGTTGGATGGAAGAAGATATCGTTTGGGTTGGCGATAATAGCTAAACAAAAGATTAAAACCCTCTTCTAAAATCATCAAGAGGCTAGATTCTCCAAATCTAGCCTCTTTTTTATTTCCGTCTATTCAATACCACAGAGCTTGTGAAATCACAGATAAACAAACTTGAAACTCTTCGCTCATACTTTAGGAAATAACTAGAATTACCTCCACAGAAACACACAAAAATAGGCTCTAAATATCTTATGAGACATTTTTTTATATGAGAAATAAATTCTAATTAAAATCGTGAAATATTTTTTGTACTCACAAACTATTGATTCATCGAGTCGTAGGTTATTAACAGAAGCATCATTTGATCACTTACTATAAAAACCTCTTAGAGGTATTTCAGAGAGAACTTTTTTCTTTTTCAAGTAAATTAAAAATATTTCTTGTTTCTTTTGACAAAGCCTGAGAATAATAAGCAGTGTTGAAGCGTAACACTTTTACGCTTGTAACCCACGGGATAAAGGTACCCATTATGACTATTATTTTTTACCCTAGTACTGAGGAAAATGTGCCTGCTTATGGGGCACCTGGACCTCAAGATGTACAGCATTCAGAAGTAGATCAAACAGCTTCTGAATTAGCTTCAAAAACTTTGGGCGGATTGTCTGTTACTTCTAATAAAGCAGGCTCTCAGGCTATTAACAATCTAATGAATCAGCTAAGATTAACAAGTTCCAAATGGGATACTGTACTGTCGAAGTATAGTAAACAAGGTTTGGCGAGTGTTGAATCTGATGATCCAAATGACATTAATGATGACGTTGATGTTGGTGGTCCTGATAAAGGTGGTAATGACGGTCTTACACCTACATTTTTCATTGACATGACAGAAGCAGCAATAGCTGGTGAGTATGATCATTTTGTTGGTAGACATGAAGAAGTTCGTCAAGTTTTACGTTCTCTTGTAGGTGGTTTTCACCAGCGTCATGCCTTACTACTTGGTCCTTCTGGCCGTGGTAAGCGTTCTATTTTGAAACGTCTTGCCTATGAAATGACTAAACGTTCTCTTCCTGACAACATCAATAAAAAGCATTTAATTGCTTTTGATATAGACGATTTATTTAGTAAGAGAGACTGGTTACAGAGCTTTAAAGATGCTCTTGATATTCTTGCTGAGAAAAAAGATGAGTGCATTTGTGTGATTCCTCAGTTAGATAAAATCAACGATAAGTATCGAGAAGGTTCTATAGCAATTGAATACCTTGAGACTAAGATGAAAGAAGGTCTTCAGGTTGTTGCTACTGCTGATGCTTATAATCCTCGCTATGCGAAGTTCTTTGATGAAGGAACTGGTGTATCTCGCATTGAAGTAAAAGAAGCGGGACAAGACACTGTTCTTTTACTTGTTCAAAAAGCTTATTTAAATAGAGATGAAGAGCTTGGTGTTATCATCAAGGATAACGCTGTTGAAACAGCTGTTGCCCTTGCTGCGAAGCACATCAAAAAAGAGCGTCTTCCTGCTACTAAACTTTTTGATTATGCGTGTACATATTTAGAGCTTGCTATTGCTGAAGCAAGACTACGTGGTTGTGATGGTCCTTGCCCAGAAGGCCCTGGTGGAGTTCCAAAACCTGTAGTAACGACTCGTATTGTACAAGAAGTTTACTGTGCAGAAACAAATACTCCTTTAAGTGAAGTTTTGGAAGTTGGCTTAGCGGTTAACCTTCCTTTAAAAGATCCTCTAAGTTTAGAAGATCGCTTAAATAATCGAGTGTTTGGGCAAGGCCTCGCTATTCATTCTGTTTCTCAAGCTATCCTGCGCTATGTCGCAGGATTAAAAAGTCCCGATTCACCAGTCGGGACCTATCTTTTTCTTGGTCCTACAGGAGTAGGAAAGACAGAGCTTTCTAAGAGTCTTGCAGACGAAGTTTATGGTGGAAAAGACAAGATTATTCGTATTGATATGTCTGAGTACCAGCAAAAGCACGAAGTTAGCCGCCTTATCGGAGCGCCTCCAGGATACATTGGTTATGATGAAGGTGGTCAGCTAACTGAAGCAATCAAAAACAACCCAAAATCTGTCGTTTTACTAGATGAAATTGAAAAAGCCCACCCAAATGTGTGGAAGATATTTCTTCAGGTTTTCGATGAGGGTAGACTAACAGACGGACAAGGAAATACTGTAGACTGTCGCCAAGTTCTCTTCATTATGACTTCAAACCTTCTGTCTCTTGAAATTGCTCAAATGCTTTCTAGAGATATGACTCAGGCTGAAATTTTAGATGAAATTGAACCATACCTTATTCGTCATCTTAGTCCTGAATTTTATAACCGAATCGATAAAACGATTCCGTTCAACATGATCACAGAAGAAGTTTTCCGCCAAGTTATTCCATTTAAATTGGAAGGCTTGAAAAAGGAAATTCTTAAACTCAAAAACATCGAGCTCGATTGGGGCGAAGACATTTATAACTATCTTGTAGAGCATGGATATGATCAAGCACTAGGGCTACGTCCTCTTGCTCGCGTACTTGAGCGCGATTTAAAAGATGCTTTAACAGATGGTATTCTTCGTAACGAGTTTGGTTCTGGCGATAAAGTTCAGCTTTTCGTTCTTGATGGCGAAGTATGCGCACAGCGTATTGATAGCTAATTCTTTTCAATCTTTTTCATGGTCTCCATTTTTAGCTATCGACTAGAAAAGCTAATGGAGACCACTTTTCTCTTGTACATATTTCATTGCTCACTATAAGGTTTGGGGTCTTTTATAAAAATTGGAAGACGGTGATGACCAGCTTCTTAGATCCTATACGTAATGTTCGAGATCGTCTGTGCTACACTCCACCTACCCCTCTAAGCTCAGACCAATCTCCTTTGCACTGGAAACGAAAAATACAGCTTTTTCTACTAAACAAAGAAGATTTCAGGCGAGTAGGCTCAAGAAGAAGTGCTGATATTCATACAACAGAACGCCAATATATACAGCAATGGCCTCCTATGGAGCTTCAAGCTTTGAGGGCACAAGCTCTTTCTGGATTGTATAGCTATGTCATCTCCGAAATGCGCCCCGAACAAGTTCAAGCATTAAGCAAACGCCAACTAAAAGCTTGGGATATTTTTCAAACTCAGACAGCTGTGAAATTGATGTCTCCTGAACAGGTTTCTTACGTAAAACAACGTTTTCTTCCCAAATATGATCACTTAATCGCTCATACAATTAAAGAATATGAGCAAAAAAATTCCGCTTGAGGTGAACAATGGTCAATACTGGATTTGCCGACATCTTTCCTGACTTTAGTCAGCCCCCTACAGGGTCTGGCAAGCCTTTGGAGCCCTCTCGACCTGCGATAGCCTCAAGCACTTCTTTTTCCTATTACCGCAGTTTCTATGCTCGTTTTTATAATGAAGAAGACGCGCAAAAAATTCGTCCTCGTAGCTACTGGGGAAAAAACAAAGCTCGCCGTCGAGATATCATCGAAAACTGGCACCCGAAAGAATTAAAAAACTTGCCAGCTAAAGCCTTTGCAGCACTACGTAAAGAAACAATGCGTGCGATGAGCCCACTTCAAATACAAGGAATTCCTCCAAAAAAGCTACAAAAACTACAGTTCCAACAAATACAAGACCTAGCAAGTAAAATGAGTTGGAAGCAACTGAGTGCTTTTGTTCCTTCCCTTGCACCGCGACAAGTTCATGTTATTCATAATCAACTTACTAATGAGCAAAAAACAGAAATCTATAGTGCATTTGAATCTGCCAAATCAAAAGATGATCTGCAAAAACTCATCGAAGAAGCTCCTCCTTTTGCTGTTATCATGGCTTTAGGTGGTCTTTATCATGGAAATGGAAAAGCTGCATCAAGTCTTTTGGAGTCTGCAAAAACACAGGAAACAGGTTTACGTTATTTTAAGCATTTGGATACAGACCAATTATTGTACATGATTTCTGAGCTAAAAAATAACGAAGCCCGTACAGAGTTTTTTAATGCTTTAAGTGAAGCTCAGAAAAAAGAAATTGGTCGCAGACAAAGTATCGAAAAAGTAGCAAAGTATCCACTCAATCAACTTTTAGCTCTTACACAAACTGCTTCTGACGATGAGATCAAAGAAATCGCAAAAAACATGAGCGACAAGCAAAAAATGGAGCTTCTTGGTCCAACTCTCGATGCTGAGACAGATCCCGAACGACAAGCTGCTCTTGTAAAACTCAGCCTACATACATTAAAACTCATTCTTTTTTGTAATTCACAAACAGCAAAACTTTTTTCATCTATGCCAAAAGAGCATTGGAGTTCTTTAATTTCTGTAATGACAAATGAGCAAATTGCTCTTGCTGTTATGAATGGAGCTGATAAAGATGCAGTGTTACTTCTCGTTAATAACCAGTTAAAAGAAGCACGCATTGAAGCTCTACTCAATAAAGGAAGCTCTCCAATTGCAACTCAAGAAAACACAAAAAAAGAATTCTTATTTTGTGAAAACTCCAATGAAATCGAAATCGATGCAAACACTCTAAAGCAGATTTCTAGCTATTCATATGATGAACTTATAAATCTTGCAGAAAAACTTTCTGATCAAAGTTTAAAAAAACTAAGTAAAGCTTTAAGTAAAGAACAAGTGCAAGCATTTATTCATCCTTTACTTCAAAAAAACTTAAGTACAGAAGACTCTAAAGCTCTTATGGCAGATATGGGACTTGCTGCACAAAAAATTATCTTAATGTCCGATGAAAAGCACTACCCTATGCTTAGGCTTATGTCTGATGAAAATTGGGAGTATTTAGTCCCTCTTATGACAGATAGCCAGCTAATCAACACCATCAAAAATGGAAAAGTAGATGCTGATGACCTTCTTTTATGGGTAGATTTCGATCGGGAAGAACGTATTCAAAAACAACTAGGAAAACCAGGAAATTCACCGAAACAAGAAAAAACAAATGAAGAAGGAATTCATCTTGAACAAGTGCCTTCTCTGAGTTATTCAGAACTCATTCATATTGCTAGTCAACTTGAAGATGAAGATTTACGCGAACTTGCCATTGTGCTTTCTCCTCAACAAATCAAAGCACTTACAGATCCTGCATTGAATGTTCAAACAAAAACAGAATCTCGTGAAGTCCTTACAGGAATGCTTTTATCTGAACTTAAGCTAATTCTTTTATCTAAAGAAAATCATTTTTTACTTCTTCCATTAATGCCTGAAGATAAATGGCCTGTTTTGATTCCTATCATGAGTGATAAGCAACTTGCTCTTTTGATTCAGAAAGGAAAGTTTAACAGTGGAGTTCTTTTCTCTATTCTCAAAGACCCAAAAAGGCAAAACGTGATTCAGTCTCTGCTTGGTTCTCAACCTGAACCTAAACAGCCTCTTTTGAATCCAGGATTAGATATGCCAGGGCTTGACGCTGAAACAGAGAGAATGATTGCAGAAGCAATGAAGCTTTGTGGTAAGATTGACTGATATTTTATTGATCATATTACTGAAGCTATGAAGACAGAACATTTTCATTATGCACTAAGCATTGCTTTTACTATTTTTCTTACTCCTCTTTCAGCTCACATTGACGTGACACCTGAGGAAACACGTATTATTGGAGAATGGGTTTGGGAAAATGAATGTGCAGGCTCTGTACTTGGCCTCACATCATGGAATAAAAATGAAGAATTTGCTTCAATGGGAATCGCTCATTTTATCTGGCATCCCTCAAAGGCAAATTCATCCTTTGCTGAATCATTTCCTCAGCTTCTTAAATTTCTAGAATCAAAAGAAGCTACTATTCCTCAATGGCTTAAAAAAGATTCTACTTGTCCTTGGTCCGACCGCGAAAGTTTTTTAGCTGACATACATTCTCCTCGTATGAAAGAGCTTCGGCAACTCCTCTCTGACACAGTAGAACTACAGTGTTTATTTCTTATTCAAAGGCTAGAAAATGTACTTCCTCTACTTTGTAAAAAGCTGAGTAATCGACAAGCGAAGCATGTTCGTAAGCAGTTTGAAAGAGTCGCAAGCACTCCTGAAGGAGTCGCCGTACTGGTAGATTATTTAAATTTTAAAGGTGAAGGGCTTGGTTCCCTCAGTAACTACAAAGGGAAGGGTTGGGGATTGCTACAGGTCTTACAATCTATGCGTGGCTCAAAAAAAGGTCCCAAAGCAATCAATCAATTTGCTCGTCGAGCAAAGGCGATGCTCCGAAGACGTGTTCATCATGCTCCAAGAAACCGACATGAAGAGCAGTGGCTTGCTGCTTGGGAAAAACGCATTGATCGCTATACAATGTAAATACTAGGATTGACAATGAGTATCTTATATAGCACCTTACATATTCCTTCTGAGGACAAAACGAAGTGGGGTTTGCATGGTCGTTCCCCTAGTCGAAAAGGAGTGAAAGCATGGCGATCAATTTTTAGGTTTAAGCACCGAACTGTTCCAGTTTATACTTCAGAAAAAAAAGACCATGTGACTTATTTAGATGAGAAAAGTCTTATTCAATTTTTTGACCGAGCACACCGATATTTATGTCCCTATTGGTCACTTACTTACATTACAGATTCTCTACAGCAAATCAAAGCAGAGCTAAGCCTTCCTTCAGGAAAGCGGATCATTCCTTTTGCTCAAGATTTTTTCAAACGGATGAATCAATTGATTCATCTACAATCTTACCATGACACACATAGTACCGAGGAAATTCAGCACCGAATTGATGAAATAGAAAAGAGGATTAAACTACAAACTCTTCGTTTAGAGGACGATCATAAAAAAGCTGAAACCCTAAAAAACTCTCGTCTTCCCGAAGATAAAAAAGAATATGAGCAAACTCTTCGATTTATTAAATGGCGTGAAGAAGAAATTCATAAGAAGAAAAAAAATCTTACACGCGCAAAAAACGATCTCCAATTAGCTCTCGTATAGTCCGAAGTCCTGTGATCTATGTAATTTCATGATCCAGAAACCGTTTGTAAACGTAGTTTTGGGTCTGCTAAAATCTGCTCTTCACTTTGTAATACTTCACGCCAATTTCCTTGTGTAATCAATGAAATTTGATCATTGAAATTTGGATGATTGGGATCACTGGATTGGGAATAAGCAAGTACAGCTCGAGCATTTGGTCCATTTGGACCATACTCAACCGTCATAAGATAACTTGTTCCATAATTGACCAGATACCCTTCCATCCCAAGGCCACTTACAGGGTTTAGAACCTTGTACGGTTCTGTCACTGGAAGCGCTGTAGAACCTCTGCCTAAATCCGAAAAACACGCGATATTCAAAACTCCATCAAACTCGTCTCCCCCAGCCAAAGGGATCTCTTCTTCTCCACGACGTACATACTGTACATCGCCCAAACTGGCATAAACAGGTAAGCCGGCTCTTTCAACACGATCCACAGCTTCAGCAAACGATTTACGAACTAAGTCTTCTCCATTAGCTTGTGGACTTCCTAAGCCTCTTGGAGTGTGTAGAGGATCTTCAACAGAAAACGGAATCCAAAATAAGTCTTCTTGTAAAAATCTCTTTCCTGCACGAAAAGAGCTAACAAACTCACGAAAAACATGAGCTCCTTTACTTTCTGTAGAAAACTTATGGTCCCAACTCTTTAGCACCTCTAAAGCGGGCGTAAGATCTAGATATTTTCCATTAGCTAACTGCTGAGAAGGTTGAGTCTCTATTTTTTCTATTAAGTCATCTAACAAAAGATCTGCTGTATAACTTCTATTTTCAAAAATAATGGTCCACAAATCATCCATTGAAAAACGACCACGCTCATCACCAATGGCATGCTTTCGCGAATCTAATAAATAAGAAAGCGAAGAACGTGTACGCAGACTTTGAGCTTCTTTTTCTGGTCCATATAAAAGAGGATAGCCTTCAATAGGTTGATAAGGATTTGTCAGCCAAGGTGTTCCGTTGCAGTTTTGCGTAAAATCAGTTCGTTCTAATTTGGGAGCACGGTCAAAAGGAACCACTCCTTTAATACGCGTCCCTTCATCAATCCATTCTGTGTCAGATCGACTTCCATCTAAAATCACAATCCCTCTTTGCCACATGTAGTGTAAGTGTGGGTCGATTTCAACTGCCTTTTGAAAAGCGCTTGTACTCGCTTCGCTAAGATTTGGAACAGGAGAACTATCTATATAGCCTGCTACCCCATCAGCATCTACATAAATCGTATTTACCCAAGGAATCCCCTGTACTTTTTGCAGTGCTTCTAAAAGTTGGTAGCGATTTTTTGCTTTACCCATTGCAAGCCATTGCTCGAAAAGACCGACGTTTGCGACATTCGCATCACGGATAGTAAATGCAAGCTCTGTATCCCAAGCAATTCCTACACTTTGTACAAGAGGTCCGTAATGAGTACGGTATAACGTTCTTTCTCGCTCTTCTAGTTTTCCATCATCATTGAGCACTTTAATTACGAAGGTTTCTTCTTCCATTTTCTTTGGTAAACCTTCGTAGAGATAAGATGTAGGGTCACCTTCTACTAAAGTGAGACGATATAATGTGAAGCGGTGCGCTGAAGATACGGTATGAGTCCATGCTAAATTCTCGTTAAACCCAAGCCCTATAATTGGAGTACCAAGAAGACATACACCACTTACATTGTACTCGCCTGGTATCGTCATTTGCGCTTCGTAAAAACGTAACTCTCCATCCCAAGGATAGTGAGGATTGGCCATCAATAACCCTTGCCCGTTTTTACTTTTTCTTTTACCAATAGCCCATCCATTACTAGCAGGTAGACTTCCGTGAATTTGTGGATCATCGGCTAAGGTAAGAATATCTCCTATGAGAGGAGGTTGAGCAAGTGCGATGGCGTCAACAAACTTATAAGAGCTGGCAATTTGTCCCAAATTCAGACCATATGCCATCACATCAATTTCATTGATTTCTTTTATCCAACCATTATCAGGAAAACCTTCAGGTATATCTGGAGAAGGATGTTCGCGTAAGTATTTGTTATACCCAGCGGCATATCCACGAAGAAGGTTTTTTACATCTGTTGGAAGATCTCCAAAAGAATCTTGAGCTATCTTATAAAGATTTAAACTTTTATAGGCAAAGTCGCTGTTGATATGACGATCTTGTTCCCCAGCCCCGAAATACCTAGCTCTTTCACTACGTACTTTTAGAAACTGATCAGCAAGTATAAGTAAATTTTGACTTGCACAAGCATAACCTAAACCAAAAGCAAGGCTCCCGTAGTCATCAGCAACAATATGTGGAATGCCGTACTCCGTCCAGCGAATATCTGCCTTGTAGCGATCAACAAAAGGTAAAAAGCTGATCCGTGGCATATTCACTGACTTCATACAACCTACGGTAAATAGAAGTAGGAAACAAAAAAGAAATGATCTCTTCCAACGACTTTGCATTATTTATTCCATTAATAGTAAGGATTATGAGGTCCGTAAGCGTGAAAGAAACCATTTTCTAAAACAGCATTCACATCTGCTGATGATGCGGCAATCCCATCTCCAACAAGCTGCTCTGCAATTTCTCGTGAACGCATCAAGTATTTTTGAGCAATCTTACATCCCATACTTGTTCCTTGAAACAAATGCTTGAAATAGTCTTCTAACTTTTTACTACGATCAGCCGATTTCATCACCTCTTTCCAAGAAGCAAAACCATCAGGTAATTCACCTAGCTCTGCATCACATTGCTTTACCCAGTCTCCTTCAGAAAGGCTAATATACTCTTTGTTCTCTGTTGAAAAAACTGCACTAGGCTTTCCCTTTTCGTAGCGAAAGATTCCATCTTTCTGTGATCCATCTGCATGTTGCCCACCTAAGACTCCTGCTGCTAAAAGCTTTTCAACTAAGTCACAAGAAAGAGAACCGTTATGAACAAATTGCGTCATCACGGCTGCGATGTTACGGCAAATATCTAAACCAACATAATCTAAAAGCTGGAAAATCCCCATGGGACGAATCATGTAGTCTTGACTCACCCGATTCACTAAATAAACAGCTTCATGTAAGGGTCTTTTTTCAGCTAGCTGTGTAACAAGATCGCAGGCATAACGAATATCGCGTATAAAATGTCCGTTTCCAATAAAGCCAGCCACATCTCGAGAAGGCACTAATATCTTTCCTAAACGGCGTCCAAGTTCTTCGGAAATCTCTACAAGCTCAGAAGGAGTTTCTTCCGCAATAATCAATTCAACAAGCTTCTGCACTGCAGGAGGATTATAAAAATGAAAACCAATAATACGATGAGATAAGCCTGCTTTCTGATCAATTTCAGAGATCGGAATAGATGAGGTATTACTCATGTAATACGCATCTTCAGCACAAAGCTCTTTCAATTGAGTAAAAACCTTAGTCTTTACAGAAATTTCTTCCAAAATAGCTTCAAATACCATACGCGAACCTTTCACAGTTTGCATATCGTTTGTTAGAATCATAATCTCTTTTGCTGAAGAAAGAAACTGATCAGAAGAAACACCTAAGCTATCCCCCTTCTTTTCCGCGTACTTCTCAAGTTGATTCATGAGATAGGTACTTAGTCCCTCAAGAGCTTCTTCTCTAGAATCCACAAGTACGAGTTTTGGTTTTGTATAGGTTCCAGATAAAGCACCGAGAGTTAATTCTCTAAGAATCAATAATGAGATACCACTACCCATTTTTCCTGCTGCACCAATAACAACAGATTTTTCTAGATATTCATTTAACTTAGTCATCGCTCTTTCCTCATGCAAATGCTGGTTCACGTTTTTCTACAAATGCCGTCATTCCTTCTTTTCTATCAGCAGTGGCAAAAGCTACGGCGCACATATTTTTTTCCAGTTCACATGCTTCTGTGATCCCAATATCTTGTCCATAATTGATAGCATTCTTTGCTTGCAAAACAGCACAAAAAGAATTTTTAAGAACTTCTTGAATGGTTCTTTGACAATCAGACAATAAGCTTTCTGCTTCAGATAAGTGGTTTACAATTTGATATTCTCGGGCTTGCTCTGCTGAAATAATGCGTCCACTCATCACTAGCTCTTTTGCCATACGCGCTCCTGCAGCTCTACATAAACGCTGTGTCCCTCCAAAACCTGGGATTAAACCTAATGTCACCTCTGGAAGGCCCAATTTTGCTTTTTTAGACGCATAGATAAAGTCACAAGATAAAGCTAATTCAAGCCCCCCACCTAAAGCATAACCATTCACAGCTGCAATTGTCATAAAAGGTGCTGTTTCAAGACGTCTTGCTACACGGAGACCTAAATCTGTAAATCTCATCATTCCAAGATGATCAAGATCACACATTTCCTTAATATCAGCCCCTGCAATAAAGGCTTTATCCCCTGCCCCAGTTAGAATCAACGCTCGAAGTTCATTCTCTTGAACACGCTCTTCTATAAAAGCATCTAGCTCGCGAAGTACATTGTAATTCAATGCATTAAGGGATTTTTCTCGATCAATATACAGAATACCTGTTTGCCCAGACGGTTCCCAACGTAAATACTTCATTTTCCCTCCATTAGGTGCCACAAGGCACATATACAATTGATCACGAAAAACTTGAACCCAGAATAGGTAGTCGATTCCAAAAAATCAATGGAATATTTTACTCCGTTTTTTAGCATTTTCAACACAAAGAAACTTTTTTTTGCAGCAATCAAAAAACTCTAAATCAGAGACTTAATAATTTTTTTTCCCTCCAAAAACTCTAGCGATTTTCTTTGATCCGATAATCAAAACAAGCAAATCGTCGGGCAAGGATGACCCTCGAGGAGCAAGGCTCGCCAAAGGATTGGCGAAGCTCACATAAGGTGTAAACAAACAATCTTTCGATGACATGGAGGTTATCAAATGATTATTGCAAACAATAGTATTAGCAACCATGCATATGTTCCCTATCAAATTAACCTAAATAACTTACAGAAATCTGCACAGCGTCTTGCTAGTGGAGAGAAATACGCCTTTGCTTCCGAAGGTTCTGGAGAACTTGGGGTTGCTGAGCGGTTTCGTATGAACATCAAGGGTGTGAACGCGCTTCTTTCTAGTATGGAAGGTGCTGCTGGTTACGGTTCTACCCAGGATGCGATTCTCGGCCAGGTGGTCGATATTGTCCAAAGAATGCACGAGCTTGCTAGTTCGGCTTTGGACCCTACAAAAACTACTGAAGATTACGCTGCTTTAGATCAGGAGTTTAAATTACTTGATCAGGAAATTGAAGACATCGCTGCGAACTCGCAGTACAACGGAACTCGTCTTTTTGAAACAACAACAACCATTCGTATTGGATTGGAAACAACAGATACAGTGGTATTTAGTCGAGTACGTTTAAGTCTTCTTTCTTTCAGTGCATTGAGTGTGTCAAACACTACAGCTGCGCAAAGTGCCATCTCTCGTCTTTCTGAGCGTATTGGTTCTTTGACAGTAATGCGTGGACAAGCTCGTAATCACGGTGCTCGTATGGAAAGGGCTCTTGCTTTCACAAGAAGCTATGTATCAAATTTATCTGATACAGAGTCTAGAATCCGTAACATTGACCTTGCTACGGAGACAACAAACTATACGAAGCAACAAATGATTGTGAACACAAGCCAGGCCTTACTTGCGCAGGCAAGCAGATTCGCGCAGTCGGCTCAGCAGTTCCTCAACTTCTAACGGCTCATAAAACCTGCATAATAGGTAATATCTGGAGCGCTGTGTGGATAAGCACACAGCGCTTTTTCTCATTTGACAGAATGTCTATTTTCACCTACAACAGAGTGCGATTGCAAAACATAATTTTAGGTTTGCACATGCCCTCACTATATCAAGAGCTACATAAAGAATCTCCTCTACAAATTGTAGGTTGTATCAATGCCTATGTTGCATTGATGGCAAAAGCTTCTGGTTTTCGCGCCATTTATCTTTCGGGAGCTGGTGTAGCAAATTCTTCATACGGCCTCCCCGACCTTGGCTTAACTACCTTAGACAATGTTCTTGAAGATTGTCGCCGCATCACTTCAACAGTAGATCTTCCTCTACTTGTTGATATTGACACAGGCTGGGGAAATGCTCTTATGATTGCACGAACTATCAAAGAAATGATTCGATCAGGTGTTGCTGCGGTACATATGGAAGATCAGGTAGCTGAAAAGCGTTGTGGACACCGCCCCGGTAAGGCTCTTTGTTCAAAAGAAGAAATGTGTGATCGTATCAAAGCTGCTGTAGATGCAAAAACAGATTCTAACTTTGTTCTTATGGCTCGTACCGATGCATTAGCTTCAGAAGGTTTAGAAGCAAGTTTAGAAAGAGCTCGAGCATATAAAGAAGCTGGAGCAGATATGCTTTTTGCCGAGGCTGTAGTTAATTTAGAACAATATACTGCATTTAAAGAAGTTACAGAAATTCCTGTTTTAGCAAATATTACTGAGTTTGGCCAAACTCCTATTTGGTCAAAAGAAGAGCTTAAGTCTGCTGGGGTTGATATGATTTTGTATCCTCTAAGCGCTAATAGAGCCATGAATCAAGCTGCTTTTAATGTTTTCCAAGATATACGTGTAAATGGGCAACAAAGTGCGAGTTTATCACAGATGCAGACTCGTGATCAGCTTTATGAATTTCTGAATTATCATAAATATGAAGCAGCCTTTGATGCTCTTTTGAGTGAATCAAGCGGCTCTAAATAGCAGAGGAAGAGCATGGTTGAAATGAAAATGCCAAAGAAAAAAGTTGGTGGTCTAGCTGGAGTTGTCGTTGGTGATTCCGCTATTTGCACTTGCGGTTTGGAAGAGCAAACTCTCAGCTATTACGGTTATCAGATCGAAGATATGGCAGAGCATGCTTGTTTTGAAGAAGTTGCTTATCTTCTTCTTAGAGGTCGCTTACCTAATGCTAAAGAATTAGAAATCTATCAAACTCAGCTTGCAGCCAAGCGTGATTTGCCTACAGCTTTAAAAACAGTGCTCGAACAGATTCCTTCTAATGCCAATATGATGGATGTTCTTCGTACTGCTGTTTCATTTTTGGGAAATATTGAGCAAGAGAGTGAGAGTTACGGTGCGTTAGAAATTGCGGATCGCCTCATTGCTTCTTTGCCTTCCATGCTTATGTATTGGTATCAGTTCCATCAAACAGGAAAGCGTATTGATTTAGATACAGGAGAAACATCTACTGCAGCACATTTCCTTCGTTTACTTTATGGAACAAAACCAAGTGAGCTACAACGTCGTAGCATTGATGTTTCTTTGATCCTTTATGCTGAGCATGAGTTCAATGCCTCTACTTTCACTGTTCGTACCATTACAAGCACTCTACCTGATTTTTATTCAGCTATTTGCGGTGGAATTGGTGCCTTAAGAGGACCTCTTCACGGCGGAGCGAATGAAAAGGCATTAGATCTTATTTTGCGCTTTAATGACCCTGAAAGTGCTGATAAAGGAATTATGGATATTCTTGAGAAGAAAGAATTGATCATGGGATTTGGTCATAGAGTGTATACAAGCTCTGATCCTCGCTCCCCTATCATTCATAGCTGGGCTAAAAAGCTTGCTGATAGCGTAAATAATCCAAATATTATGGCTGTTGCTGAGCGAATTGATTCTGTCATGGCTCGAGAAAAAAATCTTTTCCCGAATTTAGATTTTTATAGTGCTGTGGCTTATCACTGTGCAGATATTCCTCAGGATATGTTTACTCCTATTTTTGTTTTTTCTCGTATTACAGGATGGTCGGCACATCTTATGGAGCAAAGAGCAAAGAATAAACTGATTCGACCAAACAGCAATTATACTGGTCCGGGTGTTCTTCCTTGGCTTCCTATGCAGCAACGTTAAGAGGTTTTATGAGTACTACAATGAGTAAAACAGCGACTTCCTTTGATCAAGCTATTGATACAATAGCAAGTTATGTAAGTGAGTATACTGTAGACAATTTCCGCGCTCTTAATACCGCAAGAGCTTGTTTAGCTGATACTTTAGGGTGTGGATTATTGGCTCTTCAATTTCCTGAATGCACAAAATTATTGGGGCCTGTTGTTCCAGGGACAATTGTTCCTAATGGAGCGCGAGTTCCTGGCACCAACTATGTTCTTGATCCTATTAAAGCTGCGTTCAATATTGGAACGATCATTCGTTGGTTAGATTTTAACGATACTTGGTTAGCAGCGGAATGGGGCCATCCTTCTGATAATCTTGGTGGTATTCTTGCAACTTGTGATTTTTTATCACGGAAGCGTGAAGAAGAAGGACAAGCTCCTTTCACTGTACACGATCTTCTTTGTGCTATGATTAAAGCCCATGAAATTCAAGGTGTTTTAGCTCTTGAAAATAGCTTTAACCGCATTGGTTTTGATCATGTGATTTTAGTTAAAGTAGCAAGTGCTGCTGTTGTTTGTGGGCTTCTAGGCGGGACAAAAGATGAAATTGCTCAAGCAGTTTCTCAAGCTTGGATTGATACAGGCCCTCTTCGCACTTACCGTCACAAACCAAACACAGGTTCAAGAAAATCTTGGGCTGCGGGAGATGCTACAAGTAGAGGAACTACACTTGCATGGATGACTATGCAAGGAGAAAAAGGCTATCGCACAGCTCTTACAGCGAAGGACTGGGGTTTTTACGATGTCTTATTTAAAGGAAAGCCGTTTGTTCTCAATCAAGAATTAGATTCTTATGTGATGGAAAATATCTTATTTAAGATTTCTTTCCCTGCTGAATTTCATGCTCAAACAGCTGTTGAAGCTGCAATTACTTTACATAAATCCATCAAGAATCGATTTGATGAGATTGAGCGAGTGGAAATCTCCACTCATGAATCCGCGGTTCGCATTATTGATAAACAAGGACCTTTACATAATCCGGCTGACCGTGACCACTGTCTTCAATACATGGTAGCAATTGGCTTACTCTTTGGGGAGCTAAGAGCTGAACATTACGAAGAAAGTACAGCATCTGATCCTCGTATTGATGCCTTACGGGAAAAAATGTTTGTGAAAGAAGAGCCTCGTTATACTAAGGACTATTTAGACCCGAGTAAACGTTCTATAGCAAACGCTCTAACGATTGTTTTTAAAGATGGAACAAAAACAGAAACGATTGAAGTGGAGTATCCTATTGGTCACCTTAGACGTCGAGAAGAAGGCATTCCTGTCTTATTCAAGAAATTCGAAAGAAATTTACGAAGCTGTTTTGATGAACAACGGGTCAGTGAAATAATGGAACTTTTTCACAATCCTGAAAAACTGGATGCTATGCCGGTTCATCATTTTTCAAATCTATTTTCATTAGCTTGATCTCTAAGATCTAATGGCTACCTAATCCGCGCTTCCAGTGCGCTAGGTGGGGGTAAAATTTATTTATGAAAAATTTTTCTCTTGAATAATAGACCTTTCATCACTTAAATATGGGTCCCCTAGTTTATTTTCTAACCGGGGGGACCCTATGGAAACATTTATTGAAGCTAACATTTCCTGTTTTCTTTGCGAAAATCTCCTTACTCCGCAAAACAAATCCCCAGCTAGTTTATATGAGGATAAAAAGCCGTTAAGCGACTTTGGAAGTATTGGAGGATTAGTAGGATGTTGCGGCTATCAGGTCATAGACTCTTGCAACACACTCAAAGCTTGCCCTGTAAGATGTACAAACCCTGGCTTTAATCAACTTTATCCACATCCAAGATTTAACGAACTTGTTGAACTTGTTCTTTCTCATCTTGGCACAGCAAACGCTAATTGCGACCACTGTGGAGAGTTGTTAGGTGATGATAGCTACGCATTTGCAAGAAAAGACGATCACGTTATTGATCATTTAATACACCAAAGCTGCTTTGAGAAATGCACAGAATGTGAAGGAAAAATTCTTTTATTTGATCGTGTAATTGGAAAAGCTGCTCAAGAGTACGCTACTTTTCGCCAAGATAATGCTGATCTCATTAAACAAGTAAACACAGAATACTGTTTGATGAAACAATTTTGGGATGCGCAAATACATCGCTACAATTTTCCTAGTCAATATTTGCCTGCTGTGTTCGAAGATCAATTAAGCCATGGACTTATTGAAGCAATGGGAAATACCGTAACGGTTATAGAAAGAATCTCTAATAATTTTTACAAAGATTCGGATTATTGTTCATTAATGCTCGATCTTTATCAAAACAATGGGTCAGAAAAAAATGAATCTAAATTTGAACACTTTCTAGATGGTTGCCATCTTTACGATCTTATTCTTATAGAAAAGGCTTTTATAGAAGATAATTTCGAACAAGTAATCAATATATGGAAACAGTTAGTTAAGGATTTTCCTTCAATATCTTCCATGACATCTGAAGAAAAATTTTGTAACTATTTGCGTTTTGAAAGAGCCATCTCGCACACGATAAAAGCTTACCTTAAACTTGGTCGCTATGATCGTGTACATACACTCATCAAAGCATTTTGGCCTATTTGCAGAGAGTCAAATAAGGATAACATATATAAAATGAGCCTTGCGATTGATGAATCCAGCGACTATTTCATTAGAAAGGAATACTTTACTCAAAACGATGAGTAATCATAAAATGTGGTCTTTTATTCATTTAAAAACTGAAAAGACTTATGAAAAAAATTGTTACTCTTCTCATTTCTGCTCTTCTTTGTGTTGCTTGTAGCAAAGAAGAGCAAAACTCTAAAGAACTCAAACTTGCCTTACTACATACAGCTGACACACTCCCTGTTATCGTAGCAAAAAACAATCTCTTTTTTGAAGAGGAAGGCATTGATGTCACTTTAATTAAATTTGTTAGTGCAGCAGAGAGAGATAGCGCATTTCAAGCAGGCCAAGTTGACGCTATGTCTGCTGACCTCGTAGGGACTACACTCATGCGTGGAGCTGGAATGGATGTAAAGATTCCAATTTTAACCATGGGACATAAGCCAGGTATTGGACGTGTTGCTATTTTAAAATCGCCCCACTCATCTATTAGCCAAGCAAAAGATTTAGAAGGCAAAGAAATTGGCTTATCATTGAATACTGTGATTGAATATATTGCAGATCAACTGTTAGCCACCGAAGGAATCGATTATAACGAAGTAAAAAAAACAAGTGTTCCTAGTATTCCTACCCGTTTGAATATGTTGATTGAGAACCAGATCGATGCTGTGGTTCTTCCAGACCCACTTGCAGCTTACGCAGAAGAAAAAGGAGCACAAGTTTTATTAGATGACAAACAAGATAACCTCGGTCAAGCGGTCCTCACTTTTCATGGAAAATACTTGGATTCTCACGAAGAAACAGTAAAAGCTTTTATTCGTGCTTATAATAAAGCTGTACGCGAGCTGTTAAGTCATCCAGAAGACTATCAAGAACTACTTACTGAAACCATTCGCTTGCCTAAAGGGATGAATTACGAAGTTGTGGAATTTCCTGAAAACCAAGTACCTCTTGAGAAACATTATCTTCGTGTTAAGCAATGGTTAGAAAGTAAAGGTACTCTCAAAGTAGATATTCCATATGATACATTAGTGAGTGACGCATACCTTGAGTAGATCATTTATTCATATAGATAATTTAAGCTTTCACTATAAAGAATCCTCTCAAAAAACCTTTGAGGGGATGAATTTATCTATAGAAGCTGGCGAACGATGCGCTATTATTGGTCCTTCTGGTTGTGGCAAGAGTACTTTGCTTTATCTTCTAGCAGGTATTCTTGACCCCATAAGAGGAACTATTTCTATTAAGCAATCTACTCCACAGCGCCGAGATACTGCTATTATTCTACAGGATTACGGTCTTCTTCCTTGGAAGACTGTTGAACAAAACGTTCTCCTTGGTTTAAAAATTCGCGGGCAAAATAAAGACTCGCATTTTGTAGAAACAATCATGTCTCAACTCAAAATCAACGAACTGCGAAAGCGCTACCCTCATCAGTTGAGTGGAGGACAAAAACAAAGAGTTGCGATAGGACGTGCTTTAGTTTTAGAACCAGACCTTTTACTAATGGACGAGCCATTTTCAGCGTTAGACGCTCCTACTCGAGAAGCCTTACAAGACCTTATTCTTCACCTTTGCTCTCAATCGCAAATCACCACGGTATTTGTCACACACAACATTGAAGAAGCTGCTGTACTGGGAGAGCGTATTTTCTTATTTTCTGAAAATCATTTAGAGGAAATAAAAAACCCTCAATCAAGAGATAAAGATTTTCGAGACTCCTCTGCATTTCACCTTCAATGCAAAGCTATTAGGCACGCGATGAAAGGAGTTTCTCATGCGTGAAGAACGTATTCATTTAAAAGAAGTGTTATTTGCTGCAAGCCTTATCCTTATTCTGTGGCAAACCTTAAGCATACTCATGCAACATCACGCACTACCTGCTCCCCTATCTGTATTTAAAGAACTCATCGCAATGAGCAACTCTCAACTCATCAAACATTTTCTTGCAAGTTTATACCGTTTGATTGTGAGTGTAAGTGTTTCTATATCAATCGCTGTTCCGTTTGGCATGCTTTTGGGACGAAGTCAAAAGATCAATCAGATCTTTGCTCCGATGCTCTATTTACTGTATCCTCTACCAAAAGTATCACTACTTCCTATTCTTTTGATTTTCTGCGGTGTAGGCGATTTATCAAAAATGGTTCTGATTTTTCTGATTATCTTTTTTCAGATCCTTATGACGACTCGTGATGCTAGTAAAGGAGTAGATGAGCGTTATCTTACCTCAGTAAGAAGCTTAGGTGCTTCCGAGTGGGATATTCTAATTCACGTTCTTATACCAGCCTGTCTCCCCCATATTTTTTCTGCTCTAAGGGTAAGTTTAGGGATTGGTATTTCTGTTTTATTTTTAACAGAAACATATGCCACAAATTTAGGTTTAGGCTACTTAATTATGGATGCTCTTACCCGCTTTAATTATGTGCAGGTGTTTGCTGGTGTAATCGCTATGAGTTCTATGGGCTTAGCGCTCTTCCTCTGCGTAGATTGGATAGAGCGCCGCACCTGTCCTTGGCTATAAGATCTCCGCAGGATGCTGAACAAGGTGAATAAAGTAGTTAGAGAAACTGGCGGTTTGGTCACCATCAATCACACGGTGATCACAACACCACGATAAATTCATCATAGGACGAATTACGATTTCTCCTTTTCTCACTACGGGTTGCTCAACAGCTCGAGCCATTCCCAAAATACATACTTCTGGGTAATTAATAATTGGAGTCGCCCACATCCCACCAACAGTACCAAAATTACTCAAAGTAATGGTTGATTCTTTCATATCAGAACTACTGAGTTTTTCAGCAAGAGCGCGATTCTTTAGCTCTTCATAGGCATAAACGACTTCCGTCAAATTCATATCCTGCACGCCTTTTAGGACAGGCACAATCACACCACGATCTGTTTTGATAGCGATTCCAATGTTATGTTGTTTGTGTGTGACGAGTTCATTTGTGAAAGGATCATAAGAGCTATTAAACGCAGGAAACTCTTTTAAGCATAAAGAGAGAACGCGGATAAAAAACGGCATAAAAGTCAGACGAATCCCTTCTTCTTGAGCGCGCTGTTTCAAATTTTTACGCAAGCCCATGAGACGTGTCATATCTGCTTGATCAAAGTACGCAAAATTTGGAATAAGGTATTTCGCTTCTACCATCTTCTCAGCGATGTACTTTCTTACCCCAATCATAGGAGTGCGTACATCCCCTTCTAAATCCCAGATAGGTGAACTTTTTAATACTCGAGGAGCTGCACGAGAAGTCTCTGGACCTGCTGCTGTTGTTCCTTCTTGACCTCTTGCTAAAGCTTGTAGATCTTCTTTCAGAACACGTCCTTCTGGTCCAGAGCCCGCCACAGAATCAAGGTTGATCCCAAGTTGTTGAGCCAAATGACGTACAGGTGGAGTAGCTAAAGCTTTAGTACCTGCAGCTCTTTGCATTGGTACACGTGCCTTGGGCATCACTGCGGTAGCTGAATTAGATGATGCAAGTGCTACTAGCTCATCAGCAGCTTCTTCTTCGCTTTCTTTTTTACTGTCTTCTTCAGATTCTAGGCCAACAGCTTCATAATCTTTATCAAGAGCAATGTCATATAATGGTCGATCTTTTATAGCGATTTGCCCTGGCTCATGATACTGCTTTGCAAGAGTTCCTGGATGCGGAGCAGGTAGCTCTACCGTTGCCTTATCTGTCATCACCACAACAACAGGCTCATCTTGCTCTAAACGGTCACCAACCTCTTTCAACCACTCGATGACTTCCCCTTCAACAACACCTTCACCAATATCAGGTAAGAGAACTGTGTAGATTCGACTCATTATGGGACCTATATTCAATAATTCAGGAGTTTCAGAATATCGTGCACAATCCTCGGACTATCAGGAAGATACTCGTGCTCTAAAGTATGAGGAAAGGGTGTATCCCACCCACAACAACGATGTACAGGAGCTTCTAACGATAAAAAGCAGTGCTCCATAATTAAAGCCGACAATTCAGCTCCAAACCCTTGCGTTTTTGGTGCTTCATGAGCAATCACACAACGCCCTGTTTTTCGAACTGATTCAAAAATGGTATTGCGATCTAGAGGATTTAGAGTGCGAAGATTGATAACTTCAACATCCACTCCATGTTTTTCTTCCAGTTGTTTTGCAGCTTCCATGTTTTGATGGTGTTGTGCACCCCATCCTAATAAAGTAAGATGAGAACCTTGTTTTGTCACTACAGCTTTTCCAAATGGTATTAAATAACGCTCTTCAGGAACTTCAGTTTTTACCTGACGATAAATTCGTTTAGGCTCCATGAATAAAACAGGGTCATTACTTTCTACAGCAGTAGCAAATAATCCTTTTGCGTCATAAGGATCAGCAGGAACAACAACATTTAAGCCAGGTGTATGTAAAAATTGCGCCTCACAAGATTGAGAGTGATAATGTGCACCATGAATTCCTCCTCCATAAGGAGTTCGAACCACGACAGGAGAGCTGTATTTTCCACCTGTTCGGTAGCGCATCTTTGCCAGTTCATTGACAATCTGGTCATATCCAGGAAAAATATAATCAGCAAACTGAATTTCAGCAATAGGCTTCATTCCATAAAGAGCCATGCCAATAGCAAAACCGATAATTCCTTGCTCTGACAAAGGAGAATCGAAACAACGAGCTTCTCCAAAAGCCTTTTGTAGACCTTGTGTAACGCGAAAAACCCCACCAAAAGCACCGACATCTTCACCATAGGTCACCAAACGCTCATCACGGGCAAATTCCTGGTGATAGGCCTTGTTGAGTGCTTGTATCATATTCATCAATGCCATCTTTAGTCCCTCCCAGGATATAAACGTTTTAGCTCCTCATACTGCTCTTGTAGTGCAGAAGGAATCTCAAAATACACATCTTCCATGAGAGTATGTAAAGGTGGCTTAGGGGTTGCTTTTGCTACTTCGATAGCTTTTGTTACTTCTTCTTGAATTTCTTTGAGTAATTTTTTGTCTTTTGCATCCGACCACAATTTTTGTTTTTTCAAGTACTCTCCTAGACGAAGAACAGGACAACGTTTTTCCCACAATTCATCTTCACCTTCTGGTCGGTATAAAGATGGATCATCTGATGTTGAGTGAGCACCTCTGCGATAAGTCATTGCTTCAATTAAAACAGGACCTTCTCCATCTAAACAAATTTTTCTCGCTCTTGCTACAGTTTCACGAACAGCAAACACATCATTTCCATCTATACGGAAAGTATGAATTCCATACCCGATACCTTTAGGAGCGATGCCATCAGACGCAAATTGTCGCTCTAACCCTGTAGAAATCGCGTATCCATTATTTCTACAAAAGAAAATACATGGAGCTTTTCTTACCGCTGCAAAATTTACACCTGTATGAAAATCCCCTTCAGAAGTGGTTCCGTCACCGAAATAGCACATTGCTACTTTCTGATCTCCACGCATTTTCATAGCATAGGCTGTTCCTGCTGCATGAGGAATTTGTGTTCCGAGAGGTGACGATACCGTCACAATATTTCTCTCAGGTGAAGCATAGTGATTTGGCATTTGACGCCCAAGATTCACATCTTTTGCATTACAGAACATTTGATGCCAATAGTCTTGTACAGGATAGTCTCTCCAAAATAAAATGCCTGCTTCCCTATACTGAGAAAAGATCCAATCACCTTCTTCAAGACCTGCTGCACCAGCTACGGAACACGCTTCTTCACCAAGAGCACTCATAGCAAACGTTATCGAACCCTGTCTTTGAAGAGTAATGGCTCGTTCGTCGATATGACGAGTTGTTTGCATCGCGCGGTACATCTTGAGCAAAGAGGTGTCAGGTATCTCATGCTTGCATGTAGGACTTAATACCCCTACTTCATTTAAATAAGAAATGGTGTCAATTTTCATCGAGCCTTGCCCTGTTCCCATCTTCCAATGCATACTACTGTTTGCCTTTTTATCAACTAAGCTAACTCCTGTGAATTCCTCAAAACGAATCACTCCCCTCTCGACTTAAGCACAGCCTATCTATTTGAGTAAAATTATTTTTTACTGCCATCTGAGAAAGTGCTCTTAATAGCTTTTTTTCTTTTCGTCTTCCAAAAAAGCGGAAGCGTAAGTATGCTGAGCCATCTGAATCAAAAAGCGATCGTACCTAGTATCAGATATTTAAGAGGATTAAGAATGAGCAGCAGTACAGATCTTATACTGAGCAAACGTTTTCCATTATACACAGTAAGCACAGATAATGCTAGTGAAGCTGAAAGGGGAAGTAGGGTCGATGAACGATGTGAGCAAATTAACCGCGCTTGCTCTGCCAGTGACTCAATTAAACATTTTGTGCAGAGTTGTATTAGTAAAAGCAATGATCTAATAACAGACTGCAAAAATAAAATAGAAACTCAAAAGGGTAAATTACAAGAAGCGCAGGAAGAAAAAGATCTTGAATTAAAAAAACAATACGAAGATTCGGCTAATGGTCATATTAGACGTATCAGCGTGCTTCAAAATCGTTCTATAGATAGAAAAGATCTACTAAAAAAATACCAAAAAAATTTAGAAGATTTAGGTGCTCAAGCTGATGAAATCGGACAAATTATTAAAGAATTAAATGCCCTTCCTCCTTATTCCAAAACAGACTCTGTTTTCGCTTTCTTTTGTGGTTTCTGCGGTAACGATTCAAAAAAACTCACTGCAAAACAAATTATCAAAGAACGAAATGAATTAGAAACACGTATTCAAAAGCTAGAAAATCAGCGCCTCCCTGCTTTGAACCGAGAAATTAAAATCCTTGCAGATGCTGTATTCAAAGATGAAAAAATGCATCTCAAGAAAAAGTTAGGTAATTCTTATCGAGAAAGTGCCCCTCATCAAGATATCGTATTTTGGCCCTATACAAAACCTAATGCTAAGCAATTAGAAAATGCTAATGACTGGTATTGTTCAGATGATGATGGTTTAACTTGTATTTCTGCTCTAGGGTTATTACTACAAAACATTCAAGATACTTATCGTCGCTGCCTTGAAGGAATCAAAATTCGCCAAAAAATTTCTGATTCCAAAGCAAGCCGTAGAACTAAAAGAAATAAGTAATTCCTCATTCTCCCAAGGCTCCTGTACAACCTTCAATGGTGTTAACAATACCATTGAAGGTTGGAGGCACTTATTTGAGCTTTCCATTCAGTAATTTGTAAAGATAGCTATTAGGATAGCGTTGTCTTGCTAAATTAGAGGATTTAAGAACTTCTTTTTCGAAAAGATCTTTCATTTTTGTAACACCTATACGGTCCACCCACTCTTCAAGAGCTTCTCTTTCTACTCCTTTATAAAAGCTTTTTCCTCTCCAAAAGTCCCATTGAACTTTTAATCGGATAAAATCAGGGTGCTGAAGTAATTTTTCCTCAGAAAGTCCTTCTCCACAGGCTCTAACCCCTAAACCATCAATATAGAGGTAACGATTGTGGGTATGTTTAGGATGTCGACGCATTTGCTCTTTTAAAACCTGACCCTCTTCTTGATCTAGTACAACCATCTGAATAGAGTCTGTATCTTCAAGATAATCAATAAAAAGCTCAGAGCTATATTTTAGAGGCTGAGTAAAGGGCCTCATGGCATAGTATCCTCTTTGAGGATCAACAACCGTATGCAGATAATTTGTACTAAATCGAAGGTTAGGATCAAATATTCCCATATATTTTTGTAATTCTTCATTATTACAAAACAATAAATCAGCCTCAATAAAAGCTGCATAATTACTTATCTCTATGGCTCCATGCTCGGGAACCGAAGGACAAAACTCTTCTTCTTTTAAAATACTTGCTAAATACTTCTTACCTGATCGCCAAGGTTGAGAAAGCTCTAAGTCATCAAGATACCACCTAGAAAAAGGAACTAATTTCAAACTACTATCAAAGTTTGTGTATGTTTCTAATTCTAGTTGTACCTCAAGCTCCATTTCACCTTCTTGCTCAGTTTCCACCTCTGCAATATCGTCTATTCCTTCTCGGTCCATTACTTTTGATACTTTATTAGGCAAAACAGACGGGTCGATAATATCCTCTATCCGTTTTTCAATTTGCTTAGGATCTAAGGATAAAGGAGCTTTTGTTA
>PAQS01000045.1 GCA_002709385.1 Waddliaceae bacterium
AGCTTATGGAAAAACAAAAGCTGAAAGCAGTATACGGTATGCTAAGTGAAAAGCAACTTCGCCGTTACTACCAAGAAGCTTTCAGAGTAAAAGAGCCTACAGCTCACCACTTACTCCGTCTTTTGGAATGTCGTTTAGATGTAATCGTATATAAGCTAGGTTTTGCGAGCACGATCTTCGGAGCTCACCAGCTTGTAGCTCATGGTCACATCCATGTAAACGGCAAAAAAGTAGACCGTCGCTCTTTCCAAGTTCAACCTGGAATGATCATTTCTGTTCGTGAAAAATCTAAGAACATGAAAGCGGTTAAACAGTCTCTTGAGCTAAACCGCACAGTTCCTGAATACCTATCTTGCGACACAGCAAAAATGTCTGGTCAATTGATGGCTCTTCCTGATGCTGAGCAAATTTCTTTCCCTCTTGAAATCAACGTTCCTGTTGTGTGTGAATTCTTAGCCCACACTACATAATTCTTTTTCAATCCGGAAAGAAAAACCTGCGATAAATTATCGCGGGTTTTTTTTTGTCCTAAACAACACGAGTTAATTTTTTTCTATACCCAGTTTTTCTTCTTCACAAAACACAAAGAAACCGCAAGTTATTTAAGACGTTTTTTAGGCAGTATACCTATAAAGTAAGCAGACGTGATAATAGCCACCCCATACACCACTCCTTCTACAAGAAAAACCGTAGCCTGAGCCATAAAACCTCTGGAAACAACCCCTATTGCCCCAAAGCCTAGTAGCTTTAAACTTGGATCGTCAAAAAATACCTTACCAACAAAACCTGTCACAAAAACCGCAAAAACAGTACAAGACCCCATTCGACGAACAGGGTACCAAAGAGTACTTCGGTGATAGCTCGGACGATGCTCTTTTAGTGTGCGAAGAAGAAAGAAAAGGTTGCCCCAAGCAGTAATCGTTGTTGCATAAGCAACACTTACGGCTCCAAAGCCAAATCCATAAACGAAAATACTATTTAGTAAAATATTGGCACACATTGCCCCAATAGCAAAACGAGTAGGCTGCCTATAATCATGCAAAGAATACAGTGAGGAAGCCAGCACTTGTACCAAAGCTAAAGGAAGAATTCCTAATCCGTACGCCCAAAGACAGCGAGTCGTCTGTATCACATCCCATTCAACAAACTCTCCTCTTCCATATAGAAGGTTTGTTCCAACAAAACCACCAACTAATACAGCCCCCATACAAGGTAGCATCCAGTAAATACATTGCCGCAAAGAAAAATTTAAAAAACGCTCAAACTGCTCATTATCACCTGCCTGTACAGCTCGAGAAAGTGGAGGAAGGATAGAAGCCGACATTGCTACAGCAAACAAGCCCATTGGTAAATGCTGAATACGAAGAGAGTACCAAAGATGAGCAGGCCCTTGTGAATCTGCCACAAGAGCAAAAATACTATCCCATAAATTATTGATTTGCGCAGCCCCAACCCCTATAAGCCCTAAACCAAGAGGAAGTAGTAAGCGTTTGACATCACTCTGACAAATAGACCATTGAAACCAAGAAGCCCCTAATTCATTTCTAAGATAAGTCAACACAGGAAGAACTGTTACTAACATCTGGCCAATGCAAGCAAGAAAAACCACTCCAGACAAGTACGACATCGCCTTAACTACATCATAGCCATATAGCGCCCACGCCCCTAAAACCCATACAAGATTGAAAGCAACCGGAGCCACACTTGTGATAAAATATTTTTTCTCACAATGTAAAAGACCCGAATTCAAACCATATAAACAAATTGGAACAACGCTAGGAAGCATAAGCGCTGTTAAAAACATAATTTGTTCTTGTTCAGGATCAAAACCACCCCATCGACATAGAGCAAGTAAAGAAAGAGATAAAATTCCTGTAACAAGAACTAAAAAGATTGTTAACAAAGAAGATAAATCTCTAAAAAATCGCGCCCCTCGCTCTTTATCATCAGAACGCAAGGATTCATAGAGAGGAGTAAATGCAGCATGCAGTGCTCCTTCACCAAACAAACGTCGAAATAAATGAGAAAATCGAAACGCAACGAGAAAAGCAGCTAAAGCAGGATGGCAGCCAAAAACAGCACTCATTGTCATAGTTCGTAATAAACCCGTTACTCTACTTAATGCAGTTCCAGAAAAGAAACGGCGTATAGATCGGGAAATAGTTTTTTCAGAATCGCCTTCCATGGGAGCCTATTGTAATGTTCGCTATTCCTTGATACACTATCTGCTACTGTTCGCTCAAGATGTATAGCGTTTATACAGATCAAAATAATAGAGGAAAACCATGACAACGAGTTCCCCAAGCAATACTCAACCGCTAAAAACCCGTATAAAAGTTAACGATATTTTGCATTCACCTGATAGTGGGCAATCTCTCGTGGGGACTACAGTTACAGTTAAAGGGTGGATCCGCACAATACGCAAACAGAAAGCTTTTAGTTTTATCGAAATCAATGACGGCTCAAGTTTAAAAGGTCTTCAAGCTGTAATTGATGCCTCAGTGAGTGACTACGAAACAACAATAGACAATGCAAGTACTGGTGCCGCAATCTCTGTACAAGGAACGATTGTAGAAAGTCCCGCTAAAGGACAATCTGTCGAATTAAAAGTAGAAGAAGCAAGAATTATTGGCACTTGCGACGCCACAACCTACCCTCTACAAAAAAAACGTCATAGCTTTGAGTTTCTAAGAGGAATCGCCCATCTGCGTCCTCGAACAAACACCATTGCTGCAATTGCTCGTATCCGCAACGCTCTCTCTTACGCTACCCACCTCTTTTTTCAAGAAAAAGGTTTTTGCTATATCAATACCCCTATTATTACTGCGTCAGATTGCGAAGGAGCGGGTGAGTTATTTCAAGTCAGTACGCTTGATATGAATAAAGTACCTATGACTGATGAAGGGCAAGTAGACTATTCGCAAGATTTTTTTTCCAAGCCAGCTTTTCTAACTGTAAGTGGACAACTTGGCGGCGAAGTTTATGCATTAGCCCTATCTGATGTATACACATTTGGCCCAACCTTCCGTGCAGAGAACTCAAACACATCAAGACACCTTGCTGAGTTTTGGATGATCGAACCAGAAATGGCTTTTGCGGATTTGCAAGATAACATGAACTGTGCTGAAGAATATTTAAAATATGTTCTTCGTTATACGTTAGACAAATGCGAGAACGACCTGGCTCTTTTCAATCAATTCATTAAAAAAGGTATTGTTGAAGACCTTCAAAAAGTCGTAGATACCCCTTTCCAGCGTATTACCTATACAGAAGCTATTTCTATTTTAGAGAAATCCGACCAAAAATTTGAATTCCCAGTGAAGTGGGGTGTTGATTTACAATCTGAACATGAGCGATACCTTACTGAAAAACATTTTAAAGCTCCTGTTATCCTTACCGACTACCCTAAAAATATTAAAGCATTCTACATGCGTGATAATGACGACGGTAAAACAGTGGCTGCTATGGATGTTTTAGTACCAGGAGTCGGAGAAATTATCGGTGGAGCACAAAGAGAAGAGCGTATCGATATTTTAGAAAAAAAACTCGTTGATAACAATTTAGATAAAGAAGACTACTGGTGGTACTTAGAACTACGTAAATACGGTTCTGTACCTCATGCCGGGTTTGGGCTTGGACTAGAACGTTTAGTACAATTCTGTACAGGAATGGAAAACATCCGCGATGTCATCCCTTTTCCACGATACCCTGGCCACGCAGAGTTCTAATCTTTGATAGAAATTTTATCTATACCCTGGCACGAACTGCCAGGGCTAAGTTCCTGATGCTTGAATCGCTAACGAACGTCTTTTTTCCAGAAATCCTTTACTATGCCTCTCAACGTCTTCACTGACCATCTGCTCTGCTAGACGTAACCCCTGACTACTATCAGCTTTTCTCTCTTCAATCAGACAATTAATTTGATCGATATTCACTAAACTTAATCCATTAAGTTCTCCTAAACCAGGATGAACATTTCTTGGAACGCTTAAATCAACAAGCAGTGAAGACTGAATAGGGTGCCCTTGATCCCTAACAAGGAAATGGGAAGCTTTTGTGGCAAAAATCACCCAGTCCCATTCATGCCAGCGATGGAACTCTTCCCAAGGAAGAACACTCATATCCATTTCATCAGCAAAAGCTTTAGCGCGTGTATCTGTACGGTTACAAATGGTAAGTGACTGCGCTCCTCGATTGCGCAAATGATGCACAACTTTTTGATTGATTTCAGATAAACCAACAAGCAAAATTTTTGGGCGAGTCAAACACTCGAAATGCTCTTCACCCAAAACACTCACAGCCTTCTGCACATCAAAATACCCTCGAGAAAAGTCAAGTTCTGTACGTACCTTTTTACCTACACGTAAACTTTTCTGAAAAATATGATGTAACTCACTACCCAAATCACGCTCTTGACTTGCAGTCAAATAAGCTTGTTTTACCTGCCCTTGAATTTCTGTTTCCGCCTGTACAGCACTATCCAAACCTGAAACAACTCTTGCCAAGTGGTGAAAACAAGGAATGCCTAAATAACTGTATATGTGATCAATTACTGAATCGGAAAGACCAGAACAAAGAAAGTCTAAAAATTCACGCTGAGCAATTTCCAAGCAATCTGCTGAAAAATATAGCTCTGTACGATTGCAAGTAGACAAAAGCACAAAAGGTGAAAGTAACGTACTTGGCATCAAATCAGCCAAACGTCGCTCACACTGTGCAGCAAACTCTTCTCGCAATTCTAATTTCGCGGATTTATGATTCAGCCCAATAATGCCAACTTGCATTACGCTCCCTTAGTCCCTTAGTCACTATTTTCCAGCTTATTTATAAGACAACTATCAATTTTTGCCAATTGACTCATAACCAAGAAATAAGATTAAGAAACCTCCACAGGCTTATCAGGAGAAAGGTCCAGCAAATCTCTAAGAGTTCTTGGATCTAACCACTGCGTATTTGTATCTGAACGATAAGTAAATCCATCAGCCAAAAGTGTTCCTTTAGAACCGTTCTGATCAGTAAAATGAGAAATCGGGTCACCTTTAAACTGCTCAGGAACAATCACATAGTAATTTGGCAAATCTAATGTTCTACGTGCATCATCGATACTAATCATGAGTTCGTGTAATTTTTCTCCTTCTCGAATGCCACATATTTTCTGAGGCACCCCTGGAGCAACACCTTCTGCTAAGTCTACAATTTTCATACTTGGAATTTTTGGAACAAAAATTTCTCCGCCCTTCATTACACTAAAGCTATCTAGGACAAAATCAACTGTTTGCTCTAAAGATATCCAAAAACGCGTCATTCGCTCGTCTGTTACAGGCAACTCTGAAGCGCCTTCTTTCAACATGTTGAGCCAAAGAGGAATGATACTTCCTCTGCTACCTAGAACATTTCCATAACGCACGACAGAAAAACGAGTCTCTTCCCCCATTCCCACCATCACGTTTCCAGAAACGAATAACTTGTCAGAACAAAGCTTAGTTGCACCGTAAAGATTTACGGGGTTAACCGCTTTATCTGTTGATAAAGCAATAACACGCTCTACCCCGTTTTCAATCGCCGCATCTACAATGTTCATCGCACCATGAACATTGGTTTTTACAAACTCACCTGGATTATATTCTGCTGCTGGAACTTGCTTCAAAGCTGCTGCATGAATCACAAAATCTACAGAAGAGAAAGCAGAACGTAAACGATCTTTATCTCTTACATCCCCAAGAAAGTAACGTATTGATGGATGATCAAAAATCGGATCAGAACGGCGCATTTCCCACTGTTTCCACTCGTCTCGACTAAAAATAATGACTCGACGTGGATTGCATTTTTGTAAGACTTTACGGGCAAAAGCTCGTCCAAAACTTCCTGTCCCACCAGTGATCAAAACCGTCTTCCCAGACAGAAGACTCGTGTCGTCCATATACGGAACTCCTTCATCTTATTTCTACTATTCTTTATTTGATTTTATTAATAAGGTCAAACCTATTCCTGAAAAATATTTACAAGAAAAATCAACAAGACTATAAGGTCCAATATTTTAGGTATAATTCAATAAAACGAGGCTTATCATGCAAATTATCAATGCACACGTTCTTTGCGGTGATAAATTCATTCAACAAGATTTTTGGGTAGAAAATGGAAAGGTAAGTTCGCCTCTTTCTGAAGTGCAAAAGAAAATTGATGCTAAAGGATCTCTCTTAATACCTGGTTTTATAGATATACAAATCAATGGTGGGCATGGAATTGACCTTTCAAGCGAACCTGAACGTGTGAGTGAACTTGCAGAAAAGCTTCCATGTCATGGATGTACTGCTTTTCTTCCTACACTTGTATCTTCTCATGCAGAATTTTACAAACATGCATTACCTAAATTATGTGAGGCTAAAGAAAGCGCAAAAGGAGCGCAAATCTTAGGGATTCATTTAGAAGGGCCTTTTATTGCAGCTTCTAAAAAAGGTGCCCATGACCTTGAAGTTATTCCTGGTCACTGTCGAGATTGGAAGAGAACTTATCACGATTTAAAAGATGTACGAATTGTCACATTAGCTCCTGAGTTAGAAGGAGCTGATCATATGATTAAAGAATTAGCAGAGAAAAATATTATAGTTTCAGCTGGACACAGTAACGCTTCAAGCGAAGAGGCGGAGCATGCAGCATCTTTAGGGATAAATCTGTGTACGCACCTTTACAATTGCATGTCCCCCCTCCATCATCGAGCACCAGGACTAGTTGGCACAGCATTAACGTACCCAGATCTTTACTTTACTTTGATCGCTGATGGGGTGCATCTCGATAAACGAGCCGTTCAATTAGCCTATAAAATGAAACCAGAGTTCTTAATTGGAATTACTGATGCAATGGCTGCCATGGGCTTAGGAGCTGGTTCTTATCAGCTTGGGGAAATGTCAGTGGATGTAAATGGAGAACGAGCAACCATATCAGGAACCGAAACTCTTGCTGGGAGTATTGCTACAATTGATCATGTAGTGAAACAAATTCAAAGCTCTAGCGATTGTAGTTTAGCCCAAGCAATTCGTTGTGTAACCCTTAATCCTGCCCGGCTTTTAGGGATCGATAAACAAAAAGGAAGCCTTGAAATTGGAATGGATGCTGACTTTGTTTTGTGTGATAAAGACTTAAATATACAAGCAACTTTTGTCGCTGGAGAACAAGTATTCTAAGTCTCCTAATAGTGCTTCTTGGGAGAAAAGAGTCGGCGTGCTATATTATAAGCATCAACTAACTTCATTATACATCTTTTTTTCTAAGTTCACATGGCAAAGAAGTACGACGAAAGCGCAGTACAAACTGTTGATCCACTCACGCATATTCGTATGCGTTCGGGTATGTACATTGGGCGTCTTGGTGATGGATCGCATCATGATGATGGTATCTATGTTTTACTCAAAGAAATCATAGATAATGGGATTGATGAATTCATCATGCGCCACGGAAAAACCATTAAAATCGATCTTGATAAAAGCGAAGGTTTAGTCAGGGTTCGAGATTATGGTCGAGGCATTCCCCTTGGTAAAGTAATCGCTTGTGTAAGCGAAATCAATACGGGGGCGAAGTATAATGACGATGTATTCCAATTTTCCGTTGGTTTAAATGGAGTTGGTAGTAAAGCTGTTAATGCCTTATCTGAACACTTTCTGGTACGTAGTCACCGAAACGGGCAGTACATGGAAGCTGTGTTTTCCAGAGGGGTTTTAGAAAGCAAAAAGAAAGGAAAAACAAAAGAGAAAGATGGAACTTTCATCGAGTTTCGTCCAGATCCAGAAATTTTTCCTAAATTTAAGTTTCAAGAAGAATTAGTTCTTAAACGTCTTTGGAACTATGCCTACTTAAATACCGGACTTACATTACGCTTCAATGGTGAAGTGATTAAGTCAGACAACGGACTACTAGATCTTCTAGAGTCTGAAGTTGGTGAAGATGGTATCTACTCTCCACTGCATTATCGAGGTGAGCACTTAGAGTTTGCTTTCTTGCATTGGTCCAACTACGGAGAAACTCATTTTTCTTTCGTGAATGGTCAGTATACAGCCGACGGTGGTACTCACCTTTCAGCTTTCCGAGAAGGCATACTGAAGGGTGTTAATAGCTACGCCAAAAAGAATTACCAAGGTGTCGACGTTCGAGAAGGTATTGTTGGTGCTATTCTTGTTAAGGTTCAAGAACCTATCTTCGAATCACAGACTAAAAATAAACTTGGAAATACAGAAGTCCGAAGCGGAATTGTTCAAGAAGTTAAAGAAGCCGTACATGATCTTTTCCTAAAGAATCCGGATATAGCCAAGAAAATCATTGAACGCATCACCTTCAATGAAAAACTTCGAAAGGAACTCTCTGCCGTAAAAAAAGAGGCTAAAGAGAAGCAAAAGAAAATTTCTTTTAAGATTCCTAAGCTACGCGACTGTAAATATCACTACGGTGATAAGTCTAACCGTGGTGAAGATACGATGCTTTTCTTGACAGAGGGCGACTCTGCTAGTGCTTCTGTTGTTGCTTCACGGGATCCTTTGACTCAAGCAGTATTCAGCCTTCGAGGAAAACCCCTTAACGTTCATGGTATGAAGCTTGACCAGCTTTATAAGAACGAAGAAATGTACAATGTAATGAGTGCGTTAAATATCGAGGATGATATTTCTAACCTCCGTTACAATAAAGTGATTCTTGCTACTGATGCTGACGTAGATGGAATGCATATTCGCAATCTGTTGATTACGTTTTTTCTTACCTATTTTGAATCTCTGGTTTTAAATGGACATCTATTTGTCCTAGAAACCCCTCTATTTAAAGTACGTAACAAATCTAAAACTTTGTACTGCTTTTCTGAAGCTGAGCGTGATAAGGCTGTTGAGGAATTAGGACAAAAAAGCCTGGAAATCACTCGATTCAAAGGGCTTGGTGAAATTAGCCCAGGTGAATTCAAACAATTTATTGGAAAAGAAATTCGTCTCGTTCCCATTAAAGTGAACTCTCTATCTGATATCAAACGTACTTTGCAGTTTTATATGGGACGCAATACACCAGAGCGCAAGAAATTTATTATGGAAAATCTGGTCAATGAAGAACTTGAAGACGAGAAATTGAGGATCGAAAGCGAATGAAGGAAGATCTTGTCGATCAAATGAAGTATAATTTTTTACATTATGCTTCCTACGTTATTTTAGACCGTGCTATTCCAGACTTAGCTGATGGATTAAAACCTGTACAGCGCCGTATTTTACATACCCTGTTCAAAATTCATGATGGCAAACTACATAAAGTAGCCAACATTGTTGGACAAACAATGGCCTTTCACCCTCATGGTGATGCTCCGATTAATGATGCTTTGATCAATGTAGCAAACAAAGGGTATCTGATTGATCGCCAGGGGAATTTTGGAAATATTTTGACTGGCGACCCTGCCGCAGCTGCACGATATATTGAAGCGAGACTTTCTCCTCTCGCTCATGAAGCTTTGTTTAACCCTCTACTTACAGATTTCGTACCTTCATACGATGGCCGTAACAAAGAGCCTCTAAGCCTACCTGCAAAAATCCCTGTTCTTCTTATGCATGGAGCAGAAGGAATTGCTGTTGGGATGTCTACTCGTATTTTACCCCATAATTTTGTAGAGCTTTTAGAAGCTGAGATTGCCATTCTTGAAAACAAAGAGTATCAAGTTTTCCCTGACTTCTTGACAGGCGGAATCATGGATGCTAGCGAATACCGCCAAGGAAAAGGCCGAGTTAAATTACGCACCAAAATGCGTGTTCCCGATGAAAAAACCATCATCATCGAAGAAATTTGTCATGGAACAAGTACAGAAAGCCTCATTCGCTCCATCGATGAAGCTGCTAAAAAAGGCAAAATCAAAATCGACTCTATCAGCGATTACACTGCTGATAAAGTAGAAATTGAGATTAAACTTCCAAGAGGACAATACGCTTCTAAAACAATTGATCAGCTTTACGCATACACAGACTGTGAAGTTAGCTTAAACTCTTTACCGATGGTCATTAAAGACCAAGTGCCTTGTGAAATGGATATTCCCTCTATTTTGGAATACCACGTAGAGCGCTTGAAAGGCTACTTACGCACTGAGCTTGAACTAGAGCATGAACGCCTTTTAGAGAAGATTTTTCAAAAAACTTTAGAGCAAATTTTCATTGAAAATCGTCTCTACAAAAAAATCGAAGACCTGAAAACTTACGAAAAAATTCACGAGTCTATAGAAAAAGGCTTAAAGCCTTACTATAAATATCTTAATCGTGACCCTGTATACGAAGACAGAGAATATTTATTGAATATTCCTATTCGACGTATTTCTCGTTTTGATTTAGATAAAAACAGAGAAGAAATCACAAAACTAGAAGAGCGTATCGAAGAAATTGAAAAAGACCTTCGCAATATTAAAAAAGTAACCATACGCTACCTGAAAAATCTTATTAAAAAATACGGTAAAGACTTCCCTCGCCGTACCCGTCGCTCTGAAATCGAAGAAATTGATAAGAAAGCGATGGCTACAGAAAACCTAACAGTAGGTTTTGATACCGAGTCTGGCTTTATTGGAACAAAAGTCAAAAGCGAAACCAGCTTTGAGTGCACCAATTTTGATAAGATACTCATTCTTTTCAAAAATGGTACGCATAAAGTCATCAATGTACCCGAAAAAGAATATAGTGGTGCTAATGGTAAAGATGTTGTCTATGTTGGTATTGCTGATAAGAAAACAACATTCTCTGTAGTCTACAAAGACCCTAAAACTAAACAATGCTACGGTAAACGTTTCATTGTGAAGAAATTCATTATTGGTCGTGACTATAGTTTCTTACCAGAAGGACAAAAATTAGAGTACCTTACGACCCACCCTTCTACTATTGTAAGCTTAGAGTTTACTCCAAAGCCTAAGCAAAAAGTAAAACGAATGCCTGTTGATCTTAGTGCTATTGCCGAGAAAGGTGTAAGCGCTAAAGGAATTCGTTTATCAGCAAAAGAAGTGAAGAAAGTAAAGTTACTCAAACAGGAAACAGCTGAAGAGTCATGAGACTTAGCTGGGAAAAAGATTTACAGGACGACAAAAAACTCCATTTGTATTTAGACAAACAGTACTGGAAAACAGTACACAGGAGCATTTTTCGTCGTCCTAAACAAATCCTCCCTACCTTCGAAACACTCGAAGCTTACGAGCAAGCTTTTCCTGAAATCGAGCAACGCCAGGCAAAAACCTATACTCTATATCTCCTCTGTCGCAAAGCCTACCTCAGCACAGAAATTCGCAAACGACTAGAAGAAAAGCTTGTAAGTAAAAATAGCTCTCAATTTGTGATCGAAGAGCTTAGCCAATTGGGCTATATTGACGACGCAGCTTATTTAAAATCTTTTATCGAATCTCAATTACGCAAAAAAAAAGGTCCCAAATGGATTGAGGGTAAACTCTGGCAAAAAGGCGTTTCTCCTCAAGAAATCACGCAAGCACTTGCTCAATATGCAGGAAAACCATTACAAGAAGATGGAATCGCTGCCCTATTAGAAAGGCGCTACAAGAAACAAGATCTATCAGATTATTCAGTTCGACAAAAAGCTACTGCATTTCTGATGCGGCGTGGCTACTGTTGGGACGATATTCAAAATGCTTTGTCAAAACAAAACACTTAGGAGATAAGTCATGAAAGGCTATCACCCCTTTTCAGGCAAAAAAGCGCCCTGCGGTTACGCCTATCAAGGATTTATCAACGAAGTGGATATAGGCATAGATGGTGAACCTGATATTCTTTTAGATATTCGCCCTATTATCGATTTATTTTTCTCTTATTATCCCGGACCGTTTCCTGAACTTGAGCAATGGATGAACGCCTGGAGACATCACATAGGGCCCCCACATCTCTATTTCTTACCAAAATCTGCCAGTGCTGTGATGGAAGGGTTTCGTTGCGACTTTCATGCTTTTTACAACCCACCTAGTCTTGCTCATCATGATTTAAATATTGGAATCAGCGAAGAAACCCTTCTATGGAATGCTCTACGTGCTTTTCTTGCTCATTTTAAATCCGAAAAACCTATGACAACAGCACTTTTCTTTGAAACCTGGCACAATTTTCTTACTGTAAAAGCCGTTATCTATAAAGCCAGTGCGGAATGTGCAGACTATGCCCCTCACGAATTACCAAGTTACCAAGAAGTATATTGGAGCTGTATTGAGGAAGATCATCGAATAGAGGATTTTCAAAAACGCTTAAACATTTTTGCCGAACACTGCATTTCTGAATACGGATATTTCCTACCCTCACATCATTATGATGAATGGTTAGAGCTCATGGAACATATTTGTGGAACTCCTTTATAAAACCTTTAACAAAGAGGTTTTAAATATTTTTCTTTCTTTCGTTTCATTGAAAAATAAGAGATTTTCTGCTATAATCCTTATATGTGGACAAAGCTTCTAGCTTCCGCTAGTGCGTTTTGTCCACTCATTTTCGGGAGAGAGGGAGCATGAGCGAAAATACACCAAGTACAGTTAACGAAAGCTTAGATTCGCTGCAGACCAATACTGTCAGCCAACCTAATGAGTCGGTCATTAACGAAGAAGTGGCCACAATGAAGTTTGGCACCATGGGTGAACTTCGTGAAAAAGCTCCTGAAGTATGGAATGAAATGGTTAAATCAATGGCGCAGAATATGATACGCCAAATTGATAGCCATAGCCGCCGCCTCAAAAAAATCCATGAGGAAGGCCGAAAATAAACTTTGTACTTCACGAATAAGCCAGAAAGATCTAGTTCTGGCTTTTTATTTTTTGTGCCTGTTAAGAGATAGTTAAGCAAAACAATAAATTGGGTTCCTTATGCTTGAAAGTAAAATGTTTCTTGGTGCGAAAGTTTCAGAAGAAATGTCAGAAGCGCTTGAATTACTTAATCCTCATGTACTTAAAACATTTACTGATCCAGAAAAGCCCTATTTAGTAGACGTCACAAAAGAAGAAACAAGATACTTAGGGAAATACGTTGACCCTTTAAGTAACTCATTCACATTAGATCTTTTATCAGATAACATCAGAAGTATTCTTCAAAAGCTTCTTCATGAAAAAAACATCATGCTTCCAGCTCTTCAACTCCTTACTTTAATTGAACCCCCTAAAAAATAAATGTCATCACCCGAAACAAATCGTTTTTTTGTTACCGAAGAAGAAGCTGGTGAACGTTTGGATAAAGTTCTTTCTAAGCGTTATACAGAACAATCGCGTACATATTTCCAATATCTTATTACCGAAAAACTTGTCCTTGTAAATGGCGAACCTGTTCGTAAGCGCACTGCCCTGCAAACTAACGATGAAGTTGAAGTAGAGTTTATTCTTAGTCCGGAGCTTTCTTTAGAGCCTGAAGACATTCCACTGGATATTGTGTACGAAGATGAATACCTCTTGGCAATTAATAAGCCAGCAGGACTTGTGGTACACCCTGGGGCCGGTAATTGGTCTGGTACTTTCGCTAACGCTTTACTTTATCACTGCAAACAAGTTCCTGATGCTGGAGATCAATTACGCCCTGGAATTGTTCATCGATTAGATAAAGACACCTCAGGGCTTCTTTTAGCAGCCAAAACTAATATGAGTCAGCAAGCTCTTGTAGAGCTCTTTTCTTCTCGAAAAATCTATAAAGAATATTGGGCTATTTGCTTGGGTAATCCAGGGAATGGACGTATAGAAGCCCCTATTGGACGTCATCCTATTCACAGAAAAAAAATGGCTGTAATAGAAAGTGGACGTTCAGCATCAACTATTTATGAGACCATCGCTTTCAACGGAAAGCTTAGTCTTGTTAAATTGATTCTCGAAACAGGCCGTACACATCAAATACGAGTACACATGCTTCATTTAGGAACCCCTATTCTAGGGGATGAAACATACGGCCGTAAACAAATGAACCAGAAATATAAAATAAATAGACAGTTATTGCATGCGAAACACCTAGAGCTTGAACACCCAATCACGAAAAAAAATCTAAAATTAGAAGCTTCTCTTCCTGAAGATTTTTCAAAAATTACAGAGCAAATTCATTAAGTTTTTTCTATACAGTGACATCAATTTATTGATCCAGTATCAGTGTTGCGAGAATAGGAGATACGATAAAATGGATACTTTTAATTTTCCTGTAATACGAATTGCCTGGACTGATACAGAACAAGAAAACTGCCGAGATTGGTACGCGAGTATTTATTACCCTTACGAAGACAATCAAAAAAAAGCAAAATGGCACGCATATACTCTTCATAGAAAACAAGATTTCTCTTCAAACACAGTGACATACGACAGCTCACATAACTTTACAAAACTAAACACAGAAGTAAAAAAAATTACCTTTCCTATAGACCATACAACATATGACCAAATCACTTATTTAGCTATCAATGATCTTTACCTTCTTAGGCACTACAAGCAACTAATCCCACCTGAACATTTTAAAGATTCATGGTCATGTATAGACCAAAACCTAAAACGTATAAAAAACTACTAAGGAAAAATATATCATGCGTGCATTGATCCAAAGAGTAAAAGAAGCCAGAGTCATTGTAGAAAATGAAACCGTTGGCGAGATTGAAAAAGGCCTTCTTATATTTCTGGGAGTTCAAAAAGGTGATGAAGAAAAACACATCAATTGGCTAGTAAATAAAATCATTTCTTTGCGCATTTTCCCCGATGAAGCAGGAAAAATGAACTGCTCTTTGAAAGACGTAGAAGGCAGCTTGCTAATCGTAAGTCAGTTTACTTTATACGGTAATTGTCAAAATGGTAGACGACCAGACTTTTTTGAATCTGCTCCCCCTGAACAAGCAGAAAAGATATATAGTCAGTTTATTAAAGAATGTAAAAAGCAGGTTCTTAATGTATCTACAGGTGTTTTTGGAGCTATGATGGAAGTACAGTTAATTAATGATGGACCAGTTACTTTTATGATTGATGGTAAGAAATAATGCTTTATCTAAATTGATACAAGACACTTTATCAATTCATTGTTATCCAATAATTTTGGCTATTATCGATCTTGTTTTTTCTAGATTAATTTAAGATCTTGTAGTAATATTAATCTATGAAGGTACTATCCTACTGTAACTCACAGATTTAGCTATTACTGCTAAAATGTAAAATCCAACTGTCGTAGAGGGCCGAGTAATGAAAGAGTTTGTCGCTTACATCGTAAAGAATTTGGTAGATCACCCTGAACTTGTGAAAATCAATGAGATTGGTGGAACACAAACCCTCATCATCGAACTATCCGTTGAAAAAAGTGATATTGGCAAAATCATCGGAAAAAAAGGAAAAACGATTAACGCTATTCGCACTTTGTTGATGTCTGTTGCAAGCAGAAATGGTATTCGCGTGAACTTAGAAATACTAGAAGATCCTACTAAAGCGAGTTCATCCGAATAATTCAGTCTGAATTTATCTCTATTTATTGATAAGAAAAAAGGTGCAATCTAGTTTCTAGATGAGCACCTTTTTTATAATCAGAAAGAATATTTAGACTGAGTAGGACTCGAACCTACGACCCTCCGCTTAGAAGGCGGATGCTCTATCCAGCTGAGCTATCAGTCCATAAGAATGCTTCTATCTTACCCATCATCGCGCTAAATTTCAAGACAGAAAAAAGCAAGGCTCCTTTTTTTTGATAACAGTTTCATTTTTACCATCAAAAATAAGCTCTATTATCTGCTCTTTTTTCACTTTGATTTTCTCTATAGTCTAAATAAAGAATTTACGAAGATTTACCCTCTATATAATCTTTATACTTTTCTTATTTTTCCTTCATATCTTTCCTTTATAGTTTAAATATAAGCACATACAAAAGGGAGGAAAGACATGACACTATCAGGAGGTATTATCGGAAAAACAGATCATATGAGTTCGAATGTTTCAATCTGCTATCGACCTGGAGAGGGCGAAGATCAATACAATCAGGGCGACATAAAAATTTTTGACCTAAAAAGAAGGGTACAAAGCAATACATCAAAAAAATACCAATTCAATGCTATGATCTGCGCAACAATTGCCGTAATTACTTTTCCTACCATTATCGGGCCGATTGCATTAGGAGCAGCAGCAATGTACTTATTCAACAAATCTTTCACAACCTACGATGCTGAGGATAGCGATATACAAAAAATCACTTTTTCTCTTGCTTACAATGGGAATTTAGAAAAAGTAGCCTATAACATAGAAACACCTTCATGGACAGATTTCTTGGAGCATATAGGGATAGAAAATAACAACTCTAATGAAAACTATACGGATCTTGATCTTGAAACGAATCCAGTTTCAGAACCACTTAAAGCATTGATCGCCTCTAAGCTAGAAGAAAGAAAAAGTAAGGGACCTCCAAGAGCTAGAATGAAAAGCATACAATACATAGTGAGGTGCCATAGACCAATCAATGGAAAATATGATGAAACTTTTCTTTTAAATCTTATTAAAAAACATCATATTACTTATGATACATACAACTTAGAAAAAAGAATTTTATCTCAAAAAAATAACAAAACGGAAGTGGCAATCTCTGGTCCTTACGCAGCTGCTTTAAGGCTTGCTTCCAGTGAAAAAGTAAAAGACATTCTAGGAACAGATTTCCCTTTATCCGAAAATCAAAAAGAGCTCAACAAGTTAATTCAAGAAAGAAAAGCTCTTTCTGATAATAGTAAACTAAAGCTTACAATGACTGTCTTCGATAAGGAACAACAAACAAAAACAAGTACTAAGTATCTTCTCGAAGTCAACGAATCAGGGGAGCAATACTTGACTATTGGCGCAGTAGAAACAAGAAAACTCGTAGCATAAAAAGCTTTCTTTGTTCACTATCAAGCTTCTGAAAAGGAGCTTGATAGATGGTATGGGAAGTATACTTAGGCTTAGGCGGAAATATCGGTGATAGTAAAAGCCGCATTCAAAAAGCTTTCAAGATACTAAACAGCCATCCAAGAATTGAAAAAGCCGAACTTTCCCCTATTATTCAAACAGACCCTGTAAGTGATCTTCCACAAGAAAAATTTCAAAATGCTGTATGTAAAATCATCACGAATCTATTACCAGTAGAACTTTTCTCTCTTACAGAAGAAATCGAAAAACTTTTAGGAAAAGTTCCTAAAGCTAAAAATGCTCCTCGAAAAATTGATATTGATTTGTTGTTATACGGAAACTTAAAAGGTCAATTCGGACCTCTCTCAATTCCCCACCCTGAGTGGTTAAATCGCAGTTTTGTCCTTCAGCCCCTAGCTATGCTCACAGACACTATTCCTATTCCTGGAAGTGAAATTGAGCAAGAGCGAATGAATGTACCTAAAATTTCTTAATCAAAACCAGGGTTATCAAAGTCTGGATTATCAAAAGGTTCTAACAGCTCTCCATTCTGATCATCATACACATGAGTATCTGATCGATCAGCAATACCATCCCCATCTGTATCATTTCTAGATCTAAATCCCTCTCCTAAAGGCCCTTTTTCTAATCCAAACGGCGCCTCTGTTCCCAAACGTTCATTACTTACTTTTTTCATTTCACTGAGATTTTTTACCACTGCTCCAGAAGCCATAAGGACTCTATCATAAAGCTCAGTGCTTGGAGCCCCACCAGCGCTAATTACAGATTTTCCCTCACCAAAAAATGTAGCAATCCTACTTTGACCACTTTTTTTAGCCTTAGCTTCTCTTCTACCATCAAGGGGCTCTTCAAGCTCATATCCTTCTTTTAAAGAACTTTGTAAACGCTCTTCATCTTTTTTCTCTAAGCCCACTTGGTACCAATCCGATGAACTCTCTCTAGATGGATTTTTTGCACGCACAAATAAGCCTGGTGGTTGGCTTGTAAAACGAAACTCTTTAGCAAAACCCCATACTTTCTTGTTAGAAGCCGATGAACCTTTCTCATTACTAAGAGGAGAGATTTGACGGCCTAAATCATAATTATCAAAATAATTTCTGACCATCCCCTCCACTTTGTCCAAAGCAGCTTCACAATCTGGATTATTAGAACTTGGAGCATCCGTACCACTCAAAGTAATTCTAAATCGCTTTCTAACTGTCTCACCATCAAGATTTAATACATCCATAAAAACTACACGAGTAGCTGGCTTAGCTGTACTTTCTTCAGTTTCATGATTCAAATCGACGTTATCCAAACGAATGTGTTCTTGAGGAGAATCATTGTTTATACTACCAGACATGCCATTTGGTCCTTTTAATTAAGTAAATCAATATTAATATTATAATTAAAAATAACTAAAACATCTATAAATCAACTATAACAACTTATTTCACCACGCTTTTATTAAAAAAATAATAAGAAAAACCTCTTCTTCCAAAGAAGAGCCCTCTCTGTTAAAATTTTGTCAATTTACTGATTCTGGAGGCCTCTAGTGAACTGTGTAGATATAGCTGATTTTAAAGTGGGACCTGGTAGGTCTTTAGTTATGATGTGTGGTCCTTGTATCATCGAAAACGAAGAGCATTGTTTTCAGGCTGCAGAGACTTTAAAAAGTATATTTTCTCTTCATGATATTCGCTTAGTTTTTAAGGCTAGTTATGACAAAGCGAACCGATCATCTATTAATTCATTTCGCGGTCCTGGTATTGACGAAGGTTTGCGTATTTTAGGCCGTATTCGTAAGGAATTAGGTATTCCGGTTGTAACAGATGTACATTCTCCGGAAGAAGCAACACAAGCAGGAGAGGTTGTAGATGTTTTACAGATCCCAGCTTTTCTTTGTCGACAAACAGATCTTTTAGTAGCAGCGGGTAATACAGGGAAAGTCATCAATGTCAAAAAAGGGCAATTTATGGCTCCTTGGGATATGACTCATGTTGTTGAAAAAATTCGTTCTACAGGAAATGAAAAAATCATTCTCGTAGATCGTGGTACCAGCTTTGGTTACAACAATTTAGTCTCCGACTTCCGTGCAATTCCGATTATGAAAAAGACTGGTTGCCCTGTATGTTTTGATGCATCACATTCGGTGCAGTTACCGGGAGGCTTAGGTGCAAGTTCTGGTGGACAGCGTGAATTTATTCCAACACTTATTAAAGCAGCTATTGCAGCCGGAGCTAACTGTTTGTTTATGGAAGCACACCCTGAGCCGTCAAAAGCTTTAAGTGATGCAGCCTCTGTTTTCCCATTTAAAGAGCTTCCAACTCTACTTGCTCAATTACAGCAATTGTATGAACTGATACAAACAATGGAAGAGAGAGAGTAACAAAAGAACTGGAGAAACTGTACTGATGCTACGTACTACGCTTGTTGTGACAACGACTGTTCTTCTCTTTTTATCTCTCGCGATGGGGTATCAGCTTTCTCGGACATCCGATGCTGACTATAAACTTTATGAAAAGTTGACCGTTAGTAGTAATCCTGAGAAAGCTATATCAGATGAAACGATTGTCAGTCATCAGTCACGCCAAGCTCCAGAAAAAAATATTTGGTTTTCAAAACAGCATCAACGTCTCCATTTCCGTCTATATGCAGAGAATTCTGAACTTGTTTATTCTCGCAATTACGATCTAACAGAAGTAGTTGAAAAATTAGAAAATGTGCACTGCTACATGCAAGAAGAGCTTTTTTACGTTAATGAAGAAGGGAAAGATTTCATCATTCAGCCTAATGGTCGCCTTCTTCAGCGTAACTCATCTCCAGACCAAGAAAAAGTTTGGCTTGATATAGACCACCCTGGCTTACGTGCAATGCAGCGCATTCGTTTTCTTCAAGCTGATCAAGCATTTTACTACTACAAAACCAACCGCTTTATAGCGGAAAGTGTTCACTTACAACGCTACCTTTTAGAAGGCCATAACCTAACAGAAGCTTTGGATCGTTCTCAAATGGTTATGGATGGAAAAGCTGAGCAAGTAGAGTTTACACTTGAAGATAAAGACGTCAACTTCCGAGCCAAGCGCCTAAACGCAACTTTTTTCTCCCCTAGAGGTTCCCTGTGAAATTTCATTTGCTTATCAGTTTTTTTCTTTGCTCTGCTCTATCTCTACAAGGACTAGAAGACACACAACAACAAATTGATTTTCGTTCCGATACAGCAGAATACAACGGTAAACGCCTTGTCTTAGAAGGAGCGGTACAGCTTTGCCATGGAATTGGTCAGCTTCAAGCTGAGCATGCAACAGCTACAGAAGAAGAAGGTCGCTTCACTCACCTTCACTTAAAAAATCAAGTATCTATCGAATTACCAGATGGCGCTACTTTAGAGTGTTCTGAAGCCTCTATCGACTATGAAACAATGACCGCTACCCTAAAAGGAAGTGAAGATAATCCTCTTGTTCGTTACCAAGATTCTGGCTTAGTTTCTACACAAATAGAGGAAAAAGAGCTTGCTTCACTAAGTTTTGAAGCAGAAGAAATGCTCCTAGTTCTTGCTCAGCTCGAAAAAGATACGAAATCTCCCGAACAATATGCAGTTCAAGAGATTCATGCAAAGCGTCGTATTCATATTTTATATAATGATTTTTACGAAATTACAGCTGATCAAGGTACCTATCAATACGATCTTACCAATTCTAAAAATAGAAATATTCTTCTTTACTCAGCTTCTAAAAATAAGCCATGTATTGTAAAACGTGGAGAAGAAGATTCTATTGAATCAAGCAGTATTGCTATTCATCTAGACAGTAACTTACTGATTCTAGAAAACCCTTTAGGCCATTTAGCAATGGATGCTGAAGGGGAAGCTCCTCGAATTGTTACGCTTCAAGCAGAAGAACTTCAATGGCATGAGAATGATTATACCATTGAACTACTACGAGATGTTCATATCGCTCCAGAAGGTTTTGGTACTTTACACAGCCAAAATAGCGTACGTATGAACTATGCAAACGAAGACTCTTCTTTAGCTGTTCAAAAAATAGAAAGTAAAGGCCTTACAAATCTGGTATATCAGGCTCCTCATGATAAACATCGCAGAGTCTTAGAAAGTACAGGTCTTATTCTGCTCGATACACAGGCTTCTCAAGTTCTCTTATTGGCAGATGAGCAACAAGTATCCTATATCGACCGTTTAGGAAAGGTCTATTCCGATAAGATCCTCTTGGATTACTCCAAAGACCTGAATGACAAATTTGCAATGGAAAAGATGCTCATTCAAGGAGCTGTCAAAATTGTAAATTATAGCAATAAACACAGCCTCAATAATGACGTACAGTATGCTCTAGCAGATCAGGTTGTCTATACAGCTAAAAATGAATGTATGCTACTTACATCTGAGCCAGAGAGACGTGTCTTATATATTGACCAAGGAAACAATTATACCATCAGCGCTTCTACTGTAGAGGTAAAAAGAGATCTTGATGGAGAAGAAGCTATCCGCGGTATAGGTAGTGTTCGCTTTGAATTAGCTCAGGAAGAATTACAGACTCTAGAAAAAGAATTTCAATTATCAGGCATATTATGACCGACAATTCGCCAAACGACCAAAATACAAAAGAAAAAGTTAGTTTTCTTGATGTGCGCGACCTTGTTAAATATTACGGTGGAAAACCCGTAGTAAACGGTCTTTCATTTCAAGTTGCCAGAGGTGAGATTGTAGGGCTTCTTGGTCCTAACGGCGCTGGAAAAACTACAGCATTTTATATGACAGTAGGATTGATTCAGCCTGATAAGGGAAAAGTTTTATTTCAAGGGCAAAACATCACAAAGCTTCCTATGAATGAACGCGCTCAAATGGGAATGGGGTATCTAGCACAAGACCCATCTGTCTTCCGTAATTTGACAGTGGAACAAAATATTATGTGTATTCTAGAAAACATCCCTATTTCTCATGCTGAGCGTAAGGTTCGACTAGAAAAACTTTTACATGAACTCCGTCTAGAGCCTCTTGCTAAAATGAAAGCTTCAGGTTTGTCCGGCGGAGAAAGACGTCGAGTAGAAATCACACGAGCACTGGTAACAAATCCAAGCTTTCTTCTACTAGATGAGCCTTTTGCTAACATCGATCCTATTGCTGTTCATGACGTACAAGAAATGATTCGACTCTTGGCGAAAAAGAATATTAGCATTTTGATTACAGATCACAATGCCCGTGAAATCTTTTCCGTTGTAGACAGAAGTTATATTGTACGAAATGGAAAAGTAATGCTTTCTGGATCAGTAGATGAACTAGTAAACGATAAAGATGCCCGACATCATTATCTCGGTGAAGACTTTAAACTTTAACCCCCTCTTTTTTAAATAATTTTGAGAAAAATAGTGTCCCTATTCAGACCTAAAGCAGCTGTCCTTTGGACAGGTGGAAAAGATTGTGCCTTAGCCTTACACGAAGCAAAAAAAACGGTAAATGTATCTTATCTCGTCACTTTTGCTCCAAAAGACAAAGCATTTCAAGCTCACCCAATAGAGATCATGAAAAAGCAAGCTCAAGCTCTAGGTATTCCTCACCTGGTCTTGACGCTTACAGAACCTTATGAGGAAGCTTATAAAAAAGCATTTGAAGACCTCCGATCTCATTATGGTATTGAAACTGTGATTACAGGTGATATCGACCGAGTGATGGGCTATGAAAACTGGGTAAGGGCTTGCGCTGAGCCTTTAGGTTTTACTGTTCTCACTCCTCTATGGCAAAAATCTCGTGAACATTTACTGGAAAAGTATTGGAACTTAGGTTTTGAAGCTGTAATTACTTATGTCAACCCACCTTTAAGCTCCGAGTGGATTGGATCTTCTATTACAAAAGAGACGATTCAAAAATTAAAAAAGATACAAGGCGTCGATCTTTGTGGAGAAAACGGAGAGTTTCATACCATGGTAACCTACGGACCAGGTTTTTCTGAAAAAGTTGTCTATAGCAAAAGTAATACGTAAAAAAAATAAACTATAATGGTCCCCAAAAACTAGACCAGTTGATTTACTCCCTAGAAGAGCTATATTAGAGGTTTTTCTGGAGGTCTAAATGACAGCAAAGTTTAAGAGAAGAGACGCTGACTTTAAATATAAAGTAGCTCTTGAAGCGGCAAAAGATCTAAGGCAGATCAAGGAAATTGCTCGAGAATTTCAGATACATCCTAAGCAAGTTACCGAGTGGCGGAATCGTTTGCTTGAAGGTAAAGATAAAATATTTGCTGTTCGAGGAAAACAAGATAATAGTCTTGTAGCTGAAAATGAAGAGCTAAAGAAAATAATAGGCAAGCAAACTCTCGAGTTAGAGTATTTGAAAAAAAAACTCAAGAGCTAGAGTTTGCTAAGCGGCGGCGTCTAGTAAGTCCAGATGAAATAGGGCTATCTATTCGCCGCCAATGTGAGCTTCTGAATGTTCCTAGAGCATCATTTTATTACAAGGCAATACCTGAAACAGCTGAAAACCTAGAGCTAATGAAACTCATAGATGAAATTCATTTGAGCTATCCGTTTTATGGCAGAAGACGAATATGCGTAGAGCTAGAAAGACAAGGGTATATAGTTAATCATAAAAGAGTTAGAAGGCTCATGAGCAACTTAGGGATTTATACATTTTATCCTCGACCAAAGACAACAAAAACGACAAACGAGCATAAGAAATTTCCTTATTTACTGAGAGATGTTTCTATAAGACGAGTGAATCAAGTTTGGAGTTCTGATATTACTTATATTCCTATTACAGGAGGATATACCTATCTAACCGCGGTTCTCGATTGGCATAGTCGTTATGTTTTAGCATGGACTTTATCCAGCAGTATGGAGTCTCAGTTTTGTTGTGATACGCTCTTAGAAGCTTTACGTGCTGGTAAACCAGAAGTATTTAACACGGATCAAGGGGTTCAATATACCAGTATTAGTTTCATAAATGAACTAAGCTCTAGAGACATCGCAATTAGCATGGATGGGAAAGGACGTGCTCTTGATAATATATTTATTGAGCGCTTATGGCGTTCAGTAAAACAAGAAGAAGTATACCTGAAACAATATGATGACCTAAATCATGCTTACGATAGCCTGGTCTCTTATTTTAATTTTTACAACAATCATCGCCCTCACCAATCCCTTAATTACCGGACACCCAGGGAGGTGTTTCATACGGGCAATAACAATTTTACTAAAGAGGTGACCGGAAAACATAAGCAAAAACATAAACTAAGACCAACAATGTAGCTATCTCCTGAGGGAGTAATAAAATCAGCATTTTTGGTCTAGACAATGGGGTCCACTATAAA
>PAQS01000046.1 GCA_002709385.1 Waddliaceae bacterium
GCTTGTCTTCATATGTTATGTTGACGTTTAAGATTTTTTCGTCGTTTAGCAAGTAGCCGAATTTGCTCAATTTCTAGTAGAGTATCTTCAAATTTGTAATTTGTATACCTCTTGTCAGCTAAAAGAGTGGATTTTTAAGGTAGTAAACACGGTAAAGATCTTAATCACTCAATATCTGAACAAGAAGCAGAAGTATTTCAGTAAATTATTTGACGCATTAAATTGATTGTCAAAGATTTTTATTCATATAAACTTGTGTGGCATCCCTGTAAAATCCCTCACAATATAAAAAAAATATTCAAGAAATAAAAGCGCGTACTTGTGTAAAAAAAATTATTTATATATCCATGGGTGCAATAACTATACATTGGAGATATAAACGGTGGTTCTAGCGGATACCGAATCGTTTACTCGTGGAAAATTGGAATTAGATGCTTTAGCTCAGTGTTTGGAAGAACATAGAGAAAAAGGAGATCGAGTTGTCCATTGTCATGGAGTCTTTGATCTTTTACACATCGGCCATATTCGCCACTTCGAAGAAGCAAAAAAAATGGGGGATATACTGGTTGTTACGGTAACACCAGACCAGTATGTCAATAAAGGACCTAATCGACCTGCTTTTAACGAGCAGTTTCGTGCAGAGGCATTGCGTGCTTTGTCCTGTATTGATTACGTCTCAATAAATCGTTGGCCTAACGCTGTCAATACCATTCGTTTATTGAAGCCTGATCTCTATGTAAAAGGTCCCGACTACCGTGATATGGATGAAGATATTACAGGAGGAATCCGCTTAGAAAAAGAAGCTCTAGAAGAAGTAGGGGGAGAGCTTTCTTTTACAGAAGATGTCACTTTTAGCTCTTCGAGTCTTTTGAACCAAAACTTTCCCATCTATTCGCCTGAAATGCACGATTTCCTTCAGGAGTTTAAGGAAAACCATTCTTTTGAAGAAATTGTTGGGTATCTTGATGAGATACGAGATCTTCGTGTCTTACTTGTAGGTGAGACGATTATTGACGACTATCACTACTGCCGTGCAATGGGGAAATCAGGGAAAGAACCTATCTTAGCCGTTTCTTTTGAGCGGCAAGAAACCTTTGCAGGAGGCATTCTAGCGGTAGGGAATTGCGTATCTGGTTTATCGGACCATGTAAATCTCTTGAGCTTTTTAGGTAACCGCGAATCTCATGAAGATTTCATTAGAGAACAAGTAGCAAAAGGGGTCAACGCGCAATTTTTACGTATGTCTGAAGGGCCAACTATCGTAAAACGTCGTTATGTAGAGTCCTACCCCTTCCAAAAAATGTTCGAAGTCTACGTTATGGGTAGTGACGAAGGAGACCCACAAGATAGTACCGCTCTATGTAATCAGCTAGAAAAAATTCTTCCTGATTTTGACCTTGTTATTGTCGTAGATTATGGCCATGGAATGATGACTCCAGAGGTCGTAGAACTTTTATCGGACCAAGCTCCTTACTTAGCTGTAAATACGCAAATTAATGCAGGAAATCACGGTTTCAATACGATATCTAAATACAAACGTGCTGATTATATCTGTGTTTCAGAGCATGAATTACGAATGGATGTACGTACAAGACAAAGAGCACTGGAAGACATCATTCCAGAAACAGCACACCGCTTAAATGCCAAAGATATCCTAATAACAAGAGGAAAACTAGGTTCCTATTGTTACCGTGAAGATGAAGGCCTCTTTGATATACCCGCTTTCACAGCACAAGCTGTGGATCGTGTAGGAGCAGGTGATGCTGTTCTTGCTATTACAGGCTTGCTGGCTAAAAACCAGGTTCCTATAGATGCCTTGGGGCTTATTGGTAACGCTTATGGTTTACAGGCCGTTCAAAATGTTGGGCATCGGCAAACACCAGACCGTACCAATCTATTAAAATTTATCCAACATTGTATGAAGTAGGAATTATGAATAAAGATAAATTGACAGCTGCTTCATATTTTGATTGTTTATTTTCTTGCTTACAATCTTTAAAGATTACTGATTTTTGTCAGGAATCCATAACAATTGATGTGGCATTAAGACGAATACACCGCTTCTTTCAAAAAATAAAAGAAAGAAAAAGAAAAATTGCTTTAGTGGGAAACGGTGGAAGCTCTGCCATCGTATCTCATATGCAAAACGACCTATGCAAATGCCTCAAACTACGCTCAATGGTTTTTACCGAAACAGCGCTTCTTACAGCGTTTACCAATGATGACGGTTATGAAACAGCATTTGAACAACAAACAGAACTTTGGATAGATGAACAAGACTTATTAATAGCAGTAAGTAGTTCAGGAGCAAGTGAAAATATTTTACGAGCAGTAGCAGCAGCAAGAAAAGCACATGCCCATATCGTAACCTTTTCAGGGTTTCAAGAAGAAAATCCTTTACGTAATTTGGGAGACCTCAATTTTTATATAGATTCATCATCTTACGGGATGGTTGAGCTATCTCACGCGATACTATGTCACATGATTACAGACATAGCAGCGGGGGACCAAGTGCTTATACAAGAACTGCTACAGCGACAAAAGGTAGAGAAATGACTGAAATTTCAACTGTATTGATTACTGGTGGGGCTGGCTATGTAGGGAGCTCACTAGTGCCAAAGCTCTTAAAGGAAGGGTACCACGTCAAAGTTTTAGATCTTTTTCTCTATGGCGAAGACCTTTTTGATGAGTTTCAAGATAATCCTTATCTAACTCTCATCCAAGGTGATATTAGAGATCAGGAACTTTTACGCACCTCTCTTGCTGGCTGTGATGCAGTAATTCACCTAGCTTGTATTTCTAACGATCCAAGTTTTGAGTTGGATAAAGAACTAGGTAAATCCATTAACTTAGATGCTTTTGAGCCATTAGTGGACATTGCAAAAAGTTCAGGGGTTCGTCGTTTTATCTACGCAAGCTCAAGCAGCGTATACGGAATCAAAAAAGAAAAAAATGTTACAGAAGAGTTAGAGCTAGAGCCTTTAACAGATTATTCTTTGTATAAGGCTCAGTGTGAAGAAATCCTCTTGAAAAAAAGAGAAGAAGGATTCGTTACTCTCGTTATTCGCCCTGCAACAGTATGTGGTTACGCCCCACGCCTACGCTTAGATGTCTGTGTAAATATTCTTACTTGCCATGCTTACCACACAGGGAAAATGAAGGTGTTTGGGGGAGAGCAATTACGCCCTAATCTTCATATTGAAGATATGACAGAGCTTTATCTTCAATCTCTCCGTTGGCCAGATGGAAAAATCGACGGCAAAGTGTTTAATGTGGGTTATGAAAATTATTCAGTAAGAAATATCGGTCACATTGTGGAATCTGCTGTAGGGCAGCATGTAGAAACAGTAGTTACTCCGAGTGATGATTTACGATCGTACCATATTTCCTCAGAAAAGATTCGCGAAGAATTAGGCTTTGAACCACGGCACAGTATAGAAGATGCTGTAGAGGGACTTATTGAAGCATTTAAATCAGGGAAAGTGCCTGAGGCAATGGACAATAAGCGTTACTACAATATCAAAATGATGCAGGCAGTTCATTTAAAATAGGCTTTTGGGTGAGCGTAAAATTCCAAAAACAAGAAGCAAAAAAGCATGAACGTAAGCGTGTTCTTTATGATATGCTTCGTCAATCTCTTCGTATTCGTTTGGTAGAAGAAGCTCTCGCTTCTCGTTATTCTAAGCAAGAAATGCGTTGTCCTATGCACTTGAGTATCGGGCAGGAAGCTACGGCAGTAGGAGTCATGCAAGGGCTCCTAGAGCAAGACCAGGTCTTTAGTACACATCGAGCTCATGCTCACTATTTAGCTCGAGGCGGCAATCTCAAGAGAATGGTAGCAGAAATCTTTGGTAAAAAGACAGGGTGTGCAGGAGGGCGAGGTGGCTCTATGCACCTTAGCGATTGCTCAGTGGGTTTTCTGGCATCAACTCCCATCGTGGGAGGAAGTTTACCTCTGGCTGTAGGCACAGCGTTGGCTGCGCAAATGGACAAAAAAGACCAGGCAACTTGTGTTTTTTTTGGAGAGGCTTGTACCGAAGAAGGAGTCTTTGCAGAGTCTCTAAACTTTGCAGCACTAAAAAAACTTCCTGTACTTTTTGTCTGCGAAAATAATCTCTATTCAGTCTATTCACCTCTATCAGTAAGACAAAGCAAAAGCCGTAGTCGTATCAAAATAGCAGATGCACACGGAGTCACAAGTCGCCGTGGAGATGGAAATGATCTAGAAGCATTATGGGATCTATCTGTGTGGGCTAGGGGAGAGCTTTCTGAAGGACGAGGGCCTGTCTATTTAGATTTAGATACTTACCGATGGCGTGAGCATTGCGGTCCAAATTACGACAACCATCTCCCTTACCGGACAGAAGAAGAATATCTACACTGGAAATCGCTATGCGGTATTCAAAGAGCAAAACAGTACCTGCGAATAAATGACGAAACATGGGAATCATGGAAAAAAGAATTAGAAAAAGAAATGCATGAAGCATTTCTTTTTGCAGAACAAAGTGCATACCCAGAAAGAGATACTGTTAATCGATATGTCTATGCAGAATAAAGAACGAGTATTAGTAATAGGAAGCAACAGTTTTTCTGGAGGAGACTTTGTACAGCTTCTCTTAGAAAGCGGACGTTTTCAGGTCTACGGAGTAAGTCGTTCTCCAGAGAAAGGTGCTTGCTTTCTTGAGTATCGCACAAACGAAGAAAGCTCCGTTGCCTACCAGCAAATCAATCTGAATCAACAAATGGATGACTTGATGAGAATCGTTGACGATTTTCGTCCTGATTACCTCGTCAATTTTGCTGCACAAGGAGAAGTAGGCTCCAGTTGGGTTTGGCCCACACATTGGTTCCAAACAAATGCCGTCGCGATCACCGAACTCGCACAACGATTAAAAGAAAAAAAATTTATCAGACGATATCTTCACGTAAGTACTCCAGAAGTATATGGAACCTGCCGTGGTGTTGTTCGTGAAGATGCTCCTTTAAACCCTAGCACACCTTATGCAGCTTCCAAAGCCGCTGGGGATTTGTCTTTAATGACATTTTTTAAAAGTTTTGCTTTTCCTGTAGTTTTTGTACGAGCTACCAATGTTTATGGTCCGAGGCAGCAACTCTATCGCATCATTCCCCGAACGATGATTAGTATTTTGAAGGGGGAAAAACTCCCTTTGCATGGCGGAGGAAAGGCTCTTAAGTCTTATATCCATATTCGCGATGTCTCAAGAGGGGAGCTGATGATTATGGAGAAAGGACGTCCTGGTGAAGTCTATCACCTCTCTCCAAGTAAGGCCATTTCTATTCGAGATTTGGTGGCACAGATCTGTGAGAATTTTCAGGTAAATTTTGAAGATTTAGTGGAAATGACCGATGAGAGATTAGGACAAGACCCTTCATACGTCATTGATTCCACAAAAGCACGACAAGAATTTTCATGGGAACCACAAATTTCTTTTGAAGAAGGTCTATTAGATGTGCAGAAGTGGATAGAAACATACTGGGAAGAAATTCGCTCTTTACCTGTAGAGTATCAACATCAAATTTAGGATGCGTTCTATGTCCGAAATCAACCTTCTTGAAGAAATGCCTTACACGAAACGTAATTACGACGCTCGTGAGGCTGAAAAAACACCAGAAATTGTAGCCATTGCTAAGAAGTTTGGAGAAGAGTTCTTTGATGGTGAGAGAAAGTATGGGTATGGAGGGTATCGCTACGATGGTAGATGGAAGCCCGTTGTTCGTAAATTATGCGAACACTACAAGCTTCCTTCTGATGCCAGAATTTTAGATGTTGGTTGTGGAAAGGGGTTTATGCTCCATGATTTCAAAGAGTATATGCCTGATTGTGAGGTGGCAGGAGTAGATGTGAGTCAATACGCCATCCACCACGCAATGGAGTCTGTACAGCCTTTTTTACTCAATACAAGTGCCGAATCACTTCCTTATGCCGATAATAGTTTTGATCTCGTTATCAGCATCAATACAATCCATAATTTACCGGTAGAACGACTCAAAGTAGCCTTGAAAGAAATTCAGCGTGTCTCCAAAGGGCATAGTTTTGTTACCTTGGATGCTTGGCGAAACGAAAAGGAAAAAGAGAACTTGTATAAATGGGTACTCACAGCTGAAACAATGATGGCCGTTGAAGATTGGGAGACTCTATTCCGTGAAGTAGGGTATACAGGAGACTATTGGTGGTTTATTGCAAATTAACCACTTAAGCCTCTTGTATCGTCCCTTCCTTAGGAATAATATCTTCTGTAGAAGGGCTTGTTTGATCGATAGAGCTAATAGGTTCTGAATTTGGGATTTTAATGATATAAATTGCAGGTTCAGAACTCATATCAAGTGTTCCAAACTGAATCAAGCCATCAGCTGCAGTGTAAATAATTTGTTCGTAGTCAGGATACATAATCTTACTCGTGTTCTTTTTTGTGCATCATATTAACGGACAAAGATTAAGTACGCATGAAGATCATGTAATTTATTTCCTAGGTACCAGAGCGTCAAAATGCCCTTTTGGGTGATAGATTACAGGACGGTGGTCATTCGCAGGCATAGGGCCATCGGGCAGGAGACTCACTCCTTTGTTAGTGCCGTCTCTTTCGTATTGTTGGTATAGATACATTGCTCCTTGAGTTTCTCGGCTACATTGAACATAAATAGGGCAAATATGCTCACTAATAGCAAGTTGTGGATAAATCATCGTTTCTACACCTGGTGTTCCTTGGACTTCACAAAATAGTTCCCAAGCTTTATTTGGATTGCTATTCCAAAGAGCCCACTGCATATCCGCTTGGGCATCGTCCTCTGTATTACCCAGTTCACAGTTTGGAAAGGATTCTTTTATTTTCTGTGCTTTCCTAACCATTTGCAGAGCCATATCTGCGTATACTCCTCCTGCTGCTAATGAAGCTTGTACAGATCGATAATTAGCAGGTACGGTCTTTCGCATCTTTAAAGATGTATATAAGCGTAAAAAGAAAGTAATCTTATTTAGATTATTTGAATTTTCACGGATCAAACGAGTGACTGTTTCTGTAGAAGGGTTTTCAGCTAAGTCAGCTAAGACTGAAATCATAAACGTTCTAGAGCGCAGAATAAATTCTGGATTTTTTCTGGGGTCATATGGTGAGTTGTTATAGTCATTTAAAGAATCTACGTAGTCATTAAAATCCTTGTCATCTAAGAATTTTGCTATTGTTTTGTCAATGGCAGTATTTTCTTGGTTTTCGTTAGCTACCCACACTAAATGGTGTAACCACGACCCCAAAAAGGCATAGTAAAAACAGTTACCACCACCTAAACAATTTAAGTATAAATAATCTTCGTTCAAAGGTTTATGTTCATTCGATACTAAGGGACCTATCCTGTCATTTACTATCTTGTTTATATCGTAATGGGAAACTGAAAAATTTTCAGGATTGTATTCTGAAGGGAGTTTATAATCAGAGATTAGTGGAGGTTTATCTTCTGAGACGGGGTCTTGATCAGATTCGTCTTTAAATTCATTTTTTTTATTAGAATTATCTACACCATTGATTCTATCTTGTGCGAGCCCATCTACTTTACCAGGCACTCCTTCTTTCTCCAAACAGTTCAAAGAAGATATTTTACGATTGTGTGCAAGATAGTAGAAACCAACTAACGACAAGCCCAAGGTAAAAGGAGTTAAAATAATAGCAAAAGCAAAAGCTGTACCCATGCCTTTAAGGTGAGTTTCCGTATCAACCCTTTCTCCTTTCAGATGATTAGGATCCGCTGGGTGGCTAAAAGGGTGAGAGATATGATCAAATAGATCAATATTATGTGGCATAGTTAATCACCTTGGGTCTATTTATTAATATTATAATATTTATGTAATTTAATTTATCAATTTTACATTTTCTTAATATTTAACTTTACTGACTTATCTAGCTTTGTTATATTTTTTTATTTTCTGTTTAAATACGTTTCCAGGGCTCTTGCTATGACAGATTTAACGAAAATCGACAAGCCAAACACTGAAATTACCGTGGCAATTGGAATGTCAGGAGGAGTAGACTCCTCTGTAGCTGCATATCTTCTTAAAAAACAAGGATATAATGTAATCGGTCTTTTCATGAAAAACTGGGAGGAAGAGGGCGAAGATGGAGTATGTATTGCAGAAGAAGATTTTAGTGATGTTTCAGATGTTTGTGAGCAGCTAGATATTCCTTATTACTCTGTCAATTTTAGCAAAAAGTATTGGGAACAAGTATTTTCACCCTGTTTAGAAGAATTTGATGCAGGATATACTCCAAATCCAGACGTCCTATGTAATCGTGAAATTAAATTTGATGCACTTTTAAATAAAGCGATTGAGTTAGGGGCAGATTATTTAGCAACAGGGCATTACTGCCAAATTCAAGAGCATAATGGTCGGCATTGCCTCGTTCGAGGAAAAGATAATGGAAAAGATCAAAGTTATTTTCTCTATATGATTAAAGACCATATTCTTGAAAAAGTACTCTTTCCCATTGGAGGCATGGAAAAGCCTCTCGTTCGTGAAATAGCTAAAGAAATCGGACTCATCACCGCTACTAAGAAAGACAGCACAGGAATTTGTTTTATCGGGAAACGCAACTTTAAAAGCTTCCTAAAGAACTACATCGATCATAAACCCGGAAACTTCGAAACACCGGAAGGAAGGGTTGTAGGAACGCATGATGGCTTAGCTTTTTATACTTGGGGGCAACGAAAAGGCTTAGGTATTGGTGGACCTGGAGAGGCCTGGTTCGTGGTAGGGAAAAATAGAGAAAAAAATACAGTTACTGTTGTGCAAGGAGAAAACCATCCCTTACTCCTTAAAAGTCAAATAGAAGGGAAAGAGTTAAGTTGGGTTGGAGAGGAACCCCAAAAATTACCATACCGCTGTACTGCAAAATTAAGGTACCGACAAGAAGATACCCATTGTACCATCACAAAAATTGAAGGGGATCGTATTTGGGTCGTATTTGATCAAGCTCAAAGAGCTGTTACTCCACGACAATCTATCGTTTTTTATCAGAAAGAAATCTGTCTCGGGGGAGCTATCATCGATGGAGATTCTCTCTAGTATTTTGTAGGAAATTGAATATAAGAGAGTTATGTATATAACCCCTGTTTTTTTCGAATAGTATGTTAAATTAAATTAATTGTGTTATAATTCAATGTACATTGTAGCATTTAATTATGGTTGCGTAATGTTTAGATTTATATTTAATTTTATTATTTTTGGTTTTATTTTCTATTTAATGGGACGCTACATGCCTGATACGATGGCAACCTTACAAGGTTGGTGTGACGGAGCATTAAATCAAGCTCATGAGTGGGTAGGGCAAATAGCTGATATGGTTAAAAATTCTTCCAGCTCCAGCTAAAACTACTTGTTTGTAGAAGCATGCTTGACAATAGGTGATGTTTTTTGCATCACCTTCTTTATTTGCTCTAGCAGTGTTTTAGCCATTCGCTCGTAGTTGAACTGTTCGTCGATTGCTTTTTTTAAGTTTCTTCCGATCTGTATTCGTTCGGAATCATTTTTTAAGTAATAGTTGCACTTGTCTACAAGTTCTTCTCGAGACGAATAGTAATCAAAATGCTCTCCTGCACGTAAGCACTCAGGCAGTCCTTGCCAACGAATATTTTCTGGAATTTTATAAATAAGAAAAAAAGCGCCTAATCGTCCGCCATCAAAGATCCTTGGGTGGTATTCATTCCATGGATTTAGTGAGAGGTTAATTTTGCATTTAAGAAAAGTCTCTAAGTATGCCTCACGACTATTGGCATGTCCGGTAGCATATTTAGCTAAGTTGGGAAACTGATTCCAATTTGCTCCAGATAAGTTCAACTTAAACTTCTTTTTATTTAAGTAATTAGCAACAGATAAGCATAATTTTTCGTGTAAATAAGTTAGTGGCATACTGCCCCAGTCATACTGTCCAGCTAATTTTTCACATGCATAGAGGTCCATGAATGATTCTTCTTTAAGAAGATTCAGCATGGTTTTTTCAGATTCAAGAATCTGTTTATTTTCTTGAGGGCTTATCTGATGTGGAGCATGAGTATTGATCAGAGAAAGCAAATCCTGAGAAGATTGCATTGTCTTCGTTATACCAACATCGTAGAGATCTTTCATGGGATAAGAAACTGCATCAATACAAGGCTTCTCTGCAGGAAGAAAGTCAAATAGAACTTGTTCTGGAGATAGACCCGATTGAAGTACAGGTTCAACAAAACGCTTTTGCATCAATAAATAGAGTTCATAAGGATTTGTTTCCTCTTTAGAAAGGTACTCAGGTAAATCCATATGGGGGCGTAAGTCTTGGACAGGGTAAATTTTTGGAGCACCTTTTATATCAATAGGAGCACCAATTTTTTTATAAATATTTGGAGTTCCAATAATCAAATCAGGTTTGAAGTGGGCGATTTCAATTAAAGAAGCATGCATGAAATCTGTTTGATCTGGTGGGCAAGTAGGGTGTATATATACTTCGCAACCTAAATCAGCTAAAGCTACAGCAATATTACGAGAAAACTGCTTAACGGCTACAGTATGACAAGCCAAAATCACATAAACTCTTGCTTTGGCACCCTCTATTATATCTTTTCTTCGCTTGCAGAATTCTTCGCTGACATAATACGCACTGATTTCTTCATGTAGTCGGTGCACATTTTGGAAGATTTCTTTAGATAATAATTTGATCGTTTTATAAGCCTCTAATGCCAATTCTTTGTGTGGAGAAATGACCTGTTGACAAGCTGTGATACTGGAACGGATATGCTCCATTTTTTTTAGTAAACAATCTTTGTATTCAGAAATATGCCATAGGGTAAGTCGACCATTTTGAAGCAAAGGAAAATAATAAGGGTCCTGAAGAAATACTTGGATGATCCCAAAATGAGAAAAAACAATAACAGCGCAAGTAGGGATTTGTCCATGTTGTGTTGGAGATAAAAACTTCTTTATCTCACTTTCTTCCAAAGCACCATCAAGAAGCATAAAAGAAGAACTTGAACAAGAAAGTTGAATGTTCATTTTTTCTACAGGAGGGTACTCTTTACTTAAACGAGTTTTTTGTTGAGCTTCTTGAGTTAAAAATTTACTAGCAAAAATAAAAGAACGACGATCTTCTAAAAAATCTAATTCTTTCTCCATTTCTTTGTTGTAAGAAGTTCTTTTGGTTTGTGGAATTTGAATCTTGAATTGAGGTTTTTTATTTGCAGAAGGAGAAGAGAAAGGATGATTTTTTAGAAAAGCTTCTAATTCTTCTATGCGATAAGGCACCTGTTCAATCATTAGAGTTAAATGAGAGTGGTGAAGAAGAGCTTGTCGTATTTGCGCATCGTTACGTGCCGCAGTTTTTGCAGATCTAAGAGGGTCTTTTTCTTGAGCAACTAAGTCTTTGTAAGAGCGTTGCAAATGAATGCATTTTTCAGACTGATTGCAAACTTCTTCCAGATGAGTCTTGTCGATAGTAGTTCCAAGGTGGATTTCGAAAAGTTTTATCTCATCACAAGCAGCTCCAAGTTCCTTATGCATAAAATCTAAGAGCTGTGCAGCTCCACTATTGCTATTGGAAATGATCAAAATACGAGACATAACTACTCCACTCTTTTGAACTCAAGATAACGAAAAATCTGCAAAAAATACATATATATCGATAGACTGAGCCGGGGAGGCTTGGTCTATGCTTGCAGCTATTATTGTGAAACAAAAAGAACCCTTAGAGTTAGTAAATCTACAAATAACTGACCCTCTAAGTTATGGACAGGTTCTTGTGCGTGTTCACTACAGTGGGATTTGTGGATCTCAGTTAGGTGAAATAGAAGGGGTTAAGGGGGAAGATCCCTATTTACCCCATTGCCTAGGTCATGAAGGAGCTGGGCTTGTAGAAGAAATAGGTCCCGGGGTTAAAAATGTAAAAGTCGGAGACCATGTAGTCCTTCATTGGCGACCAGGACAAGGTATTCAAGCAGAAGCTCCTCGATATCAGTGGGGAAATAAAACAGTCCATGCAGGTTGGGTTACCAGTTTTAACGAACAAGCCATCGTATCCGAAAATCGTCTTACCGTTATTCCTAAAGACCTTAACTTAGAAGAAGCCGCACTTTTAGGTTGTGCTGTCACAACAGGGCTTGGAGTGATTTCAAACAACGCCAAAGTTCGCATCGGTGAATCAATACTCGTTATAGGCGCCGGAGGGGTAGGACTCAACGTCATTCAAGGAGCTCGTATGGCGTCAGCTTATCCAATCATTGCCGTTGATCGTTGTCACCATAAGCTATCACTAGCAAAAGAGTTAGGAGCGACTCATCTTATTCATACAGGAGAACAGAACCTCTCTGAAGAAGTTCAGCGTTTGCTGCAAGGTGTTGGAGCAGATATTGTTGTAGAAAATACTGGGAAAATAGAGCTTATGGAACAAGCCTATGAACTTTGCTCGAATAAAGGACGAACTATTTTTGTAGGGGTGCCACCGCAAAAAGAAAAACCATCCTTTCGCTCTTTACCTTTACATTTTGGCAAAAGCATTAGTGGATCTCACGGAGGAGAGACAGAACCCACAACAGAAATCCCGCGCTATGTTCGCTTAATGCAATCTGGAAAGCTTCACTTGAGCCCTCTAATCACAGATCGTATTCCTTTGCATGATGTCAATATTGCTCTTGATAAGATGCGACAAAGTCAAATTCGTGGACGCTGTGTACTTAAAATAAGTGAGGACTAATGGAAAGAGAGCTTGTGTGTACAGAAGCCATCCGAGAAGCCACTCTGCAATGTATGGAAGAAGATGACTCTGTTTATCTGATGGGGCTAGGAGTTCCTGATCCTAAAGCCATTTTTGGAACGACCCAAGGTCTACAAGAATTGTTCGGAAGCAAACGTGTAATGGATATGCCTCTGAGCGAAAATGCCATGACAGGAGTTGCCATCGGTTCCGCTATCGCAGGGAAACGACCTATACTGATCCATCAAAGAATGGATTTCACTTTACTCGCTCTAGATCAAGTCATCAATAACGCAGCAAAGTGGCACTACATGTTTGATGGGATCATGAAAGCACCACTCGTGATTCGTATGATGGTTGGGCGTGGGTGGGGACAAGGACCTCAACACTCACAAAGTCTCCAAGCACTCTATGCACAAATTCCAGGACTTAAAGTTGTCATGCCTTCCACACCATACAACTCCAAAGGTCTATTAGTAGCAGCCATAGAAGATGATAATCCTGTAATTTTCATCGAACATCGATGGATTCATGGAGTAAAAGGTCACGTTCCCTCCGAAAAATACAAAATTCCTTTAGGGAAAGCACGTACTGTCTATGAAGGAAAAGACCTTACCATAATCTCCAGCTCCTATATGAGTTTAGAAGCACAAAGAGCTGTCGAATACCTGCAAAATCAAGGGCTATCAATAGAACTTATCGATTTACAAAGTATCCGGCCTCTAGATACAGAAACTATGATTCACTCAGTAAATAAAACAGGGAAAGTACTTGTTGTTGACGGAGCTTGGAAAAGCTTTGGGGTTTCTGCAGAAATCATAGCATTGCTTACAGAGGAATGTTGGGACTCTCTGAAAAGTCCACCAAAACGTCTTTGTTTTCCAGAATACCCCACACCAACCTCTTGGATATTGGCACAAGATTACTACCCTAGAGCACATAACATTGTAAGTGCCGTGTGCGAAATGATGGAAATTCCAGAGATGAACATTGAAGAGCTTGAACGATCATCAGTAGCTACTCTAGACGCTCCTGATTGCAACTTTACAGGTCCATTTTAATGATCCAGACCATAAAAGAAACCATTCCCTATGTAGATTTAGCAGCAGAACACGTTTCGATAAAAGACGAATTATTAGAAGCTGTCAAGCGTGTGATAGAGCACGGGCAATTTATCTTAGGGCCAGAAGTAGAAGCTTTCGAAAAAGCCTTTGCGCAGATCTGCGGAACAAACTACGCAGTAGGAGTGAACTCAGGAACTGATGCATTGATCCTAGCTTTGAAAGCTTTAGGAATAGGTACAGGAGATGAAGTAATCACCGTACCAAATTCATTTATCGCCACAACAGCCGCAATTTGCTTGACAGGTGCCCAGCCTAAGTTTGTAGATGTGAATGAGCAAGGCTTAATGGATCCCTCTCTTTTAGAAGCCCAAGTAAATGAAAAAACAAAAGCTTTATTACCTGTCCATCTAAGTGGTCTGCCATGTGACATGAACAGAATTAAAGCGTTCTGCAAAAAACACAAGCTTTTCCTTATCGAAGATGCAGCACAAGCAATTTTAGCAGAGTATCAAGGACAAAGAGTAGGTAGCTTTGGAGATATAGGTTGCTTTAGTTTACATCCCTTGAAAACATTGAACGCTTGTGGTGATGGGGGAGTTCTGACTTTTAATAACCCAGAACTCTATGAAAAAATTCTGATGCTTAGAAATTTAGGGCTTAAAAATCGCGATCAAGCCATTTTGTGGAGTAGCAATAGTCGCCTCGATACCATGCAAGCAGCTATTCTCCTCGTAAAACTACGGTATCTCGCAGAATGGACAGAAAAACGTAGAGAACATGCCCTTGCTTATAATCAATCTTTAAATGGAATTGAAGGTTTGAAACTTCCTCAAGAAGACCCTAGCTGCTTAGGAGTATATCACACATATGTTGTTCGAGCGGCAAGACGAGATGCCTTACAAGAATATTTAGAAAAACAAGGAATTGGAAGTAAAATACACTATCCTATTCCTATTCATCTACAAGAAGCAGCAAAAGACCTAGGTTATAAAAGAGGAGACTTTCCTGTTTGTGAAAGAGAAGCTCAAAACATCCTCAGCCTACCAATTTATCCAGATTTAAAAGAAGAACAACGAGAGCAGATCTGCGCTGCCATTCGAGAATTTTATGGAGAAGTATAAATGCGTGTTCCCTTTTCTTACTTAGATCGTCAATTTTCTGATATTGAAACGTTTCTCGATGATCTTCGTCATTTCGTTCCTTCTGGAGACTTCACTTTGGGAGCTCCATTGCAAAAGTTCGAAAAAGATTTTGCAAATTACTGTGAAGCCCCTCATGGAATTGGAGTAGCCAGCGGCACCGATGCTCTCATCATAGCTCTAAAGCTTTTAGGTGTGGGCCCCGGGGATGAGGTGATCACAACACCCATGACATTTATTGCAACAGTAGGCGCTATTATTGCAACAGGAGCTATTCCGCGTTTTGTTGATAGTGAAGATGGATTTGTTATCGATGCTAACAAAATAGAAGCTGCCATTAACGAAAGTACAAAAGCCATTTTGCCTGTTCACTATACAGGAAACCTGGCTGATATGCCTCGTATTCGAGAAATTGCAGACCAACACCAACTCGCTGTTGTAGAAGACGCATGCCAAGCAATAGGCGGACGCATAAACGGTCACGCAGTAGGGTATTGGAGCGACGCCACAGCTTTTAGCTTTCACCCATTAAAGAATTTGAATGTGTGGAGCGATGGGGGGATGATCATCACTCACTCTGACGACCTAGCCGAAAAAATACGCCTTTATCGTAACCACGGATTGATCAACCGAGATGAAGTAAAAAGTTTTGGTGTCAATTCCCGTTTAGATACCCTACAAGCATTGATTGCCAACCGTCTCATGCCTTCTATGCCCGAAGGCTTAAAAAGAAGAAGAGATATTGCTCAGCAATACGACGATGCCTTTAAAAAATTATCATCACATATACAAGTTCCTCATCGACGCAAAGAAGTAGAGCACGCATTTCATTTATATTTGCTAAGAGTAGAACAGCGGAACGATTTATTAGAGTTTTTGATCGGTCAAGGAATTGAGGCGAAAATACACTACCCCATACCTTTACATCTACAAGAAGCAGCATTGGAGCTGGGGTACAAAAGAGGGGACTTCCCTCAATGTGAAGCAGATTGTGAAAAAATCATCACCTTACCCGTTCATCAATATTTGAATGAAGATGAAATCACATTTGTCATAAAGCAAGTACAAGAGTTTTATTCAAAAAAACTAGTATCATTATAGTTTGCTCTAACATTCGAGGTGTTTGCAAAAATCAGACAAAGCCTATTGCTCAATAGCACAGTCCTGTGTAGACTGCGCTATTCTTTTTTGATTTTAGTGCATGAAGGAGTGTTTGATGAATATCTCGATTATACAACCGCTATCCCCAACCTCTATTGCTACAGGACAAGAAAGAACAACTGCTGCAGAAGAAAAGCCCGCTTCTGCACTTAAAAAAATCATCAATATATGTAAAAAAGGTTTTGCTAGCCCTCAAATACTCCTCAATTTCGATATAAATAAAAATAATTATGAATCTCTGGCAAAAGCGTGGGCAGTCTTAATCGATCGAGACCCAACTTATACAGCATTGAAAAAAGAAGGACGTCTCAGTGAAAAACTGAACGGAAAAAGTGCTTATAAATGCTTTTCTAAAATCAGCTCTTTCATTGTCCAAATATCCGGAAACCCAGTTTATAAAGATAAACTTATCCAGCAAATTGTTGCTCGTCTAATCGATTTTAAATGGACACAGATCAATCCGGAAACAAAAAAAAACATTGAAAAATCAAAACTCTACAACAATGAGTATAAAAAATATTTACTTTGGTTGAAGAAAATAGGAAGAGCGAGAGCATTATTGAAAGCAGTCAAAAGTAAAGGAGCTAGAGATTCCTATAATATTTTTCATACTGAATTAACCATAAAATCTGGTACCAAAGGTGCTTACATCTCTACATGCTATGCCCTCAAGTATGAGTTAATAAAGCTCGCAGAAGCATACACACAACTTCAGTGGAATAAAATGTTTTCTAAGGGGCATATAATTCGTCGGATAGCCTACAAACATCTAGGTAAGTGGAAAGCTGAAGGTTTATCTCATGAAATATCTTTTGAGTTACCTATTATGATTCTTCGTGCACAGATAGCAAAAGAAGTTTAGATACTCTAAATTCTCTTGACTTTAGCAGATGTTTTTAGTTATCAACTAAGGGCAACTATCCTTATATTATCCCCAAAACTATTCGGTGATTGTAATGAAAAACAAAATTCGGATTTGTCCTTCTATCTTAGCTGGGGATTTCGCTCATATTGCAGCAGATGCCAAGCGCGCAGAAGAAGCAGGTGCCGATGCGCTTCATGTAGATATTATGGATGGCCATTTTGTGCCTAACCTGACTTTTGGCCCCCAAATGGTTTCCGCATTAAAGCGTTCCACAAACCTTTTCCTTGACGTACACCTTATGATCTACAGCCCATTTGAATGGGTTGAGCGTTATATAGAAGCCGGAGCGGATAGCATTACTTTTCATTTAGAAGCTACCGAAGATGTTGAAGATACATTAAACTTTATTCGGAAGTGCAATCGCCGGGCTGGTTTGGCGCTGTGTCCAGAAACAAGCCCTGAGCTGGCAATGCCTTACTTAGATAAATGCGATTTAATTTTGATGATGACCGTTCAGCCTGGTTTTGGTGGGCAAAGCTTTATGCCTGAAGTTTTAGATCACATTCAATTTGTTCGAAAAGCTTGTGAAACTCGAAAAATTGGTGCAGGTGGAAAAGTTTTTGAAGGCCCTGGCGCTCCAACAGATCCCTTTTTGATTCAAGTTGATGGTGGAATAAATATAGATACAGCTCGGCAAGTTATCGAAGCCGGAGCAAATGATTTAGTAGCAGGTTCTCATCTCTATAATGCTCCTGATATGAAAGCAGCCATTGAAGAGATGCGTAATTGTATGGTGAGTAAGTAGGAGTAAAACTATGGTAACAAGTAACCAAATTACCCCAGGGATGATTCTTTCGATTTCGGGTAAATTATTTCGTGTTGAGTCTGCTGTAAGAGTAAGTTTAGCAAAAGCTGCAGCATTCATGAAGTGTAAACTCCGTGATCTGAGTGATGAAACAGAAATAGAAAAAAACTTTAAGATGAATCAAGAGGTCAACGACGTTACTCTTTCAGAAGAATCTCTTGAGTATCTTTATGCAGAAGGAAAAGAGCATCTTTTTCTTGATACCAGAGAATTAGACCAAGTAAGCGTAAGCTCTGACGTAATTGGCGATAAAATTCGTTACCTAAAAGAGGGTGTACAAGTCAACGCCTCTTTTTATGGAGAAACTATTCACGCCATTGAACTCCCTCCATTTTTAGAGTTGATGGTGATCGAAGTTGATGGAGAAGGAGATTCTGTAGCAGCAGCTAATGTGACTACAGTCGCAACTCTTGAAACAGGCGCTACAGTTGAAGTTCCTGGTTTTGTTGCTGTAGGGGATATCATTAAAGTTGATACACGTACAGGCGACTATATCCAGAGGATCTAAGTCAAGTTCATTGATTCATTATTCCTTTGCCAGGTATTGTGGTCATTAATGAGTAAAGTTTTAATTTAGGAGATGTCCTTTGGAACTACGGCAGTTAGAAAGGTTAATGCGAGCGATGGAAGAAACGGGCACAAGCGAGGTTTCCATCAAAAAAGAAGATTACGAAGTAAGTTTGCGTAGAGGAACAACTGTAGTCCGAGAAGAAGGTGTTGTTCTTCCACAGGTAGCAAAACCCAAAGCCAGCCCTCTAGGAAAGAGCTCTCCTGAATTAGGGCGCAGTGCTGAACCTGCAGCAGAAGCGCCAGCTGAAGACACTAAGAATGCAACTTTTGTTACTTCGCCAATGGTAGGGACTTTTTACTGTGCGCCAGCTCCTGATGAACCTAACTTCGTTAAAGTTGGCGATAGAGTCAATGCAGACACAGTAGTGTGTATCGTTGAAGCTATGAAAGTGATGAATGAAGTAAAAGCCGGTGTTACAGGCACAATCAAAGAAGTGCTTGTAGAAAACGGACATCCGGTTGAGTTTGGTAGCAAAATGTTTCGAGTAGCATCGGCGGAGTAGTATGCAAAAAGTACTCATAGCAAATCGTGGTGAAATCGCAGTACGAATCATTCGAGCCTGTCATGACTTAGGAATACAAACAGTAGCAGTGTATTCACAAGCTGATGCAGAAGCTCTTCATGTCTTGCATGCAGATGAAGCAATTTGTATCGGAGAGGCTCCCTCGGCTAAATCGTATTTACAAATTCCGCGTATTCTCGCAGCAGCAGAAATCACAGGTGCCGATGCCATTCATCCCGGTTATGGGTTTTTAAGTGAAAACGCTAACTTCGCTTCTATCTGTGAAAGTTGCAACCTTACTTTTATTGGGCCTTCTAGCCAAGCTATTGCACGTTTGGGGGATAAAGCCCAAGCAAAAGCTACGGCAAGAAAAGCAAAATGTCCTGTGATTCCTGGCAGTAACGGGATAATCAATGATGTAGAGCAAGGCTTGGCTGAAGCAGATAAATTAGGTTATCCAATTTTTATCAAAGCATCGGCAGGTGGGGGAGGAAAAGGAATTCGTGTAGCCTACGATCGCCGAGAATTCCGTAAGCTATTTATTGCAGCAAGAGCAGAAGCTGAAATTAGCTTTGGTAACCCTGAAGTTTACATCGAAAAAATGATCGTCAAACCCCGTCACGTGGAAATCCAAATCCTGGGTGACATGCACGGGAATTGTGTTCATTTGGGTGAACGAGACTGTACTATCCAAAGACGCAGGCAAAAGCTAATTGAAGAGACGCCAAGTCCCGTAGTTAGCGAAAAAATGCGAAAAGAAATGGGTGCTGCAGCCGTGCGCATCGCCCATGAAGCCGGCTACTACTCAGCAGGAACGGTCGAGTTTTTGGTTGATAAAGACCAAAATTTTTACTTCATGGAAATGAATACACGTATTCAAGTTGAGCATACCGTAACTGAAGAATTGACAGGGGTTGACCTGATTCGTGCTCAGTTAGAAATTGCCATGGAAAAAAAACTTGAACTGAAACAGAAAGATATCACTTTCAATGGGCATGTCTTTGAGTTTCGAATCAACGCCGAAAACCCTGCACAAAACTTTATGCCTTCGCCTGGAATGCTTGAGTATTATCTTCCACCTGGAGGGGGAGGAGTGCGTATTGATAGTGCTCTTTACTCAGGTTACCGAATCCCTCCTCATTACGATGCCATGATTGCAAAATTGATTGTCAAAGGCCGTAACAGAGAAGAAGCCATTGCGATGAGTAAAAGAGCCTTGCGTGAGTTCCATATTGGAGGAGTGCACACAACAATACCATTTCATCAGTATATGCTAGATGATCCGATTTTTGTTGAAGGTACTACCTACGATCTTGCTTATACCGACCAATTAGTCGAAAATGGTTGTACTTTTGTGAAAAAAACTGAGAATGAAAAGTGAGCGAAAGTCAAGTTTTGAATCACGATATCGAATTTGAACAACTGATTAGCGATGAAGAAATTCAAGGGCGTGTAGCTGCTATCGCAGCCGCGATTGATGAGCGTTACGGCGGACAAGAGTTGATCGTTGTGATGATTATGAAAGGTGCCATCTGCTTTGTTGCTGATCTCATTCGCGCAATCAATACAGATTTCTCCTTGGAGTATCTCCGTTGCAGTAGCTATGGGAAATCTGGGACTCAACGTGGAGAACTAAAAATCTCTGGTTTAGAAGATTTAGAGATCGAAGGAAAGCATGTTCTTCTTGTAGACGATATTTGTGACTCAGGACACACACTAAAAGCTGTATCTGAAGCTATAGAGAAAAAGAATTCTGCAAGCATTGCATCTGTTGTGTTGCTCTCTCGCAAGGTAAAACGTCCAGTTAACTACGAACCAGATTTCACACTTTTTTCTATTGAGCAAGATGACTTTGTAGTCGGTTATGGTCTCGACTACAAAGAAAAATACCGTGGATTGCCAGGGGTTTATACTGTTAAAGGTAACTGGTCCTAAAATGTATCGAGAGTATAAGACTTTCTTCGCGTCGTAGCTTCTTTTTTTCGCTGCGTTTAAATGATATGCTGTCTACGGAGACTCTTTCACCGAGATACTAAATTTGAACTTCTTTGAGGTGGGAGAAGTACAATAGGGCGATTGGATACCGCATGAGGGTTAATAGAGGTCATAAGCAAAATAAGGGTAAAATCATAGAAAGAAATCATTAAACGCGATGAAACAAAAAAGCTGCGACGCAACGAAAAGTTTATCCCCCCCCAATGGCTACCCAATGGTACCAACTTATTGTAACTCACTTATAGCACGATACTTAAAAAATTAGCATGAAAAGAAAAGATCATCACCTTTTCTGTTTTCATCTTGGACTGTATATTATCATAAACTCTCACCCACATCTGACAACGCTAGGTAGAGGATTAGTCCATCATCGGGAGTACAGGTGATTAACGTGAAATGAGGGCTATACTAGCCCTCACGGGAACTAGAAGTTCTCAAAAGAGCGTTCTATTTTAAAGTGCTCTTCAATTCCATTTGCCACTTCTAATGGGTCGTCGGTAATTGTGATTAAGTCCATGTCTTTAGGGCTTATACAACCTTCGCTTAACATTGTATCCTGTATCCAATCAATCAAACCTGACCAGTATTTCTTACCCATTAAATAAATAGGAAAGGGGTGGATTTTTTCTGTTTGAATCAAAGTAAGAGCTTCGAATAGCTCATCCAAAGTACCAAAGCCACCAGGGCAAACAACAAAAGCCTGTGCATAGCGAATAAACATCACCTTACGCACGAAAAAATAACGGAAATTTAAATTCAAACGAGGGTCAACATAAGCATTAGATGAAACCTCAAACGGCAAATCAATATTTAAGCCACAAGAAGGTCCTTCACCAAGCTGAGCACCCTTATTTCCAGCTTCCATGATACCAGGGCCACCACCAGTGATAATAGCAAACCCCTTTTCAGCAATACTCTTTGCTGTTTGTACAGACATCTGGTAATACGGATTATCAGGTTTTAAACGTGCAGAGCCAAACATAGAAACACACGGTCCCAGTGCCGTAAGGTTTTCAAACCCATCAACAAACTCTGAAACAATACGGAATACACGCCAAGAATCCATTTTAAGAGCTTCTCGTCGTTGTTCACGTATATCTGGGTGATCATTTTTTTCGTCTTTAGGAAAATATGCCATGTTTTTCTCTCTAAAAAATCCAGCACTTTAAAATCAGTGCTTTCTATATTCGCATTATCTTGAGTCGCTTAAAATAAACAAGAAAAATTTGAAATAAGAAGAAAATTTCTCACTGACTGAAAGAGTAGACTATGCTTTAATTACCTCTAGTTTTGAGAAGATGGATAAGGGATCAAAATAAATGAATTGGACGACCTTCAAAAAAATGATCATGATTGAGCAGACATTATTTGGGCTTCCCTGGGCTTTTGTAGGAGCTATTCTGCCCTTTTATGATGTAGAATTTTCTTCCCATTTTCAGTGGAGTAACTGGTCCTTATGGGTCCTTATTTTACTCTCTTTTATCACAGCCAGAATTGCTGGTATGGCATTTAATCGAATTACCGATCGTCATATAGATAAAGCCAACCCAAGAACCAAAGATCGCGTTTTACCGTCAGGAGAAGCGAGCCTGCTTCAAGTCTCTTTAATTGGTTGGGGAAGCCTCATCGCATTCATTTATTTTTGCTCACAAATTAACCCCGTATGCGCTGCTTTTGCCCCTCTTATGGCATTCCTATTGTGGGCGTATGCCTATACAAAACGATTTACAGCACTCTGTCACTTTGTTATGGGACTCATTAGTGCCTGCGCTCCTTTTTTTTCTTGGGTAGCCATCACAGGTGAATTTGCCTTACCACCTTTATTTCTTGGCTTATCAGTACTCTGCTCCATTGCAGCAAATGATGTGATTTATTCTTTACAAGATATGGAATATGACCGCGTAAGAGGACTTCATAGTATTCCAGTAGCGATTGGCGGTCGCTCTAGTGTACTTTTAGCACGATGTTTACATGGAGCAAGCTTTTCCATGCTTGCAATGGCAGGTTTTTTTCTGCCGTTTAACCCAATATTTTTCTCTGGAGTGGTTTTTGTAGGGGGAGTTCTTGTATACTGTCATCGCTTTGTTAGTTTATCTGAAGCAAAAATGTTAGATAAAAGTTTTATGATGTCTAATAGCTTAAGCGCTGTTGTGCTCATGTTGTTCTCTATAGGAGGATTGTTTTGCCAAGAATTGTTTTAGGAGTTTCTGGAGCCTCTGGTATTAGTTTAGCTCAGCATGCTCTCTTAGCTTTAGTTGAAGCAGGGTATACAGTTGATTTGATCATGACTCGCGCCTCTTTACAAACAGCGCAAATAGAATTAGGAGATGATTATTCATCTCCTGCGAAATTCGTTGCAGCCCTGCCAGTACAATACCAAGATCAGGTAGTCGTTTATCGTTTACAGGATTTTTCTGGTCTAGTTGCGAGCGGAACAAAGCCAACAGAAGGAATGATGATTTTACCTTGTAGTATGGCAACAGTTGCAGCCATTTCTCAAGGTTTATCAGATAATCTATTACGCAGGGCTGCTGACGTTACCCTGAAAGAGCGACGCCCACTCGTTCTTGTGCCCAGAGAAGCGCCTTTTTCTACCATACACTTAGAAAATATGCTGCGTTTGAGCAAAGCAGGAGCTACAATTTTACCCCCAGTTCCAGCTTGGTATACAAAACCACAAACTATCGAAGAAATCGAAAAATTTATTGTTGGTAGAGTTTTGGATTGTTTTAGAATTCCTCATGAGCTTTATCCTCGCTGGGAGGGGACTCCAAAGGTCGAGAAAAAAGAGCTTGAGCAGAGTGTTTCAATCCACTAGCGCCTCGTCGATTTAAAGGAGTTCCATATAAACGCTCTGGTTCCTTTATAAATTGATCGATATCACTCTCTGTCAAATAAGCCCCCACGCCATTTTCTGTAAAGTCAGGGTGGCTCGCAAGAGGAGGGCGTACATTATGAGGGCAAACATCCTGGCAAATATCACAACCGAAGATATAGCCAGGGTTTTTTTCTGACGCTTCCTTTGCAACAGGGCCTTTAGACTCGATAAGATGATAAGATAAACATTTGCTAGCATTGACTGTGTAAGGGGCGACGATTGCTTTTGTAGGGCAAGCATCCAAGCAGCGTGTGCACGTACCGCATTTAGGTTTACGTAAATCAGGACCAAGATAGATAGGTAATTCCAAAGTAGTGAAAATTCCTGATAAAAGAGTAAACGTACCAAACTTACGATGAATGAGAAGGCTGTTTTTACCCATCCAACCCAAACCAGCCTGAACAGCTAAAGCTTTTTCTAGAACAGGTTTCGAATCACTAAATCCGCGAGCGATACCTTCTTGTCCACTTCGTTCTTCAAGCCAACGAATATAACGCTTTAATCTCTTCCGATGAACATTATGGTAGTCTCGATGGCGAGCATAAGAAGCTACTACTCCTTTGTTTTTGAAAAAAGGGACATGCTCTTGTTTGTAGTGACTCAAGAAAATGATTGCAGTTTTAGCTCCAGGTAAAATTTCTTGAGGATAACAGCGCATTTCTTTTTCCATATAATGCAATTCGCCATGAAATGCGTGTTTGATCCAAGATAGGTAGAAAGAAATATCGCTTGCGGGAATTTCAGCCTTACAAGAACCCATGTCATCCCAACCAAATTCGAATGCTTTTTCTTTAAGTTCATCTAAAGTAATTGGTTTCATCTGCAGAAAGATTTTAAGGAACTTGTGATTATATAAAGTTGAGAGAGATTGTAAGGTAAATTCTAATTAGCTTCTATGAAGAAGAGATAATAAAGCTATATTCACGTTGAAGTTTTGTTTCAAAAAAAAGAGACCAGAATCCTAAGTAGGATTCTGGTCTTGGTGTATAGTAAAATCAAGTTATATGTAGTAATTTACGTTACTTGTGTAATTTCCTGAAACTGTATGGTTGCTAAATTTTTGAGTAGTGTTGTGGTTAATGTATTGAGTAGTGTTGCTGTTAATGTATTGAGTAGAGTTACTACCAGAACTATCAGTATCGTTTGATGAGTGAGGGACGTTTCCATTGTTTTCTCCGTCAAACATAGAGTTGAAGCCGTAAAAATTATTATAAGTAGTTGCAGCAGCAATACCTAAAAATAAAGCTCGCAGACTCCATTTTGCAACAGAGTTAGATTTTGCAGCTGTATTAACTACAGGAGCTTCAAAATCTTCAATGCTTTCTGCCCGCTCAGAGTCTTCAGGGATTATCTCTGTGTCTTCTACAGCAGGAGTAGCTGGAGTTTCAGGTGTCTTGTCTTCTACAGCAGGAGTAGCTGGAGCTTCAGGTGTATTGCCTTCTACAGCAGGAGTAACTGGAGCTTCAGGTGTATTGTCTTCTACAGCAGGAGTAACTTTAATAATGGCAGCATTGCGAGATCCTAAATCAGAGCTTGGCTCTTCGTTTTTAGAAGAAAAGCAGCAGAAAATAGATTGAGCAACATTACTAACTTTTTCTCTAATTGTGTTAAATAGGTTAGAAATAGCGCTTCCAACAGCAATAAATGCTTCTTGAGCTGAGTTTTTAATAGCATCTAGATTAATTGACATTTTAAAATCCTTTTTATTTTTAAAACAATAATTGTTGTTAAGTTAAATTAAGTTTGTTTAAGTTTTTGTTTGTTAAATGAAGATATTCTCATTTTTGTATTAAGATTGTATATAGATTGTGTAAATATTTAAAGAATGTGAAATTTTTTTTAAGATGGTCTTGTTTTTACTTATAGAATATTTTAAGATCAGGTTTTTTTTGTTTATGCAAAAAAAATCAAAAAAACATTGCCGTATAAAACAAGGAGAACTTGTAGAACTGATTCTATAATTTTTCTATGGAAATAGTTAGTGAGATTTTTTTGTCTTTAAAAGACCAGAATCCACCTTAGAATCCTGGTCTTTATTTATATTAATATCAAGTTATATATAGAAAGTGGGAGTCTGTGAAATTGTATTGTTGTCGAAATTTTGAGTAGAGTTGTTGTTAAAGTGTCGAGTAGAGTTATTGTTGGAGGTATCAGTATCATTTGATGAATGAGAGATATTTCCACTATTAAACAAAGAATTGAATCCATAAAAGTTATTGTAAGTAGTAGCAAAAGTAAGTCCTAAAAATAAAGCTCTCAAACTCCATTTTGCAACAGAGTTAGATTTTGCAGCTGTATTAACTACAGGAGCTTCATCAACCTCAATCTCTCTTGTTTGCTCAGGCTCTTCTTCGGGAACAAGGGGATCTAGATTAGATTCTTCGTTCTCTACAACAGAATTAGTAGTAGCAGGCTTTTTTGGCTCACTTACAGCAGGGGTAGCAGGGTTAGTTGAAGTTTTAGGTTCTTCGTTCTTTGCAATAGGAGTAGTAGCAGGCTTTTTTGACTCACTTACAGCAGGGGTAGAAGGGGTAGTTGAAGTTTTAAGTTCTTGGTTCTTTACAACAGGAGTAGCTGGAGTTTCAGACTTCTCGTTCTTTGCAATAGGAGTAGTAGCAGGCTTTTTTGACTCACTTACAGCAGGGTTAGAAGGGGTAGTTGAAGTTTTAAGTTCTTCGTTCTTTACAACAGGAGTAGCTGGAGTTTCAGAGTTCTCGTTCTTTGCAATAGGAGTAGTAGCAGGCTTTTTTGGCTCACTTGCAGCAGGGTTAGCAGGGGTAGCAGGGGTAGTTGAAGTTTTAGGTTTTTTATCTAGGTTGATAGTGCTAGCTTTGCGAGATCCTAAATTAGATTTTGAATTATATTTTGGCTCTTCGTCTTTAGAAGAAAAGCTGCAGAAAATAGATTGAGCAACATTACTAACTTTTTCTCTAATTGTGTTAAAGAAGTTAGAAATAGCATTTCCAACAGTAATAAAAGCTTCTTGAACTGAATTTTTAATGTTATCTAAATTAATTGACATTTTAAAATCCTTTTTTTTGTTTGTTGAGTTTTTTTATTGTTATTTCTGTTTTAAAGTTGTGTATAAAGCATGTAAACATCTTATAAATATATTACTTCTTTTGGAGTTGTTATTTTCCTTTATAAAATCGTCGAGAGATATATTGGGGTTTTTGATTCTAAAGTATTCTTTGGTTAAATCAGCTTTTCTTTTACTAATCGTTTTTGAGTTTACAGCATCTGAATTTTCAGTGCTTTCATCTGATTTAAGAAAAAAATGAAAGCTTGCAGGGGCTTCTTGTGTATGTTTAGTCTCTTCCTTGGTTTTAGGTTTTATTCCGTCTTCATGAAGAGCTTGTAAGAGTTCTTCAGGATTGAAGGAGTCGTCCTTGTTTAGGCTTCTTTTTGTTAATTCAGCTGTTTTTTGGCTAATAAGTTTTGGTTTTATAGAACTTGTTTTGTTCGAGTTTTCTGCGTTGTCTACGTCTACATCGTCTACATCGTCTACATTGCCTGTGTTATCTTCTTCTGTATTTTCTATTGAAATCTCATGAGCATCTAAGTTGTCTTGGTTTGTGCTTGAGGAGCAGCAAAAGATAGCGTTAGCAATATTATTTATTTTTTCTGTAAGAGCATTGAAAAATCGTGAAGCGGCGCTCGTTACAGTGTCTATACTGCCAGAAATGAAGTTGCTAATATTTTCAAGATGCATACTCATTTTTTATCCTTTTTGATTTTGTAATCTGTTTGTTTTTTATGTTCTTTATGTTAAGTCTGGGTAAATAAATTTATTAAATGTAAATTATATTATTTGCTTATTAAGGCAGTATTTTTTTAATGTTAAGAATTGATTAATTTGATTTATGTGAGAAAAAGAAGAGAAAATAAGGTAAGAGATAAGGTAAAACACCTAATAAGAAGAGAGTATATAATGATAAATGAAAGAGGTTCTGAATAAAGCAAAGCTATTTAGGTAAATGTGTTGTTTTCTTGTGCTTCAGTTCGGTTTTTCTTATTTTTTACCGTTTATATGAGAAGAAACCAAAATGAAGGGATAAAAAAAGAAAGCTCTTAAGTCTCTTGTTTTAAGGGCTTAACGAACTTAAGAATAAAAAAAGAGAGCTTTTTCGAATTTGTAGCTTGCCGAATAAATAGGACTTTTCCTATATTAGTAACTTCCTGAGGGGGTGACACACTCTCCTCAACAAAAGGAAACAGCATCACCACCGAGTGATGATCATTTGTTTGACAGTCGATGGAAAGATAGTGTGACAAAGCCAAAGAAGCTTGTGGCTCACTGAAAAGTGAGTAGACAGTTTCTGTCAATAGAATCAAGTTTTACAATTGATTGAGAATTTGATCCTGGTTCAGATTGAA
>PAQS01000047.1 GCA_002709385.1 Waddliaceae bacterium
GGGGCAACAGTTATGTTCTTAAGCGATGAAGACAAAGCGCTTGGATTTATTGCCGTCAATGATCCTATCAAAGAATCGACTTTGCCGGCCATCAAAAAGCTACATAAAATGAATATGCAGATCGTTATGCTCACCGGTGACAATAACGTCACGGCTAAATCAGTTGCAGATAGACTCGGTATTAATGATTACAGAGCCGATGTTTTGCCAAATGATAAAGCAAGAATTGTACAAGAATACAAAAATAAAGGCTGCAAAGTTGCTATGGTAGGAGATGGTATTAACGATGCCCCGGCATTAAGTTCCGCACATGTTGGTATTGCAATGGGTAGTGGGACTGACGTTGCTATGGAAAGTGCTGGCGTGACTTTAGTTAAAGGAGATTTACTGAAATGCGTAAGCGCTATTGAGTTATCGCGCGCTACAATGAGTAATATAAGGCAAAATTTGTTTTTAGCTTTTGTATATAACGCGCTTGGTGTCCCTATTGCTGCGGGAGCATTATATCCATTTCTAGGTATATTGCTATCACCTATTTTTGCAGCAGCTGCTATGTCTCTTAGTTCTGTTAGCGTTATTGGTAATGCGCTTCGATTAAATTTAAAAAGGGTTGATCTATGAAAAAAATTGCATGTTTTCTGTTATCTTTTGTGATTTTAGGCGCTAGTAGCGCTTATGCTAAAGTTGTTACATATCAGTTTGATATTAATACGAAGTCTGTGAACTTTACAGGTGAAAGCGTTGTTGCATTAGCTATTAATAATCAAATACCCGGTCCAACAATTGAAGCGACAGTTGGTGATACTTTAGAGGTCACTTTCAATAATAAAATGGATACAGAAACATCAATTCATTGGCATGGTATCTTGCTGCCAAATGATCAAGATGGAGTTCCTTACTTAACCACTCAGCCAATTGCACCGCATTCCTCATTTACGTATCGATATAAAATTACGCATCATGGCACCTATTGGTATCACTCTCACACAGGCTTGCAGGAGCAGCGTGGTATATATGGCTCTCTTGTTTTTCATCCAAAAGATGGAGAGCGTGTAAAGTCGGACAAGGACTATGTCGTTGTTTTATCTGATTGGACTAATGAAAATCCGAATCAGGTTTTAGCTAATCTTAAAAAAGATGGTGATTACTACGCCCTTAAGAAAGGCAGCGTTCAGTCATGGGATAAAGTCATTAGCAATGGCTCACAAGCCATTAAAAACCGTCTTCAAGGATCATGGTCTCGCATGGGGCCGATGGATCTATCAGATGTTGGGTATGATGCTTTTTTAAGTAATGGGAAAAAAGAGGAAACGCTAAACGCGCATAAGGGAGACAAGGTTCGAATTCGTCTCATTAATGCAGCAGCGTCCAGCTATTTAAATGTAGAATTTTCAGGTGGCCCAATGACAATTGTTGCTGCTGATGGAGTTGATGTTGAACCGCTTCAGGTACAAAGGTTACGTATAGCAATAGCTGAAACATATGATGTCATTGTTCCAATTAGTGACAATAAATCTTATGAGCTTCGTAGCTCCTCAGAAGATGGTACAGGACACTCTTCAACATTTATTGGCAATGGTGAAAAGGTTTTTGCGCCAGATATACCAAAACCAAATTTATTTTTAATGGATCACTCTCAGCATGGCAACCACGGTTCTCATAACAACTCTGCGGGCGCAATGTCAATGCCAGCGACAATCAAACATCAAATGCCGCAACATTCAGGGCATAAAATGGAAAATATGAATTCCCATGATATGCATGCGGGACATGATATGCATCAGATGCAACAGACAAGCGCAAAACAAGATCAGCCCCCTCATCATATGCAGAATGTAATTGAGTACATGACTGATTATGAAAATTTACGCGCCGTAAAAGATACCTCTTTTGATAAAAATAAACCACAAAGGGAGGTTATTCTAAACCTAACTGGAAATATGGAGCGTTATGTTTGGAGTTTTAATAATAAGACCTTAGCAGAATCGGATAAAATTATGATAAAGCATGGTGAGATTGTTAGATTTGTTGTTCAAAATCAAACAATGATGCATCACCCTATACATTTGCATGGTCATTTCTTTAGAGTCATTAATAAACAAGGCGATCGCAGCCCTTTAAAGCACACAGTTAATGTTCCACCAATGGATAAAGTTATTATTGAGTTTGATGCTAATGAAGAAAAAGATTGGTTCTTTCATTGTCATAACCTTTATCACATGAAAGCAGGGATGGCTCGGGTTATTTCTTATGAGGGAACAACTCAGGCAACACCAGAAACATTGGCAAAAATTGCGCATGATGGTTGGTTTTTTAGTGGTGATATCTCAGCGCTTTCTAATATGACTATCGGGATGTTAAAGACTTCCAATACCAGAAATTCCATTGAATTTGAGTATGATTATAATTATAAAAAAGAATATGACGCAGAACTTATCTATGCCAGGAGTATCACTCGTTTTTTAGATGTTTATGCTGGTGGTAATTTTGAGCGTGAAGGTAAAGACGAAAAAGCGGAAAATACAGCCATTGTTGGTATTAGGTATGTATTGCCCATGCTTATAGAATCCAATTTGCGTATTAATTCTAAAGGCAAGGTGCGGTTGGCTCTTGGGTCTGACCTTCAGTTAACCGAAAGAACCAAATTTGGCTGGTCTTATAATACAAACAAAGAATATCGTTTCAATCTTGCTTATGAAATCAATAAAAAAATGTTGCTTGCAGCAACTTATGACTCCGATTTCAAGTGGGGCGTGGGATTAAGAGTCAGGTTTTAATTGGCAATAATTGGCGCTTTTATAAAATTTGCAAACCAAACATCTCCTCCTGCTCATTCCATAGCAGCGGCACGTTATTCATCAGATCGGCGAGTTTAAGGTGCCGTGGTTGGGTACCATCGATAATTGCCTCTTTTAATTTTGGTGCTAGAAAATTAAGGCGCAAGATTAGCTGCGCATATTTGGCGGTGATGGACTCACGTTCGCATAATTCTTTCATACCGCTATATTTTCCAGACTTTAATTGTCGCTGCCACAGATGGGCTTTAACAAGGGCTTTAAGCAAAGTCATATCAACGCCAGAATCATCAGCTGGTGGTTGCACGCCTTCTGGTGCTAATACCATTTTGCGGCCACCACGTTTTTTTAATTTTAACGGCATAAATACAGACATTTCGCCATCTTTAATGCTGGTTTCAATCATGCCATTACCTCATCTTGCGTTTCTAAAACCAGACTATGCAATCCTTCTTGGTTAATTCTAACATCAACACCATCGGTGCCAACTAGCACAGTGCGGATTAAAGTCTGGATAATTTTTTGTTGTTCTATTGGAAATAAATTTTGCCATACGCCATCAATATCTTTTAGAAGTTCAAATACCTGTGCTTTATTAAGACCAGCTTGTTCTAGCAATATACTGGTTTGTGCTACAATTTCTGGGGATTTTAAAATGTGGCGCACTTGTTTAATAACAAAATGCTCAACCTCACCTGCGGCTAAATAAGAGCCAATTCCATTACAATCTTTGCCTCTGAGCACATTACTGCAAACATAATAGCGGTACTGGCGATTTTGCTTGGCAGTATAGGTGGGCGTCATTGGTACATTACAAGCAGAACATTGGATCACGCCTTTTAATAACATCGGCGCTTTACCAAAGGCTGAGTTACGTTTGGGCGCCTTTTTAAAAGTCTCTTGCACCTGGTCCCATAGTTCCTGGCTAATAATTGCATTATGTAAACCATCAAATAATTTTTCTTTATGCCGAATTTTACCCATGTAAACAGGATTGGTTAGAATGCGCCGTAATGATGCTTTGGTGAATTTAGCCCCACCAATGAGCTTGCCGTTTTTAGTGGTAAATTGCTTAGTTCTATGGCCTTCGTCGTTTAATTCTCGGGCTAAATGCGTAGCTGATGCCAGCACTAAAAATCTTCTAAATATATGCTCAATTAAATTTTGATCTTTCTGATTAATAATTAATTTGCGGTCAATGATGTCATAGCCAAGTGGCGGATTACCACCCATCCACATGCCTTTTTGTTTAGAGGCTGCAAATTTATCGCGGATCCGCTCGCCTGTTAATTCTCTTTCGTACTGCGCAAAGCTTAATAATACATTGAGCATCAATCTGCCCATAGAATTAGCGGTATTAAAACTTTGGGTAACCGATACAAAAGTTACATTGTGCTGATCAAACAAATCGACAATTTTAGCAAAGTCCAATAGCGATCTAGATAGCCTGTCTATTTTATAAACAATAACACAATCTATTAAACCGGCGGCAATATCTTCAAATAATTGCTGCAAGGCTGGGCGCTCTAAGGTTCCACCGGAAAAGCCGCCATCATCGTAGAGCTTATCAATTATTTGCCAGCCTTCATGTTGCTGGCTCTTGATATAGTTTTCACCGGCTAAACGCTGGGCATCTAAGCTGTTAAATTCTTGCTCTAATCCTTCCTCATGGGATTTTCTGGTATAAATGGCACATCTAGTCATAAATTACGCAGCGCCTCTTGTTCTTAATCCAAAAAACAACGGACCATTCCAGCGGGTGCCGGTAATTCTTCTGGCAATTGCAGATAATGATTTATAGGTTTGCCCGCGATAGACAAATCCATCTTCTGCTACCAGAACCTCATAATTAACGCCTTGGTATTCGCGGATCAATTTAGTGCCAACAGCAGGCTTACCATTTAGCATATGATTTGAAAATTTCTTGCCCTTTTCCATTTGGTTAGCCATAGCATCTAATGTGGCAGCAGGCTTTTCTGTCATCGGGCCATAGGCTAATTCCTGCAAGCGATGGGCTAGCCGTGGGATTAGGTAATTCTTCTGATATGGTGGTGCAGGTTCATCAAATAACTGCTGCCATAATTGCTTCAGTTCTTGTATGGGCTGATTTTGTAGTGCCAGCACCTGCTTTATTGTTGACGATTTTTTATTCATATCACCTCAAATAGTTGGTTTACTTCAATTTTGGCTCTACAGTAACGCTTCATTTCGGAGAAAAGTCCAGAGAAGAAGCAGGTTTTAGCTCAGTTTCTGGCTTCTTCTCCAAAACTGTCTCCCGAAGCAGGCTATTTGCTATGATTTGGGCGATTAGCTTAATTTGGTTTGGTGCCTTATTTTTCTGCATTTACCGCGAACTCCATGTAATTTGTTGCCTAAGTGTTATTTACAGGGAACACCTCTCAAACGTTCACCCATTAATTGAAATTCTCCGCTTGACTATCCTAACAAATGTTAGGTAAGATAAAATGGTGTTTGAAAAAAGGATTTATCTTGATGACTAAGGATGCGCATATGAAACCAGGACCTAAACCCACGGTGGGTCTAACTCAGGCCCAGCGAGAAACCATGCGGGTTATCCGCCAATATCAACAGCAGCACGGCATGTCGCCGACTGTGCGCGATGTTGCTGATGCTAGGGGTATCAAAAGCTCTAGTGCTATTGAAATCATCCAGCAGCTGGAATCTAAGGGCCATCTCAAACGCGGTAAAGGCAAAGCTCGGGCTATTGAACTGATAGAGCCAGTAACGTCTATGCCTGTGATTTCACAGGTGGTACCGGTTGAGATTTTAGGCCAGGTAGCAGCTGGTCACCCAATACTTGCGATAGAAGACAGACGTGGTGAATTTCTAGTGGATACAACAATTGCCAGAGGTCATTGTTTTGCACTGGAGATCACAGGCGACAGTATGATTGATGCGGGTATTGATGATCGGGATTTTGTGATTGTGCGCAGCCAAGAGACGGCGATAAATGGTGAGGTTGTTATTGCTTTATTGGATGATGATGAAGCAACCTGTAAAACTTTTTATAAGCTGGATCGGCACATTGAGTTAAAGCCTGAAAACAAGGCTTATCCGGTTATTGTTGTCCCACCGGAGCGGCCATTTAAAATTCTAGGGAAGGTAATTGCAATTCGAAAAACGGAGGTTAAATATGCAAACGGCAGTGGTAACAACTAACTTTCAAATAACGCCAAGTCGCAGGTTCTGGGAGCATGATTTGGAACTATCTATTGAAAGGTTAATGACAGAATATAGTGATGTTTCATCACGGCAAAATTGGATTGAATCTTTATCTGGCAGGCAGCTTACCGTGTTGTATGCTGCAAGTAACGATCTGGATTTTACCCAAGAGATACCGCTTTCTAAGATGCGGCAAATGCTAGTGGAAAAGTCAGAACAGCTATTTGATTACTATCTGGTGAACCGCTTTAACCATGCAAAATTAGAAACCGCTGTATCTGATATTGCCAAAGAAATTTTAAGTGATGAGTTGCTTGAATTCTGCCTTGTGAAGAATAACAAATACGATAAGAAATCACTGCTATTTGCTTTGTTTAAGCAAAAGCCAGATGCGCTTAAAAATATTTATCACTATGACAAAATTCACAAAAAAGGTTTTGCAGCTTTTGTGCTGATGAATCCACCAAGGCAACGTGAGCTTAATTTTGCTGAATTTGTTTTATCATCCCCAATAACTAAAATTTTAGAAAAATACGATGCAAGTTTAGGCGATGGCTTTGAGAGCACCTTGCAAGACGTCTTTTTGCATAACGATAGATTGTACTTATTTATTCGCCGGGCAAGTGATGAGGATGTGCTGCTAAACTGCGATCAGCTATTGCATGGGCATAAACCGGAATGGACTATTATTGATTTTGCAGCCAATGGAAACCAGGTTAATATCTGCGCTAAATGTCCGCAAAAATCAGTGTTTATTACCAATGCCTTAGTCAGCGATTATTTTGGCAAAGAGCTAATATTTGTTGATGCCAGTGATGTGAATTTTAGCAGGCAGGTTGAGCGCTTTATTCGCCATAGTGCATCGCATCAGGCTGATGAAATCAAATTATTTGAAATTAGGTTTCGATCGCCATATTTGCACAACAATACCGAGATTGTGATCAGCACCTGCCCGCATGATTCTATTGCTGAGGATTTGCAAGCAATTCAAGCAGCGGTTGGTGATATTTTAGCTGATATTACTGCAGTGGATTCCATCAAGGTCTTGTATAAAAATAAGCGCATTACTCTGTATTTTAGGTGTTTGGATGAGGCATGCGATCATATCCGCATCTGTTACTCAGAGCATGTGCTGGATAAAAATGCTAGGGAAGCTTTTAAATCATGGATGAGGACAACATATGGGCTTAAGGTATTACCAAAAGCAAGGTGCTGCTACTGATGCGATTAAAGCATTAATTATGCACCAGGGATCGTGGGTAGATTTAAATCAGGAATATCAAAATGCACTGATGATTTTGCAGGAAAATAATTTTGCACGCTCGCATTCTAGCTGCTTTGTTAAACTACAATCAGCGCGATGTTGAAGATTTAAAATTTGTCAGCAATCATGACTGCCATAACCAAATTTATATTGAGCCTGATTTTGATGAGGATTGTGATGATTTGGTTTGTGATAGCTGTGGCCGGTATATTCTGCCAAATACCCATAGCAAGCAACGATTTGTTGAAACCTCCGTAGAGCTAAATTACAAGGTCTTTGAGAAATTTATCGAAGACAGTATGCGCCAACAAGAAATAGCTTTTCATAGGCTATCTACAGGCATTTATGCTGTTATGAGCCCGCATGGTCTTGCAACTATTGTGGTGATGGATCTCTGTAATGATTATCGTTATTTAACAGTGGATAAGCTAAAGGCCAGTCCAACACTATTGTTAAATATTCGAGATAAATTGCCTAAAACCGGGCTAGAGGTACAACGACTATCGGTTGCTGATTTTGTTGTAATGCCGGAAATCTTAGCAGATAGTATTATGGCCACTTGCAAACAAGGTGTTGCTGATAATTTACCAAACCAATCGGCCAGCATATTAACATTTCCAGCAATTAACTTGGCAGAGCCAAAGCCTGCATCAGAAGAAAAATACCTGGAAATTAAGATTAATGATGCCGGTGTGAGTATCAATGATATTGTGGTTGTTGGCAGGCAAGCCAGTTCTCGATTATTAATTTTTCGTTTGCTGCTAGAGCAATATTGGCAGGATTTTGAGGTCGCTAAACCACCCGAGCAACATAGTTTTCTCAACATGAATCAGCTATCTGATTTGATGGAGCCACATGTTGGTATGGTTAATGATTTGGAGCAACAAATTAGGCGGCCATTAAATAAAATGCAGAAAGTGATCCAGGATATTTTGGCCAAAGAGTTGGGGTTGCCCGTCCAGCGTCATGATGTCATCGAAATGCGCGGCTGGCCAGGCTGTAATAACAAACAAGAATTTGGCTATCGCTTAAACCCGCATACCTTACTTTTTAGAAAGTGAAGCAGCATCTAGCCATTTTTGCTCTTTACTATCACTACTGGTTGTTTTGGTTAGCAACCCTTCAGCAAGCAATTCATTAGCCAATGCCTCTATCTTATGACGGCTCAAAGTATGTAACTCTACCGGCAAGCGTGCACGCTGTTTAAAAAGCCCAGGCTCACCTGTATGCGTAAATGGTACGCCATCACTTGCAGCATCTTTAATCGCCTCAATCAATGTTTGTTTTAAATAATCAGGAGAAAACCCACCTGTTGGAACAAAAACACCATCTTGCCATTCCAGATTTAGATCTTCTTGCATAGGGCCATAGTTTGATTTTTTACGGCTTAAAATTCTAGTATTGCCATTTTCCTGATTAGAGGCCCTAGAAAAATACCAGCGCGATCTAACTGTGTTATTCCAAGCAGTAGAGCCACCTGTGCCAGTTTTGCGCTGAATACCAGAATCAGATGGATGGGCGCAAAGTAAAACAGCACCATTAATGGCGCGGGCAATACGAGCACAGCAATTTTGCACAAACTGGCGAACTTGAGAGCGATTATTTTCATTACCGCCAAATAAATCAGCAACCGTATCTAAAATTACTAAATCTGGTTTGAAAGATTTAATGTCTTCAAGTAATTTCTGATAAAACATCGTGAGCTGGCCTGCATCTTTGCCATCGAAAATCATTAATAGATTATCAGCGCCAACTCTTGAAATCATACGTAGATTATCTGTTAAATCTGACATTTCCACATCAAAATAGCTGTTGATTGCATGTTGCCTGCGCCATAATTCTTGCTCGTCATCTTCACAAAGCAGCGCATAAACTTTTGCTTGCTGGATGGGTAAATTAAGCCAAGGTGAACCTGTTGCAACGGCTGTCATCAGTTGTTGTGATAGCAGAGATTTGCCAACACCACCATCGCCATAAATGGCCGTAACATAACCTTTAGGCAGCCATTCTTTTATCACCCAATTACGCTCTGGCGGCAGTGCTTGCCAGTTACAAAGATCAATAGCTTCAATGTTAGATCGTTTTATTACCTCTTTTTTGCTGGTGCGGATAAATTCTCTTAGATTTGTTTTTTCAGCCAATGCATCTGCCGCATCCCAGCCTTTAGGTTTATCGGTAGGCGGCAGGATAATAGCAATTGATGCAACATGTGGTTTTAAAAATTCAGCTAATTGTTTGGCGTAAGCAATACCAGGCTCATCATTATCAGGCCAGATGGTTACATGCTTTTTATAAAGAGGTCGCCAATCGGTTTTATCTAACGGCGCATTAGCACCAAACATTGCAGTAGTTGCGGTAATGCCTGATTTAATTAAAGCATCTGCTGATTTCTCTCCTTCAACTATCATGATATTTCTGGATTTGATGATATTGGGGATATTATACAGTGGCCTGATATCAGGTGCGCGGTGGCTACAGCTTTTCACGTCCCAAGGTCGATATTGTTTGCCACGCTTGGTTTCATAGCGGTACACGCAAGCTATAATCTTTTCATTTTCATCATAGTAATCCCAGCGCGCTGTTGGTTGGCCTAATAAATTATCTTGGCATAAATCTTTTAAATCATTGCTGTCATATTCTTGTAGCCTTTCTCTTATTTCTCTGTCTTCTTGGTAAGTGCGTGTTCTAATACCAAGCCAATCAGACATGTCGTTAATAAGCTCAGGGAAATCATATTTGGTATCACGCCCGGTAACCGCTGCCCAAAGGCCAATAATGTCGCCACCTTCGCCGGTTGCAAAATCATGCCACATACCAGCCTTATCACCAGAGATATCAATAACCAAGCTTTCGCCCATATTGCCTCTAATATCACCCACATAAAATTTGTTGTTTTTAAAAACACCACCTGGCAGTAGATAAGATAGCACCCCGCTTAAATTACTAATCAAACGCGCCTTAATTTCAGAGGTGGATTCTGAATGACCCATCATCTGAGAGACATATTGTGGCGCTGCTTTGTTTAGATCGAACCATTCCTTAAAATCAATAATATTGTCTGTCATTTTTGTTGCTCCCAACAGGTTTTATTAAAGCGGCACATCTTGCAGATGAAATAATTTGGATCATTAGCAAGACGCGGTAAAAATTCTTTAGCGTTACTGGCTTTTAAAATATGCACGGCTCTATCAGAATATTTTTGCGCCACTTGAGCATCAAATGCGATCCACTCATGATGCATCTCAGCGCTATCTTTATTTAGCACCGTTATCAGCGCAGGATTTTCATCTAAGCGCATATAGGCCATGTATAGTTGGACTTGGGCGTAATAATGAGGGTGTGATAAGGCAATGCCTCGGTTTACACAATCGCGCCAATATTTGTTATTCATGGTTTTACATTCCCAAAGCGCAGGATAGGAAAAGCCATCAGGACCACTAAGTAATACGCCATCTATGTGGCCAGCTATTTTGTCATCTGCAACTGAAAAGCCATATTGATCGCCGGATTTATTGCGGGTGCTTAAATCAAAACCTGCTAAGCGTAACCAATCGATAACTAAATCTTCTAACGCATGCCCCATGGCAAAAGTTTGTAATTGTTTGCCGGTAAATTGAGTATCAGGTTTTATGCCCATATACTGATATTGAATGCGCCTGTCACACGCATCACCTAAGCTTGATGTCCCTAAATAATTACGTGGCTTTTGACTATCTGATTTTGCTTGCAGAGCTGTTTCAATAAGCGCATTAATGTTGTTCATTGCTAAGCTCTCTTGCGATTAGAATTAAGTCGCCAACAGTAATTTGGCCAATGGGTTTATTGAGACCAAGTTTTTGTAGTTGCTGCATGAGCTTGCCAGCCAGCAATAATTTCATTAGTTCCGTATTTTGTGTTTGCATGTGTTACCTCGTTAATCCTTCCATTACCATAAAATCACCTTTTAAAAACCGTGGGGTGGTACTGTCAAAATAGAGTTTTTTGATATTGGCTTTGCCAACGGGGTGTACCGTAAATCCTGTACGCAGCACATGCCGCTTTTGTACTCTAGGCCCTGGTATTTTGCGGCCAACTCTGATGGGGATATCGCTAAAATCGCCGTAAATGCAAAAGCGATAATAGGTTTGGCCATCGACTACTTTTTCTTTAGGAAGTGCCATGAGCCCTAAGCTTTGCGAAATAAAAGCAATATCTAAAGCCAGTTGTTTTGAGGCGGTGGAATACTCAAAGGTTTTATGCAGCATATAGCCATCGGTATCGAGCAAGCCTGCTAGCAGTTTTGTTCTGCTTTCTCTATCTGCAATTTTGTAAATCTTTGGAATGAATTTTTCTGATGATAATTTATCAAATAAATCTAAATCCCTTAGAATGTCGGTTAGCGGATTATTACAGCCTGCGGCGGTGCTGAAATAATAGCTGTTGGCCTGATTACCTGGAATTTGATTGATGCGAACCTTCATGTTCATTTGCTCTGCCATATCAAAGCAATAAGAAACAATCTCTGGATCGGGCGTGGTAATGCTAGGGGTTGCATTTTTAAAACAACCATCGCCTAACATAATGCCAAGAAAATATGGGTCTAATGGCAATTCGCCTATGCCTTTAAAATCTATCTGGCTGCGATAGAGTAAATGTACTCCTTTAAAATGCGCTGATTGCTGCTGATATTCCCACATCGGTAAGGTTTTGGTTTGTTGTTTAGCATCACTGCTACCAACACGCACCAAATGCAAATAGTCATTAGCACCTAATAAAAAAGATGGTCCTTTTATTGGCCTGATTTCAAAACAATCCTCTTTTGTTGTGCGAATATCGGTAAGCAATATAGGTTTGCTATCAACACCCATGAGCTCATCACCGATTTCTAGTTGGTTAATAGCGGTAATGTCACCGCTATGCATTAATAATTCATAAGGTTTAGGCAGTCCTGTTGCCGGATGTTGGCGCACCATAATAAATCTCCTTATTGGTTAAGCCATTCCGGCAAATCAGCTGTATTCGTTGTTGTTGATGCAACGCTTGCTTGCCCCATAATGGTTTTGTATTGAGAAGACTCTGGGGTTATGATATTGACAATTTTATTGCGACTTGGATGAGCACCAGTGCTATCAACATCAACGCCAACTTTGGCAGCACAAACTAAGGTGTTAATGCCGCTAATATCTTGCAAAGTACGTTTTATATTGGCCTCATCTGAATTATCATTTGGCATGATGTTGTAAGCAGATTCGACTAATGCACGCAGCATAGAGCGGCCCATTTGCCCCCAGATATCCTCGCCTTTGTCGTTGCGTTTAGTACCTTGAATACCAACCATTTGATGCACAATACGACCTGAATATTCACCTTCAACTACCGCAAAATCGACATTTAGATAAACCGCATCACTTGATCTACTTTGGGTAAACCAGCCACCAGGGCCATGGCCACCGGGTTTAATACACACCGAGGCTTTAATTAAAGTGCCAGCCGGTATTAGGCTAAAGCTTTGGTTTTGTGGGGCTGCGTTGTTTAAGTCGTTTATAAATGAGTAATCCATGATTTATGCTCCTTGATTTGATTGATTAGAAACTTGTTTAATTTTTTGCAGTAACTTGCCAAGATGGGCAGGCTCTACCACCTCTAATGCGCCACTTCGATCTTTAGCTGGGTAATTCCATTGATTGATGGTCTGGCATACAAAGCAGCGTTTTGCGGGTTGCTCTTCATTGGTTTTAATCGCCACCATGCTAATGACCTCATCAACAATGCCTGGGAGTTCATTGGATGTTTTACTGCCTTCGCATTGCGGGCTCCAAAAGGCGCGATTAAATTCATCAAAGCGCTCTTCTAAAATTCCGACAAAAATAATGTCTTTGTTGGGTATGTGCTGGAATTGATTGATCCATGCGATCATTTCACTAGCAAGTAAACCATAAGCTGCTCTGGTATCTGCTTTACCGGTACGCTCTGAGATGCATTCAGGTTGTGATTTAGCCCATTGCAAACAAAGACGTGAGGCAACTGTTATGCTGTCGATAAAGATGCATTGATATTTGCTCAGCGCTTTGGGATCACCATATTGTTTGGAGACATGCTCATAATGTTTAGCGCTATAAGGTTGCTCTGATCTAAGTGCAGGATTAGGTCCACCAATTAGGCAGGCAATATCTCTTGCTTCTTCCCAGGTGCGCACACTAATAGAATCACCAGACCATTTTTGCACCGCAAGCAAACCGGCTTCCATATCAATACAAAGTGTTGGTTGCTCTAATGTATTTAAAAGCGTGGTCTTCCCAATCCCAAAAGGGCCAAAGATAACCATCTTCACGCCGGTATGATTTTTTAAGCGTTCTTCTGCGCTGATAATTTTTAAGCTCATTTTATTGTTCCTCTTTGATTGAAAATTTTGCTTTGCCCAGTTGCTCAGTTCTGGCATCACTGAAAAATTGTTTTAAGGTTTCAGGCCAAGCCACATATTTACGTTCATCAATGCTGTAGCTGGTTTTGATGTATTGCTTGCGATCTTCTTCTGGTATTTTGTGAATAATCTCAGAGAGTTTGTTTTGGTCCCAAACCACTTTCTTAGGCATATCTGCGGTGATTGCGTAATTATCATCAATAAAATGCACAGTGCCGGTATCACGCCCATCTGCTTGTAAGGCTTCTTTAGCGCGACTCGAAAATTTTAGCTCCAGCGCATTATCTAAAATGGATTTATGGCGCTTGGCTTCTGCTAATACGCTACTTAGCCTTGCTTGCAACGATAACAAATCAGCTATCGATATCTAAAAAACAAAATGGGATCGTGTTACTCATGGTTTTCTCCTTTGGTTGATGGTTTTATTCCGGATTTAAGCTTTGAATGTCCACCTTGGTTGAGGTAAGGTAAAAGCTCTATAAAACAGGGGCGAATTTGCTCTAGCAGCCTGTAGATGGCAGCACGCGATTTGCCCGTCATGCTGGCAACTTCTGTAATGGTGTATGTTTGAAGTAATGTAGTGATTCTTTGCGTGCCTTCTGGCAGACGACAAACAATATGGGCTACATCTAAAGCCAAATCTAAATCTTCAAATGATTGTTCATCAGGCAACTTATCAACTAAGGCCACACCATATTCATCATATACATCTAATGAGATGGTGGTGGATTTACCGCCGCGCTTAAGGCTTAATCGCCTTTGGATCATGTTGTTAGAGCGACGGGTAATAATCTGATCAACAAAAGTTCCCAGGCTACTTTTTTGCTTGTTGTATTTGGCAAGGCACTCCAATACTTCGCACAATAATTCCTGCTCAATATCTTCAATGTCTTCGCTGCAAAAACATGGCATTTGTTTTAAGCGCCATGCGTGATATTGGATCTGTTTTACAATGGCTGGATCCATGCCCGGATAACGATTTTTTGATCTCATAACGGCTCCCTGTTTGGTTTCTTTCAAGAATGCCGAGAACGGCGAAACTTCAGCAGGGACGCTAACTTTTCAAATAAGACCGGGCGCATTGCTAAAGCCCTGTTGCTATGGGATGGGAAATATGAGAATCAGATCGCAGGCAATTTAAATAAGACCGCAAAATTCGATTGCTGGAATTTGGGGGATTTGGCGCTAAAAAATGCTCAGTTTAGCTGCTAACAATGATGTGATTTTGGTGGTGATTTTTTGCGTTTAGAAGGATGACATAAGATGACAAACTGCTTTACGGTTTCCAGCTTTCCATGGAAAGTAGACCGATGGAAACGAGATGGAAATCAAATAAACCCATATAGATCAAGGGGTTGCGGGCTTTCCACTGCTTTCCATTTCCATGCTTGCTTTCCGGAAATAAATCGCTCTAAACCCTTGATATATAAGCGCTTTCCGGCTTTCCGGGTTCCTATATATATAAAATATATGGAAATGGTCATTACCATTTTCCATATTTATAAATATCTATGTGGCAATGGAAACGGACGCAAGAACTCACTTTAGTTGTGGCACTTATTTTTGTTGTTATTTTTTTAGCCGAACATCTCATCACCCATTGCTGAACATATCACCCAAGAGACAAACAACAGCTAAGGGTAATCATGTCAGCTGCAACACTTGCTTTAGATTTAGGCACACAAACCGGATTTGCGCTGCTTGCTGATGGCAAGATTGTAAGCGGCAGTAAAAGTTTTCATACCTCGCGCTTTAGTGGTGGTGGCATGCGCTTTTTGCAATTTCGCCATTGGCTAGATGATTTAAAAATTAAAACGGACATTCGGCTGGTATTTTTTGAAGAAGTACGCAGGCACTTAGGGGTTGATGCAGCTCACGTTTATGGTGGGTTTTTAGCGCATCTAACGGCGTGGTGTGAAGATCATGAAATTGCCTATCAAGGCGTTGGTGTTGGGGTGATTAAAAAATTTATGACCGGTGCTGGTAATGCAAGCAAAGATGCAGTGATACAAGCAGCCAGGGATAAAGGATTTGATCCGGTAGATGATAACGAGGCGGATGCCTTAGCTATTTTATTTTGGAGTCAGAAACATGCGAAGCAAACAACTACTTGAACATGTGGCAACGCTCTTAGATGAGCGTCAGAGGGATTATGGCAGCCCTAAAGACAATTTTAACCGTATTGCCAGGCGATGGTCGGTATTGTTGAATAAAGAGCTCTCAGCGCAAGAGGTAGCGCTTATGATGCTAGATTTTAAATTGGCGCGATTGCAGCATAACCCAAAGCATTTTGATAGCTTAGTGGATGTGATTGGCTATGCGGCTTGTTTGGCAGAATTAAAATAAAAAATATTTTTGTTTTAGCGGACAGATTATTTTGCATTGCTGAATGTAATCATCAAGCACTTACTGCAAGAGCATGTGGCTTAAAAAAATATCTGCAAAAAATATTAATTGGGCGGACATTTTTACGGGCAATGCTGAATATAGCAGATAGTGAAGAGACAAAGCTTTAGAGGAATTGAAACGTCATGAGTTAAGACCAGCTAATTTAAGCGTTAATCGCTCATAACATAGACGCCAGACGTGGTGGCGTAGGAAATATCGGGTCCTTCCTGGCTATTTAAGTTAGTTGGGTGGCAGAGCCGCAGGATTTGGTTAGGGTGAAATTGGTTGTCAACATTGACGCTTGACAAATAAGGGTAAAAAACAGACATGGCGCAATCACTTTCCATCAAAGAATTTCCAATCGATAAACTCATTGCCTACGCACGTAACCCTAGAAAAAATGATGCGGTGATCGATAAGATGATTGCATCCATCCAAGAATTTGGCTTTAGAATTCCTATCATTGCTAAAAGTGATGGCACTATTGTTGATGGCCATTTACGCTTTAAAGCCGCTAAACAATTAGGCTTGAAAAATCTCCCTGTAATTTTGGCTGATGATTTAACTGATGCACAAATCAAAGCTTTTCGCTTGCTTGCCAATCAATCCGCTAATTGGGCAGCCTGGGATGAGGATTTATTAAAAATTGAATTAGAAGAATTAGCCGCCCTTGATTTTGATTTAAATTTAACCGGCTTTGATTTTGATGAGATTAATCAATATCTAGAAAATGCAGAAGAACCAGAAGAATTTACAGAAGAAAATTTCAGCTCTCCCAAAGAAGATAAACCAGTTATTAGCAAGCCAGGTGATTTATGGCTACTAGGAAATCACCGTTTGCTTTGTGGTGATAGTTTAGATCCTAAGAATTACAAATTACTATTAGAAGATAACAAAGCCGATATCACGGTTTCAGATCCACCCTATAACGTCAATTATGGTGCGAGTTTTAAAGATACCATCCGCAATAAAACTAGACAGAATCAAAACAAAATAGCCAATGATGATTTAGGTGATAATTTCCCTGAGTTTTTAAATGCTGCTTGCCGAAATATTATTGAGCATACCAAAGGTGCTATCTATATTTGTATGGCGGCCTCAGAGTTACATGTACTGCAGAAAGCTTTTGTTGAAAATGGTGGCCATTGGTCCACATTTATTATCTGGGCAAAGAATCATTTTTCATTAAGTCGTAGTGATTATCAACGTCAATATGAACCTATTCTTTATGGCTGGCCCAAAAATGCAGAACGGCATTGGTGTGGCGATCGCAATCAAAGCGATATTTGGCAAATTAATAAGCCTACCAATAATGCATTACATCCAACCATGAAGCCTGTTGAGCTAATGGCACGTGCGATTAAAAATAGCAGCAAAGAAAATGATTTAGTTTTAGATCCATTTGGTGGCTCAGGTACTACATTAATGGCAGCAGAAAGTACTAATCGTCGCTGCGCTATGATGGAATTAGAACCTCATTATGTTGATACGATCATTGAACGTTGGCAGCGCTATAGCAAACAGGATGCGGTATTGGCGAGCACTAATAAAACTTATAGTGAGATAAGCAAACATCATGGCACTGATCTCACAAGCTGAATGGGCACGCAAACATGGATTTTCCAGGCAATATGCAAATCAGCTAATAAAAGAAGGCACGCTTAAAGCTGTAGAAGGTAAAGTTGATGAAGAGCAAGCTGATATGGCGCTTGCTGCGATCCGTGATTTAAGTAAAACAGAAAAACGTAGCAGCCAAGAATCAACAGAGCTTTCAACACTACTGTTAAAGACCCGAATTAAAAATGAAATGGAGCGCGGGAAATTATTAGAAGCCAGAGCCAAGGTAGAAATTGGTGAATTAATTGCGGTAGATGAAGTTAAACAAGCCGCGTTTAATAAAGCCCGTATTGTTCGTGATAATTTATTAAATATTCCAGATAGAGTCGCCAATCTATTAGCCTCTGTTGATGATGCCAGCAAAATTCATGAGCTCTTATCCCAAGAGATCCGCAATAGTTTAGAGGGGTTAAGTCGTGATGAGAGCTGAGTTAATTTACAACGATAGTTTTAATAGTGGCCTAAGACCCGATCCTCTGCTTACCGTATCTCAGTGGGCAGATAACTCCAGAATGTTATCGCAAACCGCATCAGCTGAGCCTGGCCGTTGGCGTACAGATCGCACACCTTATCTGCGCGGTATTATGGATGCTTTATCACCATCATCACCTATTGAAAAAGTTGTTTTTATGAAAGGCGCGCAAGTTGGTGGTACCGAGGCTGGTAATAACTGGGTTGGCTATATTATCGATCAAGCACCAGGCCCTATGCTGGTGGTACAACCCACTGTTGAAATGGGTAAACGTTGGTCCAAAGGAAGACTAGCGCCTCTAATTGAAGATACGCCTTGTATTCAAAATAAAGTTAAAGATCCACGATCACGTAATTCAGGAAACACCGTACAAAGCAAAGAATTTATCGGCGGTATTATTGTGGTAACCGGCGCGAATAGTGCTGTGGGTCTTCGCTCTATGCCGGTTCGTTATTTATTCTTAGATGAAATTGACGCTTATCCCGGTGATGCTGATGGTGAAGGTGATCCGGTTAATCTTGCCATACAAAGAACCAGCACCTTTAGTCGGCGAAAAGTACTATTAATTTCAACGCCAACTATTCAAGGCTTAAGTCGTATTGAGCATGAATTTGAAGCGTCTAACAAACAACATTATTGGGTGCCATGCCCACATTGCAAAGAGCTGCAAATATTAAAATGGCCACAAATCAAATGGGATGATGATCCAGAAAAAGCCTATTATGAGTGCATCCACTGCCAAGGAAAAATAGAACATCACCAAAAAACTTGGATGTTAGAACATGGCTGCTGGAAAGCCGAAAACCCGGAGCAAACCAAAGTTGCAGGTTTTCATTTATCCAGTCTTTATAGCCCTGTTGGTTGGTTTAGCTGGGCAGATGCGGTTAAGCATTTCTTGCAAGCAAAATCCAATGAGCAATTACTCAAAGTTTGGGTTAATACCACGCTTGGTGAAACTTGGGTTGATAAAGGTGAAGCACCCGATTGGCAACGGCTTTATGAGCGACGTGAACATTATAAAATTGGCATTGTACCGCGTGGTGGTTTGGTATTAACCGCTGGTGTTGATGTGCAAAAAGATAGATTAGAACTTGAGGTTGTTGCCTGGGGGCCTAATCGTGAGAGCTGGTCGGTAGATTATAAAATTCTGTTAGGCGATCCTGAAAAAGATAATATCTGGCAGCAATTATCAGAAGCTTTGCAGCACAGCTATGAAAGTGCTGATGGATTATATCGCCCCATTAGCATGCTTGCCATTGATGCAGGATTTGCAACACAAGAAGTTTATGCCTGGGTTCGAGAGCAATCCTTAAATCAGGTCATGGCAATTAAAGGTACAGATAAATCTTTAGTACCACTTGGTACCCCTAGCAAAGTAGACGTCACAAGCCGCGGCAGGAAATTACGTCGGGGGGTTAGGTTATGGCCTGTTGGTGTATCGGTTTTAAAATCAGAATTATATCACGCCCTAAAATTACCAATCTTAGAATCAGGACCACCCGCTGGCTACTGTCATTTTCCAGAATATGATGCTGGATATTTTAAACAACTTACCGCTGAGCAATTAGTCACCAAAGTGGTTAAAGGCTATCCCAAACGTGAGTGGCAAAAAATCCGTGAACGCAATGAAGCCCTTGATTGCCGTATTTATGCAAGAGCTGCCAGCATTGCTTTGGGTGTTGATAGATTTGCTGATAAACAATGGCAACGACTTGCAGGTGACGATTTACCGCTAAAAGCTGAACAAAAGACAGTAAGTGAAACTAAGTCTCTGGTTTCAGCGAGTAAACCCAGACCCAAGATAGTCAAAAGCAAATGGATGAATCAGCATGTATAACACTGACGATTTAGCACAAATTGAAAGCGCCATATTAAAACTGCAAAGCGGTGAGCGCGTGGTATCGGTGGCTTATGGCGATCATGCCGTTAAATATGCTGAGGTAGATTTGCAAGAATTAATTAGTCTGCGCAATAAAATCAGAGCCGAACTTAAAACCACCAGCAATAGCAGTAAGCGGCGTATTGTCTTTGCTACCCAAAAAGGAGTGAGCAAATGATCTTAAAGTCACTCAAACAAATATTTAAACGACCAAAAGCAAAATCTTCTGCGTGGGATGCAGCCGGTAGCGGCAGACGTTTGCTCTATTGGCAACCTGGTAATGATTCAATAAACCCTCTGCTTTTGCAGCATATGGATAGTTTGCGTAATCGCTCCCGAGATATGGTGCGCAAGAACCCTTATGCTGCAAATATTGTTGATACTTTAGTGGCTAATTGTATTGGCACTGGCATTAAACCCCAATCTAAAGCATTAGATGCTGATTTTAGAAAACAAGTCCAAGCATTATGGCTTACCTGGACCGATGAAGCTGATAGTAACCAAACTACTGATTTTTACGGCCTTCAAGCTGCCATTTGTCGTAGCATGATTGAAGGTGGTGAATGTTTAGTGCGCTTTCGTGTAAGACGCAAAGAAGATGGCCTAACTGTGCCACTGCAACTGCAAATTCTAGAAGCAGAACATTTAGATCATTCTATGGATAAGCCACTAGCCAATGGTTTTAGCATCCAAGGTGGCATTGAATTTAATCCCTTAGGCCAGCGTGTTGCCTATTATCTTTATCAGCAACATCCTGGTGAAAATTTAGGAATGAAACAATCAGTACGCGTACCTGCCTCTGAAGTATTGCATATTTACCGCATGGATAGACCCGGACAAATCAGAGGTGAGCCTTGGCTTAGTCGGGTATTACTTAAACTCTATGAGCTGGATCAATATGATGATGCAGAATTAGTACGCAAGAAAACTGCTGCAATGTTTGCAGGATTTATTACCAGACTTGATCCAGAAAGTAATTTCATGGGCGAAGCTGAACATAATGAGCAAGGTGTTGCGATGGCAGGATTAGAGCCAGGCACCATGCAACTTTTAGATCCAGGTGAAGATGTTAAATTCTCAGAGCCTTCAGATGTTGGTGGCAATTATACCGCTTTTATGCGCCAGCAATTGCGCTCGATTGCAGCTGGCATGGGTATTACTTATGAGCAGCTAAGTGGTGATTTAACCGAAGTAAATTACTCCTCCATTCGAGCTGGTTTAATTGAATTTAGAAGACGCTGCGCGATGTTGCAGCATCATATTATGGTCTTTCAATTTTGTCGCCCGGTGTGGCAACGCTGGTTGGAGCTGGCGTTTATTTCTAAGGCTATTGCTGAGCCTAAAGATAATAAAGGATTTCGCAGTGTGAAATGGATCCCACAAGGATTTGATTGGGTCGATCCATTAAAAGATCAGGAAGCGCAAGCCATGTCGGTGCGCAATGGCTTTAAAAGCAGATCTGAGGTTGTCTCTGAGCTTGGTTATGATGTTGAAGAAATTGATCAGGAAATCTTTAGCGATCATGAGCGCAGCAAACGCCTTAATTTACAATTTGATTCAGATGTCAGGGATAAACGCGATGCATAAAACCATACCAAGAAATTTTTGCCTTATGCAAAGGCCAATGATGTTGGAATATAGTGCCTTTGAACATTTAGCACAAGATATTTTAAGCGACAATCTTAGCAATATTGCAGGAAAACCAAAAGATAACCATTACCCTAAGACTGATCAAATCGCATTTGTGCCAGTGCATGGCATTTTAACCAAAAGAGCCAGCTTATTCGATGAGCTGCTGGGTATGACAAGCTATGATGCTTTGCAAGAAACATTATTCGCGCTTGCTAAAAATCCTGCTGTTGAAACCATTGTGCTAGATATCGATAGCCCTGGTGGTGAAATTAGCGGCTTATTTGATTTGTGTGATTTTATTTTATCCGTTAAAGAAAACAAAAAACTAATTGCGCTAATCAATGAGTCTGCTTTTTCTGCAGGCTATGCGATTGCATCCTGCGCTGATGAAATATTACTTAATCAAACCGCAGGTGTTGGTAGCATTGGCGTGATTGCCACCCATATTGACCAAAGTGGTTTTGATGCCAAACAAGGGCTTGCTTATACCACCGTCTATGCAGGCCAACATAAAAATGATTTAAATCCCCATAGTCCAATGACAGAAGAGGCTAAATCTAATCTGCAACAAGAAGTCGATAGGCTCTATCAGTTATTTGTTGGTTTGGTTGCTAAAAATAGAGGATTAACGCCAGAGCAAGTGATGAATACAGAAGCGGCCTGTTTTTTTGGTGAAGATGCGATTTCTCATCATTTAGCGGACAAATTAATTTCATTTGCTGAATGGATACCAAGAGTGACGTCATTAACCCATTTTAAGAGGAATCAGACCATGGCTGAAGAAACAATTGATATAGCGGCTTTAGAAGATAAGGCCAAGATAAATGGCAAACAAGGCTATCGAGATGAGGTCTTGGAGCTTGCACGATTATGTAAGCTTGCCAAAGTCCCCCATAAGCTTGCGGAATTTATTGAACAAGATGTGCGCCCCGATGCAGCTAGGGATTATTTGCTATCGCATTTAGCAGAGCAGCAGCAACAACAAAATATTATGAATATCCATGCCCCACAGCAAGGTGAGACGGCTAATCCCCTCATCGATATTGCTAAAGGCAGAGCACAATCTAATGGGAGGTCTGTATGAGCGTTGCAATTGAACCAAATAATTTAGGTGATTTATTAAAATATGAAACCAGTAATCTTTACTCACGTGAAGCGGTTGATGTGGCCTCTGGCCAAAATCTAAAGCTTGGTACTGTTGTTGGCAGAGTTACAGAAACTGGGTTAGTAAAACAGTTCGATCCACTGGCAACCGATGGCTCAGAAGGCATTATTGGTGTTTTGCTAGAAGATTGTGATGCAAGTAGCGGCAGTAAAAAAGCATTAATGCTCACGCGGGAGGCGATCCTTGCCGATCATGCGGTGATTTGGCCAAGTCTCACCGAAGAGCAAGAAGCAGCTGCGATTGCTCAATTAGAATCTCGTGGAATTATTATCCGTAAAGGAGTGTAACATTATGCAAAACCCATTTTCAAATACTGCTTTTGATATGACGGCATTAACTGCCAGTATCAATTTACTGCCAAATAACTATGGCAAAATCGAATCAATGAATTTATTTCCTGGCAAGGCGGTACGCTTTCGCCATATTGCTGTTGAAGAAAAAAATGGCGTTCTAAATTTATTGCCAACACAGCATCCAGGCGCACCTGGCACAGTCGGTAAGCGTGATAAAAGAAAAGTCAGAACTTTTAGTATTCCGCATATCCCACATGATGATGTGGTGTTACCTGAAGAAGTACAAGGTATTAGAGCTTTTGGTAGTGAAACCGAAGTTCAAGCACTGGCCAATGTGTTAACCGATCACCTGCAATCTATGCGCAATAAACATGCAATTACTTTAGAGCACTTACGTATGGGCGCTTTAAAAGGCGTGATTTTAGATGCTGATGGCAGCACTTTGGTAAATCTTTATGATGAATTTGAAATTCAGCCAAAAGAAGTAAGCTTTGCGCTGGGTACAGCTACCACTGATGTTAAGAAAAAATGTCTAGAGGTCTTGCGCCATATCGAAGATAATTTGCGCGGTGAATACATGACATCAGTGCATGCCTTGGTAAGCCCTGAATTTTTTGATGCACTCACCTCACATGCCAAAGTAAAGGAAGCTTATGAGAGGTGGCAAGACGGATTAGGATTGCGTGCAGATATGAGATCTGGATTTAGCTTTGCAGGGATTACCTTTGAAGAATATCGCGGGCAAGCAACCGATCCAGATGGCAATGTTAGACGCTTTATCGCCCAAGATACAGCCCATTGTTTCCCACTTGGTACCAGTGAAACATTTAGCACTTATTTTGCGCCAGCTGATTTTAATGAAACGGTAAATACCTTAGGTAAACCGCTTTATGCTAAGCAAGAGCCAAGACGCTTTGAACGTGGTACTGATTTGCATACGCAATCGAATCCACTGCCAATGTGCCATAGACCTGGAGTGCTGGTTAAACTAACGGTCTAGTGCAATGAGCCTGGCTAATATTGAGCGCTTAGTTGCGGATTCATTAATGCATTTGGGTGTTGATGCGGTGATTCATGGGCAAAGTATAAAACTGCTATTTAAAGCAGCAGATAGCCTCTATGAAACATCGACCAGTGACTTTATTGGAGCAACAGGTATTGTTGAGTTTATCGATGAGCAAGGCGTGATAGATCCGCATGTTGGGCTCTTGATAAATATTGACTCTGCTACTTTTAAAGTGATTTCAGAGCCCTTGTTTGATCAAACCACTAAGCTTTGGCAAATGCAGGTAATGGAGGTATAAGATGCGCGCATTTAATTTGGATATTACAGATAATAATGAAGTTGATAATATTATTTCTGCTTTTAAGGCAACTAAAATTCAAGTAGAAACCGCTTTAATGCGCGCACTTAACAAAACAGCGCTTTGGTTGAAATCCCAGAGTGTTAAAGAAATTTCAAAAGAAAAAGCATTAAAACAAAAATTAATTCGCGAGCGCCTGCATGTTCTAAAATCAAATCGTAAGCAATTAGTAGCCCGAGTGATTGCTAGCCTGCACGGGGTTAAAGCTCATCAAATAGGCAATATGCGCCAAACTAAAACCGGCGCCAAAGCTGGCAAACGTCATTTTAAAGGTGCATTTGTTGCAACTATGCCAACAGGCCATACTGGAATTTATAAACGTAAAGGCCGTAAAAAACTGCCTATTCGCGAGGTGGTATTTCCACTAGAGCCTGTAGCCTCTAACGTGATTAAATCTATTACTGATGAAAAGGCTGCCCAGCAATTTACTAAGCTGTTTACCCATGAGATGCAATTTATCACCTCGAGGTAAACATGAAGCCATTAGAAGATTTACAACAAGCCATTCAAAATATCATTCAGCAGGAAATGCCTGCTATTGTCACCTGCGATTTATATCCTTCGATTAGAAAAGCCATTCCCGCACCTGCTATTTTTATTGAACTTAGCGGTATTGATCCAGGACAAGATCCAGGCACTGGTGAGCTTGCTATTATTGTAACGATTGAAGCACGTATCGTGATTGATAATCATGTGGCACAAGCAGAATTACAAATTCAAAATCTAGCAGCAGATTTAGCGCGTTTAGTTCATAGAAATCAATGGGGACTTGAGGTAAGCCCTGCTGAATTTATTAACGCAACCCCCGATGCTTTTAAAGCAGATTTAGATGCGTATTTAGTCTGGCAAGTTACCTGGCAACATCAATTACATTTAGGTGAATCTATTTGGAAAGATAGTGATATTGAGGCCCATACCATTTATGTAGGCTTTGCGCCTTATATTGGCGAGCCGCATGAAGATAAATATCAGGGGCTAGCAGATGGATCAGGGATTTAGTTTATCAGAGATGAATCGGCGCCTAGCCAATCTAATTCGGTTGGGCACAGTTATTGAGGCTGATTATCAAAAAGCACGGGTGAAAATACAAATTGGCCCGATTACCACCCAGTGGCTACCTTGGATCACCAGTAATGCTAGCCATAGCAAAAATTGGAACGCGCCTGAAATTGGCGAACAAGTATTGGTGCTATCACCCAGTGGTGAGATGAGCCAAGGCACCGTTATTCGCGGTATTTATCAGAAAAAACACACGGCCCCAAACAATAATGTCGATGTACAACATATGGAGTTTAAAGATGGCAGTACCATTAACTACGATCGCGCTAATCACCATTTTAATTTGGATGTTACCCAGGCCGGGAGCATTACCTTAAAAGTCGGTAGCTCCACTATTGAAATAAACCAAGACAAGATTGTGCTTAAAGCTAATAAAATAGAGTTAAACTGATGCCAGCAATTGTACGTTTTCAAGATAAATGCAGCGGCCATAGCTGCTTCCCACCCCGGCCTAATAATCAGGCAAGTGATGATGTGCTTGTAAACGGCAAAGGCGCACACCGCCGAGGTGATAGTTGGGAGCTACATGCCTGTCCTAATACACCACCCCATGGTGGCGTTTTAAGCGCAGGTTCTGAATCTGTATATGTAAATGGAAAACCGCTCGCACGAATTGGAGATCCCATATCATGTGGCTCTACTTGCGTGGAAGGTAGCAACAATGTATTTGCAGGATAAGTTATGCGCGGCATGAATAGAATTACAGGCAAGGAATTATCAGGGATTGAGCATTTAAAGCAATCAATTAGCGATATTCTTACGACCCCAATTGGTAGCCGGGTGATGCGTCGTGATTATGGGGCCAGATTATTTGAGCTGATTGATAGGCCCATAGAAAAAGGATTTGCCGTTGAGCTTTATATGGCAACAGCTGAGGCGCTACAAAAATGGGAGAAGCGGTTTAAATTAGAGCGCGTCCAGGTGCAAAATATTGAAGACGGTAAGGTAACGTTGCTGCTTAGAGGTGTTTATGTACCAGAAGGCAGAGAAATTGATTTAGAGGGGCTAATTATTCAGTGACACAAGATTTAAGCAAAATACCCGCGCCAGACATTATTGAAGCCTTAAGCTATGAGCTGATTTTAAGCCGCATGCAAGAAGAGCTTATAGCCAAAGATCCAGAATTCTCAGCTTTGGTTGAAAGCGATCCAGCGATAAAAGTTCTAGAAATTGCCGCTTGGCGTGAGTTTTTATTAAGGCAAAGAATTAATGATGCAGCGCGCGCTAATTTATTAGCTTTTGCAGGTAGCACGGATTTAGATCACCTGGCTGCTTTTTATAATGCTCAGCGCATGGATGCTGAATCAGATCTGGCCTTTAGAAAACGCGTGCAAGCTAAAATTGCAGGCTGGTCTACCGCAGGGAGTCGTGATTATTATCGTTATCATGCATTATCTGCTAGCACCAGAGTATTAGATGCTAGAGCAGATTCGCCATTACCAGGACAGGTGCGCATTTCTATTCTAGCTGCTGATAATCAAGGGATTGCAGATGATGCTTTGCTGCAAACAGTCACCGATGCTGTTACCAATGATACGGTTCGGGTATTAACAGATAGTGTTGAGGTGGTAGCCTGCGGCATTAAAGCAACGCCGATTACTGCTGATATTACCCTTTATCCTGAAAGTAATGCTGAGATTATTGCGCAAGCAAAAACCAGATTAAGCAAAGCTATTAGTGAACAAAAACGTTTAGGCTGGGATTTAACCCGTTCTTGGATTATGGGTAATTTGTTTGTTGAAGGCATGCAAAAAATTGAAATCACATCGCCTGTAGAAGATATAGAAATTGCTGAGAACGAATGTGTTGCTATTGATTTAATCGAATTAACATTAAAGGATAGGAGGTGGTAATTTATGCTAACCGTATTGCCACCCAATGCCTCTGAGCAAGAAAAGAACTTAGAAATTGCCAGCAATTACCCGCTTGATCCAACCATTATTCGTGGCGCTAAATTTGTGCCACTTGATGAAATTATCCCTTGGTTATTATACGAATATAGTTTGGGTGAGATTTCTGTTTGGCTACCCGATCCAAAACTAGCTATCGAGCAAGGCGTATATTTTCATCGCATTAAAGGCACGCCAAAAGCATTACGCATGGCACTAAGTTGGGCCAACATTAATGATATCATCATTGAAGAAGAGCCGCCTGGTGAGCATTTTTCTGAATTTCAGGTGGGGATTATTGATAATGTGCCCAATAATTTTTTTGTAGGTAGTGTTGTTAATCTTGCAAAGCTAGCAGCCCCTGCTAGATCACGTTTGATGCGCATGTATAACCAGCTGTATGATATACGCCGCTTTAAATTAGATGAAAGTGACTGGGGTGATTTACTCTCAGATTATTCTGGTGTGCGCATTGATGGCAAAGATCCGGTATTATCTTTTGGCAGAGAAAACCAGTTTTATTCTGAAGCAAGTACTATTATTTTAAAATGTGCTTATAAAAGTGAGCAATTTACCGCAGCAATTAGTGATGATTTATATCGGTTAGATGTCGCCATCATTGATGAGTCCCCACATCATGTGGCTAATCATAATTTTATTTTAGAGCGACTGATCACCCAAGAAAATTTAGATCCATTATTCAAAGCAGAAAATCCACTGCTGCGCTGGTATGGTTTTATCAAAGGCCAAATTATTTTATCAGATTCTGTTTTAGGTGAGATTAATAGCTGCTTTCCTGCCAAGCAAAACGTGGAATTTGGACAAACAGCCAAGTTAGATGAAGATTTATTATCCCATCATCTATGGGCTATAGCTGAACTTGCCATTTTAGAACGCTTATTTGCTGATTATGCCAGCAATACCGAAAATTTATTTGAGTTTAAAGAAAGTAAAACCGCACGCTTGCAGGATTATTATTCTGCGCTTTCCCCTGAGCACAAATGGCCAAGTTTATCACAAGAGCCACTTAGCTATTGGCAATTAGATAGCGCCAATTACGCCGATCAATATAGTCATGCCAGCTATGATGGCAGACTACTTTGGCATGAGCATCCCCATTTAAATCGTTCTTGGACAGATCATTCGCCGATTGTGAATATAACCCATAACTAATTGTTGATTGCAATTTTAACATTGAGGGTCATTCATGGCGATATTAACCAGCTCGGGCAGAGCTGCAATTGCGGCAAGTATTAAAGAACAAGCTATACATCTGGCTTGGGGAACCGGCGATCCTGCTTGGGGCAGCGCGCATAATATACAAACAAGCTTCACTGATGATTTAATCACACTAAGCCAGAGTCCTGTTAAAGATGTAGTGCTGCGTGAGGGTGAAACCACCTTCACCCCTGGCACAGATTATAGTGTTGATAGCGTTGCAGGTACTATTACTAGATTACCACTTGGCACAATTGCAGAGGATGCCGTATTGGATATTAGCTATACCCAAGATACCCCGCGAGAAGAAATTACCAGCACAGCCCTTTTAAATCCCGTTGGCCTGCGCACAGTTGATGAAGTGTTATTTTGTAGCGGCGATGAAAATGGTGAGCTAATCACCCCAAGTGGTCGCTTTACTGCAAGCCAATCACCTACCAATAATTTATTTCTAAAATTTACCTTTGATTTTGAAGATGCAGCAAGTCAGGTGATCCAAGAATTAGGTGTGATGGTGGGGAGTGAGTTTTTAGCAGAATTACCAGAAGGACAACGTTATTTTACTCCAGATCAAATTACTACCGAAGGTATTTTGCTAGTGCTTGAACATACGGTGCCACTGGTTAGAACCGCGGCTACCAGAGAAACCTTTACCTTTGTGGTGACATTTTAAGGAAGAGATCGCTTATGACATTAAAAAATTACTACAACCGATTTGAGCCAAGCAAAAACTACGATAAAAGCCTGTTTTTATCAGGGCGTGGTTTGCAATCAGCTGAGCTTAATGAGATCCAAGAATATGCTTTATATAAAATCAAAGGCATAGGCGATGCTATTTTTAGAGATGGCGATGTCATTCAAGGGGCTACTTGTATTGTCGATCCTGATACAGGCCATACCACCATTGAAGCAGGCGCCGTTTACTTACGTGGTAGTGTGCGCATTGTTAGCAATAGTGAATTTACTATTCCAATTGATACGGTGGTACGTATTGGGGTTTGGTACCAAGAAACTACAGTAACAGAGCTTGAAGATCCAGGTCTTCGTGATCCAGCTGTTGGTACCCGAAATTATCAAGAGCCCGGTGCTGCAAGAACTAAAATTGCTTTGAACTGGGATTATCAAGCAGAAGGCGTCACCGCCACCCAAGAAGGCGCTGAATTTTATCCTATTTATGCTGTTGATAATGGTGTTTTAATTCAAACGGCACCACCGCCACAGTTAGACGCGGTTAATAGCGCCCTTGCTAGATATGATCGGGAATCCAATGGCTCTTATGTGGTTAATGGCCTAAAAGTACGCTTTTTAACCAATGATAATGGTGAGCAAGTTTTTGTTATTGATGATGGCAAAGCGCATGTTGATGGCTATGAAATAGAATTACCGCACAGTTTGCGCTCCCGCTTTGATATTGATCCCGATCTACAATCTGTAGAGTCTGAGCCGCATACTTTCCAAGCAGATGAAAATGGCGAGATGATTATTGGTTTAAATAATCGCCCACTAGCTGAAGTCAGTGATGTAGATATTACCGTTGAAAAAACCATTACTATGACCCATGGCTCATTTACCGGAGCTGCTGATCCCATTCCAGATGATGCAGTATTAAGTATTATTCAGGTACGCCAAGGGGCAACGCTTTATAGCAATGGTGAAGATTACCGCTTGCAGTTAGGGGCTGTTGATTGGTCTTTATCTGGCGCAGAGCCTGCACCTGGCAGTACTTATGAAATCACCTACCAAGCAAGAGAGCGCATCACCCCAACCGATATTACCGAAACAGGTTTTACTATTTCTGGCGCTGTAGAAGGAAGTCTTGTTCTAGTGGATTATGTTTGGAGCATGCCACGATTTGATTTAATCACTATCGATAGGCAAGGCACTGTGCGTCGCATCAAAGGCATAGCCCATCCCTGGCGGCCATCTATACCGCGCCCGCCATCTGGGCAATTAGCACTTGCTTATATCGAACAGAACTGGTTTCAAGATGCCAAGCCTCTTGTGATGAATAATGCCATTCACGCCATCCCCATGAGCGATATAGAAAGAATGCGCGCAGCGATAAATGATTTGTATGATTTATTAGCCCAAGAAAAATTAAGAAATGATGCCAATGCTCAAGAGCCTTCTGCTAAAAAAGGCGTATTTGTCGATCCATTTTTTGATGATGATATGCGCGATCAAGGCTTAGAGCAAACCGCTGCCATTGTTGATCAAGAATTAACGCTACCGATTGCTGCTGAAGTTGCTGATATTGGCAAAGCAAGTAGCGCTTGGACTTTGCCTTATGAGCTAGAGACTATTTTAGAGCAACCCTTGCAAACCATGGATATGAAAATCAATCCATACCAAGCTTTTGAGCCAATACCTGCAAAAACTGAGATTATTTTAAATGTTGATCGCTGGACTGAAGTGGAAACCAATTGGTCTAGCCCTGTGACTAGAAGATTTAGTATGTTCTCAAGCCCGATTACCAGGCAGGTAGTTAGCGGCTGGGGTTGGGCAAGCAGAACACAATCAACAACTACCCGGAATGTACTGCTTAGAACCCAGGTAGATGAAAGTAATGAATTGTTAAACAGCAATACCCGAGAAGCAAGCTTCATGCGCCCCATAACTCAGCGATTTACAGTAAGAGGCTTTGCACCAGGTGAGACATTGCGCATGGTCTTTGACGGTATTGATATTGAACCAGAGGCACAAGGATAGATTATGACACTAACAGCAAATGAAAATGGTGAAATTTCAGGACAATTTACTATCCCTGAAAATGTACCAACCGGCACTAAGCTTGTGCAATTTATTGGCGATCAAGGCAATTATGGCGAGACTACCTATACTAGCCGCGGCTTGATTACTACAGAAGACAGACGGCGCGTTACCACAGTTACAGATGTTAGGCGTAATGAAACGACCGTTGTGATTCGGCGCTTTGATCCACTAGCGCAAACCTTTACTTTATCTGAAAGCCGTCATATTGGCGGCGTTGAATTATGGTTTAGTGAAGCAGGCAGCAAGCGTGTTGTTGCGCAAATTAGAGAAACCAATGTAGGCTTACCCAATCAAACTGTACTTGCTGAAGGCGATATTCAGCCAACACAAATTAATACTAATGGCAGCCCCACAAAAATCACCTGGCAACCTGTTTGGCTAGAAGCTGGCAGAGAATATGCCATTGTTTTAATGACAGATGATGCAGATGCTTCTGTGCGCATTGCTGAACTTGGTAAATATGATGCAGTACATCGAAGATGGGTTACCTCTCAAGCCTACCAGGTTGGGGTTTTGCTCTCATCAAGTAACGCATCAACTTGGACGCCGCATCAGGAAAAAGACTTAACCTTTAGATTGCTTGCGGCAAAATTTACGGAAAGCAACAGAACCATTGATTTAGGTACGCTACCAATGGCTGATGTATCGGATTTAATAGCGCTTGCTAATATTGAGCGCGTTGCCTCTGATACTGATGCAGAATTTTCTTTAACCGATGAAGATGGCGCTGAGCATCGCCTAGCTGATGATTTACCCGTTGCCCTTAGAGCAAGATTAAGCGGTGATTTAAACTGCAAGGTTCATTTAAGAGGCTCAAATAACAGAAGTCCTGTTGTTTATCCTGGGGTGCAAATTATCTGCGGTAAAATTCAAGAAAGCGCTGATTATATTACCCGTGCAATTCCAGCTGAAGTAAATAGCAAAGTCACTATCACATACGAAGCCTTTTTAACGGGCACTGCTGATGTAAAAGCCTATATTGAGATTAGTGAAAATAATTATCAGTTGGTGGAATTAACCTCAGGAAAACCTGTTGGTGAGAACTGGGTAGAACGCACGCATATTCTAGAGAATTTTAGCGGCGATCAAACCCGTGTGAAGTTAGTTTTAAGTGGCAATGTTTTATATCGCCCTCGTGTTCGTAACTTAAGAGTGGTTGTTACCTGATGCCAAACGATAATAGCCAAAGACAATATCCGCTGCCACATCCTGAGAATATTGCTGTAACGGATGTTAGCCGAATTCGTGAATCAATTATCAAAATTGATGTGGACGTATCAACGCAAGAATCGGAACATAATGAACTGAAGACGCAAGTCGAGCGGATGCGTTTTGAACAATATATCGGATTATGGAGCACGCCGTGACAATAGCAAAAGAAGCAGTGAATGCCTTACATCAAAGGCTAAAAGATTTATCGGTTGACGCCACTCCCGATCAGCTAGCCTATTTATCCAAGGCTTTAGAGTCTATGGCTGGCCAAAGCACAGTGTATGACATTGTGAGTATGAGTGACGAGAAATTACAGGAATTATTAGATGCCACAACCCAGCATTTAGCAGATTTAGATAGCAGCAAAACCAATGCGCTTAGCGGCTTGCAATCAGCAACTGATGGCCACCTGATAACGCTAAACGATCAAAAAGACAGCAATATCACAGATATCGATACGGCAGGACTTGCCCATCAGCAGGTCATGAATGATTTGGTAGCTGGTTTTAGCGCAGTTAATGATGTGCCTGAGGGTTCTACTATTTTAACGGAAGTTGCCAAGCGCAATATGATTGAATCTGGCAGCTTGCCGTTTTTGTTTGGCGTGATTAACCGGTACAATGATTATTGGGGATATGGAACGTATACCTCTGAGCTAGGCCAATGGTACAACAATACCACTAACATTGATTATGCGATGCAAATCTTAACGGGTTCTCATGCTTACAGCACACAATATGCAAGTTTTTACAAGCCGCCGCAACTAAGTTTTCTGCAGGGAACTAACGGCATGTATATTTTTAAAGAAATGTATGACAGATACTCGGTATCATCCAATGAATACACATATCCTTATGCTTTAGTTGGTACATTATTCATAAGAAATAGTACTGATTCAGACATAACACGTACTTTTTACTTTGGTGGCTCATCGTATTGGTCCTCAGGATATGAAGGTTTAGGTTGTTTTGTCGCAACTCCCAATAGCACTAATGACGATCCATCAAGCATTACAGAAATTACTTGGTCCAACATTTATAGCTATGCCAGCACTACCGCAAATGTTGCAGGATCTGCAAATGTAACAATTCCAGCCAACAAAACCGTTGCGATTTTGATTTACAGCTCATCCTATTACTACACTGGAAACTACAACAGATACACACAATTTATGCATTGGTATATTTATAACTTTAAATCAAATTTCTTAACCACAGGCTTAGAGATTGATGTAGATCGCACCTTGCGTGCCTGGCAATGCCGCGGCCTGCAATATACCTATCAATTATGGAATTAGGAGGGGTTTATGCCAGTTTATATTCGTTTTGAAAATAACAAGCAAGTTGAAACAACATTACTAAGCCGCAAACCAGCTGGTACTGATTGGATTAAAGCGCCAGATAGTTTTGATTGGCATAAATGTTACTGCCTTGATGCTGATAGCAATATCCAAGAGCGTACAGAAGAAGATGTATCAGGTGAATTTTTAAGCAATGCCAAAGAAAATGGCAAAGCTACAGTCACACGCGTTGTTGATACATTTCGCAGGCAATATGCGGGTTACTCTTATGAAAAAGGTGAATCTTATCGAGTACAAGCTGCTGCTGCCCGAAGTATTTTGCAGGCGAATAAATCAGGGACAACAGCAGATGAAGATGATTTAGCTGTTGTGCAGCCCCTTGCTGATTTGCGCGGTATTGATGTCATTGAAATGGCTACGCTCATTATGAAAAAAGCAAGGCAAGCCAAACGCGCTATGGCCAAGCTAGAGGAATGCGAAGATAAAATCGAATCAGAATTAATGGACTGCGCTACGTTAGAAGCTGTTACCCAGTATTTAGAGAGCTTAGAGGCCAATATTGAAACCGAATTAAATCAAGGAGCAACAAATGGCTGAACAATTTTTACATGGCGTTGAAGTTATTGAAGTATCCTCTGGCCCACGCACCATTCGTACTGCTAAATCTGCTGTAATTGGCGTTGTTGGTACCGCACCGGATGCTGATAGTAGTTTATTTCCACTAAATACCCCGGTGCTGATTATTGGTAATCGTACTGAAGCTGCAAAGCTTGGATTAACGGGTACACTACCAGAAGCTGTTAATGCTATTTTTGATCAAATCGGCGCTTTAATTGTTGTGGTGCGGGTTGCAGAAGGTGTTGATAGCGATGAAACAACTACTAATATTATTGGCGGCGTAGATAGTGAGACCGGCCAATATTTAGGCTTACAAGCTTTTTTAAGCAGTGAAAGTATCACCCATGTTACTCCAAGAATTTTAATTGCGCCTCACTATACTCATGATCGGCCTGAAGGCAATGCTAATCCGGTTGTAACCGCCATGATTCCAATTGCAGAGCGTTTACGTGGGGTGATTGTCGCTGATGGGCCTAACACTACCGATCAAGATGCCATTACCTGGCGCACTGATTGGGGCAGCAGTCGTGTTTTTATTGTTGATCCATGGGTTAAATCCTATAACGATGTTGAAAAAGCCGTGCCTGCTAGCCCTTATGTAGCCGGTTTAATTGCCAAAATTGATAATGAACAAGGCTTTTGGTGGTCGCCATCTAATCAGGTTGTTAATGGCATTGTTGGTACAGTACGTCCTGTTGATTTTGCTTTAGGCGATCCAAATACGCGCGCTAATTTCTTAAATGAAAATGAGGTGGCTACTATTATTCGCCAGGATGGTTACCGCTTATGGGGCAATAGAACTTGTTCTAGCGATCAGAAGTGGGCCTTTTTATCGGTTAGACGCACGGCAGATTTAATTCACGATAGCTTGCTTAGAGCGCATCTATGGGCTGTTGACCGTAACATTAACCGCACCTATTTGGATGATGTAAAAGAAAGTGTTAATGCGTATCTTGCTCATTTAAAAGCAATTGGCGCAGTACTTGGTGGCGAGTGTTATCCCGATCCTGATTTAAATACGCCAGCTAATATTGCTCAAGGAAAAGTGTATTTTGATTTTGACTTTACACCACCTTATCCTGCTGAGCGCATTAGTTTCCGCTCGCATTTGATTAACGATTATATCAAGGAGCTGCTCTAATGTTACCAAAGATTTTAAAGAACTTCAGTGCTTTTGTAGATGGGCGCGGCTATGCTGGCCGGGTTGATGAAATCACCTTACCTAAGCTCAGTATTAAAAACGAAGAATATCGAGGTGGTGGTATGGATGTGCCTATTGATATTGATTTGGGCATGGAGAAATTAGAGGCTGAAATTACCTTCTCTGAATATGATCCAGAGCTATTTCGTTTATTTGGCATTATGGATAACAGCACGGTGAATTTTACATTGCGCGGTGGTTTGCAAGGTACAGGAGATGCTGAGCCTGTTGTTATTAATTTACGTGGCAAAATCAAAGAGCTCGATTCAGGTAGTTGGAAAGCCGGAGATAAAGCCACCTTAAAATGTATGATTGCTATTTTCTATTACAAACTCACCATTGATCGCCGAGAGCTAATTGAAATTGATGCAGAAAATATGATTCGGAAAATTAACGGTGTCGACCAACTATCATCGATGCGCCAAGCTTTAGGAGTGTAACCATGACCACAATCACCTTAACTGAAAAAATCACTGTCGATAACAAGGATATTCAAGAAATTACGCTAAGGCGTCCTAAAGTAAGAGATCGCTTAGCTGTTGAACGCATGGGGCAAAGTGATGCTGAAAAAGAAGTCGCACTAATTGCCAATCTTGCAGACTTACCTAAAGAGACAATAGAAGAATTAGATTTGGCTGATTACAACAAAATCCAGGAGGTATTGCAGGATTTTTTGTTAGCGTCAGTGCCAAAGACTTAAGGCGCGCTGTTTTATCCTTGGCAAAGCTAATAGGAGGTGGATTAGAGCAATTTTTAGCAATGGATATTCATGAATTTATTGCATGGCATGAAGAGGCAAGAGAGTTAGAGCATGAGCGCAAATCATAAATTATCAGTTAGCATCGGCGCTGCCCTTAAAAATAGCTTTACTACAGCACTCTCTAGCAGCACCAAGCAATTAAGCCGTCTTGGCAGCACCATCAAAAAGTTAGAATCACAAGGCAAGTCCATTGCAACATTAGATAAATTAAAACGTGAAACCTTAGATGCCAAACGGGCTTGGAATGGAGCAGAATCTGAGGTTAAACAATTAGCCGCAGCACTAAAAACGACCCAAAGCCCAAGTAAAGAATTACAGAAATCATTTGAAAAAGCCAAGCAAGCAGCGTCAAAATCAAAAGCAGCTTACCTTAAAAAACGCAGTTCACTTGTACAGCTTAGTAATCAAATGCGAAAAAGCGGCATGGATATGCAAAGACTATCCAGCCAGCAAGTACGCCTTGGCCGCTCTGTTGAAAAATTAAAATATCATTATCAAGCACTCGATCGCATCATGAAAAAGCGTGACGGTGTTTTAGCAAGGCGCGCTGCTCTTCGTGGTCAAATGTTAGACGCTGTGGCATTGGGTGCAACTTTAGCAGTTCCTTTAAAGGCAGCTATTGATTTTGAAAGTGCAATGGCCGATGTGCGTAAAGTTGTAGAATTTGATACGCCTGATGGATTGCAAAAGCTTGGCGCAGAGTTGAAAAACATGTCGCGCACTATTCCTATTTCAGCTGCTGGTCTCGCACAAATTGCAGCAAGTGGTGGTCAGCTAGGTGTTGCTGCTGAAAATCTAGGTGCTTTTACTGATACCGTTTCTAAAATGGCAATCGCTTATGACATGTCGGCTGAAGAAGCTGGTAATGCTATGGCGAAACTTGCCAATGTTTATCAAATTCCTATTACCGAGATGAGTAAATTAGGTGATGCGATTAATCATTTATCGGATAATACCGCTGCTAAAGCCCGTGATATGGTGCCAGCACTCAATATGATTGGTGGTACGGCCAGACAGTTTGGATTAACCGCAGTGCAATCAAGTGCTTTGGTATCTGCTTTTATCAGCTTGGGTAAAGCACCGACCAAAGCAGGCACAGCCATTAATGCCATGCTCAGTAAATTACAAACTGCAGGCAAGCAAGGCAAGAAATTCCAAGATGCATTTAAATCCTTAGGACTTGATATCAAAGCCTTTGAAGAGCAGCTCAAAACTGATGCACAAGGCGCTATTATTTCGTTTTTAGAAACTGTTGAAAAATTAGATAAGCAATCACGCTCTGGGGTGTTGTTTGATTTATTCGGCATGGAATACCAAGATGATTTAGCGCTATTGGTGGGTAGCTTAAAAGAATACAAAAAAGCCATTAAAGCAGTGGGCACAGAAGAATCTTATGCAGGCTCTATGCAGCGGGAGTTTGCGAATCGCGCCGCAACCACAGCTAATAATTTGCAGCTTCTGAAAAACTCATTATCAGAAGTCGGTATTAACCTTGGGAACCTGGTATTGCCAGCGCTTAACAGTATTGTAGGCAGCATTCGCGGCATAACCACCACGATGGCAGAGTTTGCCCAAACCTATCCCACAATATCCAAAGTAGTAGTTGGACTTACTGTTGGCTTAATGGGCCTTAAAATAGCAGCAATTGGTTTAGGGTATGCTTGGACTTTTGTACAAGGTGGCGCTTTAACATTAGCAGCTGCTTGGCGTGGATTATTAGCCGCTGTTGCGATGGCACAAACGGGGCTGGTTGGATTTAATGCCACAGCCTTGATTACCGCAGCCAGATTAAAGGTTTTAGCTGTAGGTGGTGCTATTAAAGCCTTTGGTGCATCGCTGATGGGATTAGCATCCAGGGTATTTCCGGCAGTGATTACAGGCTTTAGAGCATTAACCGTCGCACTCATGACCAATCCAATCGGGTTAATTGTCGGTGGTTTAGCACTAGCTGCGGGCCTTGTGATTAGTAAATGGGATACAGTGAAAAGTTTCTTCATGAATCTGTGGGAGCCGATTAAACCCATCTGGGAATCTTTTATGGGCTTTGTTTCTAAGTTCTGGGATACGATTAAAAAACCACTACAAGCTATTGGTAAAGTTTGGGATTGGATTTGGGGCAAGGATAAAACTGCTAAAATCGAAGTGGATGATGAAAAAACTATAAAACAAGCATTGGCTCAGCCACTGCAAAACGCATCCTCATTGCCGGTTACCAACCGTACGCAAAATAATCATTTTAATATCAAAATTGAAACTTTACCTGGCCAAGATACCAGAGCCATTGTTGATGAGGTGATGCGCCGCTTTCAAGCTGAATCAAGAAGTGCCCTTTATGATCCAATAGGAGCAACGCTATGATGCTTGCTTTAGGACCTTATCGGTTTTCCATTAATACCAGCAGCTACCAAACGCTGCGACGCTCACATAATTACAGATGGCCATCGGTTGATCGCATTGGCAGCAAACCAGCCCTGCAACATGTTGGCAGCGATAGCGGTAGAGTTAGCTTAGATGGCGTAATTTATCCCGAAAATACCAATGATCATAGTCAGGTTAATCGCATGCGAGAATCTGCCTCTATTGGTGAGCCACATTTATTGGTAGATGGCAGTGGCTATGTTTGGGGCAAATGGGTAATTGAAAAAATTGATGAGCAACAAAGTTATTTTTTTGAGGACGGTCGCCCGCGCAAAATTGAATTTCATCTAGAGCTGACCGAATATGGAGAAGATTTATGATCCGCTATTTTACAAAAGAAAATGATATGGTGGATTGGATCTGCTGGAAACATTATGGCAGGCAATCTGGCGCTGTTGAAGAAGTTTATGCTGTTAATCCTGATTTAGCTGAATGGGGAAGCTATTTACCTGCTGGCATTATCATCAATCTGCCTGATTTAAGTTTTGATGAAGCTGAAACGAACATTAGGTTATGGGATTAGCATGAGACCAGATTATGCAATTTGGGCGGATGGCCTGTTAATTACCGGAAATATTCCATCTTATTTGGTTAGTTTGCGCGTTACAGATGAGGCAGGCATTAAAAGTGATGTTGTGGAAATCACCTTAGATGATAGAGATGGTAAATTACTGCTACCCCATACAGGCACGCATCTTAAATTAGCCATTGGTTATCAAGAAACTGGCCTTACCAATTTAGGCGTTTATATTGTTGATGAAATTGGCATTGAATCACCGCCACAGAAAATTACTATCAAAGGCCATGCAGCTGATTTAAATAAAGCTTTTAAATCACAGCAAACCAAAACCTGGCAGCCCCAAAGCTTGGGTAATATTATCAGCGACATTGCCTCTAAAAATGGCTATCAACCGCGTATTGCAGATGAATTGGCAAGCCTTATGATGCCACATTTAGATCAAACCGCTGAGAGTGATATTCACTTTATCACCAGGCTTGCTAATTTGCATGGCGCTATTGCCAAACCTGCCGGAGGTTATCTTTTATTTGTACCTAAAGACAGCAACAAATCTGTGAGTGGCCAATTATTACAAGTTATATCTATTGTTCCAAAAGATAGCAAAGACTGGCGCATTAGCTTTTCCGAACGCAACCATCATGGCGCTGTTGTTGCTGAATATCATGATGTAGATGAAGCCAAGGTTATTGAAGCTAAAGCCGGTAGTGGCGATCCGATTCATCGGCTTAGAGAAACTTATCCTACCAAAGAGCTTGCAGAGCGTGCTGCAAACAGTGAATTAAAAAAGCTGACACAAAGTACGGCAACTTTGAATATAACCCTTGTGGGCAATCCAGCAATTGTTGCTGAGAGTAAACTTGTTCTGCAAGGGTTTAGATCTGGCATTCCAGCGGATTGGACTGTTACCCGCGTAGAGCATGCCATAGAGTCCAGTGGTTTTACTACCCGTGTTACCGCTGAGCATAAACTTGATGAGGCAAAGCAGTGAGCAGACAGACAAAAGAGCAGTTTGATATAAGACCACGTGATGATTGGCGAATTTCGCGCAAAATATCTGTGGGCATGATTGTAGCGATGCTATTGCAATCTTTAACAGCTATTTGGTGGGCTGCTAAACTTGATACCCGCGTAATGGTGCAAGAACAATGGATTAAGCAGAATACCCATCTCTCAGAGCTTGTATTTCGTCTGGAAGAAAGAATTATCAGCCTACAAGAAGATATTAACGAATTACAGGAACGGATTAATAATGCCAGATAATTTTGATGAAAAATTTTTAAAAGCCGTTGAGGTGATTTTAGATCATGAAGGTGGTTATGTTGATGATCCCGATGATCGCGGTGGTGAAACCAAATTTGGGATCAGCAAACAAAGTTATCCCCATCTTGATATTCCCGCACTAGATTTAGATGCAGCAAAAGCCATTTATTTTGAAGATTACTGGCAACCAGAGCGATATCATGAAATCCAAGATTTAACTTTAATCATTAAGCTATTTGATTTGGCCGTCAATATGGGAACCCGTATGGCGCATCGCTTAATTCAGCGCGCACTGCGCTCAGCAGGCCGTGATGTGATTGAAGATGGTTTATTAGGTCCCAAAACAATTGCTGCAATTAACGCAGTTGATGTTTCTGATTTACTGGCAGCATTAAAATCTGAGGCGGCAGGTTATTACCGCAGCATTGCAGCAAGCAACCCCAAACAGCGTAAATTTTTAAAGGGCTGGCTGAACCGAGCTTATTCTTAAATCTTAAAGGAGGCACTCATGCAAGACACATCCATTAACAAACCAGGCATTAAAACCACAGAATTCTGGGCAACCATTTTAGGCACTATTATTGTTGCTGGCGCTTCAGAATTTGGATTAAACATAGCACCTGCTTCTGCTATTGGGGTTGCTGCTATGATTATTACCTATGTTGCAGGCCGTGTGATTAATAAAAATGCCCAAAATAAAATAGCAAAAAAATAATGAGCCCCAAATGGTTGCAAGCTTTAGCCCAAATCATCCGGGAATTAACGCAGACGGTAATTGCCTATTTGCTTGGCAAGGAGCGATTAAAGCGCCAACAAACCGAAGATGCTTTAGAGCTGCAAGAAACCTATGAAGAGCTGGATGAACAAAATAAAGCTTATCGTGATCGCGGCAAGTCTGGCCTGCTTGAGCGGTTGCGCAAGCGTCAGAAACCTCCCCAGTAGCTGTCCACAGCATCCTATCTACACCAAAGCCGAATGGCAGCAAATAGAACAGGCGGTAAGCAATCTGCCGCCAGATAGCCCTCTAATCTCCGTAATGCAGGATTATTTGGATTTATTGGATAAGCTTGAGGTGTGTAATGATTAGTCGGCATGCTAAATTTCATATTTCCTACCCAGTTTGGAGAGCGCTATATCTAGGGATGCTAACCTCCGTTTTTTCTCTTAAAATCACTACTTTCCTCCAATTCAACACAATTCCAAACAGTTTCATCCTCAACGAGATAAGAAAATATAATTTTATTTTCAATCAATCGATTGATTTATTCCAGTTTTTAGATTAAAATAAATTATGTAAATAAGTTGAGGGTTCTGTCTTGGTAAAAGATTCAAAGGAAAGGCTACTAGATGCGGGAACAAAAGTTTTTGCAAGAGATGGTTTTGAAGGAGCTTCTACACGTGAAATTGTTAAAGAAGCCGGGGTGAATATTTCAGCCATTCCCTATTACTTTGATAGTAAAGATGGTTTGTATGAAGCTATCATTCGCCGCATTATTTCTATTGTTTTTACTGAGCAAGGTGAGAAAATACGAGAAATCACTAAAGCTTTAGAAAGAGACGATATTAGTCAAAATAAAGTGCGTACTTTCTTGCATGATTTATTACGTCATTTTGCAGGTTTTTTACTAAGTGATAAAGCATCACCTGATATGGCGCAGCTTATGATACGTGAGCAGATGCAGCCAACTCCTATATTTGACATCATTTATGAAGGAGCCATGCTGCCCATGCACCAGACATTAGCGAGACTTATTTCTCGTTTAACTCAACTGCCTATTGATGATGAGAAAGTAATTTTATGTACACATATGATTATCGGCCAACTCGCTGTTTTCAAAACACATAGAGAAATGATTCTGCGGCGTTCTGGGTGGGGAAAATATTCAAGAAAAGAAGCTCAAAAAATCATCGAAATGGTTTTATACAACACCGATGCAATCATTGCTGCCCATGCGCAGTCTTATGAAAATGGAGAGCTATCATGAGAACATTACTTTTAGCTTTTTTTCCGATTTTGTTTCTAACAGGATGTTTTCAAGAAGAGAATAAGAATATTCATGGCTATGTTGAGGGTGAATTTGTCATGATTGCAGCGACGACAAGTGGTACTCTTGAATCTTTATTAGTCAGACGAGGCGATTCTGTAAAAATAGGTGAAAAATTATTTTCTCTTGATCTAACGGCTTTAGAAGCACAGAAAAAAAGTGCGCAATCTGAAATCAAACGTCTACAAGCTGAAGTGGAAAATGCTCAAAGGGAATACGATCGAATTTTGCCATTAAGCCAAACAGGAGCGGCAAGTATAGCTAAACTTGATGATTCAAAGACAAGATTGAGCTCTTTAAGTAGTACCTTTGAGAGTGCACAACAAACATTAGTCCAGATTGAGAAGAAACTAGAAGATTCTGCGCCTATCTCACTTTCAAATGCTAAGATACAAGATACTTTTTATACAGAAGGAGAGTTTATTCCAGAAGGAAAGCCTGTTATTAGTCTTTTACCCCCTGAAAATATTAAAGTTCGGTTTTTTGTATCCCAAGAAGAATTTGCCAATTTATCTTTGGGACAAACAATCAAAATTATCTGTGATGGTTTTAAAACGACAATTCCTGCAAGAATTTCTTATATTTCTCCAGATGCAGAATACACCCCACCTGTTATTTATAGTGTAGAATCCCGTGAAAAATTTGTGTTTCTCATCGAAGCTGTGCCGGATAAATATCATTCTTCTCTACACCCAGGACTACCTGTAAGCATTGATTTGGGGAAGTGAATTATGGTGGAACCTCTCTTAGCTATTGATGTGAAAAATTTAACGAAACGTTTTGCTGATAAAACGGTAGTTGATCGATGTGATATACAGGTTCCACGGGGAAAAATTTATGGCTTTTTAGGTCCGAATGGAAGTGGAAAAACAACAACATTACGTTTGATTTGTGGACTCTTAACTCCTGATGAGGGGGAAGGAACCTGCCTTGGTTTTGATATTCGTAAAGAGCCTTTAGAAATCAAAAAACGTATTGGCTATATGACTCAAAAGTTTAGTTATTGGACGGATATGAGTATTCGTGAGAATTTAGAGTTTACAGCAAAACTTTATGGTTTGGATCGAATTCAGGAAAGAGTAGATGAGGCTCTTGAGAACTTAAATTTAAAGGATAGACAATTTCAACTTGCTGGACAACTCTCCGGGGGATGGAAGCAAAGACTTGCCCTTGCTGCTTGTATTTTACATGAGCCAGAGCTTCTTTTACTCGATGAACCCACAGCTGGAGTTGATCCAAAAGCTCGTCGTGAGTTCTGGGATGAAATTCATCAACTAGCTGACAAAGGAATTACTGTTTTAGTCAGTACTCACTACATGGACGAAGCTGAACGTTGTCATGCAATTGTTTACATTAGCTACGGTAAATTAGTTACACAGGGAACAGTGCAAGATGTTGTCGAGGGTGCAGGGCTGACAACATGGATAGTTCAAGGTCCTGATCTCATTCACTTAGGAAAAGAACTTATTCAACTTGAAGCCGTTATCACTGCAGCACCATTCGGGGACAGCTTGCATGTGAGTGGAATAGACGCTATTCGTCTCTTAGAAGCACTCAAACCTTATTTTAATGATAAACGATATGAATGGCAGAAAGGGAAAGCTTCCTTTGAAGATGTGTTTATCCGCTATATGAATGATACGGAGGATAATTTTAAAGCTACGGAGGATACAAAGCTATGATCCGCTTTTCTTTCCAACGAGCTTTAGCTGTACTCGTTAAAGAATTCATTCAGCTTAAACGTGACACAGTAACTTTACGCATGATTATTGCGATTCCTTTAATGCAACTTCTTTTGTTTGGTTATGCGCTGAATACTGATCCAAAACATTTGCCTACAGCAGTCTTATCTCAAGATAACAGCTCCATTGCACGTGCTCTACTTAGTGGCTTAGTAAATACTGAATATTTCTCGATAGATTATAACTTGGAATCAGATGAGCAAGGGCATGAGCTTTTGAGGCGTGGTGATGTTTTATTTGTGATTAGTATTCCTAATCATTTTGAGCGTGATCTCGTACGCGGGGAACGTCCAAAGCTTTTGATTGAAGCTGATGCTAGTGATCCTGTAGCTGTCTCAGGTGCAGTTGCGGCTGCTAATGGAATGCTAAGTAATGTACTAGAAGAAGAGTTAGAAGGGCCTTTATTAAGCTTATTAAATGGTCCACCACCTATAGAAATTCGTACACACCAACTTTATAATCCTGAGGGTTTCACTCGTTATAACATTGTACCTGGTCTGATAGCGATTATATTGACAATGACAGGAATCATGATGACTTCTCTCGCTATGACAAGGGAACGAGAACGTGGTACCATGGAAAATCTTTTGGCCATGCCTGTATCACCTCTCGAAGTCATGGTTGGTAAAATTACACCTTATGTCCTCATTGGTTTTTTTCAAGCAACTTTGGTCATCTTCTTTGCTAAAACACTCTTTGGAGTTCCAATTATTGGTAATCTCGGACTTCTATTCTCCGCTCTAATGATTTTTATTACCTGTAACATGGCACTTGGTTTTACCATTTCTACAATGGCACAAAATCAAACTCAAGCATTGCAAATGTCTTTTATGGTCATGCTTCCTTCCATTATGTTATCAGGGTTTTTATTTCCATTTTTGGGAATGCCGCGTTGGGCACAGACGATTGGTAACATGATTCCAGCAACACACTTTATTCGGATTTCAAGAGGGGTCTTACTCAAAGGTAGTAACTTTATCGAAATATGGCCGTCTTTATGGGCTCTTCTACTATTTATGGTAGTGATTACATTGATTGCGATGCGGTGTTATCGCCAAACACTAGATTAGATGAGGTGAAACATGAAAAAACATTTATTCTTGTTTGTTTTTGCTTTCTTTGTATCAGGTTGTAATTCAGTTGGCCCCGATTATCAATCACCAGTAGTAGAAACTTCTAATGACTGGTTGATTCCATCTACTATAGAAAAGCATATTACTGCTGAGGAAGGTATCGATCTTAAGTGGTGGGAACAGTTAAATGATCCACAATTAACTGCACTTATTGAAAAAGCTGTTCAGTATAATCTCGATATAAAAATTGCTGAACTCAATATTTTTGAAGCCCGTGCATTACGGGGGATCTCTGTTGCAAGTGATTACCCAAATCTTGATGCTAGAGCAAATATCCGAAGAGAAGGACTAAGTGAAACAGCAGGTTTACCTGCTGGAAAATTAGCGGGTATTCCTACTAAGCGAAACTTTTACGATATGGGTTTTGATGCTTCATGGGAGCTGGATATTTGGGGTAAAAAACAACGCACTATAGAAGCTGCCAATGCGCGTTTAGATAGCTATGTTGAAAAACGTAATGATATTTTACTTCTCATTTTATCTGAAACAGCACGTAATTATATTGAACTGCGTGGGGCACAAAAACAGTTAGCAATTATCGAAACAAATCTCCAGGCGCTACTTAAGAAGCTTGATATTGTTCAGCAACGTTATGAGCTTGGTGATAGTGATCAACGAGAAGTTTCAAAGGCAGAAATACAGCTTAGAAATATACAAGCACTTTTACCAAGCTATCAAGCAGATATTCGTTCTGCAATTTACAGAATAGCTTTACTTACAGGAGAAGAAGCACAAACTCTTCTAGATATTCTCTTGGAATATAAGCCTCTTTCAAATTTACCTGATATTGTGCCAGTAGGTTTAAAGTCTGATCTTTTGCAACGTCGCCCTGATATAAGATTGGCTGAGCGTAATTTAGCAGCTGAAACTGCTGATATTGGGATCAAGACAGCTGACTTATTTCCTAGTTTTTCACTGACAGGATCAGCAGGGCTTCAATCATTAAGTTTTGGCGATTTATTTCAAAGTAATAGCAGTACTTGGGCCTTAGGACCCAAAATACAGTGGCCTATATTTAAAGGAGGTGAAATCCGTAACCGTATCAAAGTTGAAGAAACACAAGCGGAAGCGGCTGGGATTTTATACGAAAAAACTGTTTTGAATGCTTTTAGCGATGTTGAGACAGGACTTCTACGATACGGAAAAGAACTAGAAACACATGAGAATCTTAAAAAAGCACTTATAGCTAGTCGTCAGAATGAAGAATTAGCTAAACAAAGTCACGAGTCTGGAGAAGATAATTTACTCGCATTTATTGATGCTCAGAATGAGCGTATACAGGCTGAAGATAGACTTGCTCAATCAGAAACTAAACTATTCCTCAGCTTAATTACCCTCTACAAAGCACTTGGTGGAGGGTGGGATACCTTTTTAGAATAAGATGAAGGTGAGTTCACTTTTTATATAGAGAATAAGTTCTTTGTTTTAAAAAAAGATTTATCTTCAAATGAGCTAATATCGACGAAAAACAAATTTTGCCACTTTTGGGTTTTGGTAGCCTGTACACTTGTAGGAGTATCCCATGGTGCATACACTCTTATAGCTCGTTTACCTTCTTTAGTTTTTGTGCTAAAGATGCCTTTTTCTAATAAAATAGACTTAGGAAATATAAATTCTCCGAGATTGTGATTGTCATCAGAAACAACAACTACGACAAAATCCACAGGATCAGAATCGTTATAAGGAGCAATAATGCTGTCAGTACCTCTTTTCCAAATGGTCACAAAGTAACCCGTCTTTGTCGGGGTTTTTTTAGCTATTCTAAACAGAACTTTTTTATCTTGAAGAGTGAAGGTGTGAGCATGATATTCTGAACTTTCTTTTTCAGGACAAAACTCATGAATTTTCAATCCACAATTATTGTAAAAGTTGATCTTTTTTTCTATCACATCTAATTTTTTTATCATTTTTCCTGAAAATATTTTAATCTGTGGTTGATTTATATCACCCATAGTTTATATCAATTTTCTTAAAATTTTATAAGTGAGATTTTGTTTGTTAATTTGAAAAGTAACTAATTCTGTTTAATTTTACTTGAATAGGAAATAAATAATTAGATGTATTCTTCAATTTAAATAAGAAAAAACGATGATGATATCAAATATTTTATACTTTACATTGTTTATCAGTGATTTTTTGTACACCTCTTATTTCATTGGAGCTTAAAATCAAATTAGTTCTTGTTTCTATATAGGAAGAAGTGCATAACTTTTCCTAATAGAAACTCTCAGAGAGTTAGGTGATGAAGAGCCATATAGGTTTACCTAAAACACTTTTCTCCTTCATTTGGTATTTTTTACGCGAATTTAAAATTGTTGTTCTTCTTCACGTTTTCTTAAGCTTGGTAGCAGGCTTTTGGGGACCTTTTAATAGCATTTTGATAAAAAAAGTTATTGATCTATTACCTCAAGTTCAGAATGGAGACGGGTCAATACTCTTTATACCTATAGGTCTTATCGTCTTAAATTTTATTATTTTTGATAATGTGACTTGGAGGGGGATTACATATATTCGCTCTAGATTTACACCGATTGTCATCAATCGTATAGTCGCTGCATCAATGGATTATGTACTTGCTCATTCTCATCAATTTTTTCAAGATAATTTATCAGGAAAGATCTCGAAGCAGATTACAAATTTAGGAGATGGGATAGAAAAGCTAATTCCTTCAGTAGCGTCAAATTTCTTAAGGGGTGCTTCTCTTTTATTTACAGCATTTATAACAGCATACTTTGTGAACCCTATCTTCTGCATGATATTACTCATTTGGTTTCTGTTTTTTTCTAGCGCGAGCATTGTCATGTCTAAAAAACTTGTTGGGTTGGCAAATACTCAAGCTTCAGCTGAGTCGTCAGTTATAGGCGAGTTAGTCGATACCATTTCAAATCACAGCAATGTGAGAATTTTCTCTAAGAAGACCTATGAACTTGTTCGCATGACACCGTATTTTAAGGAACAGGAAAAAGCTTATGGGAATACGTACTTTTACGCGCTTACCATGCATTCTGTTCAAGGTGGACTCATTGCTCTTATGATGGCATGTTCTGCTTATTCTCTTGTTTACTTATATAGTAAGAGCTTAGTTAGTGTAGGAGACTTTGCCCTAATTTTTGGTCTAACCATGGAAACAGGTCATATGATGTGGTTTACCATGTCAGAAGTCGATGAATTTAACAAAGCTGTAGGAAGATGCAAACAAAGTTTATCTGTACTTATGACGCCTTTAGAGATTATCGATAAAAAAGAGGCTAAGAGTCTTCAATGTACTCGCGGACAAATACAATTTAGCGATGTCGAGTTTCACTATAAATCAAGCACCTCACTTTTTGAAAATAAATCGATTATCATTGATTCAGGTCAAAAAGTAGGTTTAGTAGGATATTCAGGCGGAGGAAAATCCACTTTTGTAAACTTGATTATGCGTTTTTACGATGTAACAGGTGGGACAATTTTTATTGATGGTCAGGATATTCGTGATATTACCCAAGACTCCTTACATGAAAACATAGGGATGATTCCACAAGATCCCGTGCTGTTTCAACGCAGTTTGATGGATAACATTCGTTATGGACGTACTGAAGCTAGTGATGAAGAAGTGATTGAAGCTGCTAAGAAAGCACACTCTCATGAATTTATTAGAGCACTGTCTCAGGGATATCATTCACTTGTTGGAGAACGGGGAATCAAACTTTCAGGAGGACAGCGTCAAAGGATCGCTATTGCAAGAGCTATTTTAAAAAACGCCCCAATTTTGATTCTTGATGAAGCAACAAGTCAACTAGATTCTGTAACAGAAGCCCTTATACAAGAGAGCCTCTGGGATTTGATGCAAAACAAAACAACAATTGTTATTGCCCATCGTTTATCAACCCTACTTCATATGGATCGTATTTTAGTTTTTAATCATGGTAAAATTATAGGAGATGGAACTCATCATGACCTCTTATTGAAAAATGAAACCTACAAAAAACTTTGGAATGCTCAAGTAGGAGGCTTTTTAGGTGATGAGTTTAAACCTCCAATGGCTACCTAATCCGTGCTTCCAGCACGCTAGATAAGAGTAATCTTTAGAGCATTTTCCTTCGCCCATGTGAAAACATGAGCTCAGAAAAATACCCTAAATTTCACCCTCATCTAACGCAATGGAAGCGCGGATTAGGTAGCCATTGGAGGTTCAATAAGAATAAAAAATCATGAGGCTAAAACATGTAAATTACTCAAACATTCATCTAAAATATTTTTTAACATTTCTTTTTTCTGCACTGATAGAGTAGAAGTCATTTGCTCTTCAACATCATGAATTAATTTGTGAGCTTTTTTAACAGTATTCAATCCTTGCTCTGTAAGAGCCGCGCATAAGATTCGCCCATGCTTGGGATTACTTACTCGTTTGATAAGCTGCCTACTTTCTAAATTTGATACAATTCCGTGCGTTGTTTGTGCTGTGATAAATGACCTCCTAGCAAGTTCTGCATTAGATATCCCACTTTCTAACTCTAATTGTGCAAGAACAGAGTATTGGGGGGGGGGGTAAGGCTAACAACTCTTAAAGCCTCGTCCATTTGAAGCCTTAAAATATGTTGTGTTTTTTTCAACTTATATCCGATTGATCAGTCCTCTTGCGGAGATTAAAAAAAAGAAGAAGTTATTAGTTCAGCTAAAAATCTAATGAAAATTTTGACAAAAATCGAGGTAAGATCAAAGTTTGTAAGTGGTGATCAAGTTATGTTGGCATATGACTTTTTATTTCCTGCTATGAATCTTAATTTAAGATCTGCGGTTCTTATGAATTTTCAGGAGAGCCAAATTGTAAAAATTGAACTGTTTTATGATGCAAGACCTTTTGAGCAGAAAAAATAAGTCACTTGAGTAATTTAGGGAAATTTTTCAGTCGACAAACTGATGAAAATAATCGAAAATGTTACGCCTCAAGAAAGTAGAAAATGTTTTTCTTGGGATGGAAAAGAGATTAAGTCTTAAAATAGAGAGGTTTGCTCAGCGTAATGTTATCTGTTACTTTATATGTTGCTACAAGCCTAGATGGTTATATTGCAGATAAAAATGGTGGGGTCGATTGGCTTCCTGATCCTAGTGAAGAATTATTAGAAGCTGTGGGTCACCAGCAATTCATGAATAGTATTGATTTCATTGTGATGGGGAGTCGTAGTTTTAAAAAGACTTTAAGTTTTGGAGAATGGGCTTGGCCGAACAAGCGTACAATTGTTTTCAGCAAGCATTCTCCTCTTCCTTCTGAGTTGATTGAAGGCGTAGAGTTTTTTGATGAAAGTCCTTCAATATTCATGAGAAACTTAGGTGAAAGTGAGTCTAATAAGAAGGTTTGGTTATTTGGGGGAGCTGAACTTGTAAAGTCTTTTGCTGAGGAAGGGCTGATTGATGAGTGCATCATTACAGTAGTTCCTTCAAAGATAGGCGAGGGAATTTTCTTAGATCTTCCTTACGATCATTTTCAATTAATTGAAGAAAAAGATTGTGGGGAGGGAATCATTCAAAAGCGTTATGTATCTGTTTCATGAGCCATTGGAGGCTGAAAGATCTCCCATAAAATATGGGAGATCTTTTTATAGATTCAAGAATTTAAAATGATTTCAGACAAGCCTGCTTCATGATCAGAGCTTGCGGAACTTTGATATACTTTAGGGTCGAACCCTGTAGGGAAATACCGCGTAGCAATAGATTTTGCAGTTCCTTCCAATAAGAGAGTGTGGTCTAGGTTTAGGGGACCAGATACTTTTTTATCTCCAACAAGTAGAGCGCAAAATTCATCGCCACCCCATGTTTTTTGTGTATCAGATTTTATATTACCTTTGGTGAACAGGTCTCTACTCGAAATCTGGGAAAGTTCTAAATCATCCATATTAAGATCGCCAGTTACAACAATAGCACGATCTTTTGCTATCTGTTCTACTTTTTGAGCAATCATCTCCATTTGAAGACGGCGTGCTTCAACCTCTCCTTCTTCTGGAAATTCCGGAGCTTCGGAGTGTCCCAAATGAGAAAGTACAATAGAAGCGATTGGTTTAGATGCTCCCTCCAGATCAAAAGAAAAAAATCCTTTTCCAGATTGCTTTGAGCGGCCGTAAAGCATAGATAAAGGAAAAGCTGTAAACTCCGGATTGCTTACAGGAGCTTTACTTGCTACAAATAGTCCAGAATGTACAAGTGATCCGTTACCCATATTAACATAAAAATGAGCATAGCGTTGCCGCAGGCGTTCCACTAGTGCCACCCATGAGCCAGCGTCGATGGTCTCTTGTAAACATACAATATCGGTATCATGTTTGAGAATTTCATTAGCAATAGTATCTATTCGTTGTGGCCAAGGTAAAACACCGCCATCACTAATTGTATAACCACCACCAACAGCACAAATATTCCACGAAAGCATGGAAAATTTTTTATCTAATAAAGTTTTTTCAGGAGCATTTCCGCGTATATGAATAAAAGGTCTTTCAAGTAGCATAGATGCAATTTTTCTGCATGCGATACCGAAAATTCCGAGAGGCATACCTACAATGCCATAAAATCCTATGCCTCCAAGCATAGCAGCTCGAATTTGAGCTATTTTTATATCAGAGGAATTTTTATAGAGAGGTTTGAGTGTTTGTTGACTGCGATATAGTTGGTGAGCTTTACAAATAGGATCTGTGGCTAGAGAACCCATTTTTTGTAAAAAAAAGCCCAAGAGATTCACGAAGTGTACTGATAGGAGAGCTATCTATCAAATGAAGTTTTTCTGAATAATGAGACTCTAATGTTAATGCATTTACCATGAAACAACCATTTGAATGTTTTGAGATTAAACATGGTACTACATTAAGGAGTTTTGTAAGCTCTCTTTAATCAGTATCTTCTTTTTTCATGATTACTCGCTCTCCAAAATCTAAATTTACTACTCGGTTTGCCATATGCTTCCATCTTCCGGAGAGTTCTTTATTTAGCTCATTTATCCCATCATTGAAGCCTCCTGGTCCTTGGCGAAAAGTACCCCAATGTACAGGAATCATGATTTCACTTTCGAGATCTTCCATCATTTTTAAGCATTCATCGGGATTCGTGTGAACGGCACAAATAGAAGAGCGCGGTTCAATAGGACCAATAGGTAGTAGTGCTACATCAATTTTTCCGTAGACCTTTTTTATTTGTTTCCCAATTTCTTTTTTATATGCTGTATCGCCACTGAAGTAGATTTTGTTATTCTGAGATTCGATAAGCCATCCACACCACAAACTTTTATTTTGGTCTTTAATACCTCTTTGACTCCAGTGTTCAGCAGGAACAGATGAAAGACGTAACTTTTTTTTGTCTTCTCCGTGAGTAAATTCAGTTCCATGCCACCATGTGTGTTCAATGACATGTTTGAAACCCATATCTGTAAACCAAGATTTGAGGCCTTCTGGAACCATAACAAGGGGTTGGAACTTTCGATAAGCTTCCATAGCTGGTTTATCTAAGTGATCTCGGTGATTGTGAGAAATAAGAATCACATCCGTACGAGGAAGCTCTTGGAAAGGAACTCCTGGAGGAGACTTTCTTGGATCAATAGGAGTAATATCAGAAAAAATAGGGTCCGTTACAATATTAACCCCATCCACTTGAATCAACATACTTGCATGACCTATCCATTGTATAGATAGATCTTGAGATTGAGCCAAAGGTGAAACGGCTTTAGCTAAATCGGAAGGTTCCGGACAAGGGGGAACATAAGGAAGAGAAAAAAGAAAAGTATAGGTGCCAACTTTGATTTCTTGTTTAATGTAGTTGCGTCGACTTTCTCCTTGCTTATTGTAATAGATACCCCCGTTTATATAGGGTTGTAGTAAGCCTGATTCTTTAGGAAGAAAAGAAGAAGCTGCATCTTCTTTGACTGGTGAAGAAGATACAAAATCTAGCTGAAGATGGTGGGCTTTTCCTGTGCAAAGCTTCCAATCTAAATGCTTCAGTAAACTATCCTTTCCTGGGCTTGCAATAATTTGATTAAATTTTTCAGCTACACTACGCAGTTGATCGGGTAATGTATCAATAGCTTCTTCATTAGAGTAAGCTTTATTTAAGTGAGCTACGTCGTGTTCAATAAGTTTTTGAAATTTGCGAGAATCTGAATTTTTGAAAATAGATTTTCCAAGAGCAAGTATCTTTTCTAAAGAAGACATTGCCTTGAGCTTTTCACAGCCTCTATTCTTGACGATTTTAAAGCCAAATGTATTACTATTTTCACAATTATCAACAAAACAACGTATGTTAGACCAAGGTATACGATTTTCACTTAGGTGGTGCGTAGGAATTATAGTCATCACGATCTCCAAAATGAGATTACGGTTTTAATGAAAAAAACGCTTATAATCAAGATAAAAATTGAGGTCCTATGTTTTCCGGAATTGTTGCAGGGGTAGGAGAGGTTCTTTTTGTTCACGATCAAGATGCGATTCGAAGCTTGATCGTTAAGCTCCCAAAAGAAACAGAAAAAAATTTAGAGATTGGTGCAAGTATTGCTGTAAATGGAGTTTGCTTGACTGCCACAAAAATAGAAAAACAAGAAGTGTCTTTTGATGTTTTAAGCGAAACATGTCAAAAAACAAATCTTGGATCAATCAAAAAAGGAGAGAAAATCAATATCGAGCGCTCCTTATGTTTAGGTGGTGAAATTGGTGGACATCTCTTATCAGGACATATTAGCTCCACATGTGAAATAGCCAATATAGAAAGAAAAGGAGCAAATACAATATGGACAATAGAATGCTCCTTTCTATGGAGAAAATACCTTTTTCCCAAAGGGTTTGTAGCACTAGATGGTGCTAGTCTTACACTAGTAGATGTAAGTGAAAATGGGTTTTTTACTGTGCACTTAATTCCTGAAACATTATCAAGTACTACTTTTTCCAATAAAAAAGTAGGTGATTCTCTCAACTTGGAAATTGAAGCACAAACACAGGCTACAGTAGATACAATAGAAAGAATACTCGAAAAAAGAGATTTATTTGTTGTTTAAGCTTTTATATAATCGTATTTCGAATCTAATTATCTATGTTTTAGATGATATATCGTGATCGCTAGTAGAAAAATCAACGACATAAGTTTGAAGCATAAAATAGATGTGTTTAAGAAGATGCTATGTTATGTACGTAGCATATATAGCATTTTTTTGCATGGAGATCGATATGAACTATTTGATGCGTGTTTTAGCGTGTACATTCGCATTTTTTTTATATAATGGACAAATCAGTGCATTGGAGGCACAAAACGATATGGCAAGAAAGCCCGTAGTAGTTTTTGAAACAACACTTGGTCAAGTTGAAGTGGCCTTAATGTCAAATGTAGCTCCTCAAGCTTGTGAAAATTTGATTAGTCATGCAGAGGCTGGATACTATAATGGAGTTATTTTCCACCGTGTAATCAAAGGTTTTATGATTCAAGGTGGAGATCCTACAGGAACAGGCCGAGGTGGAGAATCTATTTGGGGACATCCATTCGAAGATGAGTGCACAAGCGATGTACAATTTACTCGCCCAGGATTGTTAGCAATGGCGAACGCTGGTCCAAACACAAACGGAAGCCAGTTTTTTATTACAACAGCATCTACTCCATGGCTGAACGGTCGCCACACTATATTTGGTGAAGTGACTGAAGGTTATGATATCGTTGAGAAAATGGAGTCTGTAGCTACAGATTCTTATGATAAGCCTCTAGAAGATATAAAAATTATACGTTGCTACGTACGAGAAGCTAACATGGCTAAGTAGTCAAACGCTCTAGTGTATAGCGCGCATATTTAGCGCGCTATACAAGTTATTTCTTTACTGTGAAATTTACTTTCTTCAATCCAAGTAAAAAAATCTTCTACTCTTACATTAGAACCAGTGATCACACAAACGGTATTTCCACCTCTGATTCGTTCACTTTGTTCTATTAAAGCAGCAAACGATGTAGCTCCAGATGGCTCAATGATCCAACCTAGATGCTCATAAAGTAAGCGCATTGCTTTTTTTATTTGTTCTTCGCTAACGAGGACTGCTTCATCTACATTAGACTGTAAAATAGGCCAGTTTAAATCTCCTACGGAAGGAGTTTTAAGACCATCTGCAATAGTATTCTGCATCGTATACTCTTCTTTCTTTCCACTTTTTAAAGAAAGATAGAAATCTGGGGCTCCTTGAGGTTCCGCTGCAAATATACTTGAATGAGGGCTCTTGTGCTTTAAGGCAATAGAGGCTCCACTTAATAATCCACCTCCTCCAACTGGGCAAAAGAAGTGATCAATTTCAGCTTGTTCTTCTAATATTTCAAGAGCTATTGTTCCTCCACCAAAAATTACATCTTTATGATTGTATGGAGAAAGTAAAACAGCACCTGTACTTTCAGATATAGCTCTGGCCTTCTCATCACCTTCTCGATGAGTCAAACCATGTAAAATAACCTGTTCAGTATAAGTTCGTGTCCGCATATGTTTAATATTTGGAACATTTTCTGGCATAACTACAGTACAAGGAATACCTAAGTGATAGGAAAAAAAAGCAATAGCTTGGGCAAAATTACCACTAGATCGTGTAACAACACCTAATTGTTTTTCTTTTTCACTCATTTGTAAAAGAGCATACGCTGCACCACGTGCTTTAAAACTATTCGTAGGCTGAAAATGCTCGCATTTTAAAAAAAGCCTTGTAGACAGACCTAAAAGATGTTCAAGACTTTTACAACGCAGTAAAGGTGTTGGAGGTAAAAAGTTTTTAAGTTGTTTTCTTGCATGTTCGACTTCTACAAAAGACATAATGATGACCTCCGTAATATAGAGTAGAACTAGATATTCAGGTTTTTGGAGGCGAATCTATGAAGATAAGTAAAGTCTAGAAGTTGTTTATTATTCTGTCAAACATCTATCAGAATAATATGAAGGTCTATTTCTTCTGTTTAATAAACAACAGAAACTCTATCATCAAGAAAGAGTCTATGAACCACTCCCAATTATTTAATTCTTTATGAAAAGAGAGGATGTACTTTCTTCGAATAAGATTTGGGAAACACAAACTACATCAACGATGAAATGTCCCTATTGTAAACATGATGAACTAAAAGTGACTGATTCCCGAAACTCATCAGAGTGTAATGGAATCAAACGTAGACGTGAATGTCTTCGTTGTCAGCGTCGTTTCACCACGTTTGAAACAGTAGATTTATCTATGCAGGTACATAAACGTGATGGACATTACGAAGATTTCCAGCAAAGTAAACTCATTAAAGGCTTAGACGCAGCTTGCAGACATACAAGTATTAGTCGAGATCAAATTCTTGCTCTTGCTTCACGTGTTACTCAGGAACTTATGCAAAGGCAAGCACAAGTTCTAAGTGCAACAGCAATTGGTGAAATTGTCATGAGGCATTTAAAAGAACTCGATACAATTGCTTATATTCGATTTGCTTGTGTTTATCGTCGGTTTAAAGATGTAGACGAACTTATGGAAGCTATTCAAAAAGTTCGTGTGCAGGAAGAGCCTTTAGAGGAAGATAGTCCACAAGTCTTACATTAAGGACTCATCGTCATGAATACTGTAAAAAATACAAAACATTTTACAAGCATTCTATTTATTTTGAGCTTGCTTGTGATAGATCAAGTTTCTAAATGGGCAACACAAGCTTATTTACCTCATATGTCTACAGTACCATACGTATATCCATATGGAGGTATTCCTGTATTCAGTAATATTTTAGGGATAGAAGCATCGATTGCTTACGCGACGAATAAAGGCGCAGCTTGGGGGATGCTATCAGATTTTCCCCTTTTTCTCATTTCTATCCGTATATTTCTTGTTCTTGGAATGGTTGGGTACCTTTTATATTGGAACCAAAATCGCTCTTTATTTTTCCCTTTCCTCTTAGTGATTACTGGTGCCACGGGGAACATTATTGATCATTTCATTTATGGGTACGTTGTTGATATGTTCAATGTTGTTTTATGGGGTTATGATTATCCTGTATTCAACGTTGCAGATATTACAATTTTTTGTGGAGTAGCGTGGTTGATCATTTATTACCTGATTTACGGAGACACGGAAGTTAAACATGACTCTTCGCATTAGCACAGCAGAAATAGAAGGGGAACTTAGAGTATCCCGATGGCTAGAGCTTCGTTTTCTTATTGATGAAGTGGAAATGGAGAGATTATTCTCAGATCTTGATCCGTTTCATATCTTTGTAACAAGTGATGTTGTGGAAGCAGGAGCTGAGGAACAAAAAAAAGAAAAGTTTTTAGAAGCTTATGCGGAATATATACAAAGTTTGAAAAATGGACTTGTCCCTGATACAGCAAGTTTCCGTTCGTACTTCTATAATGTATTTTCAGTAGATTTGAACAGTCTATTTAGAATGGATCTTGGTGATCAACTCTCATTGGTAAAGCCCAGATTACCGGTTATTCAAATGCAACCCCATCAATTTGAATACTCCAAGACGAAAGAAAGTTTTCGTTCTATGAGTCTCGGACAGAACTGCATCGTATGGGGAATACAACTTGCTTATCCTCAGATGCACCAAACAAAAGATGGAGTGGTACATCGTGTTTTACACAGTGATAACTACCCCAATAATCGCTTATTTAAATCATTACAAAAATGGATACGACGAAATACTGTTCCTTTAACTTTTGAAGTCGACGGAAAAAAAGTGAGTTCTTCTTTGCGTTTAGGGCCAAATTGCTTTTCCTGGATTGATAAGCACCCGCAATTAGAAGCAAATCGCTTGAGTATAATAAGGAATACACCATGAATTTAGAAGTGATTGCAATAGGTGATGAATTACTCTCTGGGCATACATTAAACACCAATGTCAAAGTAATTAGTGAAGCTCTGAATTCTGCAGGGTTTAATGTTCGTCGCCACCTTACTTTACCTGATGAAGCAGAGCTTTTGAAGAAAGGCTTAGAAGAATCTTTGTCGCGAGTGCCATTAGTGATTTGTACAGGTGGACTAGGGCCTACTTGTGATGACTTAACTAAAAGTATCGTTTCAGATTTATTTGGAAGAGAATTAAAACAAGATCCAGACCTTCTTTTAGATTTAGAAAGGCGCTTTCCTGGTAAAGCGATATCGATCCAAAATCAAGCATTAGTACCCGTTGGCGCTAAGATATTCACAAATCCCAATGGAACAGCTTCCGGTTTACTGATTACTCAAGGTGAAAAGAAAATGATCTTAATGCCTGGAGTACCTAAGGAAATGGAACCGATGCTTTATGATCATGTGATTCCCTATCTAATGGAGTATATTCCTCCAAAAGAAAGAGAACACAGACGCTGTATTCATTTTTATACGATCTCAGAAAGCAGAATAGATCCTCTTTTACGGAAGCTACAAGAAGAGTATCCGAATTTAAAGTTTAGTATTTACCCTAATTTTGGCCTTGTTGATGTTCATGTGTCGCAACGCTCAAAAGACGCAGAAGAAAGTGGGCGCTTATTAGACGAAGCATGTGCAAAAATCCAAAAAGAATTTGCATCAAACAGTTTTGTGTCAAAATCAGGCTCTATAGAAGATTCTGTTCATGAACTTCTTTTAGAAAAAAAACTAACACTTAGTCTTGCAGAGTCTTGTACCGGAGGTGCTATAGGCTCGGTTTTTACTTCTTTATCAGGTGCATCCAATTATTTTTTGGGTGGAATCATTGCCTATTCCTACGAAGTTAAAGAAAAAATTCTTAATGTAAAAAGAGAAACCCTAGAAAAATATGGAGCAGTAAGTCCAGAAACTGTAAAGGAAATGTTTGAGGGCGCCATAGAGTGTACAAGAAGTGATTATGCTATAGCTGTGTCCGGCATTCTTGGTCCAAGCGGTGCAGTACCTGGTAAACCAGTAGGAACTGTTTGGGCTGCTGTAGGAAGAAAAGGGCAAGAACCTCATATCTGGAACCTAAACTTAGCAGCTACTAGCCGGCAAATAGCAAGAGCAAAAGCGGTGAATTACGTTTTAGGGGAGTTATATCGTCAATTAAGCAAAACAGATTAAAAATCAATCAATTATAGAATAATTATTTCTCTTTGTGCTAAAATGCTCGCCAAAAACAATTGTTCTATGATGTCTAAAGAAAAAATAAAATACGAATTACTTGATAGTGGTAATGGTCGAAAATTAGAAAGATTTGGTCCATTTACCCTCGATCGTCCTTGTTCCCAAGCGATTTGGAAACCTCTCTTACCTAAATCTTCCTGGAAAAAGGCAGATGCCATCTTTTCTCGCGAAGAAGGAATGGGGTGGGATATGCGAAACAGACTTCCAGAATCATGGGAAATTGATTTGGAAGGTCTCACATTCCGTTTATCGGCAACCAATTTTGGACATCTAGGAGTTTTTCCTGAGCACCAAACACATTGGTCTTGGTTAGAAAAGCAAATTATCGATTGTCAAAAGCGACTTAATCGAGAACCTAAGGTTCTAAATCTTTTTGCATACTCTGGCGCAGCAAGTCTAGCTGCTGCACGTGCAGGTGCTGCTGTATGCCATTTAGATGCTTCTAAAGGAATGGTTGCATGGGCCCGTGAAAATGCAGCCCTAAATCAGTTAGAAGAAAAGCCAATACGATGGATCACTGATGATGTGATTAAATTTCTTCAGCGAGAAGAGCGTAGGGGACGTAAATATGATGGCATTATTCTAGACCCACCCAGTTTTGGTCGGGGAACGAAAGGCGAAGTTTTTAAGCTGGAAGAGCAGCTATGGGACTTACTCAAAATGTGCTATGCCGTTTTAGAAGAGGCACCGCAATTCTTTCTTTTTTCATGCCACACACCTGGATTCACAGCTCAAGGAATCAAGAACGTTTTAGAGCAGTTATTTCATTCTCAAGCCGGTTTTGTAGAATCAGGTGAAGCACTTATTCCTGCAAAGTCAAATATAACTCCGCTTCCATGTGGAACCTATTCGAGATGGAGCAGAAATGGATAACGAAACAATGAAACAAATCGAAAGCGCGCAAAATCCTGAGGTCAAAGCTCTAGTCAAATTACGTAAACGTCGCGACCGTGATCAAAGTGGTCTTTTTCTTATTGAGGGCTACCGAGAACTTTTACGCGCTGTAGAAAATGATTTCCCGATTCAAAAGCTTTATATTTGCCCAGAGCTTTTTCTTGGCTCTAATGAAGGGGAACTAATTCGCAACATTCGTTCAAAAGGAACTGAAATCATACAATGCAGTCCAAAAGCGTTTGAAAAAGTTTCTTATCGAGATAGACCAGATGGCTTAATTGGTATCGCTCCTCAAATTGAAAGAAAACTCACAGATTTAGAAGCTCTTTTTAAAGAAAAAGATTCTCCTCTTCTCGTTGTGGCGGAAGCAATTGAAAAACCAGGAAATTTAGGAACAATATTGCGCAGTTCAGATGCTGTAGGAGTTGATGGAGTATTGGTTTGCGATCGTTGCACAGATATTCACAATCCCAATGTTGTCCGTGCTAGTGTAGGAACTCTATTTACTGTACCGGTTTTAGAAAGTGACGGAGATGAAACACTTGCTTATTTACGTGAAAATGGCGTGAAAATTTTAGCTGCTACACCAGATGGGGATACTCTTTATACAGAAACAGATCTTACAGGTCCTCTCGCAATAGCTTTAGGAACAGAGCAGCTAGGTCTATCAGATAAATGGATGGAACAAGCTGATTTGCGTGTGAGAATCCCTATGCAGGGATGTGCAGATTCACTTAATGTAGCCATGGCTAGCACGGCTCTCTTATTTGAAGCAGCCCGCCAACGGAGAGAAAAAGCAAAAGAAGCATGAAAGAGCCGGAAGTTTTATACAGCGATAACCACCTTTTAATTATATCGAAGCCGGCTAACTATCTTTCTCAGCCTGATCCTCAAGGAAATCGCGAGAATGCAGAAGATTGGGCAAAGCTTTGGGTAAAAAAAGACAGTGGTAAAAGCGGAAACGTTTTTCTGCACCTTGCACATCGTCTAGATCGACCTGTAAGTGGTATTTTGCTTTGCGCTAAAACTAGTAAAGCTCTTTCTCGTTTGCATGCGCAACAGCGGTCGAAAAAAATCAAAAAAACATACTATGCTCTGGTGTCTGGATCACCAAAGCAAGAGTCTGGTATTCTTGAAAACGATTGGGTGAAAAAAGAGTTTCATGCAGAGATTTCTCCTCGAGGCACCTCGAAAAATCCACAAGCTAAAGCCTGTAGTTTGGCTTATGAAGTCGTTAGAAAAAATCAAAAAAATACTCTTTTGCGAGTACATCTAGTTACAGGACGCTATCATCAAATTAGAGCACAATTAGCAGCAATTTCTTGTCCCATTGTAGGTGATCAAAAATATGGCTCTAAAGTGCAATTTCAACGGCAAGAAATCGCTCTCCATCATGGAGAACTTAGTCTAGTACATCCTACCACAAATGAAATGATCACAATAAAAGCAGAACTTCCTTATTCATTCGAACTGCTTTCTTCTTGATCAGTATCTTGCATATCGTTTGGTGGAACTTTAGCCATGACTAGAGCAAGAGCTTCAAATTGTCCAATGACTCTTTCTAACTCTGATTTTACTCTAGCTAAGTCTTTACGCTCTGCATAGTATGGTGAATTTACGAGCTCCAAGAGGTTTCTAAATGGAGCTTGTAAATACCCTATTTCGATGAGTTTATTTGCTCTAAACTGTTCTTCTGATAGGTGTTGTAGTGCAAAAATAAGACCTAAACAAGGATCAATCACATCAATTTCCTGATCTTGGTCAATATTCTGTATGATACCTTTCAAGGTTTCTTCAATCGCACAAGATCCTTGTAGAGCAAGATCTTTAGAACCTTCATGAAAAGCCGTTTCAGTAAGCTTGCCAAGAATCTGTGGAGTAGTTACTGCTAATCTCGGGTCAATGAGTGTTAGCTCAATGGTCAATTTAGCGAAAATACGAAGAATAAAACTACAAATCGTATCCATACCATCAGCTAAGGCTTGAAGGAAAATAAGTTCAAGCCTTTGCATAATATACAAAAGTGTGAAGTTAATTTTTTCTTCTAGAGCTTCAGGGTCACTATTTCGTAGTAAACTAGTCTCTTGATGCTCTACATAGTAAAGCGTCAATTTGTATATGTTATCTATACATTCTTTAGAATAAGAAAGTTCTCCTCGGCGCAAAGATTTGATCGCTATTTCGCTTAAAGCATCAATCCAAGGATAAGCTTTATCAATATTCCAGCTTTTAATCGCTTTTTTTCCTTCTGTTTCAACCGCATTTAGTACGAAGTATGGGTCATTGTAAGCATGGGTTTTTTTCATGTAACGAAGTAAGCGATCGATCGAAAAACCGAAAAAAATTAACCAAGTACAAAAAAGATAAGATGGGTTAATGGATGGAATCTGTATAGGATTAAGAGCTACAAATAAAGAAAAAAGAGGGAAAAAAGTGTAGCACAGCTGTAGAAAAAAGGAGTGGATTTCTTGATGGTAGTAGCTGGCTATTACCGGACTATATTGCTTTACTTGCTTATAATTAGCTTTTTTTTGTTTGCTGATAAGCCATGGAAATAAAAGAAAAATCCCAGCTCCACCAAGTAACACAACTAAACTTGTATCGGGAAAAACAAACGTATCTTTGTAAGCAATTTCTTGCCAGAGAAGTAAAATACTTAAGCAAATTGAAAGCAGCGTAGCTAACATCCGTCATTCCTCCTGTTTTTCTATTTATACCCTAACATAGGGAGGAACTAGGGAGTTAGCTTTTTAATTAACTTAGAGACTTTCTCTGAATTAAAAATATTATAGATTCGAAAGTTCTTATTTTTAATTCAGAGGGGGAAGCAATCAAACTAAATCACATGCGTCGCCTGGCATCCAGTGAGCATCTTTACCTTCCCATTTGACATTGCAACCGATAGGGTTTGTTCTAGGAATACTGATTGGGTTTCCTGCACAAGCCTCAGCCAAAACGCGATCTAAATCATTTACTGTAATCTTTGTATGATCGCGAGGGGAGTCAACAGCCCGACCTGTATAGATCAACTTACGATCTTTATTGAAGACGTAAAAATGAGGGGTTCGTAGTGCTCCATAAGCCCGCGCAATATCTTGTGACTCATCATAAAGATAAACCCAAGGAAATTTCTCTTCTTCCATTCTCGCAACCATATGCTCGAAAGAATCTTCTGCATAAGTATTTTTGCTATTACTATTAATCGCTATAAATTTAACACCTTGATTTGCAAAAAGCTCAGCTGTTTTTCTAGTGATTTCATCCGATCCTATGACATAAGGACAGTGGTTGCAGGTGAAGAAAATTACAAGAATAGGAAATTGAGCGAAGTCGCTTAACTCATAATTTTTCCCATCGGTAGCTTTTAGTGAAAATTTAGGTGCAGAGTCACTAATTTCAAGAGTAAATGGCATAAAAAAAATCCTATTTCTTTAACAATGCATAGATAGAAGAAAGTCTAACGTGCTTTGCTCTTCTGTAGCAAGTTTTGAGCTATTCCATTGAAACTCTTGTTTTAAAAGCTCTAAAACTCTTGGAGCGGCTTCTTCTGCTGCACTATGATCTAAAAAAGCTAGACGCATACGGCGACCTAATAAATCAGCTGGAGTACGAGCATATTCATAGCGAATACCATAAAGAGCCTCTGCCTCAGTAAAGCAATAACCTGGAGCAAGCCTAGTGCCATAACCTTGTTCCATCAAAGAACAAATTATCCAAGAACGATCTCCATAATTATGTGCAAGATGACAAGCTATATCTTCATCAATACCTTGCAAAGTGGCTAATTTTTTAGATAAAGAAAATTCGTAATTTTCGGCCCCTATAAGAGAAATATTTTCTGTGAGTGTTGAAACAAAAGGCTTTTTCTGCTGTTTCATAACAGTATTCACAGCATCTTCTGCCATCTTCCGGTAAGTGGTCCATTTACCACCTGTAATAGAAATAAGGCCAGATTCAGAAGTCTCAATGAAATGATCACGAGATAAACTTTTTGTGTCGTTGTATTTATTACTATTTACAAGCGGGCGTAATCCTGACCAAGATGCTTGCACATCATTCATACAGAGAGATGTATTTAAGTACGTATTAAGGTGTCTTAAAATATACTCAACATCAGTTTTTTTAGGAGTCATCGACTCATTTAGTGTACAAGAAGTGTCCGTTGTTCCAGCAAGTGTTTTACCTTCCCAAGGTAAAAGAAAAAGAACACGACCATCATCTGTTTCTGGGATAAGCATTCCTGTACCACAGCAAAAATCACCATCTAACACAACATGAACACCTAGGCTTGGTGCAACAAGTGAAGAAGCTAAAGGATTGTCCATTTGACGGATTACATCAGAAAAAGGACCAGTAGCATTTATGATAGAATGAGAGCGTATTTCAAAAATCTTCCTGTCGATTGTATCGACGACACGTACTCCACAAACATTTTTTTTATCCTTCAGGAGCTTTTGAACTTTTAGGTGATTACTGATTGCTGCTCCATACTGCGCAGCTGTAAGAGCAATACTTAAATTCATTCTTGAGTCATTAAATTGACCATCATAGTAAAGAACAGAGCCAATAAGACCCTTTTGATTAATTCCCGGAAAAGCTTGTACTGTTTTTTTCTTCGTTAAAAATTCACTTTTTCTAAGAGAAGACCCTCCTGAAATCCAATCATAAACTTTTAAACCTGCCCAGTAATAGGGAAGCTGATACCAGCTGTATAGAGGAGTCAAAATGGGAAGGACTGTATTTAAATGAGGAGCAATATTTAAAAGACATTTACGCTCATGCAGAGCTTCTCGTACAAGATGGTATTGCCCTCTATCAAACTGCATGACAGCCTTTTCTAAATAACGAACTCCTCCATGTATGAGTTTTGTACTGCGACTTGAAGTACCACTTGAGAAATCATCAGCTTCTACTAAAGCAACAGATAAACCTCGACTTACCGCATCCAATGCTATACCAGCACCTGTAGCGCCTCCACCAATTACAAGTAAGTCAAATATCTCTGTTTGGAGCCTTGAGTGTTGTTGAGTAATACTAGGAATTTCATCCTTACGAAAAACTTCAGTACCCATAGGATTCTCCCTGCGTATCTACTCTTATAAAAAGAAATATTCTCGCAAATCTATTAACGAGATAGCCGTATAAAAGCCTAACTTGCCAATAACATTGATAAGTAATTAACCAGAAGATATTTTAGATTCTATAATTCGTTTCGAAAAGAAAATAGACAACTTATCATTAAATTAGAGTACAAAAAACTTTGATATCTCAAGTCAAACAATATTTCTTAGGTACAATAAGAGGCAAAAATCAAGGGGTGCTCCCTCTACTCATTCGTTTTGCTCTTTTACTATTATCTTACGTTTATAGCTTTGTAGTGATATGCCGTAATAAGATGTTCGATTGGAAGGTTTTTAGCATTTACAAAGCGAAAATTCCTGTGATCAGTATAGGAAATATAGTAGCTGGCGGTACAGGCAAAACACCACTTATTGCACTGCTTGCAAGTTCCTTAGAAAAGTACGGTAAAGTAGCAATACTTAGCCGTGGCTATAAAGCTGAAGCTGAGAATAAAAAAAAGCCACTTGTCTTATCTAGAGGAAATGGACCTCTTTTAGATGCTTCAGTTTGTGGTGATGAAGCGCGGATGCTGTCGGAAACATACCCCAGTCTTTTGTATATAGTAGGATCTAATCGAAGTCTCGCAGCTCAAATAGCTCAAGAAGAAGGGGCTAAGTGTTTGATCATTGATGATGGAATGCAACATCGTTATTTGAGTAGAGATTATAACATTGTTTTAATGGATTCTAGAGATCCTTTTGCAGGAAATTATTGCTTACCTCGTGGCCTCCTAAGAGAACCACTTTCCGGATTACAACGAGCTGATATTTTAATTCTTACACGAGTACAAAGTGATCTAGAAGCACAGAAACACCATGAAAAATTAAAGCAATACAATCCTAAAGCAGCGATAATTCATACAGGGATATATACAGAAAGGGTTTATGATCTAGATAATCAGGTAATAGATTCGCTAAATAAAGTACCTGTAGCCTTTTTTTGTGGTATTGCTAAGCCTGATTCTTTTAGGCAAACAATAGAAGAATTAAATGCAGATATTATTCTTGAAAATCTACTGGAAGACCATGATTCATTTCATGAAGCCTATTTAGAGACGTTTTGTTTAAAAGCAAAAAGTATAGGCGCTCAGTATGTTCTTTGTACGGAAAAAGATAAGGTAAAAATTAATAAAACAAAGCGTTATGCACTACCCATTCTTTGGGTCAAAATTTGCGTGTGTGTGAGACATGGAAAAGATATTTGGGAGAAAATGCTGGAGGATATTAAAGCTCAAATGAAGCTATCTACTTAAGGTATAAGCAAGTAAAATTTTTCGTTGTTGACAGAAAAATACCTCTTCGTGTAGATTGGACCAAGCCCCGCCTGTTGGGACCTTTTATGCGTATTGAAGGTTTCACGTCAAATAAGGCACTCTATCCCTGATTAATAAGTAAGATATGAGTGTTACAGATTCGAGTAAAAGCTCGATCTTGCCTTGAGCACGAGTCTGCTTCAAGGATAGCAATGGTATGCTCCAAGTTCTATAAAAGTAGAACTCAATAGAAAGGAGAAGTACCAACAGATTAATAAAATTAGTTTGCGTCTTACTATCGTGATTTAAGTTCTTAGAGCTTTTTTATATCAAGATATTCAGACTACATGGGTTAATTTTATTGTTTATAAATGCTAAAAGAAGGCAGAGGACTCTAGGATGGGGTCTTAGCCGATGAGGAATAGTAGATGCAGCTTTGGTTGAAAATTTTAATTGGTTTAGCTCTTGGTGTCGTTGCCGGTCCTATTTTAGGGGCTGAGTATTCTGAATACATCAAGCCAATTGGTACGATCTTCCTGAGTTTAATCAATATGCTCATCGTACTCCTTGTTTTTTCCTCTATGACAGTAGGAATTACTGCTATTCATGATCCTCAGAAGCTAGGTCGTGTAGGTCTTAAATCTCTATTAATGTACGCCACAACTACAGCCATTTCTATATTAATTGGGCTTGGTTTTGCATATGTAATGCAGCCAGGAGCAGGAGTACAGAGTTTTAAAGGTGTAGCAGATATTAGTATGGGGCAAGTAGCAAGCTTCTCCGATACGATATTAGGTGCTTTTCCTACAAATCCAATTCAATCGCTAGCAACGGGAAATGTATTACAAATTATTGTATTCTCTTTGTTTTTAGGGTTATCGATCAATTTTACAGGTGAAAAAGCCCGACCCCTACTTGAAGTTTTAGAATCTCTAGCTGAAGTTATGTATCGTATGACATCCATTGTGATGGAATTTGCTCCTATCGGAGTTTTTGCGATTATGACCTGGGTTGCTGGAACTTTTGGCTTAGATATCTTAAAAGACCTAGCATGGTTTTTAGTTTGTAATTATCTTGCTTGTATCGTCCATATGGTTGTTGTTTATGGAGGTATTCTGCTTTTCCTTGCTAAATTAAATCCCTTACATTTCTTCAATGGAATGGGGGATGCAATGGCGGTTGCATTCTCAACGAATAGTAGCTCAGCAACTCTTCCAGTTTCTTTGCATTGTGTACAGCAAAACTTAGGGGTTTCAAAAAATATTTCAAGCTTTGTACTTCCTCTTGGAGCAACTGTAAATATGAACGGAGTAGGAATCTTTCAAGGGATTGCTTGTATGTTCATTGCACAGGCTTACGGAATTACTCTTGATTGGCAAAGCTTGGTTATGATCGTTGTTACAGCTACTTTGTCAGCTGTTGGAGCAGCAGGAATTCCTGGTACAGGTTATGTTATGCTCACTGTTGTTTTAAGTAGTGTTGGTCTTCCTCTTGAAGGAGTTGCTGTTTTAGCTGGTGTCGACCGTATTCGTGAGATGATTTCTACAGTAGTCAATATTTTGGGAGATGCAGTTGTATCTGTATATGTTGCTAAAACAGAAGGTGAACTTGACGAAACACAGTATAACCATGCAGAACTAGTAGAAATGGAAGAAAGTGCAACTTGATAGATTTATACGCTAGCAAGAGTCAAGAAAAGTCATAAAGGGAAGTCTTTTTAGACTTCCCTTTATTTTATCTATTGTTCGTCAGAAGCTAAAGTGTAACCAGGTTGGTCTCCAAATTTATAAAGATTTTCCGTCTTCGTAAAATCTAAATTCTTAGAAGCCATTGTCTCTAATAAAGTCACAACATCATTTCCTGTAATTGCTGAACCTTTATCTTTTGACATAAAACGACAACGCCACTGATCACCCAAAGAAACTTCTGGAGATGCTGTAGGCCATACTCGAGCGCCGCGGTTTGCTATCATCGTCAACTGTAGACCACCATTGCTAAAAGCAAGAATTGTATTTTGCACATTCTCCAAAGTATCATCAGAGTCAACAAAGACATCCACACCGACCAAAGTTTTTGCAGAATGAACTTCAGTACTCTTGCTTTTTACTGTACCAGCCTCTTGTTTCTTCATTCCAGAATAAGTCACCTCAGGAAGTTTCTCCGGTTTTTGACCTAGACGAGAAACAACAGCCTGTGCGAATTCTTTAGTACCAACTTTTTCCGTACTGATGCCATCTTTGAAAATATCATAAGTATGTACACCGTCTTCAATTGTCTTTAACCATGCATTATGAACTAAAGTAGCCGCGTCAGCTTGATTCACATGGTTCAACATCATGATAGATGCTAAAATGATACCAGATGGGTTTGCCATATTCTGACCAGCTCTACGTGGAGCAGATCCATGAATAGCTTCAAACATCGCATGCTGAGCACCGATATTTGCCGAACCAGCTAAACCAACAGAGCCCGCAATTTGAGCAGAAACATCTGACAAAATATCTCCGTAAAGATTAGGAAGAACAATAACATCAAAAGCTTCTGGTGTATCCGCTAATTTAGCTGTTCCAATATCAATGATCCAATGCTCATTCTCAATATCAGGATACTCTGGAGCAATTTCATCAAAAATTTTGTGGAATAGACCATCAGATAATTTCAAGATATTATCTTTGGTAAAGCAAGTCACTTTTTTGCGATTATTTGCCCTAGCATATTCAAAAGCATAGCGAATAATCCTTTCACAGCCTCTACGTGTAATGATTTTTAACGCTTGAATAGCATCTGATGTCTGTTGATACTCAATACCTGTGTACAAATCTTCTTCATTTTCACGCACAATCACCACGTTCATAGTAGGGTGCTTTGTTGCAATATAAGGGTGAAATGACTGACAAGGACGAACATTTGCATAAAGACCTAGCATAGTACGAACAGTTACATTCAAGCTCTTAAAACCACCACCTTGTGGAGTCGTAATAGGGGCTTTTAAAAATGCTTGAGATGCACGTAATTGATCCCATGTACTATCTTCAATACCGGCAGCACAACCACGCAAGTAACACTTTTCTCCAATCTCTACTTCAGTAATGTCAAGAGCCGCACCAGCTTCTTTTAGAATATGAAGTGTGGCATTCATGATTTCAGGACCAATTCCATCTCCCTGAGCAACTGCTATTGAAGCCTTTTTTTGCATAATAATTATGCCTCCCTAGGTAACTGTTAAAACTTTTTATTGAGAATTGAAACCTAAACCCTTATAAGTCATTTTTTTCGGGACTTCAAGAAAAAATAAAGCTATAATAAACGAATAAATTGTTTAAGCTCCAGAGAGTGAATATGTTGAGAAAGTTATTCAATGCGCAGCAAGATTACATCAACTATTTTTTCAATAATTTGGACTATGAACAAGTTCAGAAAGTATTCGAAATATTTCTACATTGCAAAGGAACAGTGGTCATTACAGGTGTAGGAAAAAGTGGTATTATAGCTCGAAAATTAGCAGCAACAATGGTGTCTACAGGCACTCGAGCGCAGTATCTTTCTCCAATGGACGCTCTGCATGGTGATTTAGGCACTGTTACCGAAAAAGATGTCTTCGTCATGCTTAGTAAAAGCGGAGCAAGTGATGAATTATTTAATTTAATACCGGCTGTACGGAATAAGGGGGCTACTTTAGTTGCTTTGGTATCGAATTCCAAAAGTCGTTTAAGTCGTGAATGCGATATTAGTGTAAATCTTCCTTTGCAAAAAGAACTATGTCCCTTTGATCTTGCTCCTACCACGTCAGCAACTTTACAGTTAATCTTTGGTGATGTTCTAACGGTAGCACTCATGAGAGCAAAAGAATTTAGCATTGATTCTTATGCATTAAATCATCCTGCAGGAAGAATTGGAAAACGTATTTCTCTCAAAGTTCAAGATCTTATGGTGCGTGGAGTAGCATTGCCTACTTGTGCCCCAAACACGAAGTTAATGGATGCTATCGTAGATTATAGTGATAAGCGTTGTGGCTGTGTTCTCGTACTAAATGAGCAAAGAAAGCTTCTAGGAATCTTTACTGATGGTGATCTTCGGCGTGCTTTACAAAATCATGGCGATCAAATAATGGAGCTTACCATTTCAGAGATGATGACAGCTACTCCACGATCTATAGGACCTAGAGTTTTAGCATGGAAAGCAATGCAAGCAATGGAAGAAGATCAAAAACATCCTATTACTGTAATGCCGGTGATCGAAGAAGACGAAACAGTTGTTGGACTTATTAAAATGCACGATATTGTGCAATCAGGTTTATAAAAAATAGAGTATGTATCCCTAAGCCTTCATTTACCTTATGTCAATTAAGTAGATAAATTTATGCAAGAAATACCAAGTATTTCCTGTATTTTTCTGTTGTCAAATTTTTGTACATATTTACTAACTTAAATAAAACCTTCTAGTTTTATCGGTATCTAGACAAATACAAACAAAATACACGGAACATAAAAAAGCATAGATCAATCCACATCAGACCAAGCCTCAAGAAGTTCTTGGTAATCTTTTTCTTTGAAAAAAGGAAAGAAAAGATCGCATGAAAAATAATTCGAAGACTTGTTTTGAAACTTTCTCATATCAAAATTCGCATCTTGTACTAAAATTTTTTTAGTACAGCTTTTATCAAGCCAAATCGCAATCCCGTATTGATCAGATTTTAGTAAGTATTCGCAACGTTTCACTATTTTTCGAGGAACAGTAAAGCGCTGCTTTCCTTCTGATCTAAAGCTAAATCCATGAATGTCGATAATTATCTCGTAGGGTTTTAGCTGTAACTTGGTAAGGCGTCTGTATGGAATTAAGCCATTAGCTATCAGTAATATTCCTAGAGTGACAACTAAAAAACCCCAGGAGTTAAGTAGCTTAACAGGTACAAAAATCCCTGAGTAAAGAATAAGTACTGCTCCAATAGCGGCAAAGATAGAGCCACGGAAGAGAGCTTTTTTTAGTAGTGGCAATGGTACACTACTGTAAATAGATAATTTGTCTTCCATAGGACAAAAGTCCTTATATTTTGTGATTAAAGGAAGCGAAACGGTAAAAATGGGTAATCTTAAAGTAAGGCTAGGTATTTATAGTATCCTAGTACTCATGCTTTTATTGCTTAATCAGACTCTTTTCTCAGAAAGAGTTGATTCTGCCGCGCCCACGCCTTCTTCGCCACATGATCAGTTATTGATACCGCTTCCAGATACTCAGCATACTTCAGTCCAGAATACTTCTGTAAATGATTCAATTCCACTAGATTGGAAAGGTTATGTAACAATTGTTATAGCTCTTCTTACTTTTTCGGCATTAGCAGCTGAGCTCATGCCACCGGATATTATCATGCTATCAGGGGCCAGTGTTTTTGTTTTTTTAGGAATTATCTCTCCAAAAGAAATGCTACAAGGCTTCTCTCGTGATATTATTCTTACTCTTGGAATGCTTTTTATTGTTGCTCGCGCAGCTGAAGTAAATGGATTATTGACTCTCTTGGCCCAGAGGATTCTGCCAACAGCAAAGCATAATAGTACGCGTTTATTTGGTATGATGGTGCCTCTTGGTATAGGTTCTGCATTCCTTAATAATACCCCACTTGTCTTGATGCTTACGCCCGTAATTAGAAAATGGGCCTCCGATATTCAAGAAAGTCCTTCTCTATTTTTGATTCCCTTATCCTTCGCTACGATTTTAGGGGGGGCGTGTACCGTGATGGGAACATCGAGTAATCTTGTTGTATATGGATTATTGAGAGAGTATGACTCAGCAAGTTCATTAGGTTTTTTTGATTTCGCTTATCTAGGCTTGCCTTGTTTTATCATAGGAGTAACATATATGGTCTTAGTAGGATGGCGACTTTTGCCAAACCGAAAAGATCCAGCAAGAGAGCTTACTCAAGAAACAAGAGAGTTTACCTCAGAATTTTTAGTCACACCTGGTTGTGATTTGGCTGATATATCCGTGGCACTTGCAAATCAAAAATATTTTTCAGGTGATTATCTCATAGAAATTGAAAGAAATGAATTAATTATTGAATCACCTTCACCAGATGAAATCATTCGGGTAGGAGACAGATTAGTTCTAGCTGGTGATATTGCTACGATTGCAGGTATGCATACGATTAAAGGCTTGCAATCTCTACAAGATCCACATTTCCACTTAGAAATGTCATCTCCGCATTTTTCTGAAGTTGTTATCCCAGCAACATCAAGCCTTGTAGGGAAAAATATCAAAGATTTAGGTTTTCGAAATCGTTATGGAGCGTCTTTATTAGCAGTCTATCGTCAAGGATCTCGCGTTGCAGGAAGAGTAGGTGACGTCATGTTACGAGCAGGAGACACCTTGATGCTTTTATCTAACCAACCATGGCATGGGCGAGAGTTTGCTACTGACTTTTTGTACATACGCCATAACGTAAAATTACCAGTTTATGCTCCCTATAAAGCTGTGCTAATCACGGTATTACTCATATGCATGATTATGAGTGTCACTTTTTTTGGAGTGCCGATGATGACAGCCTCTCTTGCTACAGCTTTATTATTGTTCTTCTCTAAAATGATTACAGTTTCTGAAGCACGAGAATCTATTCGTTGGAACTTACTTGTTCTCGTTGCTAGTTCTTTTTCATTTGGCTTAGCTTTAGTCAAAACCGGTGTGGCTGATCTGTTTGCAAGCAGTATCTTACTTGTGGTTGGAAATAATCCTCATTTACTACTAGGAGGACTCTTCCTGTTAACAACTCTAGTTACTGAATTTATTACCAATACCGCAGCAGCTCTCATTCTCTTTCCTATAGCCATACAAGCTGTGCGTCTAGCCGGATATGTCAGTCCGGAAGCCATGCAAGCAGTAGGAGTAACGGTTGCATTGGGAGCATCATGTTCTTTTTTAACACCTATCGGGTATCAAACGAATACGATCGTATACGGACCAGGTGGTTATCGATTTACTGATTACACAAAAGTAGGTCTTCCATTAAACCTCTTACTCGTGAGCTTTGTCACTATTTGTGGTCCCCTCATCTGGCCCCTTAAATAAGTTTGTTAAAAAAGTAGCTTGTGGAGAGAAGCGAGGATCATCAGCAACTAATAAATTTCCTTTTGCATCTTGAAAATCTACCCATTTTTGCTCACTTAGCAAAACCTGGTTTGGACGAAACTTACTTTTGTAAGACATAAAGTGGTTATCACGGATGTAATACCCTAAATAGAGGTATCGTAAATCATTGTTTTTGCAATAAAAAATTTCCTGTAGGGTTGAGAAAGACCCTAAAGAATAGCTGGCGTAATCTAAACGGTAAGTAAAATACACAGAAGATAAAAAATCTGTGCCTTCATGAGTGATACCTACAGCGATCAAGTGATCATCAAGATAATAAGAAAACTCTAATGCAGAAACACGAGGATTATAAAAAGAAAAAATAAAATTATCTTTATTTGGAAGGTCTTCTTTCTGGGGAAATCTTCGAGAGTGATCAAGATAGATATCCCATTTTTCTTCACTGTAAACCGGCTTAGCCACCTCTACACGAATTTCCTTTCCTTTTCGTATAAGTTTTTTTTGAGATTTACTCATTTCAAACTTCAAAACAGGAACTCGAATAGGAACGCAACGGTGACAACCATTGCAAAGAGGTCGAAAAAAGTAGCTTCCAAATGAACGGTAGCCACGTTCAATAAGAATTGCTCGTTCTTCATTTGTGATCTCTTGAATCAAGTATTCTTCAAAGCAAGCACGAAGATTATCTAAATAAGAACAAGAATGGTTTCTTCTTGGCAGAGGAATGACTTGCATGACCAAATGATTTCCTAATATTGCGGTTCAAGAGCTTTAGGACGATTTACGAACCAAGCAACAAAAACATTCCAAATAATGAACAAAGCAAGCAAAAAATAGGGCTTTCTAAAGCTTTGAAAGAAGAGAGGGTGATTCCCTGTATCTCTTTGAAACGCTTTGAGACGATCAAGATTAAAATAAAATTCACCTTTGTCTATTTGTTTTTTTAACTCGAGAGGGTTTTCAGAAGGCGTCTCCTTGGTATATTCAATCACAAGAAACATATGCCAGCCCCTTAGTAGTTGCTCGTGCTGATTGAAAAAATCTTCATCTAAGTCCTCGTTAAGATACTTACTGAGTACGAGCTCTTCTGTAGGATATAAATGAAAATCGGCAGGGGGATTTGGTAATGGAGCATATAACCTATTATCTAATGAATACAGTCCGACTAATATAGGTAAAATCCATACAGCTTGTGCGGCTCCTTCTTTACGTAGTAAAAGCATAGTACCGATAATAATAGAGAAAAGAACCCAACCTTGTAAAAAAGCAGGTGTTCCGAAAGCGAGAATACGACTAGCTAAAGCCAGTTGTTCTAACCAAGATTCATTATTTTCTTTTATGAGTTTCTGGTAAGAAGATCGAATCGATACTTGCTCCTCTTTTGGTAAATCGGCAAAAAGCTCTGCATCAAGTAAAAGTTGAGCATGGCCTTCATCTGATCTATGAATAGGGTATAAGACACCTTCTTCATCTACACCAAGCACAGTTTGATATAAAAGAGTTAAAGAACGTTGATCAAAATAGTTTTGCATGAAAGGTAAAGCTGCACTCCAAAAAAGGACTGTAAATGCCAAACATAGATGTGTAATCAGAACAAAACGGCTTGCTTTAGGGATGTTTCCTTTAGAACCAAAAAATCTGCTTTCCTTGAGAGTCATAATCATTCCTAATTTTTTATCTATCTCATTCCCTCAAAGATTAGTAAGGGATACAAAATCCTGTCTACTCCATAATTCATAGAGTTTCTCTTTGCGAGAAACAGATTTTTTCGTTCAAATGGAAATAAGAACTAAAAAATATTTGTGATAGAAAAGAAAGGAGAATAGTGAATGTTTCAAAAAAAATTATCTTCAGATGATTTTATCGACCCAAGCAAAATCCTTGAGCATAGCGATAAAGTAGCCCTAGGTGTAAATCAAGGAAAAACACTAAAGGAAATATTTGAGGTTTCTGATGAGACTATGCATGCAAAATATGCACTAGCACACGAAGTTCTTGCTAGAGGAGATGCCATTGCAGCAAGTAATTTATTTGCTTATTTAGCAGCATTCGATCCGTTTAACCCTAATTATTGGTTAGCTCTTAGTTCCACATATGCTTATCTAGGAAATACAGCAAAGTCTATCAATACCCTATCCGTTGCTACATTATTAGATGAGAAAAGTGACTTATTACTTGTCCTATCAGCACATGCATTCGTTTTAGAAGGCGATACGAAAAGCCTTGAAGAACTTAGGAAGGCTATATCTAAAATCAAAAACAAAGATTTATTAAAAATAGGGACAGAGCTTATTGAAGATAAGCAAGCAGATGCTAAAAAAGGATTGAAACTTATTTGGAATATGATGGACCCCAATCAAAAAGATCCTTTAAGAAGTAATAAGTCTGTACTACAAGTCGAAAAAATAGAAGAAAGACAAGGCCAGCTCGATCATATGCTAGATCAAGCAATGAATAATGAACTACCGGTCAGATTACAAGGCTTAGCTAAACAACTGAAACAAGACTTTGGAGGAAGCCTAACTGTCTTTGCGATGAACTTTCTAGGAGAGGGATGAGAAAAAAAACACATTTTCTCAGATTTATGCTTGCACGTTAATTCGTGTTCTAGCTATATTAGGAACTTCCAAGCGGGGATAACACTTCGAACGGAAACAAACCACCTCTGAGTGAGTTCTTCAAAGTTATTTCGACAGTTAAAGAAAGATAGTGTGACAAAGCCAA
>PAQS01000048.1 GCA_002709385.1 Waddliaceae bacterium
ACTAAAGAGGTGACCGGAAAACATAAGCAAAAACATAAACTAAGACCAACAATGTAGCTATCTCCTGAGGGAGTAATAAAATCAGCATTTTTGGTCTAGACAATGGGGTCCACTATAAACACTGTTTTCTTTAACGCGTCGTAGCTTCTTTGCTTCGCCGCGTTTTATTACCAAGACTAAAGATCGTAGCCATATACAACTATTGGCAATCCTTTGTATTCCGTTTCCCGTAAAACTTTTCCCCCTAAACTCTCCGCCAAACGTATCGAACGTGAGTTTTTAGGATCAATCATAGAAACTAACTGTTTTGTATCTCGTTCATCGCGCATATACTGCATAACTGCTTGAGCAGACTCTTTGGCTAAACCTTGCCCCCAATATTCTGGAGAAAAACGAAATCCTAATTCTGTCTCTATTTGACCATCTAGTTTAGGCCAAAAAATTCCACAAAAACCAATAAAACGCTTCTTTTCTTTATGAAAAACAGCGCACAAGCCCATGCCATATTCTTCTGTTTGCGACATGAGCCAAGAAAAGATTTCTCGACTTTTTACCAAGTCACATGCCCCAGAAAGTGAATATTCCATAACTTGCGGATCGGCTAACAGTTCGCTCATCCATTCAATATCCGATCGCCAAAAATGCCTTAAACGAAGACGAGGAGTTTCTAAACTAAAATAAGCCTTTTTTAAATCTATTTGCTCATGAGGACTCGGAGTCTCATTAATATAATACTGCTCAACGCGACGCAAACACTCTTTTTGTGTCATAAATGCTAAGCGACTTTTTACCTGATCAAACGGTAGCCACTCAAACTGGTCATGCTCATTTTCATCAATACATACTTCAGCTTCTGGCGATACGAATGCTACAAACAAAGGATTACTATACATTCGATCAAGAGGGAACATATAAAACGTTTCTACACCCTCTGTATACAACTCTTCGGCATGTAAACCTGTCTCTTCTTTCAGCTCTCGTAAAGCTGCCTCCCAAGCAGTTTCACCCTCTTCTACTTTTCCAGTGACCATTTGCCAAACACCGTCTAAATACAGACCTGTTCTACGTAAAAGCAAACACTCCACTCTTTCAGCAACTCTGCGAAGAACGAAAACAGCTACACAAGATGGTTTGAGACTTCTTACATACTCTTGTTCCATAAGACTCATAATTTTCGCTCCTTATTGCTCTAGAAAATTTCGGAAAAGATGCGAACCATGTGTACTTAGTACAGATTCAGGGTGAAATTGTACTCCAAAAATCGCATGCTCCATATGCTGAATCGCCATTAACTCCCCCTCTTCTGTCCACGCCATCGCCTGTAAACAGGCAGGCAAAGTTTCCAGATCCACAATAAGACTATGATAACGTGTCATTTCAACAGGATTAGGCAAGTCTGAAAATAAACCTTCCCCAAAATGCTGCACCATACTTGTTTTCCCATGCATCACTTTTGACGCCCTGCCAACATTTGCTCCAAAATACTCTGCAATCAACTGATGCCCTAAACAAACACCAAGAATAGGGATTTTACCCGCAAAATGTTCAATTAAGTCGGAAGCAATTCCTGTATCTTTAGGACTACCAGGACCAGGACCAATTAGCAAGTGAGAAGGAGAAAATTCAATACATTTTTTCACAGACCACTCATTGTTACGCACAACTTTTAGTTCCGTACCCAAAGAAAGCAGCTCTTGGACAAGATTGTAAGTAAAAGAATCGAAGTTATCGATAAACAGAAGCATATTATGACTAAGTATGAGATGAGGAATAAAAAGAACGCTACGATATCAAAAAATAAGAATGAAAAACAAGAAATACTTGTTCTTATACAATTTTTGCTTCGTAGCGTTTCTTACTCAAATAAAACAAGCGAAAGCTTGTATAGGATGAGATTTAGCTAGCGCGAGGGCAAAGACCACCGTCTTTGAAGAAAAACTCAATTTCATTCTGCGCTGTTTCTGGAGCATCAGAACCGTGTACAGCGTTAGCAGAAATAGACTGAGCGAAATCAGCACGGATTGTTCCTGGAGCAGCTTCTTTAGGATTAGTAGCTCCCATGATTTCACGATTCTTCAAAATCGCATTATCACCTTCTAGAACCATTACAACAACAGGTCCTGACATCATGTATTCAACAAGATCTCCAAAGAAAGGACGCTCTTTATGCACTGCATAAAAACCTTCTGCTTGTTCTTGGCTTAACTGCATCATACGAGCTGCGACAATACGCAGGCCGTTAGCTTCAAAGCGACCAATAATCGCACCGATGTTGTTGCCTTCTACTGCATCAGGCTTAATGATTGAAAGTGTACGTTGAACAGTTGTTGTAGATGTTTCGATAGTCATAGGTGCTTCTTCACTCCTTAAATCTGAAAAAGAACATAAAAGAGCAAGAGCTGCAACACAGAAACTTGCCCATTTAAAAATAGGTTTAATAGAACTCATATAGTTCATCTTTTGTTGAATTATGGTTTAAATGAAGAAAATGATTGTATCCCTAGTATCATAAATAGTCAATCGAAGGATTAGAACTTATTTTGTTGCTTGTGAGCAATGAAAAGCCAAGATAGACTGTACGCTCTGTATGCGTTATTTGAGGAAATTAAAACTATGAACGTTCGTACAACAATAATAGCTAACGATCTTACTCAATATGCAAATAGATATTTAAAAACTATCGAACGAGGAGTTCATTCTAATCTATTGAAAAAGATAAGATGGGAACACCTACTGCCTATGATCGGCATCGATTGGACTCCAAATAGTAATACTACCACATCAACTCAATGGGCCTATTATCAATATACCATGAAAAATGACCCTAAGTATGGAAAAATTACACTTACTATAGAGAGAACTCCTCAGAGTTACGATGAAGAAGTGCACATTAATATTACAATGACTTCAACATCTTCCAAGAACCCTATTGAAGTCGCAGATATTATCAATTATCTCTCAGAACGAGTAATAATTGATCAGTTCATAGGAATTTGGGATACAAACAGTAAGTCTTATAATATCGAATGCATGGACTCCGCCAATTTATTTAAGTCTCTTTCAGATGAAAAATGGATAAACCACAAAAATACTTGTAACCTATTATAATTTCAAATTAGAAAACTAACTTTTATTATTTGAGATTGCCATGTTTCTATTCCCTATTGCTGACCTACACTGTGATCTATTAGCATACCTTGCCGAAGATAATCATAGAAAATTAGACCATCCAGAAAGCCGTTGTAGCACTCTACAAATGAAGACCGGAAATGTTCAACTGCAAACACTTGCAGTGTTTACTGAAACCATTCCTACATCATTAACTACAGGAAGAAAGCAATTAGATGCTTATAAGAAATTTTCTCCTTCTATAAACATACATACGCAAACCTTCTACGCTTTTGAAAATGCTTCTGGTTTTTGCGATGAAATAGAGAGTATTGATAATGGCCTTCAACGTTTACAAACGTACTTAGATGACTATGGCTCTCCACTATATGTAGGCTTTACATGGAAAGAAGAAAACCGCTTTGGGGGTGGAAACCTTACTCATGTGGGTTTAAAGGAAGATGGAAAGCGGCTCCTTGAGCTTTTATTTGAAAAAAAAATCGCAGTAGATTTTAGCCATACTAGTGATCAACTCGCAGAAGACCTTTTACAGTATATTGAACAAAATTGTCCTAAGCACCCGGTATTAGCTAGCCACTCTAATTTCCGTGCGATACAAAAGCACCCAAGAAATCTACCAGACTGGCTAGCTCTGGAAATTATTCAAAGAAAAGGTTTGATAGGACTGAATTTTCTTAAAACTTTCATTGGCAAAAGTTATCTCGATCTTTGTGCTCATATCGATTATGGCTTAAAGCTAGGAGCAGAAAAACAACTCTGCTTTGGGGCTGATTTTTTTTACGATGATTTGATTACTGAATCAGCTCAAGCCCTTCATACAGATGGATTATTTTTCGAAGAATTAAGTGATGCAAGTAAGTATCAAAGATTCTTAGATGATATTGTAAAAGAGAAGCAATACGATGCAAATTTATTAAAAAGTCTTTCAGCAGAAAACGTATTATCTTGGCCATTTTTACCCACAAAATAGTGTTATGAAGTGCTCAAAAAAGCATTTGAGCACTTCATACATTTTATACCTTTGTGAGTCGATCACTCATTTGTTCTAACTCGTCTCTTACGCCTTGTGGCAAGCGTTCGCCATAAAGACCAAAATAGAGTTTGAGCTCTTCCACTTCATCTTTCCATTCATCTACATTTACAGATAAAAGCTCTTCGATGACTTCATCAGAAAGATCTAGGTTACTTAAATCTAAAGCTCCAGATTCAGGAACAAATCCTACTGGTGTTTTCACAGCATGCCCTTTACCTGAGCAGCGATCAAAAATCCATTTAAGTACACGAATGTTATCCCCGAAGCCAGGCCATAACCATTCCCCATCATTCCCTCTACGGAACCAGTTTACGTAATAAACCTTTGGAAGCTTCTCTTCAGAAGTTTTTTCTGACATACTTAACCAATGTGCAAAGTAGTCGGCCATATTGTAACCACAAAATGGAAGCATAGCAAAAGGGTCATGGCGTAATTTTCCTACAGCACCTACCGCTGCGGCTGTCGTTGCTGATGAGACAGTAACTCCGTAAAACGTTCCGTGTTGCCAGTTAAACGCTTCGCGTACGAGAGGAACCACGGATGAACGACGTCCACCAAATAAAATCGCTGAAATAGGCACACCCTTAGGATCTTCCCAAGCCGGGTCGATTACTGGACACTGGCCTGCTGGTGCAGTAAATCTAGAGTTAGGATGAGCTGATTTTACTGTAGATTTTGGACTCCAATCATTGCCTTTCCAATCAATCAAATGCCCTGGAGCTTCTTTTGTCATCCCTTCCCACCAAACATCGCCATCGTCTGTTAATGCGACATTGGTGAATAAGGCATTTTCTTGCATGCTAAGCATCGCATTAGGATTTGAATCCATAGACGTTCCAGGAGCCACTCCGAAAAATCCAGCTTCTGGATTAATAGCATATAGCCGCCCATCTTCACCTATTTTCATCCAAGCAATGTCATCTCCTACACACTCCACTTTCCATCCAGGAAGGCTTGGCTGTAACATAGCTAAATTGGTTTTCCCACAAGCACTAGGAAAAGCTGCTGCAATGTAACGTTTTTCTCCCTTAGGATTTGTGATCCCTAGAATCAGCATATGCTCTGCTAACCAACCTTCTTGGCGAGCGATAGACGATGCAATCCGTAAAGCAAAACATTTCTTCCCTAAAAGAGCATTTCCGCCATAACCACTTCCATAAGACCAAATCAATCGCTCTTCAGGAAAGTGAACGATATACTTATTTTCATTGTTACAAGGCCAAGGCACATCTACATCATCTTCATTTAATGGCATACCCACAGAATGAAAACACGGTACATAAGGTCCGTTGCTGCCAATTACATCTAGAACAGCCGATCCCATACGCGTCATGGTTCGCATACTCACGACAACATAAGGTGAATCTGTAATCTGTACTCCTGCATAGGCAAGCTTTGAACCGATAGGCCCCATACTAAAAGGAACAACGTACATAGTACGGCCGTGCATAGAATTTGTAAAAAGTGCACGCAATTTTTCTTTCATTTCAGAAGGATCGGCCCAATTATTTGTAGGGCCTGCATCCTCTTCTTTTTGAGAGCAAATGAATGTACGATCTTCTACACGAGCCACATCAGCTGGGTCTGAACGACAAAGAAAACTATTAGGACGTTTTTTGTCATTCAGTCGAATCAAAGTTCCTTGCTCAACCATTTCGTTGCACAAACTTTCGAACTCTTCCTGACTACCATCACATAGATGCACTCGATCAGGATCACAAAGGCGAATACTTTCTTCAATCCACTGAATAAGACCTTTATGTTTCGTCCATTCTTTAATTGGTATATTCATCACTACCTGGTCGTCGCCCATACTTGTGGTCATGATTCGTTTTTGCCCCCTATATAAAGTACTACCTAGAAAGATGCGCGAACAGTCCGTCGACGCTTTAATTTGTCTAACGACTCCAACGCCTTGCCCGTACCCAAACAAACAGCTAAAAGCGGGTTAGGAGCAACAATCACTGGTAGACCTGACTCTTTAATTAAAGCCCGATCCAAACCATTGATCAACGCACCACCTCCGGCTAAAACCATACCTCTTTCAACAAGGTCAGCTGCAAGTTCAGGTGGACACTTCTCTAGTGTCAATTTCACACATTCAATAATTTGCTGAATTGGTTCTTGTAAGCACTCACGAATTTCTACTGAATTGATACGCTTAGTGACAGGAAGACCAGCTACCTGATCTCGCCCACGCACTTCCATCTCCAACTCATTATCGCCCATAGGATAGGCAGAGCCGATGGTGATTTTGATTTCTTCAGCTGTCCGAGGACCAATCATCAAGTTATATGTACGACGCATATAGTTGATGATGCACTCGTCAAATTCATCCCCTGCAATACGCAAAGAGCGCGACTCAACAATACCACCCAAAGAAATGATCGCGATTTCAGTAGTACCACCACCGATATCGATAATCATATTCGCCGCAGGCTCATGAACCGGTAAGTCAACACCAATCGCTGCAGCCATCGGTTCTTCTACAAGAACGACTTCTTGAGCACCTGCGTGCAATGCTGAATCTTCTACAGCACGCTTTTCAACGCCTGTAATTCCAGAAGGAACAGCAATGAGAATTTTAGGACGAAACAGACTTCGCGCTGGAGTCACTCTTTGAATAAGGTGCTTCAGCATTCCTTCTGCAATTTGAAAGTCCGCAATTACCCCGTCCTTCATTGGGCGCACAGCGTGAATTTTTCTTGGAGTACGGCCTAACATCGCTTTCGCTTTCTGCCCTACTGCCAAAACCTCATTTGTAGCAGAATCTACAGCTACAACAGAAGGCTCCGTAAGAACGATTCCCTTCCCACGAACATAAATCAAAGTGTTTGCTGTGCCTAGGTCAATACCTATGTCACTAGCAAACATTCCTTTGAATGCATTAAATTTACCAAGTGCAGATGTCCGAAATGTATCGGTTACACGTTTTACGGCCGCCTGAAACGTTCTGCTCATTCAGATCCCTAGCTTAGGTTTGCAAGAGCTCCAATACTTCTTCCCAAGTTAACTTAGAAATTGCTTCGTCATCACAACCAATTACTTGCTTAACGAGGCCTTTCTTCCGTTCTTGAAGCTCCATAATCTTTTCTTCAATGGTTCCTAGAGTCACCAACTTATACGCTGAAACAGAGCGTTGCTGCCCTATACGATGTACCCGGTCTGTAGCCTGATTCTCTACAGCAGGGTTCCACCACATGTCATAATGAATGACTGTATCCGCGCTTGTTAGGTTAAGACCCACACCACCCGCTTTTAACGATACCAGGAAAGTGGATATGGAGTCATCCTCATTGAAATTTTTTACAATTTGCTGACGATTTTTACTAGAGCCATCCAAATAAGAATAACGCATGCCCATACGCTCAAGATCTTGTCTCAAGATCTTTAACATCTGAGTATACTGACTGAAAATCACCGTTTTATGCCCACCCTCTACCAACGTAGGTAGAAGCTCAAGAAGCATATCGTACTTTGCAGAATCGCCTTCTTCAGCACTTTCTTTAGCAAAAATGGCAGGGTGACAACAAATTTGTTTTAAACGAGTCAAAGTAGCTAAAACATGAATCTGGACTTTATCAAACCCTTCTTTCTTCACTAAACGCGATAATTCCTTACGAGCTGAATCTGCATAAGATTTATACAAATCTTTTTGTGCATTAGAAAGATGACAATGATAAACGATTTCCGAAACAGGAGGTAAATCATCTAAAACGTCATTTTTCATACGACGTAAAATGAAAGGTGCCACTTTTTTGCGAAGCTCTGACATACCGTCACTAGACTCAACGTCAGGACGACGAATGTACTTTTCAACAAAACGATCATAAGAACTGAGAAGACCTGGCATCAAGAAGTCAAATAAACTCCACAACTCATCTAAAGAATTCTCAATCGGCGTACCAGTTAAGATCAAACGATGCTGGGCATTGATCATTTTCACTGACTTTGCGTTACGTGTACCACGATTCTTGATATGTTGCGCTTCATCCAAAATAGCATAAGAGAATGTCGTCTTCTTATACGTCTCAATATCTTTCTGTAAGAGACTATAAGAAGTAATGACAACATTAAAATTCTTCAGTGTTTTTAAAAGCTTTTTCCGTTGCGCAGGTGTACCATCTACCGGCAACACTTTTAAATCCGGATTAAACTTATGAAATTCTTCTTCCCAGTTATAAATAAGAGAAGTTGGACACACAACAAGAGAAATCGCATTAGGATTCATCATCTGATACTGAGTCACAGCAATAATAGCCTGCAAAGTCTTACCAAGACCCATATCATCAGCAAGAATTCCACTTAAATGCATATTACGAAGACGCTCTAACCAATGAACCCCTTCTGCTTGGTAAGAACGAAGCGAAGCATGAATTTGCTGAGGAATCGCCGCAGGCTTTCCACTAGATTGACCTAGCATTTCTTCCTGCATTTTCTTTAAACCTTTGCTCATAGAAAATTTTACAGGAAGATCTTTAAACTGCTCTTCTACTAAGCTCACCAAGCTCCATAAAGGACGCTGCTCTACATGGTTATCAAGAGTCTTTAAACCAATCTCATCAAAGATACGGACAACAGGAGCAAGTTGCTCTAAATCCAATACAAGAATTTTTTGTCCCCGTTCACCACTCGTTGCTCTAGTACCACGTCCACGAGCCTTTGGTGGCTCCAACTCAATATAAGCCTTGTTCGCAGATAAGCATTCCCATAGCAAGTCAACAGTAACACCGCTTAAAGGACCATCTACTTTTAACTCAACTTCATACTTATCAATTTCAGCAGATACTTTTGCTTCAAGTTTGAAAGTTGTGTCATCGTAAATAAAACGATCTAAAAGATTTTGAGGACAACGGAACTCTACTCTATCCTGATAACAAGGAATGACTTCTGTCATAAATTCAATAATTTTCCTATCTGTCCTTGCGCGATAAAGACCCTGATCTTCATCTACAACAAAACCCAAAAATAGGGAACGAATCAAATCACCCTCTTCCGTAAGATTACGCGCTAAAATTCCCTCTTCCGTAATAAATTTTCTTAGATGATCAATCTCTAATTTTTTCGGTAAGGCAGGTACCTTCACACTTCCATAACTAAAAAATAACTCTACATCCAATTCACCATCTAAATAATGAATTTCACAAATCCCTCGTACTTCATCCACATAAGGAAGAGTCACAAATTGTTTGATGCAGTCTGCATTGCCCACATCAGCATATGCCGATAAAGCAGGTAATGCATTTTCAATAAACGTACCAAATAACGGCTCTGGAATTGTTGTATGCTGCAGGCTACCCACATTTCTTAAATGGGAACGCTTGATGTTTGTACGGAAACGATAAAAAGTACTTCCTTTAAGTAATCCTGGCTTAGCACATTCAAATAAAGTTAACTCTTTTAAGGAAAGAGGATCTTCTCCTTCTATAGACACCATAGGAAGTAAGAAAAGTTTTGGGGCTGGAGCTTCAATATACTCCAACTCAAAACGTAATTTAGCAGGAGAAGTGCAAAAAGATACAGGCTCTTCAAGAGATGCCATAAATAGACCAGGAAGATTTAAACACTCTTCCCCTGACAAATCTTTACTATAGATACGTGCTCTCGCAACTGATAAATCGTATGCCGTAGCTAATAATATCCCAAATTGTTCAAGACCAAGCTGAGCGAATTTTTGTTGGCGCTCTTCTCTCTCATTAGGATAACGGGCAAAATCCATCACCAAACGTAAAAGCTGGCTAATTTCACGATCAAAAGACTCTAAAGTGAAATGGTGCATACGCCCATTTAACTCAATCGCTTCGTGATAACGAATAGAATCTATAAAATCTTTTATATTAGTTACATATAAAGGTTTTGAACGATAAGGTAAACGGAGAGCGAACTGAACTTCAGCAGTTTTACTCTCATTTTGCCCTTCTCCTGTTACACCATGATGTAACAAAATCATTAATTGAGCTTTGTCTACAAGGAGAGATTCGTTTGGAAGAAAAAATGGAGAATCTCCAAGTATCTTAGATGCACCGATATACTCTTCAAGAAGCTCTTTTTGAAACTGTAAACCTTGTCGTAAACTTTCTTTACTTTCAGCTTCTTTAATTGTTTCTAATATCTGTTCACGATCTTCTTCATCGATATTTTCATTCTCTACAGCCTTACCCTCTTTAGAGTAAGCAACAACGATGCTGTCTAAATGTTTTTCTAGATAAAATACCAATGCTGCTAAATGATGACAGTCATAGTTATAAGGGCAATCGCAATTGGAGTCGATTGTCTCCGACTCAAAGCGATCTATTTCCATCTCGCAAGTATAAGTATTTTCAAAACTCCCAACTACGGATCCTGTTATTCTGATACTATCCGGTGTGAGCTCTAATACCTTTGCAGATAGAACGACATCCTGATTGAAAAGGCTTCGCCCCTCTTTCAATATAGAAGAGGAAAAATCTTGCCTGAGTCTTCGAAAGTTCAACATCTCTAACACTCTACCTGTTGCACTTGTCTATACGTAAAAACCTTCATCATTTACTCAATAATCTACGGAAGGACTTCTGTATGACATAATCAAATTAAAGTACTGCACTGCTACTATACTTATCAAAAAAATTTCAAAAGTGAGCAGATACACGTGTCCTTCCCTTGTACCGCTTTTGTTTCTGGAAAACAAGTAAAAAACCTAAATGAATCAGACAGATAAAAATGGCAAATTTTGCCTAGTTTCGAGTAACAATCTTTATTTCAAAGTAAGCATAAATAAGCTCTAAAATACTTTCTCGCTTTAATTTAGACAAAAAAAGCAAACGCTAAACTTTTCTTTTCTCATAAACTCTTCTCATTGTTTATCTACACTTGGCCTCTCAATTGCTTAATGGAACACATAAAATATTTGGGTAGGAAATATGATCATTTATGAAAACCAGCTACACAAAAAGAAAAGTCACCTAAGCTTGAACGAGGTATCTAAAAAACGTTTAGATTTTGAGCCTGTCTGTGACCTCATTTGTTACTTAGTTCTTCCTTTTTTCCCTGGAAGTCGAACGATTCACGTAGATTTTTCTCCCTAAGCTCTTTTTTTTCTTGCCCCAAAAAAGTAAGGCTCTTTATATTAAGACATTCAAACGCGGGTGTAGCTCAGTGGTAGAGCATCACGTTGCCAACGTGAGGGTCGTGAGTTCGAATCTCATCACCCGCTTTTTTTCCTATAATTGGCTATCTATGACCTTCCTTTTTGGGGTTCAATCTTCCCCTATCTTTGCCTGTGCAACAGGTCTTCTTAAATTCGACTAGTACAGGTTTAGTTAATCTAAGGGTTGGCTGATTGATACCAAATAAGTTCTTTATCGATAGAAGAGGTCATCATATGACAGACGAGCAAACTACTCTCAAAAATGATCACGTAGAAGTTAAAGTTACCCGTAACCCGGGCTGTCAAATCAGCATGACTGTGCAGGTTACACCTGAAGCTGTTCAAGCTGCCTATAAAAAGGCTGTAAAAACAGTAAACAAAGAAGTTTCTTTACCTGGTTTCCGTAAAGGTAAAGCCCCTGCACCTATGATTATCAAGCATTACGGACCACAAATAGAGCGTGAATGGAAAGATGTGGTCATGCAAAACGCCTTTGCTGAAAGCACTAGCCTTTCTTCTCTTTATCCTACAAGCAAAGAAACAATTAAGCGCCCTACTGTGAACAAATGTTCATCTGAAGAAGGTGCTGAGATTGTTTTTGAATTTGAAACCGAACCTTCTGTTCCTGAAGTTGATAGCAGCGATTTAGAAATCAAACACGAAGAAGCAAAAGAAGTTACAGAAGAAGATATTGAAGAGTCTGTTGTGCTTCTACAAGAAGACTTTGGTGATTTAGTAGAGCTTGAAGAAAGTCGCCCAGTTGCTGAGGGAGACTATGTAAAGCTTGATATCAGTATTATTGAAGAGCCAGAGCGTTCTCTTTGTGAAGATAAGCTTTTCCATGTAAAAGAAAACCGTATGGGTACATGGATGAGAAAACTTACTGTTGGTTTATCTTCTGGAGAATCAGCTGAAGGCGATAGTGAAGTAGAAGACAGCGCACCTGACTATGTAAAAGATAAATTCGAATCGCGTAAGTGCCGCATTACTGTAAAATCTATTCTTCAGATGAATCTCGCTCCAGTTGATGAAAAATTTGCTGAGCGTTTAGGTGTTGAAACTGTTGAAGAGATTAAGCCTCGTGTAAAAGATTTACTTGTAGAAGAACGTCAGCGCCAAGCTGACCAAGCTTTAAAAGCTCAAGTTGAAAGTTTCCTACTTGAAAAATACCCTTTTGACGTACCTGCTTCATTGATTCAAGCTGAGTTACATTCAAGAGTCCGTAATCAAATTCGTGCGTTGACTGAAGCTGGTCATACTCAAGACGAGATTCGTGACCAACAAAAAGAAATCGAAGCATATTGTGCTGTAGAAGTTGATAAAGCTTTAAGACTTTATTACCTTTTAAGAAAAGTTGCTTCTAAAGAAAGCATCGATGTTTCTGAACAGGAATTATGGGAAGAAATAGCGAAGCAAATGTGGCGTACTCCAGCTTCTGAAAAAATCATCGATCCTGAAATGAAACCAGAAGAGATTCGTGCTCGGGTTATGATTCATGCTTTGACAGAGAAAGTCAAACTTCACCTGATTGAACAAGCGAAAGTAGCCTAAAAGCAGCACAGGCCCTCCAGAAAACCCTTGACCGAGTGAAAACGGTCAAGTTATAAGGGGGGCCTATCACAGTTTAAGTAGAGGGCAGTTGATGTCAAAGCAAGAAGGACCAAAAGACTTTTATAACTCTTTAACTCCTTACGTGGTTGAAGATACTGGACGTGGCGAACGCTCCATGGATATCTTTTCGCGTTTGCTACAGGATCGTATTGTTTTTATCGGTACCGAAATCTCGGACCAGATGGCAAACGTTATTGTAGCCCAGTTGCTCTTCTTGAAAATGGAAGACCCTAAAAAAGATGTAAACCTTTACATCAACTCTCCTGGCGGAGCTATTTCTGCAGGCTTAGCTATTTTTGATACTCTACAATATCTAGGTTGCGATATCGCCACCACTTGCATTGGTCAGGCTTCTTCTATGGGGGCTTTACTATTGATGGCTGGAACAAAAGGAAAGCGTTTTGCTCTTCGCAATAGCCGCATCATGATCCACCAACCTTGGGGTGGAGTAACAGGAACATCTGCAGATATTCACTTACAGGCAAAAGAAATTCTCCGCATGAAGCGCAATCTTGCTCAAATCATGAGTGAGTGCACAGGCCAAGATGTAGAGAAAATCATTCGTGACTCCGAGAGAGATTTTTACATGAGTCCAGAAGAAGCAAAAGAATATGGGATTATTGACGAAGTGTACGACACTGTTGGTGGCCCAAACTCTAAGCTTTCTTCAAACTAATTATTGACTAATGCTGTTAACTCAGGACCTAAACATCGGATAGCTGACCAGGCACATGCATGAGTAGAAAATCGTTTCCATCTAAAGAAATTGCAACATGTTCCTTCTGTGGACGTACAGAAGACGTTGTTGAAAAATTGATATCTGGTCCTAATGTATATATCTGCGATAAATGCGTGAAATTATGCATGGGCATCGTAGAGAAAAAGTCGACTACGTTTGAAATCAATATCTTAAAACCAAAAGAATTGAAAGAACGTCTAGACGAATACATCATTGGTCAAGAAAACGCAAAACGCACCATCTCTGTTGGCGTTTATAATCATTATAAAAGAGTTCTTGCTGAGTCTAAAGACGAAAATATTGAAATTAGCAAGTCTAATGTTTTCCTACTTGGCCCAACAGGATCAGGAAAAACTCTTATAGCTAAAACCTTAGCCCGTATTCTTGATGTTCCATTTACAATTGCTGATGCAACCACTTTAACTGAAGCTGGTTATGTCGGAGAAGATGTAGAGAACATTATTTTACGCCTTTTACAAGAAGCTGACTACGATGTAAGTAAAGCTGAAAAAGGCATTATTTATATCGATGAGATCGATAAAATCGGACGAACAACATCTAATGTCTCCATCACACGTGATGTTTCTGGAGAAGGTGTTCAACAAGCTCTGTTGAAAATCGTAGAAGGTACAACAGCTAGCGTTCCACCTAAAGGTGGTAGAAAACACCCTAACCAAGAGTACATCAAAGTCAATACAGAGAATATTCTCTTTATTGTTGGAGGTGCTTTTGTTGGTTTAGATAAAATTATTGCTAAGCGACTTGGAAAAGGAACCATCGGTTTCGCTGCAAATAATGATAATGAAAACGCTCATAAACAAGAACATGATGCTCTACTTGCACGAGTAGAACCCACAGACCTTGTTCACTTTGGTATGATTCCTGAGTTTATTGGGCGATTCAATAGTATCGCAAATTGCAATGAACTTAACGATGAAGACTTTGTTAATATTTTGACGAAACCAAAAAATGCTTTGGTAACACAATTTACGCATATTTTTGCAGAAGAAGGTGTTCGTCTCAATTTCACAGAGGAAGCCCTGATTGCTATCGCTAAAAAAGCAAAAAAAGCAGGCACCGGTGCACGTGGTTTACGTATGATCATGGAAGGACTTATGAAAGACCTTATGTTTGACATTCCTTCAGACGACACAGTAAGCGAAATCATTATAGAAGAAGATACTGTGACTAAAGGAACAAATCCAATCATTCGCAGAAACACTGACGAAAAAATAGCTTAAGAACTCTTTTAAAATTAAGCTTTTATAAACACAACGATAGTTAATTGAATATAACTTTCGTTGTGTTTTTTTTATTTCCATCCCTCCCCATCAAACCTCTGTATTATTTTACGAATTAGATATTGTTACTTCTTAACTCTGTCTTGTTTATGTACACATTACGAGTAAGATAATTACTAATTTGACAATAAATATTATACGTTTGTAATTTTCTGTTTTACAAATACCACCTCAGTTTCTTTTATCTAAAACACCCCAAAACACCACATAAAACAAATAATCTTATATTTTTTACAAACTAAAAAGTTTACAAAAATATAAAAAAACTAACACTTTAAACAAAAAATAGAATTAATAATAATAAATTGAATTTAAATAATTTTATTGTTATAATAGTAATCTGAATGAGGGAATAGTTTATGAGTATCCATTTTTATTTTTTGAGACATTCCATTGAATAATTTCTTGCTTTAAAGAGAGTAGGCGCATTAAATGCGCCTACTTTTCTTAATAGAAATTTTAAGTTTGTCGTAAGGAGTAAGGTCTTATGCCACTAGTATCAGTTAACGGCCACAACGTTTCAGATGATATCGTTGATTTAGTTACCGTTGAAGCAAGGGATAATTACGAAGAAATTATCGTAAAGTTTTTACCCTTTATCGATATGGATCACGATACGATTTCATCCGCAGCAAATCGAGCAGCATTAGAAGATGTTATTGAGGAGCTGGATATTTTTGCAGACGATAGCGACCAAGCAGAAAATCAACTTACCTTAGAGATGTACCAATCTATGGAAATTCTCTTTGCCACTTTACGTGCAGCGGGAGTTGATACAGGTAGTCCTGCTGTAGTGGATGCAGAGAGCGCTAGACGCTGGTTAGATACTCCCCTCATGCGGGAAATTGTACTTAGTGCGGTTGACTCAGCTAGATACGCTCATCTTGTAGATGCAGATAGTGGCATTGGTTCTGTTGCGGGGCAAAATAACAGTGCCCTTCCTGTACATAGTTTACAAACTCTTATTGGTGCTGAATACGTCGTTCGAGGTACTGAGAACTTTACAACCACTCTTTTCGACTTAAAAGATATATTACAGATAAATAGCGAAGCGATTAAAACTCTCTCTAAGGTTCAAGAGATGATGAATGCGAGAGAACCTGAAGGACGCGATCTACAACAATATATTCGTTACTTACAATTTGATGGAAGCTCAGACAATAGTGAAGACTGGAATAAAACAAACCGCTATTTCTTCCGTGATCACCCTTTATTCGAACACCTGAGTGAGCTGCATAGTAACATGCAATACACTACTTGGTTAGAAGTAGCAGATGATATCGAATCTATCATGTTCCAAGGAACCATTCCAGCTGAATATACCAACGATGCTCTAGCTGCTGGATTAGTGCCTGATGGAATGGATACAGACGAATATTTAGAAGAACTGGCACTTGATCTAGCTAGGATTGCAAATGAGTATGAAAATGTTTCTGAAAACTTAGATCCCAACTTCGACGCTGATTCAGATAGCTTTTATTTGGCTTTAAGACAAGTAGCAAAAGATATCATAGATGAAGATTTTGATATAGATGACTACCTAGAAAAAGCTGATGACCTCGGTGAGGATGGTTCAAACTATCAACGACACATTACTGATGCATTGATTGAAGCACAGTCCCTCAACGAAGTAAAAAAACAAGATCTTAGAGCTACATTCTTTGAATTTGAAGAATTTATGAAGTCTGCCGGTAACATGATCGATAAGATCGATCGCATGCTAAACAAAATAGCTGGCGGTATCGCTGGTAGATAGTGAGGAGGGAAAAAAATGAGTAACGACTTTCATGAAGACCGCGTTGACAGTGTATACCAACCCAACCATATTGTTGATGCAGGTGATACACCAAGTGATAGCGAAGGCTTTAGTGGCATAGCTACAGAATATGGTGGAGGGGCATTTCCTAACTCATTCGATGATTTCTTAGCACAATACGCATACCCTGCACTATTACCTTCAACTATTGAAGATTTTTTTCAAGAATATCAAGATTTTACAGGGATTGGTGGAACGTACGATGCAAGCTCCTCCGCTGCTTTTGACGGTTTTCTTGAAGACTTTAATACATTTAGTGGTCAAGGAAGTATTACAGGTGGAGAAAATGATTTTTCCTACGTAAACATCTATGGACAAAGCTTTAGAACAACTAGTGTAACCCCTGAAGCGCAAGCCCTTCTCTTTAAACTCGCTTTTCAAAATTTTTTAAAGACTTTCCAGTTTTCTGGAAGAGACCCTCTTACAACACAACACTTTTTCGATGAATGGCAAAAGTTTTTATCTATCACAATTACCGTTGAAGAATATGGTCCAGGAGAAGGGATTGATGGTCAGGCTCTTGAAGACCTATTTTCTTATGAAGCTATCTGGGATCAGCTTTTTGATCAATTTCCTGAACAAGGAGACCTCTTTGGTGGAGGATCAGCAAATGCACGTTTTGAAACATTTTTAGAACCATTCATCTCCGGCTTATTTACTCCAGGTGGCTCTCAATTCGCTGAATCAGGTTTCTTCCTACCGTCACATGTAGGTGATGAATTCATGGACTACCTTATTCGTGTCTTCATGAATGAAGGAAACCCTAAAACAGAAGAAGATATAGAAAAAGAAGGAATCGTTTTTGGTGTATTTGATGTACTCATCGTCGTTCTTCAAGCTCTTCAAGATGCTACAGTTGCTCAATCAAACTACATTTCTTTTCTTACTGAATGGCAAGGTGAATACACAGATCGTATGGCCGAAGTATACTTCTTTCTTGCCAATGAAGGAAAAAGTGGTTCCGATGGCGCAAAATGGCGTTTTTCTGAAGACGATACATTTGAACAAACTCAACGACAAGAACATAACACCTTACAACAGCAATACGTAGAAAACTTACGAGCCCGACGATCTATTCTCCGTGACCAAACAAAACAGGCACAAACAACAATGAACTCTATGAATGATGCTGTAACTGAACAAAGTAACTTAGGAAACTCATTAATACAAACTTTAAGCAGTATTATTTCTGCAATTTTTAGATAATTTATAAAATAGAAATTAAAATTATTTTATGATAAAATATGTTATTAACCTGCTTTGATAACAATAGTGACATCAGGACGACTATTTAGTAAATTTAATATGTTACACTTTAGTTATAAGCGGAAGTTTATAGTTTATTTATTAAGTAAAAGAAAAAGGTAATGGGAGATCTAGTCATGGCAGACAAGTTAGAAACAGAAGGAAAAAGTCTTCTGAAAGAGATGCAGGGTAAAGAACTTAGTGAAGAAAACCTAGAGAAATACTCTAAAAAGCTATCAGCCGTGTTTGCAGAAGCCAGTAAATCTGGAAAAGCTGGAAAAGATGTATTTGGTATCACTCCTCAAGTGATGGAAGGCTTTTATACCCATGCTTATAACCTTTATAACCAAGGAAAGTACCTTGAAGCTTCTCACTTATTTCGCGTGTTGATCATGCTTGATGGAGAGTGTTTTAAGTACGTTTTAGGTTTAGCTGCTTGTTTACATATGACAAAACACTGGTTAGAAGCTGCAATGATTTACTCTATGGCAAGTTTACTAGATCCTTCATCTCCCTTACCTTACTACCATGCCTCAGACTGTTATTTAAATGGGGATCAAATCAAACAAGCTGCTGTTTCTTTGGAAATGTGTATAGAAGCAGCGGGAGATAACGAAACATTTAAGCTCTTAAAAAAACGCGCGCAAATGACTTTAGATAATCTTCTTGAACAAATTAGTGAAGAAGATGGTGGGCGAAGAAAAACATCGGAAAAAGCAAAAATTAAAAAAAAGAGCAAAAAGAAAAAATAAGAGTCGTATTCAAAAAAGATATAATTACTGATTGATAAGCGATTATACGATTCGAAATTAAGGAGAAAAATATGAGTGATACAAGCGTCGGATCGGGTGCAAGCCCGAATCCTATACAAGGTGCAGATAGTTACGCTGGAAATAAAACAACAAGTAACTACACGGAAACTATAGGAAATATTCAAGGAAGAAATAAAGAAGGCCAAAGTTTCGTTCAAGACCGTATCGAAGCTGGGCAAAGATTAGGAAATGAAGGTGTTCTTTCTGCAAGAGCATCAGAACCTAGTCTACTTCTTCCTTCTGGTTTCCAGGTATCGTTAGAAGGAGAAGTAAATAATAGTACTGGCGTACAAGAAGGTTCAACAGCAACTCAGAATGCTGAAGCTGCGGTTACTCACTGGCATAGTAACGTTTTTGCTGTAACTTTATTTTTACTCATTACAGAAATACAAAGTGAATATTCCAAAATGGCTTTTCAAATGGCAATGTTCCAAGCAAATGATGTGAAAGAAATGCAGCGCGATATTGGTCATACTATGGCGGAATTGCATATTGCAAAAGGTGAACTAGCCGAGAAATTCCAAAACTTCAAGGCTAAAATGATGTATGTACAAGCTGGAGCTGCCATTGGTGGTGGAGCGATGCAGATTGGAGGTGCTGGAGCAGGTATGAGTGTTTCAAGCAGTAGATCCATGGCTGTGACTCAAGTAGGTTCTGGTTTGAGTAGCATTGTGAAAGATGGTACTACTGCTGCCGCACAAGGGCAAACTGCTGCTGCTGAGGGTGAATACCAAGCTGCAAGTTCAGATAAAGATGCTGAGCTCGCTTTAACACAGACCTCTCAAGGTATGACTAATGACTTTAGCCAAGTAGTAAAAGAAGAAGAACAGGCTTTAATAAGACAAATTAACGACTTACTAGATCGTCTATCAGATGCCATGAAGCGTCTTAAAGATGCTACTGATATGAGATCTTAGTGAAATGGAGCTAAAAAATAATGAGTATTGAATCATTACCAAACAGCTCAGACCACTCAGAGTCTATAATCAATAGAGGAGGCCGCTCTATGGCCAAGCCTCCTAAGGCTCCTAGTAATTCTCCATCGGGAAACCGTTTGGTGAACGATCGTGTTGTGTCTGCAAGTACTGATCAATATTTAAACGAACAAGATAAACAGTTTTTGATTTCGATTTCTAGTGAAAGCCCTTTCATTCCACAGCTCAGTAAAGAACGTTTAGAAAAACAAACAAAATTTTCTATAAAGGACCTAACATCATTAATCGAACAACTGATGGCTGATCCTGCTATAGCAGAAGAAATCCGCTCTTACCTCGAATCTACAGGTTATTCTGTACCCGGTTTTCTTACACATATACTGAATAAAAAATATCCTAATGGAAAAATTCCAGAAGAGCTTATTGACTTAGTTGAAAAATTAGCTAGTGGACAGTCTTTAGATTCTGAAGGAGAAGAAGAAGCCCCTTCTTCTATGACAGAACAGTTCAATACTTTAGATGCAGAGACACAAAGCGATGTGATCTCTATGGCTTTATTTTTTAGTGCTATTGCTGCTGTAACAGCTCTCATTTCAAATTTACAAAATGATATGTTGATGGCTACAGCTGATATTTTAGCTGAGTACCGTGATGTCTCTTGGGATAATCTAGAAATTAGCGAAGATCGCTCTGAAAAACAGGTAGAAAAACTGCAAGACCAGATGGAAGCACTAAAAGAAGCTGAAAAGAAATCAGGAGGAATATTTGCTGGTATTCTTTCTGCATTGGTTGTTGTTGCTGCTATCATGCTTGTTCTCGTAGTCATTGCTGCAGTTGTTGTCGTTGGTGCGGTCGCAGCAATTGTCTCAGGTGGAGCGCTAGTTCCACTATTGATTTTTGCTGTTGCGGCGATAATAGCCCTAGGTGCTAGTCTTATTTCTTTTGCCATGTCCGCAGCATCAGCGATTTCATTTGCTGCTAGCGAAAAGACAATTGAGCAGCAGTTTTGGGAGATGTTACCTTTTGAGGTTCCTAAATGGGCTCAAATACTTATAGAGGTATTAGTACAAATTGTTCTAGTCGTAGCTTCTCTAGGTACTGTTCTCGTGGCTCTTCCTGCTAAAATTGCTGAAGCTTCTGCTAAAATTGGTGTACAAACGCTAAATGCAATAGTAAGAGCTATAATTATGATTATAGTAGAAGCTGTAAAAGCAATTAAAAAATCTGTTCTTTTTGCTGTAACAGCTTTAGTTGCCGCTACAGGAACAATTGTAGCTTCTACTGTGGTAAAAGGTGTTGGAGCTGGAATAAAAGCTGCTATGGTAATTATCAAAACTGTAACTGAAGCCATTGTCGAAGCTCTTATTCAAGGTACAAAAGCTGTTTTAAAAATGCTTGCAAAGTTGCTCGTTGCCTTGTACACATCTCTGTTTAAGGGTACAGTCAAGAATTTTCAAGCGAACATTAAATTTATCAAAATCTTATTCGGTGTCTATAAAGAGTCCGCAAAAAGTTCTATCGCTGCTCGAGGTCTTTTGGGTGCTATTGGTAAAGGAGCAAGCTCTGCTGTAAAAGGAGCTGGGAGCTCCGTGAAATCTGCTGTAACAACAGCCGGAGAATCTTTAGAAGCAGCAAAAAACTTTCTGAAAAGCTCTGATGCCATGATTACAGCGGCTAAATCTAAGGCAAATGCAGCCAAAGAATCACTTTGGTCTAAGCTATTTACTGAAACAGCTGAAGGAACCTTAAAAGTAAATCAAGAAACGCAAAAGCAACTTGCTGCTGCTTCTGTGGCGACCTCTATAATGTACAGTACAACATCGCTAACTGCGAATGATCGTTTGCAAGAAGCTATTATACAAGTTGGAGTAGCTTTTGGAGTTCCTGAAGAAATCATGGATATGCTAGCTCAACAAATTATTGCGATGATACAAATTCTAGCTTTGTTTGCTGCAATGTTTACTCTTGCCGGAGCTGGTGTATCCATCCAAGTAATGTATAAATCAGTTTTGGTTTTTCAATCAGCCACACAAGGTATGTCCAGTATTTTTCAAGGGGTCAGCTTGATTAAACAAGGACAAGCCCAAGAAAAAATTGGGGAAGAGCAACGTGAAGCTGAACGTTATAAAGGTTTAGTTTTGCAAACAAAAATACTAAAAAAAGATTTCCAAGTGGGAATTGATCGAATGCAAGAAACTTATGACCAATTAGCAACTGACTTTAAATCCTGGGGAGATACTCTAGAACATATGTTTAATGCTTACAAATCAGCATTAAACAACATGACAATGAGAGCATAAACAAGTAGGGATAATAGGGGGAAAGCCATGTCTGGTGGCTTAGAGAACTTATTACATAATTCAGCCTTTATACAGGCCTATATTCAACCGGTAAGTCCCCTTGCCGAGAATCCCGCAACCCTTAATAAATCTGTAGATACGAATGTTTCTTCAAACGATACTCACCTTTTAGGCTTATCTGTCTTTAAAGATGATGTAGGAACTAATAATATAAATCCTACTGGAGAAGTAAACGACTTAAACACGATTCCTATTTCAGCAGAATTTCCTTTCATCCCACACTTGCCTTTGGAACGTCAGGAGAAAATGACAGACCTTTCAATTAATCAATCAGTTGAAGTTCTCACTCAACTGATTGCAGACCCGTCTATTGCTAAAGAGCTACAAACTTACCTAAGTGAAAACAACTATCAAATTCCTCAGTTTGTTCAAGCTACTTTAAATAACAAATATTCCGATGGAAAAATTCCTAAAGAATTAATTGATTTAGTGCTGTTTGTTGCGACTCCTGCACAAAGTAAAGCAACAATGACTAATGAAGAAGTTGAAGCGAAATCTAATCAACTTTCAGCATTACCGCCTAAAACAAAGTCCGATGTGATTTCCATGGCTTCTTTTTTTGGGGCCATTGCTGCTGTAACCGCTTTGATTTCTCAGTTACAAAACGATATGTTGATGGCTACCGCTGATATTTTAGCTGAATATCGTGATGTAGCTTGGGATAACTTGCACATTAGTGAAGATCGAGCTGAAAAGCAGGTGGAAAAGTTACAAGATCAATTGGAAGCATTAAAAGAAGCTGAACAAAAATCTAGTGGTATATTTGGCGGTATTCTTGCTGCTCTCGCTCTAGTTGTAGTAGTAATGATCATTGTTGTAGTAATTGCTGTTGTAGTTGTTTTAGCAGCTTTAGTGGCTGTTATTTCCACAGTTCTTTCAGGAGGAGCCTTACTTCCTGTAGTAATTCCTTTTATAATTGCTGTTATTGCGTTAGTTGCCAGCCTTATTTCTTTAGCCATATCTACAGCAAGTATGATTTCATTTGCTGCTAGTGAAAAGACTATTGAAGAACAAATTTGGGCTATTTTACCTTTTGAAGTGCCTATGTGGGCTCAAATATTAGTGGAAGTACTAGTTCAAGTAGTACTTACTATAGCTTCTATGGGAACAATACTAGTGGCCCTACCAGGTAAAATTGCTGAGGCATCCGCTAAAATTAGTCTCGCTGCTATCATAGCTGCAGTCAAAGCTTTCTTCTCTTCTCTCCGTTCGGCTTTAACACAGGTTGGAAAAATTGTAGTTTTTCTTGTTACGGCAGTTGTAGCAACAACGGCAACAAGTGTTGCAACGGGAGTAGCAAAAGGTATTCAAGCTGGTTTAAAAACTGCAATAACAATGATTAAAAGTGTAGTAGAAATCATTGTTGATGCTCTTATCCAATCAGTCAAAGTTGCTTGGAAAATGATTAAACAGCTTCTCACGGCTCTTTATTCATTAACAATTAAAGGTACTGTCCAAAATGCCCAAGCTAACTGGAAATTTTTAAAAATTCTTGTCGGTGCTTACACTCAATCGGCCAAAGAGTCTGTAAAAGCACACGGAATTGTAGGTGCAATAGGTAAAGGTGCTAGCTCTGCAACAAAGGCAGCAGGAAGAGCAGTCGGATCTGCAGCTTCATCAGTTGCGGACTCTTTTCACTCTGCCAAAAACTTTCTTTCAAGTCGTGAAGCGATATCTCAGGCTGTTCAAGCAAAAGCAAAAGCAGCTAAACAGTCTATGTGGTCTAAACTTTTCACCGAAACAAGCGAGGGTGGCTTACAAGTAAACAATGCAACACAAAAAGAACTAGCTGGATTGGCTGGAGCAAGCGCTATCATGTACAGTACAACCTCTCTCACTGTTAACGACCGCCTCCAAACAGCTATTATTGAAGTAGGAGTCGCTTTTGGTATTCCTGAAGAAATCATGGACATGCTAGCTCAACAAATCGTAGCAATGATACAAATTCTTGCTCTATTTGCCGCAATATTTACGCTTGCCGGAGCAGGTGTATCTATCCAATTGATGTATAAAACAGTTTTAGTTTTTCAATCAGCATCACAAGGGATGTCCAGTATTTTCCAAGGTGTTAGCTTGATCAGACAAGGACAAGCACAAGAAAAAATCGGGGAAGAGCAAAAAGAGGCTGAACGCTACAAAGGTTTAGTCATGCAAACAAAAATATTAGAAAAAGACTTCCAAGTGGGTATCGATAAAATGCAAGAAACCTACGACCAGTTGGCTACCGACTTCAAAGCTTGGGGAGATACTTTAGAACATATGTTCAATGCCTATAAATCCGCAGTGAATAACATGACAATGCGAGCATAGAGAACGATAAATTTATAATTAAAAAGATAAAAAACTTTATAGGTAATAAGAAATTAGTACTGGATAAATAAATGTGGAGAACAAATACTGGCACTTTAAACTCTAAAGCGCTTTGTAAAAAAACCACTAATAAAAAGTAAAATTTGGCATCAATGATGCTCAACAAAGTGAAAACAAGAGGAAAAATCATGAAACTCAAAGACCATATGGCACATCTCGCTAAGGCATTTGAGCTTAGAGATCCTCTTGAAGAAGAGAGTGAGGGAGTATTTGCCCTACCAATAGATGCGAATAGAGCTGTTACTATTGCAGAAACAGATACTGGTTTTAGCCTCTCATGCACTGTGGCTCAGTGCCCTGCACAAGGAAGAGAGGAACTTTTTACCCAGTTATTATATGCGGATTTATTTGGGCAAGGAACACATGGCTTTTTACTAGGACTAAATGAAGAAGGAAGCGAGATTACTTTATCCTATGACTGTCATCATGAACTTGATCTTGAAGAATTTGAGTATATGATTGATGATTTTACAGATATGGTCGACTTTTGGGAAGAAGAGACCAAGAACTATGGGCCAAGGGCAAAAAATACTCCCTTTTAGGAAGAGAACGTTAGTAACGGTGTAAGGTGCGATGGCTGCTAAATTAGTCTTAGAAGAAGGCGAAGTGGAAGGCGTAGTTCTTTCTTTAGAAGAAGGAGAGGAATGGGTCATCGGCAATAACCCTGAGATATGCCAACTTGTGGTGGAAGATACCCAAGTTCGCCCTCAGCATGTGCGTTGCCGATCCACAGAAGAAGGAATTGAAATAGAGGCCTTTGACGAAGAAGCAGCTGTCTACGTGAATGAAGAAGAATTAACAGAAGCTTATCTCCTACATGATGGAGATAAAATTCAAATGGGTAATAGTCTTTTCCGCTTTGAAGCGCCAGACCTCTTAGCAGAAGAAACTGAAGAAGGTACTATGGAAGAAACAAGCTCACCTGTAGACAGTGCAAAAACAAACACTGAAACAGAAGCAGAAATTGAAGCGGAAGAAGAAACGCAGCAATACGATACGATTTTTGACGCCGATACAGATACAAGTAGTCCAGAAGATAGTGAGTTTGCAGAAATCCATTTTGGAATGATGGAAAGTGACCGCTTCCTACTAAAAGTGATTGCTGGGCCGAATACGGGTGCAGAATTTAGTATGCATTCAGGTGCACAGTACTTGATCGGAACTGATGGTGCAAATTGTGATTTAGTTTTTCACGATGTAAGTGTATCACGCCAACACCTTAAACTTTTAGTAAGTGAAGAAGGGCGAATCAGTGTAGAGGATTTAGGAAGTCGTAACGGTGTTTTAATCAATGGTCAAAAAGCAGAGGGAAAAACAGAGTTAACTCCTAACCACCTAGTGAGTATTGGTACAACAACTTTTATTGTGATCGACCGAGAAGGATCTACTGATACTGTTATGTCCCCTGTGGTAACAAGCCATAGTTTTGAAAAAGAAAAACCTGAAGAAAAAGAAGAACTTAGAACTACAACGCTTCCCTCTGGAGATGAAAATAACTTAGAAAGCAACGAAAGCAAAAAAAGTTATTTAGAAGAAGAAGAGGAAGAAGAATCGTTAAGTAATTTAGTTTTTGTCTGCATCGTAGCAGGGCTTTTTCTTATTATGGGCATGGGTACAGCTTTGTTATTTAACAAAGAGGATGTAGTACTTGATCAAGGCACTCACTATTCAATGGTGGAAGAAGCTCTCTTGAAGTTTCCACAGGTGCGCTATAACTACAATCGCTCAACGGGAAGACTTCTTGTAGGTGGACATGTACTAAGTAGATTTGACAAAAACCAAATTCTTCAAAATTTGAATGAAATTGGTTTTTCAGAAAGCGATGTAGACGACAGTATCGTGATTGATGAATTGGTTTGGCAAGATGCCAACCAACAACTGAGTAATGACCCTACATTTAGGAGTATTACGATTCACTCAGTGACACCGGGTCAATTCATCATGACAGGTCAGTTAAAAACGAGAACTGAAGCTGACCGCTTAATGGACTTTTTAACGATAAACTTTCGTTATATAGATGTCCTAGAAAATAGAGTTATTGTAGAGGAAGAAATATTAGACGAAGTATACAGCCAGCTACGTAATAATGGCTTAGGTGAAATTGTAGCAGAGCTAAATAATGGAGATTTAAGACTTACAGGATTTGCATCAGTCACTCAGCAAAGCACCCTGAACTTTTTACTTGATGCGTTCAAGGAAATCACAGGGATTAAAAATGTTCGTAATTTGGTTGCTCAACTAGCTCCTGAAGAAGCTATGGTAAACTTGTCAGAGCAATACCAAGTGACTGGATATTCACGAACTGATGATGTGAATGTAAGTGTGATCATTAACGGACGTATACTTTCTCGTGGAGACGTTATTGATGGCCTGACCATCATAAGAATTTCACAAGATGCGGTTTTCCTCGAAAAAGACGGTTTTAAGTACCGTATTGATTACCGTAAATAAGTTAGGAGAAGCTGACCCATGTTTGGACTGGAAGACAATAAAAAAGGACCAAAGAAACAGGGCTCAGAAGAAGAGTTACTCGATTTTGAAAAAGACATGAAAAATGCCACAAAACGAGAAAAAACCAAACAACACACGCATAAAAAAATGCATATGATCAAAACAGCCCTCCGGGAGGGTGACATGAAGGAAGAGTTTGATCAACTAGGGGTACTCCTTCATGGATATGCTGCGTTAATAAACGTAATAGATAAAACCCCAAAAAAATAATAATAAATAGTGTGTTTATGGCTCCAAAACCAGCCACATAAACACCCGTTTGATTTCGGAACAACCCAGGGGGGGAAATTATGACTAATCGTTCCGGTTTTAGTATGGAAAACTTACTCGTTAACATCGTGCAGAATGCCGTAACATCTGCTCGAGATAAACTTAACGAGATTAAGATCCAAGGTAGCTCGATCAGTATCGGGAACATGTTTGAGATGCAAATGTTGATGAACCGTCTATCTCAATTTTCTGAGATGAGCACATCTGTTGTATCTGCTTCGAATACGGCCATCGGATCGATTGCCAGAAACATAAAATAATGGCTGGTTAGCAGTCTATGCGTGGGTCAAACAATGGATTGTGGAGCCCATAAAAGACAAGTAGCTAGCAGTGGAGCTGTTTAAAGCACCGCTCCACCGTGCTCAAGTGGCTTCCCGGACGATTTTGACTCGTCTTGGATGCCCTTGGCTGATTTGCTCGTTATATAAAGCTAACTAGAACAAACAGGGCAAAGTATGAGTGAAGAAAAGTTTGAGCAGTTCTTGGATGATTACCGTTTGCTTATTGAAGCAGGGTTTTCAGCTGTAAAACTTTGTGATGAGACAGCGGCACATCGATTATTTTGTGCGGCAGAAGTTCTTAGATCTGATGCTCCTGAATGGGCATTAGGTTTGGGTTACATTGCGCTCAATAAACTTGAGGTAAAAAAAGCAGCTCAAATTTTCAAAGAAGTTCTTGAGCAACATCCTGATTACCATATCGCTCAGACGTTTTATGGTCTGGCGTTACTCTTTTCTAAAGAGACACGGCAAGAAGGAGAAAGGCTTATCAAGGATTCTATGAATAAGACTGATGATCCGTCCGTTAAAAATTTAGGGCGTGTCTCGTTAGAGTTTGCTGAAACAGACCTTAAGAAATCTAAAGCACCCTTTTTTACAGGTGCTGAGTAATGAAAAGAACTGTAGCTCTGTTGAAGAGAATACAAGGGACTTTGACTTACATTATGTTAACCCTAGAACTAAGGACCAAGTAATATGGCTATGGTCGAAAAAGTAGATAAACTTAGAAAGTTATCGAAAGAGATCAAAGTTGGGGAAAATATCCAGATTGCTCCCCTAGAAGGGCAATCGCCTGACCGCGACTATTTTGAAGCTCTTATGCGCCAACGAGCGCAGAAAAGCGAGAGAATAGACGAAGCAAAAGCAATGCGCTCTACTCCTATGGAAGAAGCTGTGCGTATGCACGGGAATGGTGTTGAAAAATCTGGTGATCCTAAGAAAATCATGACCTACGTTGAGAAGACTATTGCTCAAATCGACGAGGTAAGAAATACTCTTTCGCAGCCTGATTTACGTCTGAAAGGATCAGTACAAAACCTTTTACGTACAAAACTGACTGGTATTAACGAAGATATTCGTGTTGCCTTTAAAAAAGTTGGTGTTGATTACATAAATCCTACAGAGCCAACAGGACAATTTAATCCTATTTTACGGTTCTTGGGTCTGCTGACAAACTCTCAGACTGCTATGGAACAACTTGGGCAAGATGTCCAAAATATCCAAAACACGCCGGATGTACTATCTCCAGCGAACTTGATAGCACTGGAAATCAAGACGCACCATATTCAGCAACAGGTAGAGTTTTTCTCTAACTTACTGAATAAGTCGCTTGAAGGCATGAAAACAATCATGAACGTCCAAGTATAAGACGCTATTGAGAAACAAATACCCGCTTCGGCGAGAGGATTTTATATATGGAACTTGGGGAAGAATTCGACGAGTTACTCGGTCAGATCGATGATATGGATCTTACACCGGTTAACGGGCGAATTACAGAGATCGTGGGTATGCTCATACGGGCAGTTGTACCTAACGTAAAAGTTGGGGATATCTGCTTAGTTCAGCGAGAGGGAGACCCCTTGCGAGCGCAAGTAGTGGGATTCACGAAGGATGAGGTCTTTCTGTCTCCGTTAGGAGAAATGACAGGAATTGGTCCTTCTTCTGAAGTGATTGCTACAGGGCAACCATTATCGATCAAAGTTGGTCCAGAATTATTAGGTCGTGTACTTGATGGTTTAGGACGCCCTATTGATGCGGATAAAAAAGGACCTCTAACAGCCAGTATCGATTGGCCTGTAATGCAGAGTCCACCTCATCCATTAGAGCGAACCCCTATCAATACCCATATATCCGTCGGAATACGTGTATTCGACTCTATGCTTACTATCGGTGAAGGACAGCGAATGGGTATTTTCGCTGCTGCTGGTGGAGGTAAGTCAACACTACTGGGTATGATCGCTAATAACTCAGAAGCTGATATCAACGTCATCTCACTCATCGGTGAGCGTGGACGTGAAGTACGCGATTTTATTGAAAAAGAGCTTGGCGAAGAAGGAATGGCTCGATCTGTAGTTATTGTTTCTACATCAGACCAACCTTCTCAACTCCGTATCAATGCCGCCTACGTAGGAACAGCTATAGCTGAATATTTCCGCGATCAAGGGAAACGAGTAATTTTGATGATGGACTCGGTAACACGTTTTGCCCGAGCTATTCGAGAAGTCGGACTCGCCGCAGGAGAACCTCCCGCAAGGGCTGGTTACACACCTTCTGTTTTCTCTACATTGCCCAAATTATTAGAGCGAGCAGGGCGCTCAGCTAAAGGATCCATTACCGCTTTTTATACCGTACTGGTAGCCGGTGATGATATGAATGAACCGGTAGCTGATGAAACCCGTTCGATTTTAGATGGACACTGCATTTTATCTGCAGAATTAGCAAGACGTTACCACTACCCAGCGGTAGATGTTCTTTCATCAGCAAGTAGGGTGCAGCCTGCCATTGTCGATGACGCTCAAAAAGAGCTCATCGGAAGAACGAGAGAAGTTCTCTCTGACTATAGAAAAAACGAACTGCTTATCAAGATTGGTGAATATAAACGTGGATCTGATAAGTCGGCAGACTATGCAATCGACCATATCGATGCGGTAAATGCCTTTTTAAAACAAGGTATGCACGAAAAGGCAACGTGGAAAGAAACATGGCAACAAATGAGGGCCTTGTACAAGTAAGGTGTGAAATATGGATAAGGCGGCCTATCCTTTGGCCCAAGTTTTAGAGGTCAAAAAAAAACGGGTAGAAGACGCCGAAAAGCTTGTTGAGCAACGAATAAAAGAGCTCGACCGAGAAAAAGAAAAGCTTAAAGAGGTAGAAGCTGCACGAGATAAAGTGCTACAGCACTTTACAGATAAAATAGACCAGCTTCGCCAGAAGTTTGATGAAGGGATTACAAGCCCTGAGATCATCGACTCAAAAAGGTACATTAAAATTGTACATGAAAAGCTACAGGTAGAAGAAGAAAAAGTTAATAAGCAAAAAGAACAAGTTGAGGTGGCTGAGAAAAGCCTTGAGCTGGCACGCAAGGAACTTGCACAAAAACGAAAAGAAGTAGACAAGCTCCGCATGCACAGAGAGGAATGGTGGAAAGAAGAACGAAATGACCGAGAACGAAAAGAAGCCATTGAACAAGACGAAATTGGAAATGTTATTCACCTCAAAAAAATGCGAGAAAAACTGAATTAAGTAGTATATCCCTTGCAAGAAGCAAGGAAGCAATAATAGGTAATACTGATAGACCCTGATTTCGGGGGGAGGAGCAGGTTATCATGTTAAGTCCACATGACCCTTCTTCAAATTCCAGTTTGAATGGCACGTCGCCTGAACAAGCAGGAATGGGAGATACAAATCATAAATCTGTACAGCCGTCTATGCCGGTAAGTACAGAAAACAAAAAAGATTTTAAACAGGTCCTTGATAGCAAAAAAGAAAGCAAAGGAAAAGGAAAAATTGCTACCTCTACCCAAAAAACTCATGAGGAATCAATTTTTCAACCTAGGCCTTCCCAACAAAAGCAAGGGTCGACAACTCTAGCCACACCAGGAGAAAAATCAAGCAGCCATACCGGCAATATTTCTTCTAGTGATGATAGTACTTTCACACAAACAGATACGGGAACAATAGAAGAACTTCCTGAATCTGAAAAACAATATATTAAAGATTCATTAGCTAATGTGTCAAAACACGTAAGCTCGGTTATGCATCCAAAGAGTGATCGACCACGTACTACAAACTCTGTTGTACAAAATACAACAAATCCGGAAAACCTGACTGAACCCAAACCACTCATCTCAAGTTCTGTAGAAGTAATAGCTCCAATCGTTAAAGGTGAAGCGGAAGGTATAAAACAGGCAGTAGTAGTAAATCCTGATATTCATGCAAAGCACGGAGAGCGTGCTGTCGTACCAGGATCCCCTGCTCCTATCGATACCAAACAAACAGTTACTTATAATCAATCAGGTGAAACTGTTATCCCACAATCTCAACCTAATTCTGTGGAAACACCTAGACAAAACATCAATGATAATCACTTAGTGAAAAATACTAGCACTGAAACAAGTCACAAAATAGATACAGTACACGCGAATAGGCCTGACTCAAGTAAGTTTACTCAAACTACTAATCCTAATGCTCCTATTAGCACTAGTAATTCCACAAACTCTACAACTACTCATGTAACCACACACACACCTTCTTCTCAATCTCCTACGGTTTTTCACAACTCTACGCCAGGAAATACTTCGAATTCTAATACAAAATCTCCGTTAGATAGTTCATTTTCTTCTAAAGAGACTCTAGTATCTAAAGCTTCAGATAATGTAAGCAAGCCAATTGTCTATTCTGACAAAGCAGGGATGGAAAACAACAAATCCCCAATAACACCTCCATCTCATTCGGCAGCATCGGAAAATAGCCGTGTGCATTCAAATCCGATTGATACACAAAATACACAAAATACACGAAATACACGAAAAGACTCTTCATACGTTGCACGCAACGACATTTCTTCACAAGAAACTCCTAAAAGACATGTAAGTAACAAAAAAATAGAAAATGAAGGAATGAAGGAGAGTAAGGTGACAAGAAAAGCTCCTCAAAATGGGGGTGAAGATGAAGTTCTTTATACAGATAGTGAAGAACTTCCAAACATTTCTCAAGTTCCGAAATTCGAGTATATGGCTCATGTTGGCGGACAAGAAGATCTAGATGATAGTGATTGGTCTAGTAGTATGCCCAATAGCAGTTCGCCAGATGAGGGAGAAGATGCTCTACCAATGGTGAATCATTCTGAAGAAGAGAGAATTGTAAACGGTCCCTTACCAATGGAACTCCCACTATCTTCTGCAGACTCTAATACCTCTTCTCCTGAAGAAACAAAGAGAAGTACAGGTATGACTAATATGTCTGCACAAGGGGATACCGAGCACGAAAGTGGTGAAAGCTTTCGATCAACACAAGCTCCCGCAGCACCCGGATTTAGTCCTTTATTAGGAGAAGGATCTCGTGATGGCATGTTGTTTATGGAAGCTAACGTGGAAAATCCAGTTCCTCAAATGTCTTCAAATGCTTCTCAATTGATGGATAAGCTTGTTTCACAACTGCTTACAATGCAAGAAGAAGGAAAAGATTATACAACAATGACTCTACGAGCACCTCCTATGTTTGAGGGAGCTACTGTAACATTAACTAAATATGAAACAGGAGCTAGCGAATTTAACTTAAGCTTCTCTAACCTCAGTGAACAAGCTGAGCTATTACTCACCCAAGAAATGAGTGGTTTACGCCAAGCAATGGAGACTAAAGGCTTTGTCGTTCACATGGTAGCTACTACACAGCAAGAAGATCAGGTAGCTGCAACATTTCAAGAAGCGGATAGAGATGGTTCCGATTCTGATGGAGGTGGATCTGGTGAACAAGCTGATGACGAACGTGATCGTCGTCGTCAACAACAACAAAAAGAAGAAGACCAAGCCTAACTTTATCCTTAAAATCTAAATTCTAGGCATTGGGATGAGCTTCAACACTACAAAAGTGTTGAAGCTTTTTTTATTTTTCGTTCCTTGACTATCGAGCTGAAGCCTGCCAGCATACAAATGGTAAGAACTAAACAAAGGCAAACAATGAAAATTTTACTAACTGGTGCAAGTGGATATATAGGTAGACGTTTACTGCCTATATTAATAGAAGAAGGCCACGAAGTCATTGCACTTGTTCGTAGTGCCAACCGTTTTACTATTCCAGAGCACTGTCAAGAAAAGACAAGCATTGTTGTTGGTGATTTATTAGATTTAGAATCTCTACAAAACATTCCCCAAGATATAGACGCAGCCTACTATCTGGTACACTCTCTGACACAGAAACATGGCCACTTAAAAGATATGGAGACATTAAGTGCAAAGAATTTTCTGAAAGCCTTAGAAAGAACCCGTATAAAACAGATCGTTTACCTAGGTGGATTAGTCAATGACTCTCATCTTTCCCCCCACCTTTCTTCACGTAAGGAGGTTGATCAAGTTCTTCGCTCAGGAAAAATTCCTGTAACAACTCTTAGAGCTGGAATTATTCTAGGCTCTGGTAGCGCATCTTTTGAAATTATACGAGATTTAGTAGAAAAACTTCCCATCATGATCGCACCCCGTTGGGTAGAAAAAAAATGCCAACCTATTGGGATTGCCGATGTCTTACGCTACCTTGTTTCTGTGCTCGATCACCCAAAATGCATGAGTAGAGCCTTTGATATTGGCGGACCAGATATTCTGAGCTATCGCGATATTTTGCTTCGTTTTGCGAAGGTACGGGGGTTAAAACGATATATTATTGGAGTACCTGTACTTACTCCAAAACTATCTAGCTACTGGTTACATTTTGTTACGAGTACTAATATGACTTTGGCTAAATCACTCATTGAAAGTTTAAAAAATAATGCCGTCTGTCACGAACAAAACATTTTGAATATTTTTCCTCAAAAATGTTTACAGTTTGAAGAAGCATTGAAACGAACTTTTGCTAAAATTGAAGAAAATGCCATTGTCTCTTCATGGAAAGACGCTATATCCTCCAGTGATCTCAACCCTGATCTTTTAGAATACATCAACGTCCCTACCTACGGCTGCTTTCAAAATATTCAAGAAATTCCTTTTTCTTCTGATCCAGATAAAGTGATAGCTTCTTTATGGGCAATTGGCGGTGATAATGGATGGTATTGCATGAATTGGGCTTGGGTACTACGTGGATTTATTGATCAGTTATTTATGGGCACTGGTCTACGCCGAGGACGTACTCACCCAAACCGCTTACATGCAGGAGATGCACTAGATTTTTGGCGAGTTCTTCTGGCTGATAATCAACACGGCAGGCTTCTACTTTATGCTGAAATGCGTCTACCAGGAGAAGCCTGGCTTGAATTTAGAATTATACCAAAAGAAAAAGGCTATGCTCTGCAACAAATAGCTACTTTTCGACCTAATGGCCTTTTAGGACGCCTATACTGGTTCAGTGTTTCCCCTTTTCACTGGTTTATTTTCCATGGAATGGCATCGGCAATTGTAGAAAAAGCTCAAAAAAAATGAATTTTATTTAGAGCAAAAGATTCTGCTTAGTTTATATCTTTCAAGTAATTAAAGATTTGTCGTTTTTAGTAAGCTACATTTTCAAGAGACGAATGATAGCCAGAATAAGCAAGTCCTGTTAGATTAATGAACAGACTACAACAGTTTTAAGGTGTTCAAGAAGTGGCCGAAAAATCTTTACCGTTTGATTGGGTCCCTGAACTAAGAGAGGATCTTCTTCGTCATGATTCAATTCCTCTTTTAGGAGGATCTCCAAAATTTCCTTGGAAAAACGTTGAATCGAAACTAGCTCAGGCTTTGGAAATAAAAAACCTCGAGATCATTCCAAGCGATATGCAATGGCGATCTGGAGAAGATTTATACACAGGTTTAAGTGATGAACTTGACCCTACCCATGTTGCTGTATCTACAATGACAGGCTCTGCTTGTTGGTTGATTAGTGAAACAGATAAGAAAAAAATTATAGCAGCTTTTTTAAGTGATGGTGACCCAACTATAGCTTTAGACCCTGAACTGTCAGAAGGCTTTTATCGTTTTTTCTGTGCTCGCTGTATGTCAATCATTGATGAAATTGGCCTACCGGAAGCTTTATCTGTACAAGTATTGAGTAGTGTTGATTTACCAAAAGAATCTGGGCTATGTATGGACATCACGGTTCATCTGAACGAAGAGCGCATATTAGGTAGACTAGTCCTTAGTCCAGAATTTCGTAAATCTTGGGCAGACCACTTTGCTCCTAAGCGAAGTCGCAAGTTAAGCAAAGAGATGGCACAAAATATTCCTCTATCAGTTGCGCTAGAATCCGGATATTTTGTCTTGAGTGAAGAAGAGTGGGACACTCTGAATCCTGGTGACTTTATTCCTTTAAAGCGCTGCGCTATTGACCCTGATAAAATGAAGGGTCGAGTGAACTTAACTGTTGATGAACACCCAGTGTTCGTGGGAAAACTCCGCTCTGACGGTACCGTCAAAATCCTTGGTTACCCTGCAAAAGAAGAGGTTACACATGAGTAATGATGATGAATTCGATGATGAGTTTGACGATGAATTCGATGAAGACTTTGATGAAGAAGATTTTGCAGACCTCGATGAAGAAGGTACTGCTGGTAAAAAAAATACAGAACTAGAAAACGAAGAAGAAACTTCTGAGGAAGAAATAGCCGAAGAAGAGCCCGCACAGCCCGTAGCTTCTGAACAAGAAATTGAAGAGGAAGAAGACGACAACGAAGAGCTAGAAGAGGAAGATTCTGAAGAAGATGAAACGGCTCCAGCAGTGAGTACGATTCCACCAGAAGAAATGATGTCGCCTCACAGTATTCCTTTAAAAGTTTCTGTTGAGTTAGCAAGGCTTAAAATGACTGCTGCAGAATTAATGGATCTTGAACCTGGGAATATGATTGAAATTTCGAGCACCCCAGAAGCTGGTGTAGACTTGATCATTGATGGGCATAGAGTTGGACGAGCTGAACTTATGCGTGTAGGCAATGTGATTGGTGTTCGTGTTTTAGAGGTTTGTAAATAGTCAAGATTCATGGTTGATACAATAGGACCTTACCAAATCGAAACAATGCTTGGAAAAGGAGGCATGAGTAACCTTTATTTAGGTACGCTTCCCAATAAGCAAGATGTTGTCATTATTAAGGTCCTACAAGACAAATATATCGATAAACCGGCTGCCATTAAGGCATTCCAACGTGAGGCTACTATTCTTTCCCTTGCACAACACCCTCATATTGTAAATTTTTATGAGGAAGGTAACTGGGAAGGAAAGCCTTACATTGTTCTAGAATATATCGAAGGAATCTCTCTTCGAGAGTTTTTGATGCAAGATTCTCTAGATCTTCGTCGAGCTCTTGAGCTTGTTTTGCAAATCGCTTATGCGATTTGTCACCTTCACAGCCAAGGTGTTATCCATAGAGACCTTAAACCAGAGAACATTCTATTAGATGACAATGGACAAGCCAAAGTTATTGATTTTGGAGTTGCAGACTTTCTCGATTCAATAAAAGGACAAAGTGACCCAAGCACCCCTCGCTTAGTGGGAACTCCTATTTATATGAGCCCAGAGCAAAGAGAGCACCCTGAACAAGTCGCTTTTGCTTCAGATTTATATTCTTTGGCCATCATCGCCTATGAATTAGTCGTCGGTCGCCCTTCACAAGGAAAAATACAACTTTCTATTCTTCCTAAAGGCTTACAAACGATTTTAACAAAAGCCCTACAAAGTGAAGTAAAACATCGCTACCCAGACCTCACAGGCTTTATTGCAGATCTTACAACCTACATCAAATCTCCAAGCATTCAAAAAGAACGTTCTGGAGTCGATCTAGCTCTTGCCCGTAGCACTATTTTAGATGGTACACAAGAAATTTTAAGCCCTAGCCGTTTGCCTTCTTGGACAAAAACACGTATTGCTATTGGGCAATACCACCCAAGGCACCTATCCGGCATTTATCTTGATCTTCTTCCTACACCTAATGGTTCCTATTTACTTGTTTTAGCAAAACCATGCAGGCCTGGACGTGAATACTTAACATATAGCTGTGTTTTTCGTGGTATTCTACGTACTCTCACGGAGAGCTTAAACGAACCTACAGAAATTGCTCAACACCTCAACCAACTACTTATTAAAGACAAAAGTAAACAGTACTATTCTGCCACCTTTGTCTCAATGAACCCCGTAGATTCTGAAATAAAAGTTGTTAATTGCCAATCAGCTCCTTTATGGTGTTTTTCCTCTTCTAGTCGCGCACCTAAAGAACTTGGTGGTAACAACCCCCTTCTTGGCTCAGCTTTGGATACACAATACCAAGCAACAAGTCAGTGGTGGAACGTAGGTGATTCTTTCATTTTACATAGCGCACGAACGATTACTTCACCCAATGCTCGCGTACTACGTAGTAACATGGAAGATATTATTGGAAACTATGTTCACTCTTCTCCTACTAAACAAGTAAACGCATTAGTGAGAAAATGGAAAACTCTCGACAAGAAAAAATTGCGAGGAAAGTCTTTTGCATGCCTCAGCGTTAATCGTGTGGAGTAATGAATAGGCAATTTCCCTGGAAAGAAATGTTAATTTCTGGGATAAATTTTATTAAATACAAAGCAGCTTAGAATTTTATAAAATAATGCTGTTATACCCAAACTAATCCAACTGTTTATTTGCAGAGGTATCATGGGACTGATTAAACTTAGAAACGCTTTGTTCGTGCTTTTTGGACTTTCGATTATCAGCACTTTTTCTTTAGTAGCCGATACCTTCGACGATGATATAGAAGATATCAATGAGATTTCTTCTACAAGACAAGAATACGAAGAAGATTTTCCCGGTAGTTTTCAAGACTTATTGCTACCTGAAAGTGAGGATACAGAAACTCCTTACGACGATTTCGACGATGTACCGAATTACAATATTGCTAGTGAAAAGATTCCTGCAGGTTCTCTTTTAGCATTAGCAGATAGAGCCGTTGCAGGTAATACAGATTCGGATTTGATTCATTATGATTTCATTATCAAGAATCCTCTTGGAAGTATTGCTGTTACAGATGAGCCGTTAAGCCCTGAAGAAGATAATGACAAACGTTATGAAATTAATTTCAACAATGTGCCTATCACAGAATATCTGAAATTCATTTCAAAGATTTCCGGCAAAAATTTTGTTTTTGAAGAAAGTGATCTTGAATTCAACGTTACCATTGTGTCTGAAGTTCCCGCTTCTATCCAAGAAGTTCTATCTATCTTAATGCAAGTTTTACGTATTCACGAATTATCGCTTTTAGAAGAAGGTGATAACCTCCTCATTCACCAAAACAAAAATGTGACTCAACCAGGTGCTTTAGTACCTGAAGATAGTAGATTAGACCAAGAAGTTATAACACGTGTTTTCCGCTTACACAACATAGGCGCAGAAGAACTTGCTGAAGTTCTCCAGCCCATGCTTTCACCACAGGCTGTTTTACAAGTTATTGCAGAAACGAGAACTGTTGTTTTATCTGATTTCATTGGAACGGTAAAAAAAGTAGGCGATTTAATACGCAGTCTAGACAAGCCTAATACTAGCTTAGAAATTGGACGCTATGTTGTACGTAGTACAGGAATGAGTACTTTGATTGAGTTGGCATCTAGAATATTAGAGCCTTTAGCCGAAGAAAATCCACTCATCATGGTTCCTCAATCTGCAACGAACTCTGTATTCATCGTTTCTACTCCTTACTTAGTAGAACGAACAATCGCAATCATGTATACCCTTGATGTTAACCGCCGCGACCCAACAATTCGCCGCGATATTCAAACTGGTATACTTCCTGATTCTGTTTCAGATGCTTCAAACAAAAAAAATGAAACATCTACCAACAATAATCAGCGAACAAATGTTCGTCCTTCAACGCAAACCTCTACGCGCCGTCCAGCTGTAAGAGAAAAACCAGCTCCTGTACGTGTTGTACGTATTCAAGAAAATGGTGAAGTCACTGATGAGTTAGGCAGAGTATTTGTTGCTAATGAGCTTGGACAACTTCAAAATGAAATTGGACAAACTGTAAAGATTGATCCAAATGGACAGCTTGTAAATGAAAAAAGCGAGCCAGTTATCACTGTTCGATCTAATCAACTGACTAACTCTTTAGGTTCTACATACAAAATTGATGAACAAGGTCGTTTTGTTGATGATAAGTCTGGAGCAATCTACAGCCCAGAAGGCAATGGTGTTTTTCTTGGGAATGACGGTCAACGTTATATCTTAGATGGACAAGGACGCTTTATTCTTCGCCCTACAACACCTGAAGAAAATACTGTAACTGATAGCTATCCTGACTTCAGCTTTTTTGAACCATCTTCAGAAGAGTCAAGTGTAGATTTTGATGCTGAATCACCTCTCTATGATTTCCGCGATCAAGGAATTCCTGGTGGCGATTTGGATATTCCTGACGCTTTTGCTGAAGATTTACCAGTAGGACATATCCAAAATACTTCCTTCTTCATTCACAAATTGGAATATCGTGAAGGTGCTCAAATTGAAAAAGCATTAAAAGCTATTGGTGAAAGTCTACTGAATTCAGACAATGTAAACCAAGGCTTCGTATCGACTGTAAATAGCGTACAGTTTGTAGAAACTTCTAATGCAGTAGTATTTACCGGAGACCGAGCATCTATCGATCGCGTGAAAGAGCTTGTACAGTCACTTGACACACCTCTCCGACAGGTTTACATCGAAATGCTTATCATGGAAACAAACATTGATAAAGCATTAGATTTCGGTGTTCAGTGGAGTGCAACAAACTTTAGCGGCAACACTTCATCTGGTGGTGGATTTATTACTCCAGGTTCCTTACTTCCTGCAGCAACAGCTACCGTAGCAACAAGCCCTGATGCTTCAGGATTTAGCAGCTCTGCAGGATTTAACCTCGGAATCATTGGTAAAGTATTAACAAAAGGTCCTGATGAATTTACTTCTATTGGAGCACTTGTTGATGCACTACATGCCGATGCAGATACGAATATTATTATGACACCTAGACTGGTTACAGAAGATGGTAAACCTGCTGAATTTTTTGTCGGATTCAATACACGTTTCCAAAAAGACTCTGTAGTCAACGCTGAAACCAGTGTTGTATCAACAAACTTTGAATTCCGTGATGTTGGTACCAGACTGAAAATTCGTCCTCTACTAGGTAGTGGTGATATGATTACTCTCGATATCGAACAGGAAATTTCTTCTGAAATTTCTGGAGAGGAATCTACTGATGATGAAGCTGATATTGCATCTTCCATTGGTCCAACCACACGAAAAAGCCGCACAACAACCCGTGTTCACGTAAATGACGGTCACTTCATCGTAATTAGTGGGATGATCAGTACTGAAACACTACGTTCACACTCAAAAATTCCATGTTTAGGTGGACTTCCTTGGGTTGGTAACGCTTTTGGTAGCACATCGAATCGTGACTTAAAACGAAACCTTATGATCTTTATCCGTCCTCACGTAATCACAACTCCTGAGGAAATAGCTGAACTTACAAAGCGTAAGCATGCAGAGTTTTATAATGACTCTACTCCAGACGCTAAATTCGACTATACAATAGATCCAGGGTTAGATTTCCTTGTTCCTCATAACAAGGGTCACTTAAAACGATGATCACTACACCATTTATAAATCGATTAGGAGTTCTCACACTCCTAGTCGCTTTACTTTGCACTTCTTGTCTCAAACACGAAACACAATTAGAGCCTCAAGTAAGCTACAAGGGTTTTCCTGCTCGTATAGCTCTTTTACCTTCTGCCTTCACAGAACTTTCTAGTACTGAATCAGATTCTGATTGGGGACGAGAATACAGAGCTGCAAAAGTTTTTGCAAAAGACAACGATTATTACAGAGCCATCACTTCTTATAAAAAGACTCTTGTATGGATTCCTGATTCTGAAAGTACACGTATAATGGAAATCCATTACCATATTTTGCTTTCTTACTACCTTGGGCATAAACATAAGGCTGTCATTGATTACTTTGAACAAAGTCCTTTGCGTTTTGCGGACAAAAATTTTCCGGCTTTTCAAGATCTTTTGACTCTTCTTTATGATAGCTATTTACAAATCGGTGAAGCTGAAAAAGCAGAGCAAATCCGACAAGCAATTGCGAGTATCGATAAAGAAGAAGGGACAAGACTACATGCTCACTCAGCAGTCTACTATGGTGATTTTGCAGCAATGGATGAAGGACTTGACTCTCTTCAAGAGTTTCGCGATTCCTATGAAGACAACAAACTATCTGTAAAAACAGCTCGCCTACTTAATATCATCCCCGGAGCAGGCTACGCCTATGTCGGGCAAAAAAAAACAGCATTTACAGCTTTTATCCTAAACACAGTTTTCACTGCCGCTACAGTGTACTTTGCTAAAAATGATAATATCCCTATGGCTATTATACTTGCTGGTTTAGAAACTGGTTGGTATTTTGGTGGAATCAATGGAGCAGGCATAGCTGCAAAAGAATACAATGACAACCTTTACTCAAAGCTAGGAAAAAGCTTACTTCGCACAGAAAAAGCTTTTCCAATCTTCAATTTGAATTATGCTTTTTAAATACCTGTCTTATTTTCTAATCACTTTCAGCTGCTTCTTCAGCTTTTTATTCTCTAATCCATGGGGAAAAGACGCTGATTTACTACAAAACACAAACACTTCTCCAAAAGTAAAGATTCAAGGGCCTGGCATTCGATTTGCAGAAATTGCTATCGGATTTTTCCGCGACTATATTTCACCTGCAGATGGCCCACGAAGTCACTACTTTCCCAGTAGCTCGAAATACACTTTAGATGCCATCCGAGAATATGGCTTTTGGGAAGGGTTCCTTCTCGGTTCAGATAGATTACTTAGGGAAAATAACGCCGATTGGGTGTATCCCACCATCATTAAGGAGGGATACCGAATTAAACATGATCCTATTAAGAAGCTTCATTCAATAAAGACTGTAAAGCCTCACGTAAGTTCTCCAACCCCTGCAAATATCCCTCATCACGAGACCGTCCAGGAGATTCTTGAAGGGGTAATACATAAGGGAAATCAATCATCTTTACAGTAACACCATACTGACCTACATGATCATTACCTTCATATAGAATAAAGAGAGACGAAGAAACAAACTCTATATCAGTATTTTCCTTGAACCAAGAATAAATAGGTTCAATTTGATCAAGAGTTTCCTGTATAGCATCTTTACGAAGACGAACACCATCAAAATAATACTGACTTAGATGCTCTTTTACTTCACTAGAAACAATATTTCGACACTCATTCTTATCAACTTTTTCATAAGATTCTGTACAACGGTTGTATCTACGATACCCTAAAACTCGATACCCCAACTCTCCTGTTGTCGTTTTCTGATCAACGATTTTTCGACGATCAATTTTCTCAACTCCCATATCAGTAACCCAAGTACGGGTTCCCATTTTGATATCAATCATTGCTGGGTTCTGGTAGTTAGCTGTTAAATCCTCCATTTGGATATAAACTTCACCATCAACAATCGAAGAACCCTCATATTTTGGTGTAAAATTTTCTAGACCAGAGTACTCACTTATTATTTCATAAAAATGAGCTTCAGCTTCTTGAGTTTTTTTCAGAATAGAACTATCCCCTACCCGGATAATTTCCCCATGACCTGCCGCCTGATCAAAATCATCATTTGCTTTTCTAGAATCATCATCTTCTTCTATGTCATAATACGCATCTATTCTAGAAAAAATTCCTGTCAATTCACACATCTTCAGCCTCGCTTATTCCACCGGAATTGGTTTGGTATCTAAACCAATAATTACAGTAGGAATACTTTCCCTTTTTCGCTTTTTATCTTCTAGTACAAGTTCTTTAGCTCGAATAAAAGAAGTCATGGCTGCAAAACGCGGCCTTGATTCCTCAAACATAGAAATATTATCTTTTCCAATGACTTTATCAATACCTGAATCAATTATTACACGATAAACCCAGCGAGTAACTCCAGCTAAAATTAAATGCCTACCTGTACTCTCTAAATACTCGTGAAGCTGTTGTAAAGCAAAGCAACTTGTTGCATCCATATGCCGAGCATTACGCATATGCAAAATCAATACCCGTATTTGCTGGTCACGAGCGAGAGTTTTTAACGACGCTTGAAACAAATCTGCCGAACCAAAGAAAAGATCTCCTTCTATATTCACTAAACAAATTTCTGGGTTAGGACGTGACTCAGCAGAACTTAAAGGTTTGAATTCACCTGCTTCATTAAAGCCATATTCAACAAGTGAAGGATTAGCTGCTTTTCTTAAATAAAGAGTTACCGATGTAGTTACCCCTAAGAAAAAAGCTAAATCTAAACTTAAGAAAAAAGAAGAGAGCACTGTTACTGCAAGAACTAAAGCATCCGATCCCGTAGTCCAGACACTTAAACGAAACTGTTTCGCATCAACCATTCCCGCAGAAGTAAAGAGCAAAAGAGCAGCTAATGAAGCGAGGGGAATATAAGTAACAAGACCACCAAGAAATAATAAAATAGCAGCGACAACAACACCACCTAATATAGTAGCCATGCGAGTTTGAGCTCCCGATGCCAAGTTCAAAGCACTTCGAGAAGGACTTCCCGATACAGCCATAGCACCCAAAAGAGAAGAGAAAACATTCCCCATCCCCAAACCAAAAATTTCTTGATTCACTTCAAATCGCTGCCCGCTTGTTGCTGAAATAGACTTCGCAACAGAACTTGCTTCTAACACTGATAACAAAGCAATCATCAATGCCAAAGGCAAGAGACTATTTAAAACCTGTAAATCAAAGAAAGGTATTGTAGGGCGCACTGAAGTTAAATGAATCTCACCATAATCACGAACTAAAACGACAGAACTTTGCCCTTCAACCCACTCAGCCGGGCTCCAACCCAAAACTTGTACCAAAACTGCAGCTAGAATCAATACAATCACAGCTTTTGGAAAACGGGTTTTTATACCTTTCATCAAAATCAAACAACTTAGGCTAAACACTCCAATAATAGTTGTATGCCAATCCAAATTACCTACATGACTAAACACATAGAGGATTTTACTAAAGAGAGAGTGCACTCCTTCCATTTTATTTAAGCCAAAAAAGGTAAAAAGCTGGTTTACAGCAATAGCCATTGCTGCCCCACAAATATACCCTATAACGACCGAACGACTCACAAACTGTGTTAATTTCCCCAGCTTGAAATACCCTGCTAAAATCTGAAAAATACCAGCCAAAAAGCCTATTTGAGTCACAAGCTGCATAGCAATGACATTCCTCTCAAGAGGAGTCGCATCTTGGTAAAAGTTGTAAAGAATTTCCGCTGTTCCAGCTTGAATAAGTACCGCTATAGCATTAGTTGGACCAATAACTAAATGCTTAGAAGAACCAAAAGCACCACCAAAAATAGCACCAAAAACTGCTGCAAATAAACCAGCTGCAGGTGGTAAATTAGCAACTAACGCATAAGCCATCGCCTGAGGAATAGCCAGTAAAGCTACTGTAAGAGCTGCTGTAAGATCATGGCGAAACGTATCTGATGTGTAACCATGTAACTCATCAGCTAAAGAAGAAATAACAACTGACTCTGAATCAGATTTATCAACCATACCCCTACTTTAGATTTCTACGAGCAAGATAACAAGTTTAAATTTAAAAAAATTCAAACTTGTAGAGTCTTTTCTAAAACCTAAATTGGTAAAAGACTGTTTTTATCTAATTTACCTTCTTCAGAAACTTTAGACCCGATTAAATAAGAGAAGCAACTGCTAGCGACGTTCCAAGTTTTAGCAATCGTCTTTTCAATTGCCTTATGTCCCATTACTAAGCTCATAGCTGGGATAGCGACACATCCAGCACCAACAACAACATCAATAACAGAGTGACAATGAGCAGTTGTATGATAAGTCCAAATAATATCTCCAAGCCCTAATAATACCATAAGAGCTTCGATAGTTTTTTCTTGCTTACTATGATCTAACTTAGAAAAGTACTCTAAAGTAAAAAAAGAAGAAATAGCAGAAGATGTTAACATAATTGCATGCCCAGAAACATCAATTCCCCACTCTTGAAGCATATAGTCTCTTATTAATTCACGCATAAAAAAACCACCCAAAACCACAGGGACTCGATAAAGATTAGGAACTACTAGGCCGTAATAAATATTTTTTGCACTTGCTTTTAGAACTCCGCCTTCATTATTCACGTCATTTCCCAAAACAAGATTAGCACAAGCAATCCCACCAACAGCACACATAGGAATAGAAGTAAGAGGACTATACGTTCCCTCACAAAGAATATTGATATAATCTAAAACAGGAAAGCCTTTGAGAGCGCTATAACACAGCTTCTCACCACCGTTATAAAACACATCAGCACCAGATGTATACATCTGCTGCACTGCTCCAACAGTTGCACCCAACAAAGGACCAGCACTTACTATCAATCCATGTTCTACTGTAGAACTTGAAAAAGTAGATTTATCATTATTTATATTCATATTTTAAAACCTATTTTTTTTAGCATGAAATAGTATTTTATTTAATAATTTAAGTAAAGAATTATATTTTAAGTAAACTGCATTAATTAATGAAAAATCTCTTATTTAAATAATTTCACTGTTCAAGTACAATACTACTTCTATCAAAATCATTACTGTGCAAGAGCTATGGCTAGTAAAACCAAAATTGCTATTGTTGGACGTCCAAACGTAGGTAAGTCAGCTTTATTTAACCGTATTTGTGGTCGCCGCATTGCTATTGTAGATGAAGCGGAAGGGGTGACTCGGGATCGTCTTTATGCGGAATCTGAGTGTTTTGGGCGTAATTTTCAGCTCATCGATACCGGAGGTATTGATGCTCATTCGAAGGCTGATTTTAACGATGAAATCCGACGCCAAGCTGAGATAGCCATTGAAGAGGCCGACTCTTTGATTATGGTAGTGGATAGTGTCGTTGGAATTACAGACTTGGATATGGAGCTTGCTCGTATTCTTCTTCGTACAAACAAGCCTGTTTGCCTCGCAGTGAATAAAGTAGATAGCTATACCCAGCAATCCCGTTTGCATAATTTTTACGGCCTCGGGATTGAAAAAATGACAGCTGTATCTGCTGTTCAAGGTCTACATATCGCTGAGCTTCTCGAAATGGCTCTAAAAGATGTAAATGATCAAGGCGAAGAAGAGGAAGATCCTTCTATTAAAGTGGCGATTATTGGACGTCCAAACGTCGGAAAATCGACCTTCGTCAATGCTTTACTAGAAGAAGAACGCTGTGTTGTTAGTCCAATTGCCGGAACCACACGTGATTCTATCGATGTAAAATTCTCTATCGATGATCAAGAATATACCCTTATCGATACAGCCGGTTTCAAACGTAAAAAATCAGAAGCTGATGTAATCGAAAAATTTGCTCGAATTCGTACACAAAGAGCCATCGAGCGCGCTGATATCTGTATTCTTATGCTGGATGCAAAAGACGGATTGACAAGCCAGGAAAAACGTATTGCACAGATGATTGAAGAAGCCGGAAAAGGCTGTATTCTTTTATTTAATAAATGGGACTTAGTTGAAGGCTTCCGTATGGAGCACTGTATGCGTGCTATCCAAGATGAAGTTCATTTCTTACGTCATTGCCCGAAGCTCTTCATTTCAGCGCTTACAGGCCGCAATCTCAGCAAAGTCTTTTCTGAAGTACAAACTGTACATAGCTTCATTGATAAGCGACTAGGAACTCCTGAACTTAACCGCTTCATTCAAGATACTCTTCAAAGAAACCATCCTCCAATGATTGATGGTAAGCGCTTACGTATCTACTATTTGACCCAGGTAAATCAATCTCCTCCACGCTTTTTGTTGTTCATTAACTATAAAGATCGAATGACAAAAACATATAAGCGTTATCTTGTGAATCAATTCCGCGAGCGCTTCCAATTTAGCGGCCTTCCAGTATATTTCATTTTGAAAGACAAGAAAGAAACGGAAGCAAAAAAGAAATCCGCTGCAAAACGTGAAGTAATTAGTGAAAACTATGTATCTGATTTGCCTGAAGAAGCTTTAGAAGATATTCTTTTATAAGCTCCAATGACTACCTAACTCGCACTTCCAGTGCGTTAGATGAAAGTGAGATTTAGCTTAAAGACAGTAACTCGATGAGATCTTCTCGAGTTAATGTCTTTAAGACCTTTTCATCGTCTGTACCTACGATTTCTTCCATCAATTTCCCTTTACGGGCAATGATTTCATCGATTCGCTCTTCCAAAGTATCTTTATTAACCAATTTGAATACTTGTACCCCTCGGTTTTGTCCAATACGATGTACACGGTCTGTTGCTTGATTCTCTCTGGCTGCATTCCACCAGCGATCATAGTGAATAACTACCGACGCAGCAGTAAGGTCAATTCCAACCCCAGCTGCTTGAAGTGAGCCAACAAAAACTTCACATGATTTATCCTCTTGAAAACGCTTAATTTCAGCCCCTCGATTCGTTGTATTTCCACGAATACAGGCATAAGCAATCTCCTGAGATTTGAGGTAATTTTCAATAATTTGAATCATATCGAGGTATTGAGAGAATACAACAACTTTTTGAGAAGACGCTCGTGCTTCTTGAAGTAATTCAACAAATAAGTCCCATTTTTCCGACTGATATTGCTCATAATCATCAGGCTTTTTGAATAGAACTGCAGGATGATTACACAATTGCTTCAACTTGCCTAATAATGAAAATATATGAACATAAGGAATCGGTTCTTGCCCATCTTCCAATTGCTTAAGAACTGTTTCTCTGGACTGATCAATTAATTCTCGATATAAACGAGCTTGTTCCTCAGAAAGTCTACAGTGATAGACCTCTTCAACTTTATCAGGTAAGTCTTCAAGTACTTCTTCTTTTTTTCTTCGTAAGATAAAAGGCTTGATAAATCGACTTAAAAATAGCTTTCTTTCTTTATTCCCTTCTTTCTCAATGGGCGTCACAAAATAACTAGTAAAACGTCCATGCTCTGGCATATAACCAGGCAAAACAAGATCAAATAACGACTTCAATTCTCTTAAACTATTTTCAATCGGTGTACCTGTCAACCCCAAGCGCATATCCACTTGCATAGAGTCTAAAGCAGCATAAACCTGGCTATGATGATTTTTTGCTACTTGGATTTCATCATAAACGGCCAAATCAAAACTCAAATCTTTCAGAGTTTCTTTTTCAACACGAAGGACGCCATAACTTGTAAGTAAGATTTTATAAGATCTACCTAAGCCTTTCAAAGAACGCTTGCTTCCATGAAAAACTAAAACTTTTTGCTTTGGCAAAAACTGTTCTAATTTTTCTTGCCAGTGATAAATAACTGATGTAGGGCATACCACCAATATGATTGCTGCCTTGTCTTTATTCAGCTTCTTTTGATTCGCAATCGAGGCCATAAGAGCCATCGCTTGGTGAGTTTTTCCCAAGCCCATATCATCACAAAGCAAGCCAGACAGGTGGTTTTTATAAAGAAACCACAACCAGCGAATACCTAACTCTTGATAAGGTCTAAGTTTACTTTTAAGCCCTTTCATACTCGGCTTAGATTCTGAATCGAAGCTCATCACTTCATGCAATAATCCACGAGTTTCGATAGCTTGCTCACCATCTCCTAAGGGCCGTTGAAGTCCATATAAAGCATCAATCCGAATCAACTCCATCGCTGAAATTTGGAGCATTGCTTCTTCTTGATTTACTTGATCTTTCGATAATTGTTTAAGCCAACGAAAACGCTCATCTTGCAGATGAATCAACCCCGCATCAGAAAAAAGATAGTAACGTTTACTATCTTGTAATGCTTCCCAAAGTTTTATAGCTGAGATTTCTCCCCACTCACTCTCCATACTCAGTTTAAGCCTGAAATTCCCTCGACTTAAACTACTATCTCTTTCTAAATGCTCAACATATAAAATGAGTTCTTGATGAGTACGGATACGGCGATCAATAAAAGAAACGAAATTTTCAATGCTTCTAAGCTCTTCGGAAAGAAATAAATATAGCTCTTCGTTTTCAATTCGAAGAGGCTGACAGTAACGATCTGGTAAACGCATATTTGAAGGCAATGAGCAAAAACCTTCACCGCTTACATAAACATAGCTATCATAAAAAAAGAGCTGTTCAGAATCATACTCTAACTTTAAATCATAGCGAGGAGCCACAAGGATTGTTTGATCTCCTTCAACTCGTACTTCAAGGCTCGCTTTTTCTAAAGGACACTCTTCTGTAAAAAACCCATCTATTTCACTTAAGTCATCTTCATTTGTTCGGATAAAACTGGCTACCTCATCTCTGGAAATTCGTGTACCTACACGAAATGGCCGCATTCCCCTCACGCCAGACTTTGCATAAAATCCCTGACCAAGTACATAAACCCAGTTTCCAAAATCTTGAGCTTCAACTCGATCTTCTACAACAGCCCTGCTTTCGAAAATCAAATCACCTCTTTTACTAATGCTATAATTCAAATTAGCATCTATATTTGTAAGGTAAGTATGAAATCCAGGTCGTGCACTCAACCAAGCCTGATTCTGTGAAATAAATTCTGATACTTCTTCTTTAGGAATCACTTGCTTAGGAAAATAAGAGCCTTTTAAAAGGTATAAGCCTTTATCTGGTATCAATACCCATGATCCAAATACTTTCACCCCTTCTTTCGAAAGATCTCCTTCTTCAAAAAGTTTCCCATTTAATTTAAGATTCCATTCGTCATCAAACTCTAAGGCATATTCAACTGTAAAACCATCTGCCCTAACTTCTAAGACTTCTAAATACTTCTTTAATAACTTCCAATTTTCCTGAATATATGCGCTAATTTCCCGCTCTCTTACCCATGTTTTACTTGGCTTTTCAGGAATACTACTATCGTAAAACCCTTGCCCATCTATGTATAGCCAATTAGAATCTTCAATTTTTTGCGCTTTTTGTAATTCTTCATCTGTAAAAGAAAAATGATCTGCCAATAGCTCACTACCGTAGTAAATACGGAAAGCAACTTTGTGAGGATCATAGTGAATACTTGTAATTTCAGAGCCATGTTTTTCTAAGACTTTAAGAGGACTCTTTACTGTCTTCAAACCTGGAATAAGATTGACCAATTCAGATGCTAGAAGAGAGAACTCGACCTGGAAACTAGAAAACTCGACCCGGAAGAAATTTGGTAAACCATTTTTTGCAGTCTTATAAGTTATTTCGTAATCTTCGTCAGCCTCTTGTGCAAGAGTCATCCATTTCGCTAAATCAGCCCAGAACGATAATTCATATAAAAGTTCAGGACTAGGCCGCCCTTCTTTCCATTTCGTAATTTCTTCTAAAGGTAAGCCCGAAAACTTGATAGAAGTTTCTTCCGTTTCTTCACTCCGATACTCAATATAATCCGTTAATTTTTCTTGAGCAGCTTCCGTCTTTGCCCGAATAGTAAATACACTTTGTCCCCCTGTTTCCTTACAAACATAATGCCCAGGTTCCAGTTTTTCTAATAAAACAGGGTCGTATCCATAAGCATCTGCATACAAAGCACAAACATGATTCCACAAAGAGTGTTGGTGAAAAATATGAAGTGGTTCATCGTATTTTTGGTAAATTCGCAAGCAAGCAATTGCTAAATGAAGACAGCCATCTGAACTATCAGAATCGCAAGAACAGAAAAAATCGCCCAAACATTCATCTTCACCAATCTGAATGAAAGCGCAAATAGTCTCACCTTTATCATCAATATGAATGAGGTAAGTACCGCCAGAAAATTCAATACGTTCCACTATTCCTGAAGCAAGCTGTTTTTCAGCCTCATCAAGAAAGTGCTCTAAAAAAATAGGATCTTTCAATGGGGCACCCTGTTCAGAAGACACAGTCTATATTTATCCTTATAACACGATAAGAATTATCTCTTGCGCTTCCTAGTATTTTCCTAAATATCAAAGTTGTACAGTAATCCCAGAAGGAATTTGATCTCCCACAACACTTTCAATCTGCTCTTGTGATAAAGCAAGCTGCCCTTCTATGAGCTGCTCTAATTGAGGAGCTAAATCTTTCAGTGAGTTCATTTTTAACACTTTATCTATAATTTTCTTAGATAAGTTCAATTCTCTCTGATCTGTCTTTCTGGCAAGTTGTATGAATACAAACTTAAGCTTCTCACTATCTATAGCTTCAAGTGAACAAAAAGACTCCAACCATTTCTGACAGGTAGAAGCTGGAATTACATCAGACCCAGAACCATAAACCAACTGCCTAGCACCAATCCTTCCCAAAGCCCAGTAATCCGCATCAAGAGCTTCATCACTTGAAACTTTTTTCAACAAAGCCTCAGCAACAGCTTGCTTCAAAGAAAGAGGTAAAAGCTCAAATGAACCAAGCAAACGAATCAATTCACCATATTCATAAAGTGATAGCTTAGAACCTGCTGCAATACTCTTCTCTTTTTTCTTATAAATCAAAGGAAGGTATTCATTAGCAATTTGGTTTTGCTGGCCCTTACTCAAACCTCCCGCACAACGGCGAAAACAAATCCACTTTTGAGTTAGAACTTCTCTACTGCTTTTTTGTTTTTGTTTCTGAAGAAATACTTTCCAAAGCTGCTTGATACGAAAATCATCCATGGGGAAACCATAACCAGGTCTCAAAAGAAACCCTATCATGTTCCACCATCTAGCTTCTAATGCTTGGCTGACAGAACAAGTCTCAGCATAAGTGAGAACCTGATCACAAAGATGTCGCAAAATACTAGGGGGCCACTCAAAACGTTTCAGATCAAGAGCTTCTTCTAACTTGCCCATCAACTCTTTCGGCTTCATACGCCCAGAAAAACAATCTGATAAAAGCTTTTCGGCTTCTTTTAGATAAGAAGCATCAAATGTCTCATCTCTTCGGGCCTTATCTAAATCAGCCAAACTATTTTCCGTACCAGAAGCAGTACTTACCTGAAATTCTAAATTCCAACGATGAGGACTATCTTTAGATTCCAGCCAAAGCTCAAGAATACCGATATCATTCAAACGAATTCCCAACTCAACAGGAAGATCTTTTGCTTCAGTTTGGATTCCCTTTTTCCCATAACGAAGCACTGTATGTACTGGTGGCAACGCTGCCATTTCTTCCAAATCGATTTCCAGTAAATCACCTGCACTATCATCAATACGAACTTGAGAAGAATATAAACGAAAAGCTACAGGTGCATTCGCTTTTACTAAAAAAGAACGCTCAGAGCGATACTCTGTTCCTTCTTCTGTTCCTCTTGGTAAAAGGCAAAGCGCTTTATTTTTCTTCGTTTCTTTCTCTCCTTCCAAATCTACACCTAAGTAATAACCACGAGCAGCACCGCCCGCAATTCTCACTCCTAATCCCCTTTTCACTTTTCCAAAGTAAGCCGCACCACGAGATACAGCAAGATCTAGATCAAAATTATCTAAAGCTTGTGCATTACTTTCAGGAAACCAATGGCGTAAAGAAGATAGAATCTGATCCTGAAATACTTGAGGTCGTAAACTACCTCCGTTGAATAAAACCCATTTAGGAGTAGCACTATGTTTTTTTAAAAAAGCTGCAAGATGCCGTGTAATACTTGCTTCTGTTTCATAAGGAAGCCCCATATTTCGAATAGCCGTTCCTCTCCGAACCTGCGTAGCTTCTTCAAACTTTTCTAAAGGAAAAAAACCTTGAACAAGGACTTCTTCTACTTCATCCCGAAGAAGCTCTATACCCATGCTGTTCCCCACAACACTAGAACCCGTTCCTTGTAAATGTACTCGATATCGTTCAGCACCATCGCCTAATACAGCCTCTTTAGCACGACGAGCTTGCTGGCATAATTGTGACCAACGACTAGAATCTAACTCCTCTCCCCGATCAGCTTCCAAACGCCCCTCAATAAAATGCGCTAACGCCGCATCCATGTTGTCTCCCCCCAACAAAAGATGCTCTCCAACTGCCATACGACGAAAACCTAAACGCTCTCCAGCTTCAGTAACTTCAATTAAACTAAAGTCACTCGTTCCCCCGCCTATATCACATACCAGAATCCAATCACCTACCGTAAGCGAATGATTTGTCTTCTTTTCATTTACCGCAATCCATTGATAAAAAGCTGCTTGCGGCTCTTCCAACAAGGTTAGTTTTTTAAATCCAGCGGCCTGGGCTGCTTCTACTGTTAATCTACGGGCTATCTCATCAAATGACGCCGGAACAGTTAAAATAAGCTGCTGTTGTTCAAACTCACATGAAGGATCATTCTTAGCCATGAACAAATTCCACGAATTTTTTATATGACTAAGAAAAGATGTCGTCGCTTCAACAGGGCTCACATGACGCTCTTCAGAAGACGCATGAAATGGTAAGATTTTCTCTCGACGATGAGCTGCTGCATGACACAACCAACTTTTCGCTGATTGCACAAGATGTGTAGGAACCTTCTCTCCCATTTTTTGAGCTAAAATTCCCACTGCAAGATCTTGCCCTTTTATCCAGGGCAAATCAAAAGCGCGAGATTGTAACTCATGCGAACTTGCTAAATAACAAAACGAAGGCAAAGCGGAATGACGCTCAACGACTCCCTCTTGAACTAATTGTGGGATAGGAAAACCTTGAACAGATAAAAGACTTCCGGATTTTAATTCAGTATCAATATAAGACAAAGCTGAGTTTGTCGTTCCTAAATCAATTCCAATAATATACCGGGATTCTTCACTCATAACTATAAACGCTAACTTGTTCTAGAGTAATATATTCTACTTGATTTTGATTTTCATAACCAAAGGAAATACAATAAAGTGTTAAATAAAATTTAAGCACTAAACTACAGATAAGTGAGGATTTCAAAAGATGATTCGTTTAATTACCTACTTAATTCTTTTCTCATTCTCTTCCACAATCTATCCTTGTGGCTCTGATCTCACTTATCCCGGCCCCGCTACTGTATGCATTCAATGGTTTGATACCCCTTCTGCTATGGATCAAGCTGATGGAGATGCTTCTACAAGCTTCAACGATTATGGAGGAGGAGCTGCTACTCAATTAACTTCCCCAGGCGCAGTAGATATGTATCTTGAGGTTATGTGTAACCGACTAGAGGGATACGATGTTATCATTACAGCATTAAATAGTGGAGCAAGCTCCACTCAAGGAAATTTAGATAATTCCGGACAAACAATTACTTATACAGCCAATTTAAGTGTTTATTCTGGAATGAATGGAGCAACCCCTTCTTTAAATTTAGATTTAACAGGAAGCAGTAGCTCCATTTCTGTCGTATTTACAGAACTTCAACTTCCGCTCATCATAAATACTCCAAATATTTATCGCTTAAGAGTAAGCGTTCCAAATATTTCTTCCGTTAGCGATGGGTTGATTGTTTCTGGAAACTATAGTGGTGGCTTCAACGCAACAGCTATCGTAAATTAATTTTTATTTTTACTAAAGATCAGAAGCTTACCTGTCGATAGAATTTCTGGAAAGGTGTCCATGCCTACAGTTGTGAGCATGTACCTTAATGAAATGGTTTTAACAACAGGAAGGAGACTCCGATGAAAGTTTTTAGGTTAGCCTTGGCTGCTCTTGCCACAATGGTAATGGGTACTCAAGTTATCCAAGGAGCCGGCCTTACTCTGGATGTAAGTGTACCAAAAACAGCGTATATACAATGGTTTGAAACAGCAGCAAACATGGATAATGTAGACGGTTCTGATACGGCCTCTTTTGATCCATACACAGGGGGTGCGGCTACTCAGCTTACCAACCCTGCACCAAAAGCTGTTGTCTTCCAGGTCATGTGTAATTCGCCAACGGGCTATAATGTAGATTTCCAATCTGCAGGAGCTACCGCGACGAATACAGGTCTCATGACTCACCAAGTACATGGAACACAAACCGTAAGCTATACAGCTGCGATTGCGGCAACAACAGTTGCTGGAGCTACAACTCCAACAATCGCAATAAGCTTAGACGGTGCGGGTAATGATATTCAATCTGGTGCTATGGCTGTGGGAGATTTACCTCTCTTAGATACAGCACCACACGTATATACCGTTACCTCAACACTACCTACAATATCTGCAGTAGCAGATGACCTATTAGTGGAAGGTACCTACGATACCGCAGTAACAGCTGTCGTATCTCTTCCCTAAATCCAGATTATGAGCCAAAATAATCTAAGAGATCAGTTATCATTGAACTGATCTCTTGTCTATAAAAATCAACGTGATAAAAAAATTATCGCTTTTTTTTCTTTAGCATTTCCCAATCATTCCGATAGATCTAATAAGACTTTAAACTACTATTTGGACATTAGATAAAATGAAAAACATTTCACTATGGATGATTTACGCATCCCTTCTTTTTTCTATTTCTCTTAATGCTGCGGACCTCAGAATTTCCGTAGAAATCCCCAAAGCTGCTTATGTGCAATGGACAGACGAACCTGGTCCTCTCACAAATCCAAATGGCGATTTAGATACAGAAACAGCATCCTATATTTCTCCTACAAGTGGAGGGCTTATTTCTCCCGGAGCACAAACAAGTTATTTTCAAATCATGTGTAACTCAGTTTTTGGATATGAAGTGGATTTTCAATCGTCTGGAGCTACAGATGGTAGTAGCGCAAGTTTAACACACACAATCAGTTCTGAAACGCTAGGTATCTCTCTCAACCTTGCTGCCTACAATACAGGCTCAACACTCAGCCCCACAATTAACCTTAGTTTAAATAATTCTGCACCAGATATTCAATCTGGCCCTATGTTATTAGGCGAACTCCCACTCATACACACAGATCCTCACGTCTATGCCGTTACTGTAAATTTTCCTTCTTTTAGCTCTAGTGAAGATGATCTACTACCTCACGGAAGCTATGAAGCTGTTCTTACAGTGAATATCACACTTCCTTAAATTTTTTCCTCCATACTTATCTACATAAGTATGGAGGAATTAAATCTTATTAGCAGATTTCATGCCACCTAAGCCACTAATAATTATATAAATACTAAACATCTCCATTTAATTGATTTAAATAGCACAAATACAATAAATAACTATTAATAAGATTACTTGTATAACATTTAGGTTTTATTTGGAGTTATTATGCTAATCAAAAAAGCATTTTGGTCTAGCTTATGGCTAATCTTATTTACACTAGGTCAGTCTCTTAGTGCAAAAGGACTAACTGTATCGCCAATGGAGCAATTCGTTCGTCCGGGACAATCCGTAATTTATTTTGCCTCTAATCGTGGCGATGATCCTATTGCAGTAGAAGTTCTCGCTGAAGCTTGGACCATTTCTGAAGATGGAGAAGAAATTCTGACTCCAACTACAGAACTTCTTGCTTATCCTAGTCAATTTGTTTTGAAAGGACATACTTCAAAACGCATCAAAGTTGGATATAAAAACCGACAAAAAATTGATGTAGAAAAATGTTTTCGTGTAACTATCCGAGAACTTCCTATTGATCTAAATCCAAAGCAAACAGGTGAACGCTTTAAAATCTACCGTGCTTCAGGATACAGAACAAGCTTCTACCTTAAACCTAAGAAAAGTACAGCAGATATCGAAATTGAGTCTGTTTCTTTAGAAGATAAAAAACTAACACTCCGTCTACACAATCCAGGAACTGTACATGTTCACCTTATTTACCCACACATCACTTTATATTCCGATAGCGGAGAAGCTTACGAGCTTACAGATCAAAAAATACTGAATGCCATGGCTGGTAAAAACATGCATGCAGGCATTTCACGAAACTTTACTTTAGATTTATCCGAACTCTCTATTCCTTGGCCTATCACAAAAGCAACTTTGCTTTTCACAGACAATCCCTATTTGGGAGGAAAAAGCTATCAACTGGCTTTGATAGATTAAGTATTAGGATTACATACCTAGGAGAGGAACAATAAAGAAGGCTGTCCTTAATTTTCGAAAAACGGACATATCGTCATACGGGAGAGTCTTCTTTGTTTTCTTATTCTTTTTAACTTTTTCTTCTACCATCTATAAATCAACAATTTACGCAAACAGCGCTGCCTCAAGTTCAACACTTCTCTATAATAAAATCGATCTACAAGAAAGGCTTCAACAAATCTTACAAGCAGAAGCCGAGTACCACTGGGAAGAAGCTATTATCACTCTTTTCGTAGATGAAAAAGTTGTTTCTGATCTACTTGCACGTGTTCGTGCTGATGGAGAACTTCCTTTTATTCGTTACCGAGATGTTATTAAATTCCTCTCAAACATGCTCCCTCAAGAACTATTAGATAAAATGGGAGAAGCGCAAGACCTTCAGGGATGGGTTTCTGTAGATTTTCTTGTAGAGTATGACCCTATTTACAACCCCGAACTACTCGAATTATTCATTGCCACTCCTTACACAGAAAGAAGTGCAAGAGCAATCCATCTTAAGAACCAGTATGAGCTAGATTTATCAAATACTTTAGAGCCTGTAGAAAAAGCTGCATATTTGAATATCAATCATTTACTGCAAAGAGGTACAGGTTTAAAATTTTACGAATTAGATATGGAAGGAGCGGTTCGCTACAAACAATGGGTTTTAGAAAGTGAGTTTGAACTAAGACCCGGAACAGATAATACTTTTGATTATAATAATTTACGATTAGTCCGAGACTATCCTGAAAAAGTTACCCGTTTAACAATTGGGGAAACCCAATCTATGCACTCTCGCCTTTTACTTGGACAACGGATTCAAGGGGCTAAATACTCTACTGATTTTCAACTGCGCCCTGATTATGTTACAGAGCCTATTAGCGAGTTTTCTTTTTTACTTGAAAGAGATTCCACAGTTGAAGTCTTTATTAACGGAATTGAAGTAGCCACTCTCCGCCTTAAAGCTGGTCCTGTAGACTTACTTGATTTCCCTTTGAGTATTGGTCTAAACGAAGTTTTATTAAAAATAATTGATGATACAGGCCGTGAGAAACTTCTTAGTTTTAATACGATTAAAGGTCCTAGTATTCTAGCTCCAGGAAAAAAAGATTTTGCTTTTTCTCTTGGAGTAACAGGAAATGGTAGTGAATACAGTTCAGATCCAGTCTTCAGTACATTTTATCGACAAGGTATCTCAGAAACATTTACTGCTTCTGCTGAATTTCAAGCACAACCTGATCATATTGGAATTGGAGGTGGTTTCGACTGGGCAAACCCATGGTTTAACACGAGTGGAGACATCGCTTTATCCAGTACTCCACTTGGTACAGGTCTTGCCATGAGAACATGGATTTCAAGAGCATTTAAACCATTACAATTATCTGGACGATTAGATTTTCGAACTGAAAACTACTTTACACATTCTGAAACCAATGAATCAGATCGTATTAAGACTGTTGCTGAACTATCTGTACTCGTTCCACGTATCTATAATTTTGGTAGTTTACGGTTTAGAAGTAGCCACATTTCCAGGTGGCTGGGAGAAACTGAGATGCGACAAGACCTTATCTGGAATTATACTTTAAGTACGAGCTGGAACTTTAGAGCTAATATTAGTTACAGTAATCAAGATCCATCTTTTGAGCTTAAATTTACCGTAAATTACGTACATAAAACTGACACCACACATAGAACACACTCTTTACAAAGACAAAGCAATCAATTTAACTTACGTTCTGAAATGACAGGGTATCAAGAATTTCATGGTGTAGATTGGAATGCCTCTCACAATTTTGTTCTTCCTGATGAAAGAGAACTCTATAATAATGTAAGAGGGTCTGTTAGATACACAGGAAATCGTTTTGTAACCTTCTACCGTGCTCGCATAAACGACCTATTAGATGAAGAGGACTTACAGCAAACATTAAGTCTACGTAGTTCTCTTACCTGGGCAGATGGACATTTCGCTGTTGGTTTACCTATCGATAACTCTTTTGCTCTAATTGTTGGGGGAGAAGGATTAGATCAAATGAACCTTCTCGTAAATTCAGCAGGAAAAAGGTTTAGAGCCACTCCACGAATGGGAGCTGTTGCACCTAATTTACGCGAATACAGCTTAAGTAAAGTTTCTGTTTCAGCTGAAAGCGACTCCTATGAATTTGAAGATTATGCTTTTAAACTTTTCTCAAAATATAAAAGTGGATTTCTTATAAAAGTCGCTACAGAAGAAGAAATTATGGGCACTGCCCTCATTAGCGCTTATCTTCTCGACCAATTTGAACAAAACCTTTCTCTTTGTCCTGTTATAATCAATTTTTTAGACCGACCTGAAAGCGAACCTCGCATGTCTTTCACAAACGGAGAAGGCTTCATCAGAATGTCAGGATTGAGTCCTGGAGAAAAGTACGAACTACAAGTTAATTACAAAGATGAAGATCTTAAAGCAGTACAACTCTATTACTACTTTGAAATTCCTGAAGATATCGGAAGAAAGGAATACGAACTAGGTTTTATGAAACCTAAGCAAGTCTTGAAAGAGAAACCGAAACTCATTTTTGTAAAAAATGCTACATCTGCACCTTATAATGAAGAGACCGATTCAAACAAAGCACCATTAATCCTCATCAATCATGCTGTAAAAGAACTTCCTAAAAATAAACTGCAAAAAATTGTAGAAGATTTCTCTAAAAGTGCTCAATCACCATACGGTCAAAATACTTCAAAACAATATGAAATACGAAAATCATCTCGCATACTTTCTCTTATGCCATATTATTTGAGTCAATTTGGACTACCTCTACAACATTCAAAAAAACCTCATCTAGAGAAAGCAAAACCTAACAATAACATTTATCATATTCACTATCTCTGGCTCCATGGAACACCTTCTCCCATCATCTTGAAAAAAGAAGAAATAAAAGAAGAGGTAAAAGTAGAAGTAAAAACAATAAAACCGCTTGAGGAAATTAGCTATCAGAAATTTGAACAAGCAAAAATAGAGGAGGCCCTTCAAGAAGACCATCCTCCAATGGAAGTCACCCAGTTTGTTCTACCATTTCATGATGACGATGACTTCCCATATTCCCTACCTGATTTAGGCCAACAGGCATTACTGTAAAAACTAAGGAAGTGCTACAGTTGCTGTTATAGAAGACTGATATGTTCCTTCGACTAATAAGTCATCCGCTACCGCTGAAATCGTAGGAAGAGTAGATGTGACAGTATAAACATGAGGGGCCGTATCCAATAAAGGTAAATCACCTACGGCCATAGCACCAGATTGAATATCATTTGCTGCACCATCCAAACTAATTGCAAGGGTTGGTGTCGTCGCTCCCACAACAGTTGTAGTTGCAATAGCTGCGGTAAATGAGACTGTTTGTGAACCATGGACAGTATGAGTCATAACTCCTGTATTCGTCGCTGTCGCTCCAGCTGACTGAAAATCAACGTTGTATCCTGTGGGGGAATTACACATAATCTGAAATACAACCGGTTTAGGCGCAGGATTTGTCAACTGTGTTGCTGCTCCACCAGTATAAGGATCAAAATTCACACTAGCAGCACCATCAACATTGTCCATATTACTAGCAGTTTCAAACCACTGTATATAAGCTGTTTTTGGAACAGTGACATCTAAAGTAAGGCCTGCGCTATATAAAAACGGCGTGCCTAAAAATGCCCACACAGGCACAGCGAAAACGACCTTCCAGATCTTCATGCAAATACTCCTTTATTATTTACTAGGAAACTATTACTTATTACTTTCCCTAGCCACACATATTGCCTAAGCAGTAGCTCTATTACAAAAGAACTACCTGACAACTCACACCTTCACGTAAAACTTATCGTCAAATTCAAGAAATAAAAATTAAAATATTTTACAAACATGTAAACATTAAATATTTCCATAAAATATTTATCCGTAAACTTGACTCTTATAAAACAAAGAACATAATCTATCTTTTTGTTTTATAAGAGAGATACGCTATGTTTGATATTTTTTCTTCGGTTTATCATGCTAACATCAATATTAGCATTTCAGAAGTGCCGATAAAGTCTATTTCTCAAAAAGGCATTTCTTGGGCAGGACTCATCATCACAAGCACAACAACAGTTGCTGCATATTGTTTAACAAATGGTGAACCTAAAAAAACATTTTCTGTAATGGGAACTTCAGCAGCAATGTTCATCGCAGCTTATAGATTTTTCGAAGCCATGGAAGATGTTTTTCAGTAACTTATTTATTCGAGCGGTATATCTCGAATAAATAAGTTATGAAGATATCGATTATTGCATTGCGTGTAGTGCAACTTCAGGAGGCACATAATTATAATTTAAGGCTTCTGCTACTCCTTTATTGGTGATTTTGCCGTGGCAAACATTCAGTCCAGCGCGTAAATGTGGATCTTCATCAAGAGCTTTTTGCCAACCACGATCCGCTAAAGCCATTGCATATCTAGAAGTTACATTAGTCAGAGCATGCGTTGCAGTTAAAGCATAAGCTCCTGGCATATTAGATACACAGTAGTGCACAACATCATTTACTACATATGTTGGGTCTGAATGTGTCGTTGGCTTGGAAGTTTCTGCACAACCTCCTTGATCAATTGCCACATCAACAAACACAGATCCGGGTTTCATTTCTGCAATCATTTCTTTCGTGATCAGACGTGGAGCCAAACGACCTGCAACAAGTACTGCACCAATCACTAGATCAGCACCCAAAACGTGAGAACGTAAGCTAAGGTCATTAGAGAACACTGTGTGCAATCTTGGTGCATAACGCTGATCTAAATCTCTAAGTACATTCACATTATTATCTAAAACTGAAACATCTGCACCAAGGCCCATAGCCATACGAGCTGCTTCTCGCCCAACAACACCACCACCAAGAATGACAACTTTTGCAGGTTCAACTCCAGGAACGCCTCCAAGAAGTTTTCCTTTTCCACCTGTAATCATTTGTAAAACATTTGATCCAGCCATTACTGCAACACGTCCAGCAATTTCACTCATTGGAAGTAAAAGTGGTAAACGTCCCTGAGGATCTGTAACTGTCTCATAAGCAATTCCAACAACCCCTCTTTCCAAGAGGTTTTCTGTTTGCTCTGGATCGGGAGCTAAGTGTAAATAACCAAAAATAACTTGGCCTTCATGCATTAATGGAAATTCACTTGCTTGAGGCTCTTTAACTTTGATGATCATGTCACAATCATAAACATCTTGAGGGCGAGCAACAATTTTAGCTCCTACGCGTTCGTAATGAGAGTCCAAAAAACCAATTCGCTCTCCTGCACGAGTTTGCACCATTACTTGATGCCCTTCACGTACTAACTGACTTACCATTGCTGGAGTAGCACCTACTCGATATTCATGATTTTTTACTTCCTTAGGAATACCAATAATCATTCGTGATCTCCTCTCGACTATGTTTGAACAAGTAATTCCGTTTCGGCTATTTCTTCTTTAGAAAAACGCATTGAAAGCAACTTCGAAACACCCTTTTCCTGCATGGAAACCCCGAATAGAACGTCTGCAAGAGCCATCGTGCGTTTGTTATGTGTAATGATTACAAACTGACAGCGATCCACAAAATGTTTTACAACATTAAGAAAGCGCTCCACATTTGAATCATCCAATGGCGCATCAATCTCATCTAAAATACAAAAAGGCGCAGGACGTACTTCAAAAATAGCAAACAATAATGCCATTGCTGTTAAACACTTCTCTCCACCCGACAATAAATTAATCGAACGCATTTTTTTACCTGGAGGCCGAGCTATAATCTCTACACCGGCTTCAAGTACATCATCAGACTCTGTAAATTGTAAGTCTGCTTCTCCACCTCGAAATAAAATCTGGAAAATTTTCTGGAAGTTCGCTCTAACTTCAGTAAATGTTGCTTGGAAACGCTCTCGACTTTCACCATCAAAACGAGAAACAATCTCCATCAATTCTTCTCTGGAAGCTCCCAAATCTCCAATTTGCTTATTTAAAAAATCAAAACGAACTTTATGCTGATCGAACTCTTCAATAGAAGTTAGGTTTACATCTCCCATTCCTTCCAAATCTTTACGCAACTGACGTAAAGCTCTTTCTGAATCTGGTATTGACTCTTTAAGCTCATAACCTTTTTTCTGCAAATCATCCATCGTCATACTATGACGCTCTTGCAACTCAAGCTCTAAAGCTTCTCGAGCAGACTTTGCTTTGGCAACTTGTAAACCAATTTGATGGCAACCATCTTCCAACTCTTTCAAGAGATTACGCTGCGACTCTATATTCTTTTCAATCAGCTCTATCTTTTCACGTTGAGTATTGCAAGACTTCTCTTTTTGAAGACAGTCTGTAACTGCACCGCTGACATCCTTATCAGCTCCCTTAATTAAGTCACGATATTCAGCTAATTCAGCACGCCAAGTGTCTTTCTGTGCTTTTCCTTCTTCAATATCTTGTACAAGCCTCTCTTCACGCTGCAAACGCTCATTATCCTTAGCACCAAAAACCTCAAGAATATTTTTTAACTTATGTTGCTCTGCAGCAGTCTGTCTATAAGCGCCTTCATGCTCAGCTAACTCTTCACGAGTAAGTTGATACTTACTTCCAGAACGTTCTAACTTGCTTTCTAATTGCTCTGCACGAGATCGAGTGCTTTCATTTTTACGCAAAAGTTCTTTTTGCTGTTGAGCAAGAAGGGTTGTTGATTCTTTTAAAGTCCGTATACTCTCACTTAAATCTGCTTCTTGCTCTTCAAAATGTTGAAATTCTTTAGATACACGAGCTAAATCAGCTTTACTACGTTGAAGACCAAAATTCTCTTCTAATAAGTGCATTTCAAGCTTACGTACAGCTTGATCTAAAGTATTACGCTCTTCTTGCCATTTAACTTTTTGGCCAATAAGCTTAGCAACACGGCTTTCTTGGCTTTGTAAAGCCCCTTCTAATTCCTTTAAACGCTTTCCTATAGACTCAAGCTCAGCTTCTCGTAAAAAGACATTATTTCCACCTTCACTACTGAACGAAAGTACTCCACGAGAATCAATAAATGTTCCATCCCCAGTAACAACTTCAACACCATGCTGACTTTGAACCCATTTTCGACCCGTTTTTATATCAGGAGTAAAACCTACACGCTTTAAAAAATGCTGAGCTAAACGTGTTTCTTTCACATACTCAAGTAAAAGACGCATTCCTTCATCTAAAGACGGAGAGTCTTGATCTGCATTAATTGTTCCCGTAGAAACAATAGAAAAGTCATTCAAATGATGTTCTTCTGCATAATCTAAAACCAGCTGAAGATCTTTTTCACTGTGAACTACTAAAGTGTGTGTATATGGACGAAGCACTGTAGCTAAAGTCTCTTCAAAACCTTTTTGAGGCAAGATCAACTCATATAACGCTTGTACTCTTCCGAAAAGATTACTTCCTTCATCCTCCGCAGCCTGCAAAATACGCTTTGTATCATCTGACAAGCCTTCCATTTCTTTCCGTAAGCGTTGAAGCAATTGCTCCCTAGCGCGTAACTCTGCAGCTTCCTGTTTCAATAAGTCAAAATCTTCTTGAGCTCCTTCTAACTCTTTTAAAACAGTAGATAATTGAAGCTCTGCTTCTCGCAATTTTCCCTGATCACGCTCCACAGATTCAGTAAGCTTTTTAACAGCTTTCTGCTTCTGAGTTGTCAGCAAATCTAACTCTTTTTTCTCTCTTCCTAAATTTTGGCACTGCTCTTTCGCATGGCCTGCTCTTTCTTCTGCAGACTCTAAACGAACACGACCTTCTTGTAATTGAGTGCCAACGCGTTTTTCTTCTTGAATTCCAGCTACAAGTTCTTGCTGAGCTTCTTGCTGCTCAGCACGAAGCTCATTAAGCTGCTCTTCTAGTTCGGCAGCTTTTTCTCGACTTGCTTGAAGAGTTGATTCGGATTTAGATAAAAGCTTTTCTACTTCTTTTAAACGCTTTTCACTTTGCTTGATTTCTTCTTTGCTGCTACGACGATTGCTTTTTAAATCGGCTAACTCTTCCTTAAAAGAATCTAAACGAGAATCTAAATCTTTAATTCTTTCTTCTTTTGTCTGAAGCTCTTTTAACTTTAACTCTTTCTCATTACGATTTTTATATACCTGTTCATTAGCATCTCGGTACTCTTTTTCAAGAGAGAAAAGCGATTCTTTATGATGTTGAGAAAAATGCTGAAGAGTTTTAAGCAAACCAGTTGCTTGTTGGATTTGTTTTTTCGTTTCTTGTTCTTGCCCGCTGCCTTTTCCCGCTTTACTATCTAACGCTTGCCACTTACCAAGAAAAATGCATTTCTCTAAAACATCTAATTGAGCAGACTTTTCTTTGTAAATACGCGCTTGTTCAGACTGCTTTTTTAAAACTAAAATACGCTCTTCCACTTCATGATGAATATCGCGTACACGAGTCAAGTTATCCTCTGTCTGCTCTAACTTGCGTAAAGCATCTTTTTTCTGCTTTAAAAATTTAGAAATTCCTGCAGCTTCTTCAAAAATCTTACGCCGTTCTGTAGGGCTCCAATTTATGACTTCATTGATTTTTCCCTGCTCAAAAAAAGCATAAGGATTTTTCCCACCAACCCCTGAACCCAAGAAAAGCTCTTGAATATCACGCAAACGAACTGGATTTCGATTAATAAGATACTCAGATTCTCCGCTACGGTATAATCTACGAGTAATAGCTAACTCTGTAAAATCAATATCAAGAACATCTTGTACATCAGTAAGAGTCAAAGTAACTTCAGCATAATTCATTGGCTTTCGAGATTGTGTTCCCGCAAAAATCACATCGTGCATTTTTGCCCCACGCAAACTCTTCGCCGACTGCTCACCCATCACCCAACGAAACGCATCAGAAATATTGGATTTTCCACAGCCATTTGGACCAACAATCGCAGTGATTCCAGGGTTGAATGTTAAATCAATTCGATCAGCAAAAGATTTAAAACCATGAACTTTGATCTTTTTAAGCCGCAATGATGAATCTCCATCTAATGAGTTTTAACAGAATTTACTCTGTGAATTCTCCGTAATTATGCCAGGCCATTTAGCAAAATAACAAGAACTAATTAGAAGTAATGCCAGTCTTACTTCTCTCAGTAAACTTGCTTGAAAACAAATTATTTGATACATCAAGACAGAGAGAAAACTACGCTCAGCGTCTCGGAGGCGTACCTAAAATTATGCTAGACTCTTCCACTTACTCAGTACTATTTCTTTATTGCTTTTTTGGAGCGGTAGTTCATTCTTTATGCTCACACTTTTTTTTGAGTAAATCTCGGACTTTAAGAAAAAAAGGGAAATCTGGCTCTACTGCACAAGTACTATGTGAACTTTTAGGACATCATACCTTCATTTTTGCCATATGGTTACTCCCTTCACTTTTTTGGATTGGATCAAGTTACGGCACTGATAGAGTCACAGAAATTTTTTCATCTGCTGACCTTACAGAGCCTTTTGCAAACTTTACCTACATTTTCCTTGCTCTTAGTAAAGCTGTAAGACGTATCTTTATTGAACTCGTTAATACTCTTTCAAAAGCTTCTGGGGGAAGTGAAACTTCTTGGTGGTTTCATTGTCTTCTATCAGGAGGAATACTTGCTGGTATGATCTCTGAGCCTGCTGTCATGGTCTTAGTATGTTCAGCACTCGCTCACCGTTACTACGCTGCAAAACCTTCTTCATTTTTTTGTTACAGCACACTCGCTATTACTTTTTTCGTCATTGCACTAGGCGATCTAGCTATTCCTTTTAATATAACAGCTTCTCTTGAACTTTCATCAAATTGGGGATGGGATCACTGGCTTATTGCAAGCAGTTTAGGCTGGAGAGCTGCTCTTATAGCACTTTCTATCCTATCAATAGGAGCAATCGTACATCATAAAGAACTTTCAAAAATCAAACCTCAGCATGACGATGCTGAAGATGGCGTGTCTTTTTTTGCAATTACAGGCTATTTGGCTGCTTTCATCATCGCAGGTGCGTTTCATCAAATTTCTTTTCTACTCGTCTCAATTGTTGCACTCGTTTGTATACTCGAGCGGGATATAGAAGGGCAAAGTCACACAGAACGCTTGAATCTTCCTCTACTAATTGCTCTTTTCAATTACTCAATGGAAGTACACGCTTATTTATTATCGCCTTGGGTTATGGATTTATACAATACTCAAGGAGCAAACTTAGAAGGCCTTACTATTGTTTTTTCAGCACTAAACGAACACCTCCCTGGTATGCCTTTTATCTCTACATTCTCTATGGAAAATACAAGCGTACAAGGTTTTGAACTGATGATGCTTGTACTAGGAGCTGGCCTTACTCTTTTTGCTACATCAATCAATGTACTAGCAACTAAGATTTTACGAAGCTATTTCCCTCATGAAGGAATTTCAGGTTTAAGATTTCTTGCTTACTCTTTGCCAATTGCCGTTTTTGCTTTCTTAGTGCTAAAACTTACTTATGTATTGATTCCTTAAGCTTAAGATATTAATTATCTCTTGCGGCATAAGTGGCAAAGATTTGTCCAGCAATAGGTAGAGTGACACAATGAAAAACTATAATGATTAGAATTTTCATCGTAGCATAAGCAGTACCTAGCTGAAATAAAAGCGCAATCAACATTAAAGTAAGACCTAATAAGACCGCTTTACTCAGCGCATGAGTACGACAGAGAAGATCTGGAAGACGAACTAAACCAACTCCGCCAATAAAAATCAGAACTGTGCCCGCTAATAGAAGAATAGTCAATCTTCTGCCTCCTGTGTTTTAGAAAAAAAGCCTTCCATAAAAGCAATAACTGTAGCAAAACCCAAAAGGCTAAAAATCATAATCAATTCAAGGTATAGATGACTTATACGTTCAAACGAATGCAGAACCATGGCTGCAACAATCGTACAACAAAGATAATCAAAGGCTAAAATACGATTACGAGTATTTGGTCCACTCCAAAGCCTCCAAAAGCCACAAGCACCACTAAGAACAATCATTCCCCAAGATAGTAATAGGACTGTATTCATTAAAGGATCTCCCTCACGTGACGCTCTAATTTTATCTGAATGTTTCGTATCAGCTCTTCATCACTCTGATTAGATAGTGCATGTATTTGAAACTGCTCTTTTTCCTTTCTCCCACAAACCACTGTACCTGGTGTAAGAGTGATCAATTGAGCTAAAAAAAGCCTCTGTCGTTCTGTAAGAGTTTCCGTATCATAAGAAATAATTCGTGAGTTTAAGCGATCTGTTCCTGTAAATAAAATTTGCAATGCAACAGATAAATTTGCAGATAGAAATTCCCAGATAAACAAGGGAAAAAATCGCAATGCAGCTAATATTGACTTCATTCTCCTCGACTCCCTTTTATCCCTATTTCAAAAACCTGTTGCTGATACTCTCCTCTTGCAATAAGAGAACTTGCTGCACGTTGACACTTTTGTATCAAAGGCTCTGGATAAAGACCGATGCCCAATGCTACCACTGTTAAAACAATAGAACCAATATACTGTCTTTTTGGAACCGATTCATATTTCTCAATTTGATCTCCAATAAATGCACTATTCCAAATTTTAATCATGCTATAGAGAGTAAAAAAGCTCGTTAACAAAGCTATGCCAATAGCTAGATAAGCTTCTAGCCGTATTCCTTCGAAAAATAGAAGATACTTTGCCCAAAAACCACTAAACGGCGGTAACCCAGCTAAAGATAGTGCCTGAGCAAGAAAAAGAAGACCTAAAAAAGGAGCTACAGTCCACAAAGCACCAAAATTTTCAAGCTTATATGCACAACACTTCTTTTCAGCTATATCTCCAATAAGAAAAAGCCCACATTTTACCACCATATTGTGTGCGAGGAAAAAGACACCTGCAGCAATGGCCATTTCGGATCCAAGTGCTAATGCAAGAACGATATATCCAACCTGGCTTGTTGTATGATAAGAAAGAATGCCGCGAAAACTTTTTTGTGAAACAGCCCCCATAACTCCAAAAAACATAGTCAAACATCCAAGAATAATAAGCAGTTGACTAAAGAAAGGGTTTTCAGAGAACACACTCATGAAAAGTCGAAAAAGTACATAAAGCCCCACTTTCGAAAGAACCCCAGCAAAAAGTCCTCCAATCGGCGAGGGTAAAGTTGGATAGCTATCTGGTAACCAAAAATATAAAGGAAAAATAGCACTTTTAATCATAAGTACAATCAGAATTGTAGCTGCTGGTGCCATTCCAATAACAGTAACATCACCTTCAAGAAGAAGAGAAAGTGATGCAAAATTTAGCTGTCCTGTAATTCCATAAGTTACAGCTATAGCAATAAGATAAACAAAACTTGCCATCACATTCATTGCTAAATAACTACCTGCACGATGACGTCTATTCACATCTCCCTCTGAACACATGAGGGTGTAACTAGACATAAGCATCAACTCAAAACCAACAAAGAGATTAAAAAGATCACCACTCATCAAACTCAATGAAACTCCTCCAAGTAAAAGGAGAATGAGAGTCCAATAATAAGGGGTTTTGGGTTCTGTATAACTCCAAGTACAGCAAAGAAACAGGAGTGAGACCATCACTTGCATCAAACTTGAAAATGAATCTAAGACTAATACAATTCCATAAGGAGCCAGCCAATCTCCTGCTGCAACCATCCAACGACTATCAGCCAGTTCAAACATTGAAGAAAGAGCAAGAGAAAACTGAAAAATTAATGCTGCAAAACCAAGATAGTGAGCATAACGTCCAAACAACGGAATGATCGCAGCAACAGTGAGAGGAAGAAGAAAAAGTAGGGCTATTTGCCATGCACCTACAACCATTATACGTCCTCCTCTGTGTAAGTAGGAATAGAGTCGTTCTTATGCCTAAGCACCTCAAAAAGAATATAAGAAGCAAGAAAAGCAACTAAGGCAAAACCAATCACAATAGCAGTTAAAATCAATGCTTGAGGAAGGGGATCTGCCCCTTCGCCTTGTCCCATTTCCATGATCAAAATATTAATGGCATTTGATAGAAGAGCAATCCCAATGAGAAGGTCCGTATAACGAGAGCTTAAAATGAGATAAACACTGGATGCCGTCATCATAAACAACATGAAAAAAACCGTTATGCTCATTGTTTACCTCCATGCAAACTGATTGTTCGTAACACAAGAATGATTGCTGTTACAGCACCAATCACAAGCAACATAATGCCAAAATCAAAAAGAAGAGGTGTATTGAAGAGCGAGACACTAGGGTTAAAATATGACACCATAATTCCCCCTCCAAAAATGAGAGAAAGATAAGCTGGAGCGAGAGAGGAGAGAAGTCCCAACGATAAAAGCGTTAAAGGATGTATTTTACTTAAAATAAAAAGCCGACTCTTTTGTATACCCATCGTGACTAATACCAAAGAAATACCAATTACCATTCCCCCGGCAAAACCTCCACCTGGAGCATTATGCCCTCTAATCAAAAGGTTAAAAGCCATGATAAGACCTACTAAAAAAAGAGCAGGCATCACAGAACTAAAGGGAGATACTGGAAGTAAGGAATCATGAGGCTTCAGCCAAAGATTACGTGAAGAATAAAAAAGAGCACATACTCCAAATACCGCCGCAGTAATCACTGCAACTTCACCAAGAGTATCAAGGCCTCGAAAGTCAACAAGAATTGTATTAACGACATTAGCACCTTTTGCAACTGCTAAAGCGTTTAATTCAAAGAAATTTCGAAGAGAAACTCCTCCTTCAACCTTACCTCGAAGCATTGGTAAAGCTGCAAATACCACTCCAAAAATGATCGCAATCGGTAATCTCAAAACCCTGCTTTTACTTGCTTGCTGAGCAGGAACTTTAAAGAAAAGGAGTACAATGACAAAAAGCATGGCTACTTCAACCACCATTTGTGTCATGGCTACATCAGGCGCTCCCCTTAATACAAAGTAAAATGTGACAAGAAATCCCGATAAACTTAAGGCAATAAAGCGATCAAGAGCCGCTCGGAGAATCAATAAAAGAAAAGAGCTTAGCCCTAAAGATAAAGCCAAACCATCAAATTTCGTAAACATAGGAGGGGCTTTAAAATAAATCCCCGCTTCTAAAAGAGGTGGTATCAAGACCACAGAGCAGATTAAAAACAAGATAGATAAGTGCCAAGAGACATGTGGTCGATGAATAATCCGAGTTAAACTTCCTGCTTGATAAGGAAGTTTTTCCAAGTAGCTTGACCAAGAATCTGCAAGTCCAGAAAGAGTAATTGTATGAATACTTTTCTCATATCCCCTTGTATACTTATAGAGATAAACCCCACCAATAAAAAGACAGAGACTCAATAACAAATTTAATGAAAGTCCATGCCAAAGATGAATTTCTTCAGGGTTAGGATCATGCAAGCCTTCGATCACATACGCTTTTGCAAATTGCTCTAACCCAGAAGGCCAAATTCCCAAAATCAAAGCACAGCTACTAAGAATGAAAGGAGGTGTTAAAATCCAAATAGAAGGTGCTTTTTTTATTTCAGCTTCTTTTTTAGGTGAGCAAAAGAAAAGGTTATAAAAAAGCCTATAACTAAACGCTACTTTCAAAAGAAGACCGAGAATAAGCCCTCCAAAGACAATCACTCCAGTAGGTTCTGTCTCTAACAAAAGAACTAAGTCACGAACAAGAAGCTCTTTACTCAAAAACCCTGTAGTCCCAGGTAAACCTGCCATTGCGGCAATAGAAACTGCAAAAATCACACCAAGAAGAGGAAAGCGTCTGCAAATACCGCGAGCAGGCTCAAGCTCAGTAATTCCCGCTGTAACAGCAAGAATCCCCACAAGCATGAATAAACTTCCTTTATAGAGAGCATGATTAAAGATATGTACATAATCATACTCTAGCCCCTGAGGATCACCGATACCATAAAAGCTAATGAAAAAGCCTAGTTGACTAATCGTAGCAAAGGCGAGAATTCTCTTTAGCTTCTTCGCAAATAAAGCTGCTACCCCACCAATTAAAACTGTAAGCATGCTCAAGGTTGTTACAAGAGGAAACCAAAGAGGAGTCTCAACAAATAATGGATAAATACGAGCTAAAAGATAAATGCCCAGTTTAACCATCGTTGCAGAGTGAAGATATGCACTCACGGGCGTAGGAGCAGACATTGCTTCAGGAAGCCAAAAGTGAAATGGAAACTGTGCTGATTTACCTGCGATACCCGTTAATAACAAAGCCATTATAGCAAAAACCCACACAGAGTCTTTGTTAGAAATCGTATCTCTATCTAAAATCTCAGAAAGCTCTAAAGTTTCACTTAATAGACCAACAAGAATAATCCCTATCAAAAGAGCTAAAGCAGCAACCGCATTAATTAAAAAAGCCGATCTTGCTGATATTCTCGCGCTTGGAAGATGGTAGTCATAACTAATCAAGAGATAAGAAGCGACTCCTGTCAATTCCCAAAAAACAAAGAGTACAAGAAAATTATCTGCTGTAACTGCACCAAGCATAGATCCCATAAAGAGACCAATATAGCTATAGAAACGACGAACTCGCTTATCCTCATAATTCATATAGAATTGAGCATAAAACGAAACCAAACTCCCCATTCCCGTAATCAGTAAAGCAAAGAAGAGAGACAGACCATCTGCCTGAAAAGAAAAATTCACTAATAGAGAAGGAACCCAAGGAACACTAAAATAAAACGGGGATTCTTCTGACCTTTCAATAGTTAGATAAATAACAATCGCAAAATAGATCAGAGAAAAAAAAGTAGATAAAAAACCCAGGCTTTTTCTCGGTAAAAACTTACAACTAAAGAAAATAGCTGCTTGTAAAAAAGGACAAAAAACGAGAACAAGCAGTAAGGCAGGATGACTTGCTTCTATCACTAGTACACTCCCATGTAATTATGACAATGAATAGTTTTTTTTTTGTATGAAGTCAACCCGAATCTATATCATATAATGACACTGTGATAATATATTTTCTTTAAAATTAGCTCATCAACACTTACAGTTGACACTAAGGAAAGGCCTTACTTATACTTTTTTTTCGTATACTTTCTGGTATAAAGGAGTTTAGTGTGCTCGATATCAAAGAAATTCGGGAAAATAAAAATAGTATCGAAGAACTGATACAAAGAAAAGAACCAAACATAACACTGGATAAAGTTGTATCCCTAGACGAAGAAATTCGCCAAATCAAAACTGAATCCGAGCAGCTAAAAGCGAATAGAAAATCAGAATCGAAGCGAATTGGTGATCTAAAGCGCAAAGGCGAAAATGCTGACGCTCTCATGGAAGAAATGAAAGAGCTAGGTGATAAAATTCAGACTCTAGATGAAAAACGCCGCGAGCTAGAAGAACAATTCACTGATGAATTGTCTCGAATTCCAAATATTCCACAAAACGAAATTAAAATTTCTCTTGATCCTGAAGATAATGTGGAAATCAAACGCTGGAAGGAAAAGCCGGAGTTTGCTTTCACACCAAAAAATCACCTTGAATTGAACGAAACTCTACATCTTTTTGATTTCAAGCGTACGGCAAAAACAACAGGAAGTGGTTGGCCTTGCTATCGAGGAATCGCTGCACGTTTAGAGTGGGCGCTTTTAAGCTATATGCAAGAGATTCACGTAAAAAATGGGTTTGAACCATGGCTTGTTCCTCATTTGGTGAATTACGATACAATGTATGGATCTGGACAAGTTCCTAAATTTGAAAGTCAAATGTTCAAAATTCATGACGAAGACTATCATTTGTATCTCATCCCTACCGCGGAAGTTGTACTCAACGGTATGCATAGAGATGAAATTATTCCAGATACAGAACTACCAATAAAGTACATTGCTACAACACCTTGCTTCCGTAGAGAAGCTGGTGCAGCAGGTGCAAGTGAGCGTGGGCTGATACGTGTACACCAGTTCAATAAAGTAGAAATGTTTTGCTTTGCTCATCCTGAAGATAGTGGACGCGTCTTTGATGAAATGCTTAATTCTGCAGAAGAAGTGTTACAAGGACTAGAATTGCACTACCGCAATATGCTTCTCGTAACTGGCGATATGTCATTTGCAAGTACAAAAACAGTTGATGTAGAGGTTTGGTTACCTGGACAAAACCGCTACTACGAAGTCTCTTCTGTTTCAAACTGTACAGACTACCAAGCTCGTCGATCTAATACACGCTTCCGTCCAGAAGGCGGTAAAACCGAGTTCCTTCATACCTTGAACGGATCAGGGCTTGCTACAGCTCGTTTACTTGTTGCACTTCTAGAAAACAACCAACAAGAAGATGGTTCCGTACATATTCCTAAAGTCTTACGTAAGTACTTAGGCGGAGAATCCGTAATTTCTCCAAGAGACCTCATGACGGTTTAAGCGTGAAACAAAGCACTCTTCCACTTAACGAATTTCTCGATCAAAGTGGTGTAATCATCGATGTTCGTAGCCCTGGTGAATTTGACCAGGGCCACTTGCCTAATGCTCAAAATCTTCCTTTATTTACCAACGATGAACGAGCCATTGTTGGCACGCTATATAAACAAGTTGGACATGATGAAGCCTATATGGAAGGGCTTCGTATTGTAGGACCTAAATTAGCATACTTGGTAGAAAGCGCTAAGAAGTGGACAAATGGCAAACTCGCTAAAGTCCATTGCTGGCGTGGAGGAATGCGTAGTCAGGCTTTAACACAGCTACTCAATTGGTCCGGAATACGTACCATAACCTTGGAAGGTGGCTACAAGGCTTATCGTAATTGGGCATTGAAACAGACAAAATCACCCCGAAAAATCGTGATCCTAGGTGGCCTCACAGGGTCCGGAAAAACCCACATCCTGCATGCCCTTAAAAAGAAAGGTGAACAAATTTTAGATCTAGAAGATCTAGCCTGTCACAAAGGAAGTGCATACGGGCGCATGTACGAGCGAAAAGCCCCAAGTAATGAGCAATTCGAAAACGACCTAGCCTGGATATACTCACAAAGCAATCCCAATAAGACTTTATGGATAGAAGACGAAAGCCAAAGAGTAGGGAATTGTTTTATTCCTCATGACCTTTACCAACAAATGCAAAACGCTCCTCTCATCCAAATCTGTCGTCCAAAAGAAGAACGAATAGCTCTACTAAAAAAAGATTACTCTAAGCACTCTAAAACTCCAATTATCCAAGCTACCCTCCGTATTCAAAAACGCTTAGGTAGTGAACGTTGCAAACACCTGATTCAAGCCATCAAAGAAGACAAAGCCAGCGACGCTATTATACTTGCATTAGAGTACTATGATAAAAGCTACCAAGCGTCATTGAAACGGAGAACGAATGTGCAAAAAAGCATCAACGCTCATGGATGGAACGAAGATACTTGGGCTGATGCACTGATTGAAGAGACAAAAAACAAAGCTGCGACAACTTTTCATTAGAAAAATCATCACAGCAAGCCCTCAGCGTAATTTACGCTCCCCCCCTATTAATTGGTGCATTCATTCCTAACTGAGGGTTCTTATAAACTTCAGATAAGGTTTGCATCAAAGCAAACAAAGGTGAGTCCGCCCCAGCAGCTCTTATTTCCTGACGTATCTGATTAAATCCGCCAACAAGCTGCTCAGATAAACCTCGATATGCTTCTGCAATTTCCCATCCTAGTTGGTCGGTTATTGAAGCATCCGCCTCGGGTTTCGACATCGATAAAGCTTGATAAACATAGGCATCAAAACCCACAGCAAAATCATATGAATTCGCAAACTGCTCTTCTGCCTGAATCAAAGCTGCATAAGCAGGCATCAACAAAGCCGCTCTGAAAAGTGGTGAATAAAGACTTGCCAATTCATCCGGCGAACGCCCTGCATAAGACGGATCAGTATTCACTAAATGAGAAAATGTCTCCTGCAAATACTGCTGAATAATATCTGGACCTGTCTTCTCCATCCCTTCTGAATTTACACGAATTCCAAGACTAGTCAAAACTCCCATAGCATAAAACAAAGCTATTTGAAACTGCTGCTCTTGCTTGCCACCCGTCTCCTCATGTGGATCAACTGTACCAGCATCATCCATCATAGCTCCAATTCCATGCATCAAAGCAAAGTATTGAAGAGCAATCATTTCCATAAGAATCATCGAACCAATATCTTCACGAGTCTTTTGAGGAAGATACATTTTTGCCGTTTCTAAACTTCCTTCAAGAATCATACCCCGACGTACTTCAGCATCAACTGTAGGATCTCGCACAGCAATAGCTGCATCATTACTTACCATTGAATACATTACTACAACAGGTGCAACAGCATGTACATCTGAACGGCCTATTCCACGAAATTCATTGAAATTCTTCGCTATATCCATCACATGATCGAAAGGTAAAATCGCTCTAGGGTTCCCTCTCTTAATTTCATCTTCAATAGCAGTACTAATCAGCTCTTTAACCTGCTCTTGGTTTTCCGAGTATTTTTCTTGAATACTTGATCCTATTTTGTCGATTTCTAAAGCCATTTCACGAGCATTTAATTGTACCCCATCTGCAGCACTACCCCCATCCTCAATCCCTACAGGAGGAACAAGTTGAGGTGCAGTTGCTAAAAGAATAAATACAGCCTGAGCACTTGCTGCCAGCTCAATCGTATCTTTATCGCGAGCTATATTATCTTGTTTTATTTGTGCCGGCTCATCACTATTAATCGAAGGAATCCCTTCTCCGTCCGAGCCTCTTATTGCATCTGGACTAAAATCAGGCATAAATAAGTTCCCTCCCTTACCTCTAAATAGCACCCGAAGTAAATATTCGAGACTCTTGTTCGCCACCATCATCTGCTGCCACAGTATTTAAAACAGTGCGAGCTACACTTAATAACTCATCAGCTTGTAAGTCGTTTTCAACACTAAGTAAAATCTGTGCTAAACGTTCATCAGATATTTTTCCTTCAGATGCTTTTACAATGAGAGACAGTAACTCACTCCGCTGAATCTCAGAGTTTTCTTGTAAGTTCTGACGAATACTACTAAGGATACTATCTACTTCACGAGTTTCAGCATCACGGAAAGAACGTATCGTCTCCACCACTTGATCTACATCTCGTCTACTTTCTCTCTGAACATCTTCTGCTTCACGAACTGATTGAAAAGCAGCATCTTGAACAGCTTCAGCTCTTAGCAAGTCTTGCTGTATACTATCCAAGAAAATAGATTGACTAAGCGCATCTCGCTGAACTCTCTGTGCTGTATTTCCTACACGTTGAGCTGATTCCCTTTGGATATCTGACAGACGCCCTGTAGCTGTAATACTATCATCTTGTATTTCATCTGAAGCTACTCCAGAACGATCAACTCCATCTGCACGAATATCCGCTGCAAGATTTGCTTGATTAATCGATACGTTTTCTGCAGCTTCAGCAGATATAGAGCTTTGTTCCACTCCTCTTTGCCTAGCTTCTGCTTGTATATTCCCTTGAGCAATTCCATTATCAATTGCTTCTTCTTGAGCATTTATAGCTCCATTAGAAGTTCTATTTGCCGAATTACTTAAATCACTTTGTGCTTGTACACCAGATGCGATTGTAGCCCCATCAACTCCATCTTGAATACGTTCTCGTAACTCTTCTTCCAAATCTACTTCATCAGCAACAACTGCATTGTCTTCATTCACCGTCTCTGTAGGTTCTACAATATTTGTATTTACACTTTGCGTACCCTGTAAAGCTGCAGACTGAGCTATTGCTGAATTAAGCGCTGCATTTTGTTGGTTTGTATCTCCTACAATTGTTTGTTCCGTTTCTGGTGGAGGAACAATATCATTTGTAATCGCTTCATTTGTAAGCGGTGGACTTAAAGGTACAGCTTCTGTTTCACTCGGTCTTATCCCTATAGATGAACTTTCAATTCTCTCTTCTGTAGGATTTCTACCAACTTCTGAAACAATCCCTCTCCCTTCTACATCAGTCTCTGATTGACTTTCATCAACAGCTTCAAAATTAACTTCTTGAAAATTCTCTAGCTGATTTAACGTATTATTAGGAGATGGGTTGATTACAGGAGGCGGCAAAATCTCATCTATTACAGGTTCTTCTAACGATATACTTGCTGTAGGTACAGAATCAGATGTGTTATCTCCTACATCTACATTGTCTCGATTATTTTCTGTGCCTACGTCAGAACTTACATTCGTTGTAGCCCCTAAATCACGAATTTCAGCATTCGTAAGAGGAGGCTCAGAGTCTCTTAAGCCCGTATTGTCTAACCCTTGTGGGACAGGCTCTCCTTCATCAGAAGAAGAATCATCTATATCTACAGGAGTAAATACCTCTATCGGAGGCGAAATTTCTGTTTCAGCTCTATCTTCTCTAAACGATGTATCTTGCACTCCTGTTGTAAGAACAGGATCTACTGGCGGTGAAAGAGGTGGAGTAAATGAATCACTCAACTCTACAGAATTACTCTCATTTACGACATCATTGGATTCTGGAACTTCTTCTCTTGGATTAGAATTATTTTCAACAAACTCTTCTGTTTCTCCTTCTACAACCCTACCTCTTTCACGATTAACAGAAGGTGCTATAACAGATGCGTCTTCAGAAGATGTAGTATTATCTTCTTCACTTACCGTATTTGGAACAGTAGAATCAGAAGCTAATCTTTCTTCTCGACTACGATCTGCAGAAACTCTGTTCCTATTTCGAAAAGCAAAAGAAACAGCCAATTGATCTAGAGGAAGAAACAGTGCAGGAAGAATTGTACGTTCGACATTTTGCTCTGTATTTTCTGCACTACGCTCTCTATTTACATTTACAGGAGCTGGCAAAACGTCTTCTAAAGGCTCTTCAACATTAGATATATCTTCGCTTTCTCCTAAAGGAGCGTCCCTTCTTTCTGATGAGAAACGCAAAGGAATATTCTCTTGATTTATTGTTGTATTCTGATTCGAAAAAGCATTATTTACGTTTTCCACTTCAGCTTCAGGTAAATTATTATCTACTTCTGAAGTATTTTGTGATGGTGGTGATATAGGTCTTCTTTCTTCATTTGAAACATCACGATTAGATGAAAGTTCATTTTCACTTGGATTTTCTGTAAGTTCTACAGGCTCAGAAATGACTTCTTCACTTGTACTAGTTTCACCTTCTTGTTGAGTACCAGGAATTGCAGCTACAGAAGAAGCTATAGCATTAACTCCTTTGCTAAAAGGTTTCTTTTCTTCATCAAACTCTTCTAACTCATCCGTACTTAATTCCACAGAAGCAGCACTTTCTATATCGCTCGATCCTGTAGAATTCTCTAAACCATCATCAGATGAAAAATTTTCTTGACTTTGCTCCTCTTCAAGACCATCAAAAATACTGCTAGAACCACTATTACTGCCTTGCTTCAAAACACCTAAAGCAATCGCTAAAAAAGCAAGAGAGATCAGTATACTTGCTTCCTGGGAGCCCTGTTGCAATAAATCTGGTGATGTACCATTTAAAGCCCCCGAACCCGATAAAATTTCTTGCAAGCTACCATCAATACCACCGGAATCAACAAGCGCAAAAATTCGTGCAGCTAATACTTGTGCAGCAATTTGTTCGGTCTCTTGCGCATTATTTATTTGACCTGGACCAGCAAGTTGAAAAATAGCCAGGACAGCAGATTGAATCGTCAAAAGCTCTAAAGCTTCTTCAAAACCACTAATGACTATTCCATCACTAGAATGCCCCAAAGCCGCTTGCTGAAGTACCAAATCTTGATCTTGTACCGCAGCTTGTAAAACAGAGGTAATCCCAGCAGACTGAAGCCCAGAAGCCGTCGTCATTAAAGCTAAAGACTCCGCACCGCCTCCACTGACATCAGCAACATCACCATCTAAGTTCAATTCTTCCCCTGCCGCTTGTAAAGCAGATTGGGGCGCAATTGACTCAAGAATATCTTCATTTAATTCGTCTGTTTGAATTCCCGTACTAAACTTATTATAAAAACTTAATAAAGCTGCTAACTTAAGAAGCGATGCAAAAAACTGATCGTAATTAGGCGGCGGTGGTGGCGGTGGCGGTGGCGGATCCCCAGGAGCTGGAGCTGGATCTGTTGAACTTGGCTGAGAAGCAGCTTGAGCTTGATTATAATTTTGCTGTGCTTCCGCAATCAAAGCCAAAATATTGGAAGAAATAAACGCTCTTAAGAAAGGTGTAGATAAAAGAGCGTCTGCTAGTCGGTTCTCAAAATCTTGTGCATTAACCTTTTGACGAGCACTATCTACTGAACGAAAAAAACTTTTAATAGATCGATGTCCTTCTGGTGGGGGTAATGTTGACACCTCGCGACCATCAGGCAGTATGGTCGTCGATTGTTCTATACTGCCTGCATCTTCAGAACTTCCACTAGAGCTACTGTTCGCTTGTGCAGAACTAGAATCTACTTCTCCTGCTGCACCAGGGTCCCCTCCGGAAGAAATTGGGCTAGGACCTCCCATAAACTCTTACCTCCTCTTAAACTTCTTATTGCTAAGGTGATTCACCAAAAACACCGTCTATACACCTTAACTTGAAATGAAAGCTTTGTAAGCACTAGAGATTCAATTAAAAATCGGTAAAAACAACAAACAAAGCTACAATTAACCCATGTTAATATTATAACATAATTTATAATAAAATTTAATAATAATATAACACCAAACAAACAACTATCTTAATTACCTTTTATCTTACGCCTTAAGCTCACTTCTATTCATAAAAACCTAATAAAATAGCTGTCCATGTTATATACATGTAAATTCCAAAATTAACGGCAAGCGTTCATGACTGAGCAATCTGATTCAACTAAGCACCAACATTTTGCAGAAAAGAATGCCATGGGTCATATGGTGGAAAAACATGTAGGAGGAGCATTTATCACACATGAGCCTCATGGAAATGAGCTTCCTGGTCACCTACACGCAGCAGCAGCAGGAATCAAACAATGTTCTGTTGCTCTAGCTTTAATCTCTATTTTATTTTGGCATTTACAAATTACTCCTAGACAACAGATTTCTGTTCTTATTTGTTTCTCATTATCATGGATGATTTGGACAATGGCTCGTTCTGCCTGGTTGGGATGGACTCGTTTAAGTCGTCTAAACAAGCTCATGAATGAAGAGAGAGATGAAATTAATCATAATCGAGAACAAGAACGTCAAGAACTTACAGCCTTATACAAAGCTCGAGGATTTGAAGGAAAACTTCTTAATGATGTGATCGACGTACTCATGGCAGATAATGACCGCTTACTTCAGGTGATGCTAGAAGAGGAAATGAATCTACAATTAGGTAGTCAACAGCACCCTCTGAAACAAGGTCTAGGTGCTCTTTTAGGAAGTTTACTAGCTTCTGTTTTTTGCATTACTGTATTGTATTTTATGGATTTAAGTAGTCTTATTTTGGCATCTCTTTTTCTGCAAGTGCTTGTTGGAGCATTAAGCGCAGACTGGGAAGAACGTGATATTATTACAGCAGCCGTTTGGAGTATGGGAATCGCTGCTCTTCCAATAGGAGTTGCTTATTTCATCGGAGCCTATCTAATATGACCGGTTCTTCTTGCTCAGCATGCAGTCAGAAAGATAGCATTGTTTTTGAAGAATTCATTCAATCTGGTCTCGACGACTCACATAACCCTTTTGTTACCCCTTCATCTAGAAACTGGGGTAAGCATTTACCTCTCAAAATGGCATGTGTAGCAGGCATTTTTTTACTCGTTTCTTTTCTGATAAGTTTCCAAGAGTCCATGCTTCCTCTAGCGCACTGCTTACTTCTTTTTGTTTACTTTCTTTCCGGCATGCCTGCTTTATGTAACTCTACAAAAGACCTACTTTCTCTCGATATTAATATTGGTGTGCTAATGACACTAGCAGCTTTTTCTTCCGTGCTTATTGGAGGAGAATTTGAAGGAGCATTACTACTTGTTCTTTTTTCTTTATCCGGGGCACTTGAACATTCTGTCGACTACAAAGCTCGTGGTGAATTACGTAACCTTCACAAACTTTCTCCAACTCAAGCCTTACTTATACAAGAAGATGGAACCACTCATGCTGTCTCACTACGAGATATAAAAGTAGGAGCACACATACTAGTAAAAGCAGGAGAGCTTGTTCCCTTAGATGGTACCGTTATTGAAGGAACTTCCTCAGTAAGCCTTGTGCATTTGACAGGAGAAAACATTCCTGTTTTCAAAGAAAAAGGAAATGACATCCCTGCAGGAGCGCGTAATATTGAAGGAGCCTTAGTCCTAGAAGTATCACATACCAGTGCTGATTCCACACTAACAAGAATTATTAAGCTAATTACAGAGGCACAAGAAGCACGCCCCAAGTTCGAACGTTGGCTAAAAAAAATGAGCAAACGTTATGCAAGTAGTATTATCTTTATTGCATTTATAGTTAGCTTTAGCTTCCCTTTTTTATTTGGAATTCCCTTTCTAGGAAACAATGGTTCTATTTACCGAGCTTTAGCTTTTCTCATCGCAGCATCTCCTTGCGCTCTTATTATCGCTATTCCCATTGTATACCTAAGTGCTGTAGGTTCTTGTGCTCGTAATGGTATTTTATTAAAAGGAGGAGTTACACTTGATAAATTAGCCACATGCAAAGCCATTGCTTTTGATAAAACAGGTACCTTAACAACAGGTGATCTTAGCTGTATCGAAGTAAAGTCTCTTAACAACTCACCTCACTCACAAGAACTTATCATTAGTGTTGCCGCAGCATTAGAAAGAAATGCCGTACACCCTATTGCCAATGCTATTGTAAATTATGCTCAAGAAAAACAAATTTCCTTGATAAAATTAGAAGAATTTCAATCCATCCCTGGATATGGCTTAGAAGGAAAAATTTCTATTCATGATGAAATAATCGATGTCGCAATTGGGAAAACAGATTTTATTACTCCCAAAATGACAGATCACGAGCGTCAAGAACTTGAGAAACAAATGCCAGATATCCTCGCACAAGGAGATACTGTCACTGTTCTTCTCTTTGATAATCACGCCACAATGTTTCGCTTTCGTGACCAACTTCGTAGCGATATCAAAAGTACCATTGATGAATTACACAAAACAAAAGAACTACGCCTTCTTATGCTCACAGGTGACCATGATCATAGCGCTAAAAGAAATGCAGAAGCTTTAGGTTTAGATGAGTACTATTCCTCTCTTACTCCAGAAGATAAACTCAAACATGTTAGTTCTTTAGCAAATGATATGGGCTTAGTAATGGTGGGAGATGGACTTAATGACGCTCCAGCTCTCGCAAGAGCAACTGTAGGTATCGCTATGGGACAAGTAGGTAGCTCAACTGCAATTGATGCTTCCGACGTTGTATTACTAAAAGACAACATCCAGCTCATATCCTGGCTTATGCAAAAAGCAAAAACAACACAAAAAGTAGTTAAACAAAACATTTTTTTTGCATTCTCTGTCTTATTCTTTGCCAGTATTCTTTCCCTAAGTGGAAGTATACCATTGTGGCTTTCAGTTATCCTTCATGAAGGAAGCACTGTACTCGTCGGCCTTAACGGCCTACGTCTACTTCGTAATTAAAGCTCCAATGACTACCTAAGTCATATCTGATGCAAAATTAGGTAGCCATTGGAGGTAAAACAAGCTTAAACTCTACATACTATAGATCAATTGCCTAACACCTGCTATAATCAGCAAAAAGTTTTCTCTATTCATTGTGTGTCTGTATTTTAAATAACTGACATACAACTTCTTAAATAAAAAGAAGACATAGATATATTGTAACTAGGAGATTTCAGGATGAAGGCAGAAGACCAGGAACCCCGTTCCCTCTCAGATTTATTACGTGCTGTTCAAGAAGAAGGGAATTTGTTCCAAGATTACTATCTCTGGTTACAAGAGAACATGCCAGCTTCTTTTTTTCAAGAAGTCAGCTCCGAACATTTGATGTTGATTACTCATAATCTTATGGGATTTCATGTTCAAAATTATTTTTCTCAGATTTACCTAAAAAATATGTCTATTGTTCTTTGCTTAGACGTTCCAGGTGCTGATATTAAAGTTTTGAAAAATTATCAACTTTACGGAATAAAATCCTACCACGCCTACAATTCAGAAGCACCTCCCCCAATTCCAGGTATGGATGCACGATTGAGAATTGCAGTTATTTACTTTACCGAAGTTGTAGAAACAGGAGCTGTAGAGCTTGAACCGCAGAAAACCGAAGAAGTAAAAAGAGCGGTACAAGAACGAAACCCTCAAATTTCTGAAGAAGAAATTAACAACTTACTTAAATTTACTAATACTCGTTTTCAGAAGTCTCTCACCACAGAAAAACTTATCTTAGCAATGGATATGTTTTTCCGTGCAAAGACGCGCGATCTGTGTCAGTACGAATTGGTATATAATAAAGATTGGGAAAAAACGAACCGAGCATCTCTGGAAATCGTACTTGCTTGGAAGAATATTCCAAAGCAGCATTTTCTCTATCGCTTAGCTCGCTTAGTCCATCGCCACGGTTTGGTCATGGATCGCGCAAGTGCGACATATATTGATCCCTATAGCGCAAAAACTATTCTTATTATGTCTATAGGACTTCATGGAGCTGACGGCAATGCAGCTTGGGAAGTTGCTGATATTCCGGATTTTCTCCGTGAACTCGTTACCCTGAAAAACTTTGGTGATTTTGACCCGATTGATTCAGTATTTGTTTCTCCTGGATTAATTCGTGGGAACTTAGGAAACTTACTTCGCACAATGAAAGTATTTATCCATCAAGTTCTTGTCCACGCCGATCCACATAAATATGCTATGGAATATGTGGATGAAGCTTTATGCCGACACCCTGAAATCACCATCAAGCTCTTAGAGGCTTTTGAATACAAATTTCATCCTGAACTTGTTGACCTAGAAAAGTATCAAAGTGCACACGAAGACTTCCACGATATGGTTAGTCGCCTAGATACAGGGCATGTTGATGTAGACCAGCGCCGTCGCAATATTCTTCGTCAAGGAATGAATATGGTAGACTACTGCCTAAAAAATAATTTCTATCGTAATAACAAGAGCGGCTTCAGCTTCCGCATGGACCCAGCTTATCTTAACCGAGTTCCTTATGACCGTAAACGCTGGTTCCCAGAGCTTCCTTATGCTATTTTCTTTGTTAAAGGAATGCATTATTTTGGATTCCAAATCCGCTTCCGAGACTTAGCTCGTGGTGGCCTTCGTACAGTTTTTACCAAACGCGAAGAAGCAATGGTTGTTGAAAGAAACACCATTTTCTCCGAAGGATATAACCTTGCTTACACACAACAGAAAAAAAACAAAGATATTCCTGAAGGTGGTGCAAAAGGTGTTATTTTTCTTAAACCTTATCACCGACTAGAAGCCGAATCAGAAATTTTACAAAAAGAATTCAAACAAGCTGGCTTTACCCCTGAAGAAATCAAAGAAAAACTCGAAATCTTCCGTCAAGAGCAAATAACAGAATACCTCTACCAAACACAACGATCGTTCATCGCCTGCCTTCTTACTTTAATCAATTGTGAAGAAGACGGCAGTCTAAGAGCAAAGCATGTTATCGATTATTGGAAACGACCTGAATACATCTATTTAGGCCCCGATGAAAACATGCATAACAATATGATTGAATGGATCGCAGACTTTAGCCGCCTCTACAACTACAAACCTGGTGGCTCTTTTATCTCCAGTAAACCTTCTCTTGGTATCAACCATAAAGAGTATGGTGTCACCTCTCTTGGTGTAAATGTATACATGCATGAACTACTTAAACACCTTGGAATTGACCCTGAAAAAGATTCCTTCACCTTAAAGATGACAGGTGGACCAGATGGTGACGTAGCTGGAAACCAAATCAAAAACCTATATACGTACTATCGCAACACAGCAAAACTTGTAGCTCTAACTGATGGTTCTGGAACCATATTTGACCCCGAAGGGCTTGATTTAGACGAATTGCTCAAACTCTTTGAAGCAGGTAGTCCCATCGCCCATTACCCAGAAAACAAACTCAATGAAGGCGCCTTCTTATTAGACAAAGATACAAAACGCGAACACAGTGCCTTTGCTCAAGAAACCTTATGCTGGAGAAAGCGAGACGGAAAGCTCGAAGAAGATTGGCTCTCTGGTAACGATATGCATAAACTTTACCGTGATAATGTACACAAAACTAAATGTGATGTGTTCATTCCTGCAGGGGGACGTCCACGTACTTTACACGCAGAAAACTGGAAAGACTTTTTAGATGAAAACGAACAACCCACATCCCGCGGTATCGTTGAAGGGGCAAACCTCTACCTCACGAAAGAAGCGCGCCAAGCCCTCGAAAGCAAAGGTGTTCTTATCATCAAAGATAGCAGCGCTAATAAAGGTGGAGTAATCTGCTCTTCATTTGAAGTCTTATCTGGACTTACGCTAGGCGATGAAGTTTTCATGGAAAACAAGGCTATATTAGTAGAAGAGATTCTAGAAGCTCTGAAAGAATACGCAAGAAAAGAAGCCCACTTACTACTACATCGCCACCAATCAACTCGAGAAAATCTTACAGATATTTCTGAAGAGATCTCAAAAAGAATTAATTTATATACAGATCAGTTGATGAGCTACTTTGATCGACAAGAACCCATTGGAACAGATCCAACAAACCCTCTTGTTCGCTGCTTTTTATCTTACTGCCTACCAACACTCAGAACAAGATTTAGCAAAGAACTACTAGAAAATATCCCCGATATTCACAAAAAAGCCATCATAGCATCACATATTGCTGCGCAAATTGTTTATCATCGTGGATTGAACTGGGGAGCTACAATTGTAGATATTCTACCAATTATCTGGTCTAACCCGCGTCATTACCTAGAAATCGAACTGTAAAAAATAAAAGCAGACATGGCTACACATTCTTAACCATGTCTGCTTCATATAATTTTCAGTAATACTTGACTAATCACTCTCTTTAGTTTTTTCTGAACGAAACCTATTTTCACTATTTTCTAATCTTCGCTCTTTACGCTTTTCTATTCGTTCTTCTTGTCTAGACTGAGAATTCAATACATTTTCCAAATTTTGAGAACTAACACTTTTTGCACGTCTATCCTGCTCTCTCTCTTTCGCAATTTGCTCTTTCAATAAGTCGTTACTCACCTTAGATAGCTTCTCAAAGTACTCATCCATACTCAACTTTTCTTGCGAATCAAATTCATGCCCAGGAACATATCCACCTCTCCTACTAGGCCCTTGATCTTCTGGTCCCATAGGACCTTCTCCTCCACCTAAAGGAGTATCTGGAAGATCAACAGGTAGATCACCCAAAGGATCGTTACTCATTGTCATAAAACACCTCGCACACTATCGGCGATATAAAAAATTTCCATGTAGAAGCGATAAAATAAATAACAATTGTTAACTAAACAACACTTCTACAGTAACTATTTTACCACAGAACAATCATTAATTTTTTATTAAATCGAAAGAAATTAGATTGTAAATAACTAATAAAGAAAGAGAAAGAAAAAGGGATCCAATCTTAGACCGAATCCCTTTTTTAGAAGTGATTAACCAGCTAAAACAACGAGCAAGAGTAACGCTACAATGTTTGCAATTTTAATCATTGGGTTGATCGCTGGTCCTGCAGTATCTTTGTACGGATCACCTACAGTGTCACCAGTAACAGCAGACTTATGAGCCTCTGAACCTTTTCCACCATGGTTTCCATCTTCAATATACTTCTTCGCATTATCCCATGCACCTCCACCAGAAGTCATAGAAATAGCAACGAAAAGACCGGTAACAATAACACCGAGTAACATCGCACCTACAGCAGTAAATGCAGCGCTTTGTCCACCAATCATGCAGATGACAAAGTACAGAATAACAGGAGCTAACACAGGAAGCATTGAAGGGATAATCATCTCTCTAATCGCTGCTTTTGTTAGAATGTCTACAGCACGCCCGTAATCTGGACGAGCCTTACCTTCCATAATACCCTTAATTTCTTTGAACTGACGACGCACTTCAACAACAACTTCACCAGCAGCACGGCCAACAGCAGTCATTCCCATAGCTCCGAAAAGATAAGGAAGTAAACCACCAACAAATAATCCCACAACAACGTAAGGATCCATTAAGCTAAAGCTTGATTCAAAGCTTGGAAAGTAGTGGTGCAAATCTTCTGTATAAGCAGTAAACAACACCAACGCAGCTAAAGCCGCAGAACCAATCGCATAACCTTTCGTTACAGCTTTTGTTGTATTTCCTACCGCATCTAAAGCATCTGTAGTATTACGTACTTCTTCTGGTAATCCCGCCATTTCAGCAATACCACCAGCGTTATCTGTAACAGGACCATACGCATCAAGAGCAACCACCATACCAGCTAACGCCAACATCGTTGTTGCAGCAATCGCAATCCCAAACATTCCAAAGCTTAAGAAAGAAACAATAATTCCACCACAAATAACCAAAACAGGTAAAGCTGTAGACTCAAGAGAAATAGCCAAACCTTGGATCACGTTTGTACCATGACCTGTTGTAGAAGCTTCTGCAATGCTACGCACTGGACGGTAATTTGTTGAAGTATAGTACTCAGTAATCCAAACAAGCAAAGAAGTCACAACAAAACCTGTTAGAACACAAACATAAAGGTTCCAACCAGTATATACCTCAGCTCCAACTTGAAAACTAGAACTCATACCAATAACAGACTGGGTGAAAATACCAGCTAAAACCGCAGCCACGATTACTGTAGCAAAAAAGCCCTTGTAAAGAGCACCCATGATGTTTTTGCTAGGTCCTAAACGTACAAAGAATGTACCAACGATAGAAGCAATAATGCTTACAGCACCAAGAGCAATCGGATAAAGTGTCATAAGAGTCTTTGTTTCACCAACAAAGTTCAAACCAGCAAGAAGCATAGATGCTACAATTGTCACAACATATGTTTCAAACAAGTCAGCTGCCATTCCAGCACAGTCACCAACATTGTCACCAACATTATCAGCAATTACAGCTGGGTTTCTTGGATCATCTTCAGGAATTCCCACTTCAACTTTACCAACTAAATCAGCACCAACATCGGCACCCTTAGTGAAAATTCCACCACCAAGACGAGCGAAAATAGAAATCAAAGAAGCACCAAAACTCAAAGCTAAAAGTGATTCCATAACTTTACGTTCAGGTACACCCGCACCATTCAAGTAAATGTAATATCCTGTAATTCCTAATAAGCCTAAACCAACTACAAGCAATCCTGTAACCGCTCCAGCCTTAAACGCTACATCCAACGCCTTATCTAAACCACCACCTCGAGCAGCTTCCGTTGTACGCACATTAGACCGCACCGAGATATTCATACCAATATACCCAGCCGCGCCCGAAAGCACTGCTCCAATTGCGAAACCGAGACCCACATATATTCCCAGCTTCCAAACGAGAATAGCACCAATAACAACACCAACGACACCAATCATACGGTACTGGCGGTTAAGATATGCCTGCGCTCCTTCCTGAATTGCACTCGCAATTTCCTGCATGCGCTCAGTGCCCACGCCTCCTGAAAGTATCGCTCGAGCCATGTAGCCACCATAAATGACAGCCAAGGCACCACAGGCTACTGCGAACCATGAAATATCAAGCATTGATTGAGTTTCCTTTTTCTAGTCTTCTTACTACAACAAAGCCACTCAGCTCCGCAGAACAAGAAAGATTTACCTATTGAATAGACATAAGATATTTAGTGATGACAAATATTTCTTTTGTAAGCAAAAGCATAACTTCCCCGATGCCTCCGGGTAGGTCCGTAAAAGACAGCACCCATTATGCCGTATTTAGGGTAAAAAGACCAAGAAACAGTTTCGCTCTTATTTTAAAGAGATCGATTCAAGTTTATTCGATAATCTTTCGTAATCTTTTTTTACTTCCCCTAAAAGACTATCAATCGACGAAATCATAAAATTAAATTCACTGCTATACCTAACAAGCGACTGCTCCCCTTCCCAGTATAAACGGTACCAATCAGACAAAAGCCTCCCAAGCTGCTTACACAAATGATGGGCTTTATATATATTTCCTCGATTTTCTTCATATCGAAAACTAAGTATATAATTACGAACTAACAATTGAGGAAAAATCACTTCTTCTATTTGAGAAGAAAGAAAAGCCATTTTCCCTAAATCGTTAAGAAGTTTTACAGATTTGTTGTAATCTTTTTTAAAAAGTTCATTTCCCTCATTAATATAAATCCCCAAACTCCAATTCGCTAACTCAACCACAGATTGTGTAATTTCATGAAGCCTGCCTGTATCAAGACTATACAAATCCAAATCACTTGCTAAGGAACAAATCCTCCGGCGATTCTCTAATATAGCTCTTTCTGCCAAAGGATAACTCGCTTTTGCAGCTCCATTCAAACCAAGATGGCGCCCTACAGCTATAGCCAAAGATTGGGGAGTAAGATTAACCTGCTTAGCCGAATCTTCAGTAAAACTATGTAAATCTGAACGACGTAAATTCAACTGACTATCTAACGCCAGTAAAGTTAATTCCCTATTGAAAACACTTAACCCATCCATAAATCCCTCCTTATTCTCCATAAACATAAATCAAAAATGTTGTTCATGATTTGTTAAGATCGAAGCATTATAACACTTTAAAGTTCAAGTGTTAATACAAAAATCAGCAGATGAGCTATCAGAGTGCTAATTTTATATTGACTTAGCTCTCATCCTTTCGTATACTGATTAGTGAAATAAGGATAAAAGCATGAGAAAGACGCAACCTTTAAAGCAGATCAAAACTAAAAGAGCAGGAAAACGCGAGCGTGAGCTTAAAGTTCTTCTTGCATTAGTAGATCTCTTTATTAGTACTGGTAAACCTATTGGTTCATCAACGCTAAAGAATAGCGAATTTAGGGATTTAAGTTCCGCAACTATTCGTAACTACTTTGCTCACTTAGAACAAGCGGGCTTTTTAAAACAGTTACACTCATCAGGCGGGCGTATTCCTACCGAAGAAGCTTATTGTTTTTATGCAGACCATAATAAAGATTCGTTAATCATCTCTTCAGAAGATGAAAAGATGTTGCAAGAATTACGTTCTATTGAAAGCCGCGAAGTTGGTCGCTATTTACAGGATGCTGCAGAATTTTTGAGTCGCGCAACGGGAACAGCTGTATTTCTTTCAGCTCCTCGTTTTGACCATGACTTTGTAGCTGACTTACGTTTAGTAAGAATAGACTACAATCGCTGCCTTTGTGTGATCGTAACACACTTTGGTTTGGTAGAAACCGAGCTACTTACAACAAATCGTGGTTTGCCAGAAGGGATCTTACCTGAGCTTGAAAAATATTTTGCATGGAGACTTACAGGATTAAACGAACCAGAAGACTTAGAAGAGAATGTTCAAACCCTAGGTCAAGAACTCTACAATGAAATCATGGTTCGTTATTTGGTTGGCTACTCGAACTTCAGTGATGAAGATATTTTCCGTACAGGGTTTTCAGAACTGCTGAAGTATCCGGAATTTAACGAAGCAGTCTCTCTTGCAACAGGGCTTTCATTATTTGAAAACCCCCAGAGTATGCGTCTTTTACTAAGGGATTGTATGACAAACAATCACCTGCGTTATTGGATTGGTTCTGAATTAGGAACATTTGCAAGTAGCAATCCAAATTGCGCAGCCATCACAATCCCTTATAGAATTCGCCAAAACGCCGTAGGAGCTATTGGGATTTTAGGACCAATGCGCATGCCTTACGTTCGCTTATTTGGTATTTTGCGTGTTTTTACAGAGTACGTAAGTGAAACTTTGACGAAAAACGTATTTCGTCACCGAATTGACTATCGTCAGCCAGAAAAAGGCTCTCTCTATTTAGGAGAAAGTGAAGAAAAAATGGTTGCCGATGCACCAAAACTATTAGGGAAATAATACTTATTGCTGGTCAGGAGCCTGTAATGACAAAAGAAGAAAAAGCAAAAACGAAAAGCGAAGGGGAAGAGCAGGAAGCAAAACCCCAAGAGCAAGAAGCTGAAGCAAAAATCGTCTCAATATCTGAAGCTGAGCTTGCCGAGCTACGAAATAATGCTGAAGACTTCAAAAATAAACACCTTCGCGCTCTTGCAGAATCAGAAAACACACGCAAGCGCATGCAAAAAGAAAGGCAGGATTTAACAAAATATGCCATCGAAGGGGTTATTTTAGATTTCTTACAACCATTCGATCAAATGGAACGTGCTCTTGGCTTTGCTGACCAAATGAGTGATGAAGTGAAGAATTGGGCTATGGGATTTCAAATGATTCTAGGTCAATTCAAAGATGTACTTTCGCAAAATGGAGTAAAACCATTTAAGTCCATCGGAGAGCAATTTGACCCCCATAAGCATGAAGCTGTTGAAACGGTCGAAACTGACGAACACACCCCTGATACAATTGTTGAAGAGCTATCAGTTGGTTACATGATGGGTGAACGAGTGATCCGTCCAGCAAAAGTCAAAGTAGCGAAAGCGAACAAAGTATCATCTGAAGAAAAAACCGAAGAAGAAGCAAACAAAAAATAATTCCTGAGGACTAAGCACATTAGGACCTCAGCTAAAGGAGTAAGAAAAATGGCAAAAAAAAGTAAAAAAATCATAGGAATCGACCTTGGCACAACGAATTCCTGTGTTGCTGTAATGGAAGGAGGACAAGCTAAGGTAATTACCTCTGCAGAAGGTACTCGAACCACTCCTTCAGTTTATGCAATCAAAGGTGATGAGCGCCTAGCAGGAGTTCCAGCTAAACGTCAGGCTGTAACCAACCCTGAAAACACCGTTAATTCATCTAAGCGTTTCATTGGAAGAAACTATGATGAAATTGGCTCAGAAAAAGATACTGTTGCCTACAACGTTGTTCCTGGTAAAAACGGAGCCGCTGCAATTCAGCTCGGCGACAAAATCTACACTCCAGAAGAAATTGCTGCTCAAATTCTAAAGAAAATGAAAGAAACAGCAGAAGAATATCTTGGAGAAGAAGTTACAGAAGCTGTAATTACTGTTCCTGCTTATTTTAACGACTCTCAACGCCAATCTACTAAAGATGCAGGCCGCATTGCCGGACTAGATGTAAAACGTATTATTCCAGAGCCTACAGCAGCTTCACTTGCTTACGGTCTAGAAAAAAAACAAGACCGCAAAATCGCTGTCTATGACTTAGGTGGTGGTACATTCGATATCTCTATCCTAGAAATTGGTGATGGAGTCTTTGAAGTACTATCAACAAACGGTGATACACACCTAGGTGGTGACGATTTTGACAACGCCATCATGCACTGGCTCATCAACGAATTCCAAAAAGAACACGGAATCGACTTGAGCAAAGATAAAATGGCTCTTCAACGTCTACGCGATGCTGCGGAAAAAGCAAAAATCGAACTTTCTGGTACTCCGTCTACAGAGATTAACCAACCGTTCATCACAATGGATGCAAGTGGACCAAAACACTTAGCACTCACACTTAGCAGAGCAAAACTAGAAGAACTCGTACACAACCTTGTTGAACGCACAAAAGAGCCATGTATAAAAGCACTAAAAGATGCTGGCTTAAGTAAAGACGACATCGACGAAGTTATCCTAGTTGGTGGTATGACTCGTATGCCAGCTGTACAACAGCTTGTACAAGACCTATTCGGCCGCGAACCACACAAAGGGGTAAACCCTGACGAAGTAGTAGCACTTGGAGCTGCTATTCAAGGTGGTGTATTGATGGGAGACGTAAAAGATGTACTTCTTCTCGACGTCATTCCTCTTACATTAGGTATTGAAACAATGGGTGGTGTATCAACTCCTCTTGTAGAGCGAAACACAACAATCCCAGCCCAAAAGAAACAGGTTTTCTCTACTGCAGCAGATAACCAAGAAGCCGTTACGATCGTTGTCCTACAAGGTGAACGTCCAATGGCTCGCGATAACAAAGAAATCGGTCGCTTTGAATTAACAGGTATTCCACCAGCTGCTCGCGGAATGCCACAAATCGAAGTATCTTTTGATATCGATGCTGATGGTATCTTACACGTATCTGCTAAAGATAAGCAAAGCGGTAAAGAACAAAAAATCCGTATCGAAGCATCATCTGGTCTTTCTGAAGAAGAAATTCAAAAGGCTGTAAAAGACGCTGAACTTCATGCGGAAGAAGATAAAAAGAACAAGGACTCTGTAGAAGTTCGTAACGAAGCAGACTCTCTTGCATTCCGCGCGAAGAAAGCCATCGAAGAGTACAAAGATAAACTTCCAGCTGAAGTTGTTTCTCAAGTTGAACTAAAAATCACAGCTGTTGAGAAAGCTCTAGAAGGACAAGATCTTGACGCAATTCGTAGCGCTAAAGATGACCTGAACACAACAATGCAGTCTATCGGCGAAGAGCTACAAAAAGCAATGGCCGCGTCTGAAGGACAACAAGCTCCTGGAGCTTCACCAGAAGGCAATGGCGGACCATCTGCCTCTGCAGACGAAGAAGAAATCCAAGATGCTGAAGTTGAAATTGTAGACGAGAAAAAAGACTAAGCACCTACACAAAATGAACTCGCTTTTTTGAAGAGCGAGTTCATTTTGAATTTTCGATACAACGAGAATTTGCAAATAAACTCTAATCTTCCTGAATACGCCATCCCTGCTCACCAATAAGCGGGACAAAACGCACATCTGCAACAGTCTCTATTTTCAGCTCTTCCGTATCACTTTTCGAAACTTTCAGTAAGCTCTGATTGACCACATCACCAATAGGAATCACCATCAAAGCTCCAGGCGACAACTGCGCACATAAAGCTTCAGGTATTTCAGGAGAAGCTGCTGTAACAATAATCCCATCAAAAGGCGCCTTTTCAGGCCACCCTAAACTCCCATCCCCAATTCGGACATGCACACTTTCAAAAGAAAGCTCTTTAAGCTGAGCTGAAGCAAGATCTGCAAGATTAGGTAAACGCTCAATCGTATAGACTTCCATCCCCATCTGAGCCAATACCGCTGCACCATAGGCCGAACCAGTCCCAATCTCTAAAACACGTGAACCCGGCTTAAGCTGTAAACACTGAACCATTAACGCAACAATATAAGGCTGGCTGATGGTCTGATCTTCACCTATGGGCAATGGACCATCACGATACGCAGAATGCAAGAGATGCTCTGGGACAAAAAGATGACGAGGAACAAGCCCCATGCTTTCAAGAACAAGAGGGTCCGTAATACCACGAAGACGTAACTGCTCGTCCACCATTAATTGGCGCTCTTGATCGAAATCCATTCTTACTTCCTCGCAACCCTAGCAATCACTATGACTGAGCTGCCGCCTTCGAACCCTCGGAAGGATGTACTTCAGTAATGGCAGCTTTTAAAAATTCAATTTTACTACCATCATACATTTTCAAGACTACTGTGTCATCCTGGACTTTAGAAACAGTTCCAATAATCCCCATTGCAGTAACACGGTCACCCTTCTCCATCCCCGTACGAAGATCGTCCATCTCTTTGCGACGCTTCTGCTCTGGACGCCATAAAATAAAATAGAAAAACACTAAAGCAATCGTTACCATGATCATCGTTTGCCCAAAACCTTGGTCACGACTCGGAGGATGATCTACAATCTCCTGAGCAAACAACAAAGTATTAAAAGCAAACAACTGAAACGCAGTAAAAACGACGAGTAACTTTTTCATAAACTATTCCACTCAAATTAGTTAGGGTAAATATTACAAACCTTGAGGTAAAACTCATCAAAAGTATTGTTCTGAATAGACTGCCTTAATTTTTTTACAAAATCAAGATAAAAAGCCAAATTTTGAATCGTTACTAAAGTAAGACCTGTTATCTCATCTACATTTAATAAATGGCGAATATAAGCTTTCGAAAACTGAGATGTATAACAATCTAATTCCGGATCAAGAGGTGAAAAATCTTCAGCATAACGCCCAGCTTTAATGTTTACCTTTCCAGACCAGGTAAAAGCCGTGCCATTGCGCGCATTTCGTGTGGGCATCACGCAGTCAAACATATCAACACCACGTCGCACAGCTTC
>PAQS01000049.1 GCA_002709385.1 Waddliaceae bacterium
ATGTAGGGCCAGATGACGCCTTTGATAGTGATGCTGATCGTTTTACTGGTGTTACAGATATCTTTACTCTAGCTCCTAATGAGATCAATTCAGATCTAGATGCTGGATTCTACGATGATACAGGCCTCTCTAGTTTTGATGAAGGAATGGTCTTTGAAGACCTCAATGGAAATGGTACTCGAGATCCAGGTGAACCAGGTATTCCAGGAGTTATTGTGAATCTTATCGACCCAATAACAGGGTACGTTCTTGAAACAACAAGCTCAGATAGCAACGGTGAGTATAGCTTCCTAGAGATCCCATCAAATGAGTACATCCTTGAGTTCGTTACACCAACAGGATTTGTTCCAACCTATCAAGATGTTGGCCCAGATGACGCAGGAGACTCAGATATAGACCGCAATACAGGAAGAACCGACATCATTTTCCTTGCACCAAACACCACTGATGGTAACCAAGATGCAGGCTACTTCAGCGATGCAGGGCTGGCACGTATTCAAGATGGTCGTGTATTCAATGATCTCAATGGAAACGGTTTACAAGACGCAGGTGAACCAGGAATCGCTGGTATCACAATGAATCTTATCGATCCGTCTACAGGATTTATCCTAGACAGCACCGTAACAGATGCTAACGGTTTCTATAGTTTCTTTGATCTCTTTGCAAGAGACTACATTCTTGCATTTGATCATGCCACAGGGTTCCTAGGAACATTCAAAGATGTAGGAAATAATGACGCTATTGATAGTGACTTTGGTCGCTTTAGCAATGAGACAGATGTCTTTATTCTTTCTCCAGGAGAAATCAACACCCAATTAGATGCAGGATTGTTCGATGCAAACCGAGCAGCATCTTTTGAAGATGGAGTGTCTTTTGATGACGCCAACGGGAACGGAGTAAGAGATCCAGGTGAAGGCGTACTTACTGGCGTTACCATCAACCTAGTTGATCCAAACAATGGAAACATCCTTGAAACAGTTGTGACAGATAGCAACGGTGAATACAACTTTCTCAGTATTCCTGATGGAGATTACATCCTTGAGTATGTAGCTCCAGCGACTCATGTCTTTACCCATCAAGATAGAGGTAACGATGATACGATTGATAGTGATGCAGATCGTGACACAGGACGTACAGGTATTGTAAATCTCAGTGCTGGAGAAACAGATAACACCCAAGGAGCAGGTTTTGTAGACCGTACACTTCTTAGTACTATAGGAAATCGTATTTGGAGAGATGTAGATGGGAATGGTCTTTTTGATGCAGGAGAGTTAGGAGTGCCAAACGTTACAATTCGTCTTCTTGATGAAGATATGAATGTTTTGGAAACAACACAAAGTGACGCTTCTGGTTTCTATAGTTTTGATGAGCTTCTTCCTGATACCTATATTGTTGAGTTCATTTCTCCAGATGGAGCACGCTTCACATTGAAAGATGTTGGCGCTGATGAAACAATTGATAGCGATGTAGGTCGTTTTACTGGAAGAACGGATCCGTTTTTCCTTGCTATTCAAGAGCTGAATAACGATATAGATGCAGGGCTTTTACCTCCAAATCGACCTCCAGAAGATATCATCCTATCTTCAACAGAAATCACCGAGAATGCGCCAGATGGTACGGTAGTTGGAGATCTTCAGGTAGTAGATCCTGATCCTATTGATGACCACGAATTCTGGTTTGAAGACATCTATGGTAACCGTAGTAAAGTTGATCCAGAGGGACGCTTCATTATCGTAGGAGACCAAATCCTTGTATATGACACCTCGCTTATTGATTTTGAACAAGAACGCTCGCACACCGTGCGTATTCTTGTTGAAGACTCTGAAGGAGAGGTTTACAGGGAAGATGTGGTGATTGATGTAATTGACGAAGCAGATACACCTAATTATCAATTTGATAGCAAGCAGTTTTCTGAAATGTTTGATGGTTACGATCAAAATGAATCAGGTCGATATTTGAATAACCCAGATTATACTCCAGCGGATTTAGACTTAGAGACAAGAAAGAGTCTAATGCAAAGAGTTTTATCTTGGATCAAAGATTAATAAATTTGGAATTACCACTGAGTCACAAATTACACTGAGAAATTTAGCTCCTCAGTGTGCTTTGTGACTCGGTGGTGATTTTTTAGTTTTTACGTACTCAAGCATTCTTCAGATAAATGCTTAACAAATACACGTTTTTGAACTTTCTCAAAAAGAAGAAAGAGAACAGGTGTAAGAAGGAGAGTGAGTATTTGTGAAAAAGCTAACCCACCTATGATCACCCAGCCTAAGCCTGAACGAGAAGCACCACCAGCTCCAATCCCCATAACAATTGGAACAGCTCCTACAATAGCTGCAAAAGTTGTCATCATAATAGGGCGGAAGCGTACCAAACATGCCTCTATAATTGCGTCCTCAGAGGATATTCTGAGCTGATTAGATTGCAATTCTAGCGCATGATCGATCATCATGATTCCATTTTTCTTCACAATACCAATCAATAAAATGAAGCCAACGAAAGCATAAAGTGATAATGGTTCACCTAAAATCCATAACGTAAGAATCGCTCCTAATCCAGCAAAAGGCAAAGCGGAAAGAATAGTAATAGGGTGAATGAAGCTCTCATAAAGGATTCCCAATACAAGATAGATCACAAGTACAGCAAGAAGGCTTAAAGACCAGAAATCTTCGATGTATTGTTGAAATACTTCTTCTGTACCTTCAATACCACCTTGTACTCCTGAAGCTAAAAAGCGGTATTCTAGGCGTTGAATTTCGTGAAGAATATCATCGAAATGAGTATCTGGATTAATATCGAAATATAGGGTTACAGAAGGGTATTGGCCCACATGAGTAATTGTACTTGGTCCAAGCTCTTCACCCCATTCTGCAAGTGAGGTCAAAGGAATTAACTTACCTGATTTAGATCGTACGGTAAGAGATTCTAGAGAAGCGGCATCTTGACGGTATTCAGGAGCCATTTCCAGAAGAACTTTGTATTCATTTTCGCCAATCTCTAGTTTAGCTACCTGTGATTGACTATATGCCATTCGCAGGCTTTCTTGAATATGATCTGGGCTAACACCAAGAGAGGTTGCTTCAGCTTTTTTTATTCGGATACTGAGTTGACGTTCTCCGTCTCCTAATTGAGATTGTACCCAAGCGACTCCAGGAATATTGCGCATTTCTTCTGTCATTTTCCGAGCAGAGCGATATAAGTCTTCTGATTTATTTCCTTTCAAACTGTACTGATAACCCCCACGCATATTTTTTGATAACCCTAGTTCCAACATGGGAATAGGAGAAACAAAGGCGTTGACGTTAGGAATTTTTTCTAGTTTTTGATTCAATCTTCTTACAACAGTTGTAATATCCTCTCTCTCATGCCGTGGCTTAAGGCGTACGAAGCGACTTGTCCAACTCCCACCCATATGGAAGTAACAAAACTGATCTATATTAGGATCTTGGCGAATAATTTCGTTCACCGGCTCCATTTCCTCTTGGATGAGTCGAGAACTAAAATTTTTCGCACTACGGGCATTGATTTGAATATAGTCTAAATCCTCTGTAGGAAGAAAATCTATAGGTACCCACTTGAAAGCGGAGATAGTAAGAAAAATACTCATTAATCCTAAAGATAAGGTACTTTTTGGGTGTTTGATTGCCCAAAGAAGACACGGCCTATACCAAGAAAGCATCCAAGAATTAAAGTAATTGCAGTAGCGTTGTATGCTACCTTCTTCTTCTTTCTTACCTTGTGCTAAGCGACTACAAAGCATTGGAGTCAAACTCAAAGAAACGACACCAGATACCAAAACAGCGACACACAAAGTAACTGAAAACTCCTCGAAAAGTTTTCCTAAGATACCACCCATCATTAAAAGAGGAATGAATACAGCTGCTAACGATAAAGTCATAGATAAAACAGTAAAGCTAATTTCTTTAGCGCCGTCTAAAGCAGCTTGGTAAGGGCGTTTTCCCATTTCTCCATGACGTACAATATTCTCCATCACAACAATCGCATCATCCACAACAAAACCAACAGATAGAGTTAAAGCAAGCAGTGAAAGATTATCCAAACTGTAGCCTAGGTAGTGCATAACGACCAAAGTCCCCAAAATGGAAAGGGGAATCGCGATGGCTGGAATCAAAGTATCGCGAATACGACCAAGATAGAAAAAGATCACAACAATCACTAATATAATCGCAAGGAAGAGTGTGAAATTCACATCTTCAATACTTTCTATAATTGTTGTGGACTTGTCGTAAAGAACCTGAATTTCCACAGAAGAAGGAAGTTCTTTTTGAATTTTTGGAAGAAGTTTATGAATACCGTTGGCTACTGTTACAGTATTTGAGCCCGGTTGGCGTTGTACAGCTACAATGACAGCTGGACGATTAGACTCTTTAGTAATATGACGAACAGTGAAACCGGCGTTCTCAACAGATTCTTGTACAGTAGCTACATCGCGTAAATAAATAGGAATACCATTTCTTTGAGCAATCACTAAATCATCGTAATCTTGTGGATCGTTGATTCCCGATTTACTGTCTAAAGTCCATTGATTACTAAAATCTTCAAGACGCCCTCCTGGAGCTGTATTACTTGTACTGGCTAAGGCCTGGTGAATTTCATAAAGTGTTAGATTGTAAGCTTCTAATGCTTGAGGGTTTACTTGTACACGCAATGCATAAGGGCTACCATGAATTTCCGTATTTCCCACCCCTTCAAGACTGCTGATACGCTGCAATACTTGCTCGTTAACAAGCTCATAAAGTTCTGGGCTACTCAGAAGAGGGGAAGTGACAGTAATATAGAGAATAGGTTCTTCTGCTGGATTTTCTTTTCGAATTAAAGGTCCCACACTCAGATCGTTTGGTAAGCGATGGCTTATGCGGTTAATCGCATTTTGTACGTCTTGAGCGGCAAGATCCATGTTCTTATCTGTGGAAAAACGCAGGCTAATATAAGTATAGCCACTATTGTTCATAGAGCGGACAGATTCTACACCAGGTACTTGTAGTAACTCTTTCTCGATAGGAGTCGCAATGTTATGAGCCATTACTTGTGGGCTGGCTCCATTTTTCATAACATGTATGCTCAGTGTTGGGTGATCTACATTAGGCAGATCACTCACAGGTAACTTTTTGTAAGCAAGAAAACCAGAGAAAACGAGCCCAAGAGAGAGCAAAATCGTCATTACAGGTCGTCGAATAAAAGGCTCTGAAAGGTTCATACTTCTGCATCTCCTACAACTTCGACCAAGGCAGATGGGTATAAAGATAAGCCGCCGTTAACAACACGCTCACCTTCTTCAATACCATTGCTAATAATCACTTGTTCATTGATTTTATCTTGTAGGTTTACAGCTCGTATAGCGACTCTAGAATCTTCATCAATCACCCAAACATAGTGCCCTTGATCATTCATTTGTAATGAAGTAGCAGGTACTGTAATGGCGTTTTCATATAAGCCAATTTGTACTTTCACCTTTGCGAATTGTCCTGGCCAAAGCAAATTATCCTCATTGTTGATTTTTGCTTTTAGAGCAATCGAACCTGTTTCTGGGTCTACATGATTATTTCCGTAATCTAAAGTACCAATATAACTACGATTGTCTAATCCAGGAATAGTGACTTCTACTTTAAGTTCATTGAGATTCTGTTGTACAATTTGGGAGAGGTAACGTTCAGGTAAAGAAAATTTCACAGAAAGTTGAGAGCTTTGACGAACCGTACAAAGTAAAGAGCGTGCTTCAGCTAAATTGCCTTTCCCGGTTTCAGTTTTTCCTATACGCCCACTAATAGGAGAGCGAATCGTGCAATAATCAAGTTCTAACTGAGCAGCTTTAACACGTGCTTGATCCATTAAAACTTGTGCCTCATGTAACGCAACAGCCTTTTTACCTTCGTCAAGCTCAACATCTGTAAGCAACCCCTTGTCAAAGAGTGATTGATACCTTTGAAGTTGTTTTTGACTATAACGTAATTGAGTGATGTTTTTAGCTAAACTAGCGCGCGTTTCGTCGACACGAATTTGATAATTACTATGATCTAATTCAAAAAGAAGATCACCTTTTTGAACAATCTGCCCTGTCTTAAAATGAATTTTTCTAACAGCTGCTGTAATCATAGGACGAATCTCAGCTGTTTGTGAAGCACTAATCCGGCCAACACTACTCAAAAATAAAGGAATATCTTCCTTGTGCGCTGCAGCAACACGAATAGGAATACTTTTTTCTGCAGGCGCAGCAGCAGATGGAGAAGTGTCAGTTGAAGAAGAACAACTAGCTAAAAAGAAAGAAATGAGAGAAATAGAAGCGATTTTTTTCATGAAACTTCCAAAAAGAATAGCAGTAAATAGGTGTTTTGCCACTTAGATTATCAAGGGAATAGTTTTTTGTATATGATCTTGTGAGATCATAAATTTATGATATTCCATATGTTTTTTATAAAAAAAAGCCATTAATTACTGGAAGTGATAAAATATAAAATATGTTTGATTTAAGGATTTATTTTCTATGGAAATACACGAAGTTGATCAAGAAAGTATAAATATTTTATCAAAAAATATAGATTGTTTTATAATTGATGAAGACCAGTCTTTAGATAAATATAATAAAAAAATTAAAATATCTGGTATTGGCAAGGATTATATATTAAATTCGAATAAAGTAAGCGAAAATAAAAATAGTTTTCTGAAAAGAGTTTTTGATTACATTACGTTTAAACCTGTTTCTTATACTACCATTAAAAATAAAAAAGGTGAAAAATATAGAGTAAGAAATAAAGATATAAAAAAAATTTTTCCTGAAATAAATAAAGGGATAGGAGTTTTTGATTATATTTATAGGTGTTTTTTTGGTTATGAGAAAGTTATTGAGCGGATGCTTAAACAAGATTTAAAAAAAAATGAAGATGAGTTAAGTAAGTTTTTTATTGAAAAAAATGATGAAAACCTCACGACTAACAATTTGTTTATTAAAGAACAAAAAGACCAATTGCCAAATGATTCATATGAACAAAGAGCTTTAAATTCAGGTGATTGGTATAACTTTGTTGAAGATAATACAGTAGAAGATAAAACTGTTGAATCGTATAAAGCCCTTTCTAATGGTAAAGAGTTAACATTTAAAGATGATAATGAAAGAGATGTTATTAAAGCTTTTTGTTATCTTCCTCCATCTATAATTAGTGTAATTGGACCTCTAAATTCGCCAGATGATGATTTATTTGGGAATACGGATGATGATTTATTTGGGAATACGGATGATGATTTATTTGGGAAGTATCCTCTAAAAAATCATTTAAGTTTTTTAATAAATAAAATAATAAACGATAAAACTGAAAATAAAGAAGAGAATAAAAAAAAGTTAATCCAGTGGATTGAATGTTTGGGTAGAAATGAAAATGCTATAACAAAATTTGGCGATAGTCCCGAATTTGATTTCACTCCTGCAGATTTAATGTTACAAGATTTATTAGAAAATATTTTTGAAGAATTTATGAATTCTGATTTACCTAAAGATGCTCGGGATCATCTCAATTTAGAGTATTTACTTTCAGAAAAAGACACCATAGAAGAATATTCCAAAAGATATACTCGTCTAGCAGGTGATGATAATTGTTTTTCAGAAGCGTGTGGAATTCTTGCTGCTAATATTTTAGACGAAAAGTGTCAGCAAGCTTTAGTTAAAGACGGTGAGAGCCTATTTTTTAATGGGTCCTTAACTTATCCATTAGAAGGTATGCTCGATGGATTTTTGACAAAAAACTCAAAAAATCCTGCAGAAAGTTCAGAAGTCAAAGAATTAGCAAAATTGCTTGCATCTCTTTCTGATCAGCCAGAAAATATGTTGATTATTTTAAATAACCCAGAACAGCTTCATAATCTTATGGAAGGGTTAAGGTATGTGAGTGCAAATACTCCCCAAAAAACTCAATCGATATTTTTGCACTACAATGCTTTTAAAGCTCTTCGCCTTTTATTGGCTTGTACAAAAGATAGACTGCAGATTTTTCTAAATAATAGTAATTTTTTAGAAAATTGTTTTCGTCAACTTAATGAAAATTTTACAAATGAAAACTTGAAGACAGGATACTCTTGTCGCTTTATAGCATTAGCAGAGGGATTAGCTAAATCAGACGAAGAAGGTTTAGAAAGGTTTTTTTCTAAAGAAAATAAATCTATAGAAGAAAGTATTCGTTCATTAATTTATCGATAAAAAATAAATATATAACCTGTGATTTTATATTATAATGATTGTGTGTTTGTTCTATGTAATGATTTAGTATCTTTAGAATATTAGCTCTAGAGTTTATGTCTCTTAAGGTTTTTTAGGAAGTTTTCCAATACTAGATCAAACAATTGTAATCTATTGCATCTGCAACAAAGTATTAAAATCACTAAGTATTATAGATGACTCGCAAACAAAAATGGTTTTTTTTTGAAGTGATGTGCTTTGTAAGGCACAGCCGTCTATTACGTACTATAAACTTACGCGTTTCACGCAGCTCTCAGGAGCTGTGTTTTGCCGCGTAAGCTCATATAACCATGCAAGCCGAATCTGAAGATTAGGTAGCCATCAGAGGCTTAAGCAACGAAATTTGAAAAAGACTTTTTAGAGCCAGGACAAGACGGTTCATAGGATGGAGAATCTACCGGTAGTTTACGTTCTTCTTGTTGAGGGCGATCATCTGATATATCAGGCTTTTTGAACTTACGGTCTCTTATATCCGGTTTAAAGTAATTACCAGGCATTTTTTGGGGAGACGGTTTTTCTTTTGTTGACTTTGTCTTCTCACGGTTTTCGTTTTTGTCTTCTTCGTAAATGGCTTCGTTGTGAGACGGAGGGCGCTGTCCTGGATTGGGAACAGAAATCCACATATCCCCTTGTTCAGGAAGACGTATACGAGCGCAAACAGAGTTTTCTCTTTCAGGCAAAAAGTCTAGCAAAGGACGGAAGTTAATAGAGACGGTTTTATGAGATGCAGCTTCGTTAGAAGGAGCATCATGTTGATTGTGCATGATCAATACGTTAACATATGGGGTTTTCCCTTCATGTATGCGATGATCTGTAAGGACTTTAAAGTCATGCTTGCAGCGGTGATTATGTTGACAAGATAAACGCAAAGTAAGCAGAAAACGCTCTGTATCCCAGCTGGAATCTTCTACACGAAATGCATGGGACTGTAGGCCATATAAATCACTTTCGTAGGTAAGAGGAATAGACTTCTTTTGAGTATTTAGTGAAGAGGGGCCAAATTCGGAGTCCCAGCACAATGCCGGATTGAAACTTACCATTACACGCATCCTTAGCTTTTTAAGGTCACTGAAAAGCTTCGAAATATAGTTTGAAGAAGGATATGCGTCAATAATTAGAAATTAATTTAATTTGATTTCTTATGGATAAAAAATCAAAAAGTTGAGGGTAGTCTTTTTGGTTTTGTAAAAGCCAGTTTTCAAAAGTGTTGTTATCGAAAAGGTTTTGATTTTCACCTATTTGTGCGGGGTCTTGATCTAGGTATTTAAGTAACTCATGTAAATTAAGTGTTACTCTTATTGAAGGATCTTGAGTAGAAAAACGTTGTTGAATAACAGATGAAAGAAAATTCTCTTTTTCTTGTTCGGGTAGAGCATTCCAGATACGTAAATAAGGAGTTTGGTTTGCGTGATCATTTTGATCATGAGAGGTAATCCAGCTGCTACGAATAGGAATAAGCTCATTCCATGGAACATTTATGAGCTTAAGTACTTCGTTCAATCGCTCTCCTGCAAGTTCTTGTAAAAATAAGTCAATCAGTACAGGATTCTTGAGTCGTGGTATGACAAAACGATCTTGTTTTGGTGTTAATTTGAGCAAGTTTTCTTTCATGACTTTCATGAATGAATCGTCATACAAACCTTGTGCAACAGGACTATTCCAAGCCTCAAGTAGGGGCTCTAAGAAGTAGTGCATTTTTTGGTCAGGTAACCATTCTAGCTGTTCTATAAGTGGACGAAGATCTAGCTCTAAAAGGTTATGTTGTTCTTCATGATGCGAGTAGGCGTAACGCATCTCATCTGGATCAACAGTATCAGAAGCACTAGAAATCAATCGATACAAACGCTGAGTTATTTCTTTATCATGAGCATCTCGAACAAGAACTTTATTTAGTAAAAATAGTGTGAGCCAATGGTCAGGTAACTGATGAGCCACGCGTTTTACGATAGAAGCGTCGATAGTACGAATCAAATGAGCATCATAAGCAAGCTGAGCGCTTAATAGTTTTCGATCTAGGCGGTAGGAAAAATAATTGAGTAACAATACTTCTTCAAAATGCTCGCGTAGTCTTCGATCGTCTATCTGATTAATCAAAGGTAGTAAACGGAAAATAAGCGGATGGCATTGCGGATCATCATTCCACCACTCTTGGGGGTTTTTGACATGTATAGGAATGATGTACTGAATTAATTCGTAAGGAAGTAAGGTAAGAATATTTTCTCTATTTCCATTCAGAATCGCTTCAATGTACTCACTAATAATCTCGTCTTTTTCCTGAGGAATAATTTTACTATTTAATAAAATACCAGAGAGCAGTGCTACAACCTGCTTATCATTCATCTCATGCTGTTTACACAAGTTTTGTGTCGCTTTAAGAGCTTCATTAGAAATACTTTCATTTGCTGCAAAGTTTTGAATCTCGTCTGTATCTGATTGGCAAAAAAGATCCCAAGCTTTCTTGCTTTTTGCTTCAATCGCTAAAAATACGATTAAATGTAAGGAAAGAGACTGTCCAGCTAATAGATAATGAATATCTTCATCATCCAAAAATTTAGCATGATCCTTCTTTTGCATTTCACTAAGTAATAAGGTGCTTAGTTCTGGTAAGCAAGGACTTTTAGGGCCGTTACTTATCTCTCGTAAAGAACGATGAATACGTAAAAGGCTAGGAAAATCTATGTATTTTTTAATGTTAAGTTTATGGAGTCTACCCTTGGGTAGGTGATGAATCAACTCAATGAGTCTGGTTTCTTGTTCTTTTTTCGGTAGATTTGTAAGCGATTTGAAAAATCGTTTGGGGTATAAAAATAAAGAACGACTCGTTATAGAATCGGAAAGCCCACTGAGGCTAGATAGCTTATTTAATAGAAGAGAAAGATCTCGCTCTTTTGAACCACCATTTACGCGTTGCATCTCGCGAAGAACAATAAGACTGTTTTGAATATCTTCAAGAATCTGTGGAGTTAATTCTTCCTGTGGAAGAGAGCGTTCTACCGAAGCAATAATTTCATTTGTTATGCGGTCTAACCTCGGGTTCATCGCGATGCTATGGCCGAAGATATGCCATAAAATACGCCGACAAAATCTGACAAAATAATTAGATCGAGCTTGCTTATGCAATAGTGTATTCAGGGTGTGTTTTCTGGGGTCAATATGCTGGATGTGCCGGATTTCATGGATGCTATACATAGCCAGTATTTGCCTATTTACTGTATTTTTTGCCGCTTAATATAAAAACGTTTGGAACTATGAAAGGTCCCACTCAGTATTTCGTTCACCCTTGTTTCTAAGTTTTGTAGCTCTCGTTGAAGGCATTTACTAACAAAAAGTAATGTTTTATGTAGCGCCTCTAATTGAAAATGAAAATGCGTCTCAAAAAATAAAGAAAGCTCAGGTTCAACTTCTACCCACTGATCAAGCAATTTTTGTGCCAACTTTTCAAAGTCGTATTGCTCTTCCATAAGAAGTTGACGAAAGCTTTGTAGCTCTTGAGTTAAAGGAGCAATGTGTATGGAAATACTATCTTCGTCAGGCGAATAAAGCTGAAAATTTAGAACCTCAACAGTTTTATTCGCTAAATCATTCAATTGCATTGTACGTTTATGCAGTTCTCTTAAACGTGATTCATTTGCTCTCTTAACCGCTAAACTTTCTCTACTTAAAGAATCAATAATAGGATTTTTGACAGGTGTTTGAGGAGAAGAAGGCATTTTTGCTAATGATGGAAGAGTCTTGCTGGGAGAACTTCGTTTATTTGCAAGAGAGTAAGCATACCAAGTTTGCTCGTCTCTTAGAGGAGCAAGGTAATTGATAGATTCTTGCAAACGTTTATGCATTCCCTGGTACATACGCAAATAGTGCTCTAAATCACTTCCAGATCTCATGAAAAATCGTTCTGCACTCACAATACTTCGGAGTATTTTTTGATCAATATGTGCATATGATTGATTTTTCTTACGCAAAGCATCACGCTGTTCATTAAAGGTTTTAATTTCTTTTAGAAAGCGCTTCATTAATTGTAAATAGGATTCAATAAGAGGCTCTGAGGCATTTTTATTTAATGCAGCGATACGGTTTTTAAGCTTTTGACGATAAATCTGCTCAAGTACTTGGAGGCTATCAGGTTTCTCTTCTTGTTTCATTTCACGGAAAATCTCTCGACAATCTTTAGAAAGGACTTTTAACCAAAGATCTAGACGCTTGATTCGATCATAGAAATCTTGTTTCCACTCTAAGATAATCTTCTGCTGTGGATTTTTCCTGCCACCATGTATTTTGATTAGATAAGAGGTCCATGTATGATAAATTTTATCGCATTCTTCGAGAAGTAGAGGAATTTGCTTTTCAGCTTGGCGAAAATCTTTTCTGTGAAATTTAATGATCTTTCGCAAATTTGTTCGCTCACGCATAAGATCAATTAAATAATCATCATGAGAATGAACACAGTGAAGACCTGCGCGAGCCTGACCATACAAATCATTCAATTGTCTAAATAAATAACGGTCTTGCTTAGTGAATGCCGATGATAAAATAGAGCGCTCACCGTTAGCCCTCTGATCCATTTCTAAATCAGATAAGTAATTAGGAGACAAAAGTTTATTTAGATCATCTAGCTTATGCTCAAAATATAAAAGAAGAGGAGCTTCACGGTTTGTATTTTCTAAGTTCTCTAAAAGTGGTGTAAAGGTTTGATGAAAATAAGGGGAACTATGGTGCTTAATAATAGAAGAAAGATGTGATTGAAGATCTAAAACTTCCCGCACATTAACCCATTCATGATGCAAACCCGTAGCAATCAAACGTTGAAGCTTTTTACTTACAGGTTGTAACCCTGTGAAATCATTAAAGTAAATACACTTGTGGATAAAATCTTTAAAACTATCTCCAAAACCTTTTCTTATTAAAAGGCAGTGTTTTTTATCGGCTCTTAAGTACTGTTCGGATGTCATTGATAAAAGAGAGAACCATAAGTCTTTGAAAGAATTATGGTTAAGAAAATTGCCCTTATTTCCCTTTTTTACACCCATTAATAAAACTCCTAATAAAGTTATTATTATTGTATAAAAAACAAGAAATTATATAAATAGATCTAAGTGTTAATTTATTTATAAGAAGAGTTTGTTTAATTTGGTTTTTTTTAATAGCGCAATAAATATTGCGCTATTAAGTAATCAATTTTCATAAAAGTTCTTATGAAAGGTCCAAATCTTTAACCGATTGAAGAAATTTTATGATTTCATTAGATTCATAAAGAGCTTGTCCATCAATAACTAAGCATGGAACTTGGCGTTTTCCACCAATTTCAATCAATTCATCGGCATACTCAGGAACTTTGATATTCCGAGAGCTGATTTCGATTCCTTCTTTTTTCATGAAACGACGTACTTTTTTGCAGTAAGGGCAACTACTACGTTCATAAAGAACCATATCGTCGAATGTGATTTGGTTAAGGTCAATATCATCAAAACTTTCGTTCATAGAAACGTTTCCTGGTATACAGCAGCCTTCTGTGTCTTCGCTTGCTTGCAATCCATTGCTAGTACCAAAAGCGACTGAAGCTAATATCAATAGATTTCTCGTCATATTCCACAAAGTCATCTTATCATCTCTCCAATGTTCTAGGTAATGTTTTTGTGTCTTTAGAGATATTTTCAAAAACTATTTCGTTTTTAAAAATATCAATAAGTGAAATTCAATTCACGTGGTCATTTGTATGCTCAGTAAGGATAATTGATCAAGAAGTCTTTTACAAGCAAAGCATCGTTCATATCGGTATAGATGTGTGGTGACAAGCGCAAGAGTTGTCCTTCACGTAAATCACAATGAATATCTTTTTTTTCTAAGTCTTTAAGTAGTATAGGATTAGATATATTTATTACTAAAGTTCCTCCTCTTTCCTTGTGTTTTTGAGGGCTCGCAATATGGTATCCAGCTTCTGTAAGAGCTTCATAAAGAAAATGAATGATTTTTTGGTTATGTTGGTGGATTGTTTGGATACCTAAGTTCCTTTGATGTTTGATAGACTCTGCGGCGAGGGAGAAGGGAAGAATAGAGGGGGTACCACCCCAGAATTTTTTTGCGTTTTTGGCGTAACGAAAGCGGTGTAGATCACCTTCAAAAGGTTCTTCGTGTGAGAACCAGCCTAGGTCTCGGGGAGCACAGTCATGAATTCGATTAGGTGAAACCCATAAAAACCCTGCACCAGGACCTCCACATAGCCATTTTACACAAGAGCCAACAACAAAATCAGCCTGCCACTCGTTTAAAGAAATAGGAATAACGCCAACAGATTGTGCGATATCAACGATGGAGTAGATATTTTTAGAAGAACTTAAAGCTGTAATTTCTTTTACAGGTACACGAATGCTTTGATTAGAGGTAACATGCGTAATGAAAGCCCATTGAACATCTTCAGTGAGAGCTTCTTCCCATACAGAAACATCTTCAATAGCTGCGTCTTTAGGCAAGTAGCGAAGTTGGTAACCTTCCCGTTCTAATTGTTGCAGTACATAAGCTGTAGATGGAAAATCTCGCTCTGAAAGAAGAATGGTATTACGTTTTGTTTCTTTAGGAATGGAGTAGAGAATTTTAGATAAAGCTGAGCTGACATTGCTTTGTGGGCATATATTCTGAGCGTTCGTTCCAAGAAGAAGTGCTAGTTCTGAACAGAACTGCTCATTGACGCTAAGCCAAGCATCCCATGCATGAGCACCTCTTTCTTTCCATTCTTCAAAGTATTGATTTTGAGCCGTTTTTTCCGCTTCTTTTATTAAGCAACCTACAGCATGACTCAGGAAATAGTGTCCTTTTGGTAAATAATAAGCATCAGTGACCAGAGCTTTCGATTTCGGATAAAGATTGTCGGACTTCACCATATTCGCCTCCCCATTCATCAGTCATCCAAGAGCGTACATCCCATAACTTAGGAAAAAACCGCATTTTAAGGCCCTTCTCAAGAAGAGAAACAGATCGGCCTTTCAATGACTTTGCTTCAAGACCTATACTTCGGCGTATGAGAAGTATATGATGATAAAGGAACTTTTGGAAAAGCTCATCAAATTCAACCATGGCTTCTGCAACAACATAGGCCTCGTCATGATTATATTTGTGGTGGTAGATATCAGCTACAGTAAGACCTGAAGATTTCAAGTACTGAGATTCAAATGAATCCCATATTTTTTGAGGCATTTTCCGTAAGATTTTGAAGCCGGGGGATTCTTGCCCGCTACCATTTCCTAATTGCAACCTAATCTCTTGATACTCTTTTGGCGACATCGTTTCCAATATATCAAGCTGCTGAATCATCATACGCTGAATGCGATGTACACGGGAAAAGAGAGTGACAACACGTAGGGTGTTTTTTTGAGCTATATAGTCATCAATATCAAGTAGAGTATACATGATGAGCTTCATCCATAACTCTTCAACTTGATGAATGATCATAAATTGCAATTCATCAGCATTACACAATTCTTCAAAGGGCTTTTGTAGAGATAGTAATCCTGAAGTGTTGAGGTAGCGCTCGTAATCAAGGTCGCCCGTTCCTTGACTCTCTTTATAGAAAAACTCTCTGTCCATTTGCATAACCTAAAATATTTTACACAACTCTATTGGAAATAAGATTATGCAACAAGATAGTAGATGGAAATTAAGGTTAGATTTCTGCAATAGGGAGAGAAAATGTAAACGTACTGCCTCGTCCCATTTTACTTTCAGCCCATATATCTCCACCATTCAATTGAGCAAGTTCCTTGCAGATAGGGAGACCCAAACCAGTTCCTTTAGGCTTGTCAGTCATAACATTCCCAACTTGCTGAAAACGATCGAAGATGAGATTTAAATCACTTGCTGCGATTCCCATCCCGCTATCTTTTACAGAGATCAACATCTGTCCATTTTCAGAGCGAGCGGAACAAACAATGTTTCCATGATCTGTAAATTTTATTGCATTTGAAAGTAAATTGGTGAGGATTTGAGTAACTTGTTCTTGGTCTGCAAACGCTTGAGGTAAATGCTCAGGTATTTCGACTTCTACGTTAACTTTATCAGGGTTGAGTAATGAAGAAAGTTTTATTGTGTTAGTTTTTAATATTTCAGCCACATCAATACAAATAGGTTTGCATTGCATTTTTCCAGATTCTAATTTACTGATGTCTAATAAGTCATTGACAATACGCAGTAAACGGCCACATTCAGTGATGATAATATCAGTATGGATGATGGCTTGATTCAGAGATTTAAAAGCTTTTGTAGATTCCGGATCAATTCCTTCAAGAGCTTTTTGTAGTTTTTTCTGATTGATTTTGGAGAAACCTAAAATAGAAGTGAATGGTGTGCGTAATTCATGAGAAATTGTGGCAATAAATTCTGATTTCATTTGGTCAATTTTTTTGCTTTGGGTAATATCCCGAATGATAATGATATGGCCTATAGAGGAGTCTTCACTAAATATTTTTTTACTTGTAAGCTCACCATTTCTCCCAAAAGCAAGCTCGATTTCCATTGTGATGTTTGTTTCATTATTTTGTAATATCGCTTCCATTTCATGAGAACGCTCTCTTCCTAATAAGTATTTAGCTGAGCTACCTTTTAAAAGATGAAGTTTTTTATCAAGCATTCTCCCGGTCATTGGATTGACTTGAGAAATCTTTCCAGATTTATCTACAACAAGTAAACCATCAGGAATTTGATTCATGATACTTGTAATTCTTGATAGAATAAATTCAGTCTCAACTTGGCGTGAGGCAACACCTCTCATATCTCTTAGACTTTGAAGGCAAGAATTTATTAGAAAAACATCTTCGAAAACAACCCACATAGCATGCTCAAGCCAACGATAAGGCTCTGCTACAATGACACCAAAAACAGACTGAGGAAAATATAAACCTCGTACAAAATGGTCAATTGCTATAACTGTAGTAGCACTCAATAGAACTTTCCAATCACGATAAAAGGCTAAAAATGCTAGAGAACCAAATACATGGAAATGCATTTCAAGTCTTCCCCCGCATAAATGAATCAATAAAGAAGAAAAGCTTACTTGAGAAATGGCAATGACGTGACGAGTAATGGGAGCGCCTGGGCGAAAATATACAAGAAACATAGGGTAAATCGTTGCTGCACCTCCAATGAAGGCTGCAGCCATAACGTGTATATGAGGACTAAAACTACTACCCAACCAAGTCCTCGGAGAAATCCACAAGGCAAGCATCAATGAAGCAATCCACTGAACGAAAAGAAGAGTCAGCATCCATCTATCCATTCGGCAGTGAACAGCGTTTAAATCACTCTGAACGTAATCTTCTACTTTATTTTTATATTCTGTCATCGATATCCCCATCTTGTATTGGGCAACCAAACACAGGTGCTGTTCTTTGAACCGCTTCTCTGTTTTCTAAGTAATTTATAATGCTTTCTTTACCGATAGATGGACCTTCATGTCCACGAGAAGGAGTGATTCCGCCGGAAAAAATTAAGTTCCTTTTAGAATCAAATAAACGCAGATCACCAGATGTATGTGCCCCCAATTGCAAAGCATTGTGCCCCTTTTCATCCCATTCCCATATCGTTGAAGGCATCTGTTTCAAAGTTGTTTCAATGTAATCATGGGACTCCCAATCTGCTTTATCATCTAAATCAGGAATATAAGCGAACACAAGTAGTTGTACATCAGTAGAATATTGCTCCATGATTTGACGAAGTTCACGTACTGTAGCACGAGAGCAAGGGCATAAAGGGTGTAAATTCAAAACAAGAACAGATTTTCGCTCTTTAGCAGGCCAATGTAAAGATGCAGGCCAGGTTGCAACAGAGTGATCAGCTGAACCTTCCGTTAATCCATATTCTACTAGTTGATAAAAGCCTAAGGATAAAGAAATACACCAGGCACTTACTAGAAAATATGAGAGGTATTTCTTATGCATTGCAAATTCTATTATCTTATTATCTTATTATCCTCTTTAAACCAGATGAAAAAGAAAGTCTAATAAAATATATCTTGTTTATTTTTAGTATTGTGTGTTCCTTTGGTTTTATTTTACTTTTCAATAATAGTGTTAATTTGTGATAGGTGAGTTAAGAGTTATTTAGGTTCTTTCGTTTTATGAAATGATTGATATTTTATTTTCTTTAAAGAGAAAAGCTTATGTTACCGTTAAGTCTGAAACAGTTTGTCAGAAAAAAAGGAAACCAGAGTTTACTAACAGATTTAGCAGCCAGTATGAGTTGTTCTTGGGGAATTTATGATATAGATGGAACTTGTTTGATTGATCATGGTTTATCGTCTAATGAAGAAGTGCGAGAAATCAGGTTAAATGAACATCTTTTAGGGCATCTATATGCATCTCAACATGTTGATGTGATGGAAAGAACTTTGATACGGATGTTGAGCGATACCTATGATAAGAAAAGCCTTGCTAAAGAAGCTCTTACGAATTATCAAGAATTGAACTTATTCTATCGTCTTCCCCGAAAAATGCATGATTGCCGCTCTATAGCAGAAGCAGCTCAATTAGCTTTAGATGAAGTTTGTCAGATTATGGGACAGTTTCACGCTTCCGTTATGATTGAAAATGCGAGTCATGAATTAGAACTTGTTGCTTCATTGGGTTTTGACTTACCTGAAAAAGCACGAACTTTTTCTAAAAATGAAGGTGTGGCAGGTCAGGCATTTAGAACTCAAGAGCCACAGGTTATTTATGATATCAAACAGCATTCAACATTTATAGATAACAAATACAATATTCAGTCTTTGATGTGCGTACCGATTAAGTCTGATGACGCTATGTATGGTGTGATGAATATCAGTTCCAAAGAGAAATGTACTTTTTCTTCTCACGAGTTACAAATGGCTATTGCGGTGGCTACACAAACAGCAGCTGTTATTGAGAACTTTGAGTTAGAAAATCAGCGTTTTGAACAAGCACGTATTCGTAACCACTTACAACGTTATGTAAGTGACCATATTGTTAATAGTATCTTAGATGAAGGGGCTGGGAATATTTTACTTCCTCGAAGACAGGTGGTCTCTTCTTTATTTTCAGATATACGCAATTTCACTTCGATTTGTGAAGCTTACGAAGCTGAAAATATCGTTGAAAACTTGAATGTTTATTTTGATAAAATGGTCAAAGTTGTGTTTGAGCATGGTGGAACGGTAGATAAATTTGTTGGTGATATGGTGGTTGCGTTTTTCAATGCACCGAGCTCTATGGAAGAGCATCAAGCGACCTCCATTCGAACAGCTATTGCTATGCAGCAAGAGCTAAGTGCAATAGAACTGCCATGGATAAGAGAAAATATAAGGATAGGTATAGGGCTAAATACAGGAGCTGCTGTTGTAGGGAATATAGGTGCAGAAGATCACTGTGATTATACAGCGATAGGTGATACGATCAACACGAGTGCACGTTTGCAAGGGATGGCTGAAGCAGGAGAAATTCTTGTAAGTCAAGCAATGTATGAATCGTGCCGCGAACAATTTCAATTTAAGGATAAAGGAACGATGGTTGCAAAAGGAAAACTAGAACCTATTCAGGTATACTCGGTAGTCTATTAGTGGAGAAGGAAATGACGCAAAAAATACTGATTGTAGATGATGAAGCACACCTTCGCTATCTTGTAGAGCAGTGTTTAGAAGATTTAGAAGATGAAGGGGTTGACCTGTTACAGGCAAAAGATGGAGAAGAAGCCCTTGAATGCGCAAAAACAGAGCATCCAAACCTTATCTTTATGGATGTAATGATGCCTAAATTAAATGGTCTAGATGCTTGTAGGCACATAAAAAAAGAATGGGGCATGAATTGCAAAGTGATCATTGTTACAGCAAAAGGGCAAATTCTAGAAGAGTGCGAAAAAGCGGAAATAGGTGCTGATCACCTGATGAGCAAACCGTTTGATCCAGCAGATCTTTTAAATATCGCTAGAGAAGCATTAGAAATGAACTAAAAATCTCTCTTATTCTTTCTGTGTACTTAAATGAGGAATAAGAGAAACTTGAATCGCTGCAAGAGCGGGCAGTGAGCAGAAAAGCAACCAGATAAAAAACAAAGGATAGCCCATTTGTTCTTGAAGAAACCCTGAAAAAATTCCAGGAAGCATCACTCCTAAAGCCATAAAGCCAGTACACAAGGCGTAGTGGGCTGTTTTCCACTGACTATTTTCTACAATCTTAAGCATAAAAACCATATACGCACTAAAGCCAAGTCCATAACCAAACTGTTCGACAGAAACGAAAATAGCAATCAACCAAGGGCTTTGAACTTGATGCAAAGCAAGAGAAACATAAAAGATGTTTGGTAGATTCAAAGCTGCCCATAAAGGAATCAGGGTGCGAACAAGGCCTCTCTTTGCAATCCATGCAGAGCCAATAATGCCCCCGCAAAGCATAGCAAGAACACCAAGAAAACCATAGTAAAAGCCAATTTCTCCGTTATGCAAACCAAGCCCTCCATTCTGAATAGAATCGAGAAAAAAAGGAGCGCTTAGGCGTAAAAGCTGCGCTTCTCCTAGGCGATATGTAAGGAGAAAAACTAGAGCACCAAAATGGAGTTGCTCCTGAAAAAAACTTGAAATGATTTTTTTGTAGGGGATTTTTTTTAAATATGTTTTTCGATCACTTTGCGGAAAAGGCATAATGTATCGATGCCAAAGTGAAGCTAAAAAGAAAAGAACAGCTAAGGCAATAAAAACCCCAGACCAACTTGTACGGTAGTTATAGATTCTCATTAGATAAGCAACAAAAATGAGAATAGCACCTTGTGCCACAACCATAGAACAGCGATAAGCTGCATTGCGAATACCGACAAATAAAGCCTGTTCTCGCTCATTCAAGCTGAGAATGTAAAAACCATCAGCAGCAATATCGTGAGTCGCCGAACAAAGAGCGATACCTAGAAAACAGGCTAGACTTAAGGGAAAAAATAGACTTGTTTGTAGTGAAGAAGCTAGTGAAAGAAGAAGAAGACCTAGTATACCTTGTGTGATCCAAATCCATTGCCGTTTCTTAAAAAAGCCTTCTAGAAAAGGACTCCATAAAGGTTTGAGTACCCAGGGAATTTGGAGTAGGCTCGTCCAAAACGCAATTTCAGTATTCGAAATGTCGAGGTTCTTATAGAGGATGACAGAGAGTAGCATGACAATAGAATAAGGAAGACCTTCTATAAAATAGAGGCTAGGGACAAAATTCCAAGGGTTCTTCGAACGAAGAAGCATGCCAAAACTCAAAATATATTATGATAGCGACATTCTGCTATATTAATTTTAGCTTTGCAAGGGATGAATAAGTATTTTTTGTAAGCGCCTGGGGGGGGGTAAGTAAGTTTAGGTGCCATTGGAGCTTAAAATATAGAACCATCGAGGCAGTGAGAGGACACAGAAAAGTCACACAAATCTTTCTCTGCGTTCTCACTTGCTCGGTGGTAATACGTGAATTAAGACTGTTCTTGCTTTAAAAATCTTTGCAAGCGATCAGGTTTTTCACTCATGAATTTCCAAGCATCTTTTGCTTCATGATAGCACAGAGAATAGATTTTTTCGTCTTTTTTAAAGATGACTTTAATAAAAGGATTGAAGTTTGTATCGACATTTATTTCTAGATATCCTTCATTATTATTGAGGAAAGGGCGTTCCTCAGAGATACCTTTTGTAAAAACTTTCAATCTAGTGTCTCCGACTAGATTCTTTATTTGATTCCGTAGTTCTTCTTGACCTCGGGCATAGCTATTCCATTGAAATCGCTCAAAAAGCTTTCCTAATTGATTTCTAAGTGATTCTAATGAGGAAAACTCGCGGTATTCGTGAGTGCGAACTCCATTAAGGTCTTCTTGAGCGTAATAAGCTCTTACTTTTTGTGTGGAGGGATCAACAAGAACAAAGTAGTCTGGTGTTCTATCATTGATAATTAAATCAGCAGTATTACCCCATTTTAATTCAACTCCTAGACGATTGAAAACACAGAACTCGCTTTCTTGGTTTTTTTTCCAATCGTAAACGATGGTAATAGGATTTAAAGCTTCTTGAATTTTTTCCAAAAGATTCATAGAGGAACTAAAAGGGAGAGCTATTTCTTGAGGAAGCTTTTCTCCTGGTACTTGAACTAATAAGGTATCAATAGTGCCATTATTTTCAATGAGAACCCAATTTAGAGCTGTAGGATCATTTTTCGTAAAAGAGTACAGCTTATTGCAAGCTGATTGATAATCCTTTTCTACAAGATTTTGCTTTTGTAGAAAATACTCATAATTAGAACGTGTATGAGCTCCTATCATATTTTCGATATCTTCGATAGGAACTTTTAAGCAAAAACGTTGGAGTTGATTATATAGAGATAAACTTGTAGATCCTGGCATTTTTATGGAGCTGCCAATTTTTGTATTATCGTTGCTACTAGGCCATATAACTAAACTTCCATTGTCTATTTCGTTTAGAGCGTGTGAAAGCGTTTCTTTACTATAAATAGAGTAGACATGCTTTCCTTCACTTTGCGCTTGTAACACGGCTTTTGTTATAGGAATAATTTGTTGTGCTAGACGATAGCTTTCATCACTGATAAAAGGTAACGCAGAAATAGCGTTCTTGATTTTTTCTAGTGTATTGATGCAGAAACTTACATCAGAGGTGTTTCTGATGTATAATTGTCTTATTCGATCTACTTCTATACGAATATGTGCTCTTAATGCATTTATTTTATATTCAAGCATATGTTCTGTAGAATCATAATAAATAAAGCCAGAAGACATGCCATTTTCTATCTCATCGCTATCATTCTTTATGATTTTTTGAATCGAATTAGCTTGGTCCAAAATAGATTGAAGTGAATGATCAATTGACATTTCCATGGAGAAAACTCTCGTTAAATTTTAGATGACAGGCCATTTATTTTAATCAAAAATAGCCTTAAGTAGCGAGAGCTTTCGGTTTTTTGTCTTTGTCTCTAAGAATTTTAAGTAGGAAACTGTGGAGGGTACATGTTAGCTCGAAATATAGCTTCCAGATCCCCTAAGTCTTCACAGTATACTAGATGACTAAAAAGAAAGCGAAAGACGCGATAGTCTCTTATATTGGATTCAGGGTGGAAAGAAACAGTAACACTTTGTTCTTCAAGTTGTACGTAAAGATATGACCTTGGAGGTGTACCTTTTTCTTGTATAACAAAGCGATTGGGAGTTGTAGGGTTAGAGGATTTACGTGCCTGGTATAAATGAGTTTGTGATGAGTCTGACAGCAACCACTGTTGCAATTTTTTGCTTTCGAATTGATTGCTAAGGTCATCTAGATTTTTACAACGGTTTAACTCGTTGATTTTAAAACGAACTACAGTGTTGTTGTTTATGCCAGAATCCGGGTGATACTGCATCACTAAATCATTTCCTTCAATGAAAGCATAAAATGCCGGTATAACTTGTGGAGGTTTTGTTTCAATAACAAAGCGATTGGGAGTTGTAGGGTTAGAGGATTTACGTGCTCGAAATAGATTGGTTTGTGAAGACTCTTCTAATAACCACTGAGTGAAGTCTCTATGGGGAGGAGGGCTAGGAACTATAGTATTAAGTGTTTTGTGAAGTTCATCACTAGTCATAATAATGCTGTGTTCTGTATCGTGTAATGAAGTTCCTTTAGGCCACATCCTTATCTGCTCGTTATTTTCAGTTTGAATCAGGTAACGTTCGATTTCAGCTGAATGATTCACCACCTGTACGAGTTCATACCAAGCAGAATCTAAGGAAGAACGTGTGATGCGGTAATCTCCTTTTGAAGGCTTGCTACTTAGCCAGTCATCCATTTCAGAAGTATTAGAACAGTAGTTCTGTTTCTCCATATCTTTTCTAAAAGAATTCTGAGGGATTTTTGATAGGAGAGGAGAATTCTCAAATTCTTCCAGAGAAACCGTTTTTTCGTTGGTTTTTACTGTAACTTTTCCTGTGTTTCTATCCAAAAAAAGCTCTAAACGTCTATTGTAATTTGGGGTAAGGTAATAAGTCGTATGAGGTTGATTACCTATTGAAGGAGGCCCAATCACAACTCGATCTTTTCCTTGGAAAAGATCTTTTAAAGTAAGGGTTGTATTGCTGTTACTAGAAGCGGAAGAGATAGGAATCCTTACACATTCTAATTCCCATTTACGATCTTGAGCAAGCTGATCTTTTTGGTCTTGTAAACGTAGCAATGCTTGCGGTGAACGGTTTACCTTTTTACTCCAAGCAATTTGATACATTTCTTGATCTGAAAGAGAGCCTCTTGAGGATATACGGGACTTGGCTACGAATGACTTATTTGGCTTTCCATTTTCCAAGTTAAAGTCGTCCATAAACTCTTTAAAGTCTCTGTATTGATCTCTTGTGAGGTTAAAACGAGAAAAGCCTTTCTTGAGCATTGCCCACTGACCCTTAGCGGTACAATCACCCATTTTCTGGGTCTTTTGCACAATAATTGTTTCAAGGGAGTTACGCTGATTTTGAGGAATATTTATTAGAGGTACTTGAGCGGAAGGAGAGGTCTTATTCACAAACTCTGCATAATCTCTGTATCCTCCTAAAGCAGCATTTTTAACAATTTTAGTGCAAAAATTTTGAAACGAACCCATCTTACTTCTAATATCATTGATAGAAAATTCAATGCTTCCATCCGCTGTTTTACTACCTAATCGTGTTTCATTGAACATATGGTCGTTCTCAAGTTGTTCTTGAGTGTTGTCAGCCCCAGCTCCTAAATTAAACAAACTCATGCGCAAAACATTTGTTTTAACTGTACCGTCTTTTTGAATCACTTTTTCATAACGCAAGGGAACAAAGTGCTGAGAAAAACCGCTCAACCAAGCACCTCGGGCATGGGGAGATGGAGAACTCATAACTCTTTCTATATCGGCCCTCAGTAGTGCAGTAGCGGCATTGATATAAGCTGTTTGTTGAGGAGAATTCCGCGGCGAACTTTTAATTTTTTTTCTCAAAAGAGTAGAAAGGTATAAAGTCATGTGTTCTTCTTGCATGACTTGTAGTTTTTCATCAAAATCCTTAGTTAATTTTCCCGTTTCTCTTAAATGCTCTCGATATTCTGTAAGGCCTTTTAGGAAATGAAACGTAGCAATATGGGATCCAGGACCTTCAGCACTGCGATTTCTTACAGTTGAAGTGGAAAAACTTCGGTCTGCATAACGAGCATCACCAGAACAAGCAGCAAGAATAGTAAGGCGTGTTTCTTCCGAAGGGTATTCAGTATTTACAATATTTTTATGAAGGTCTTTTAAACCTTTTTTCACTTCTTGTGAGGAGATATCTAATGAATCTATTTTAGCAAGAAGAAGAGTTTCAATGTTTTGATCTGAAACACGTGCGTTTTGGGCAGAAGGAGATGTTTCTTTAGGAAAAGCATCTTTTAGAGCTTGTTCTATATCGGCAAAGCTCTTCCATTGTTTCCATTTTTCAGATTCAAAAGAAAAAACTGGCTTGTCTTTATAACGATTTAAGTTTCTCACTTCTACTTTATTATCTTTCAATGTGAGGTATACCCTTAGGTGCTGATCTTCTGTTGATTCCCAAACCAAGGTTTGTGCACGACTCTTCGATTTACGAATATTCCATAAATTGGATTGATAGTTTTCTGGATGATTAAGTATTTGATTAAAAAAAGGTTGAGTTGCATCTCTGTTTGATATAGAAGGAATAGCTATTGAGTTTACTCTTGTTTCTAGAGTGATTTTTTCTGATTCATCCGTTTGTTTATTATTGAAATTCTCAATGCGTTTTCCAAGCTTTACAAAAGCTTGGTTTTTTGCTTCATTATTAGTCTCCAATTTATTGAAGATGATTTTTAAATTTGTTGTTTCGGAAAACTCATTTGATTTACCGATAAATTCCAGAAATCTTAAACCAAGAAGTTTTATTGCGATTACTAAACCTTTTTTCTGAGCTACAATACTTTCGCTATCTTCACCTAGGTTTTTAACCATAAGAAAGTATTTATCAGGGTTATTAGAAAAGTCGTCATTAACAAAATCAAAGTTTGTCATTGTTATTTCCATTAAGTTGTTTTCTTATATTATACTAAAAATAACATTTTACTTTTGTTTTGTTTGGTAAATTTTTTGTTAATTTGTGGTGTAAGTTTTTTCTAAATTAGAAGCGATTTTAGTGCAGTGTTGGTGGCAATTATCAATAAAGAGATGGAAGGATTTTTGTTGGCCACCACAGATTGTGCCAGCCAGGTAAATTCCAGGAATAGAGCTTTCCATGGTTTCTGGGTTGAAATAAGGACTAGAAGCAGGGCCTGTACAGTCAAGGCCTAGCTTCTCGATAATTGAACGATCAGCTTCATAACCCGTCATTAATAAGACAAAATCAGCGCGAACACATAACTCTTTTAACTCTTCTGCGTGTAGCAGCTTAACATAATCTTGATGGATTTCAATTGGACTAGTTCGTAAAAGCACTCGAATTTCTTTATTGCGTACACGAGATTCAAATTCAGGGAGAACCCAAGGACGAATCGCTCCACGCTTTAGTAAAGGGCGGCGGTAAGATAATGTAACTTTTGCCCCAGCCCTACAGCATTGCAAAGCAGCTTCAATAGCAGAGCTTCTACCACCTACTAAAAGAACCCGTTGTTGGAAAAACTCATGGGCATCGCTAAAAGCATGGCGAACATGAGGAAGGTGCTCACCTGGAATTTCTAATGTATGGGGACGATGCATACAACCAGAGGCTAAAACAAGCTTTTGTGCCCTGGTATAGTGTATCTTTCCAGATCGACGACTTTCCAAAAGGAAAGATCCATCAAATAAGCGCTCAACATGTACGATTTCTTCGTAGCTACGGATCTGCAGTTGGTTCTGTATGACCAAGCTACGCATGTAAGCAAGATACTGTTCACGAGTACAGCGATCGTTATCGCTAGTTTGTAAAGGGATACCTGCAAGGCTTAAACGATCATTGGGGCTGTAAAAGCGCATCTGTGGATGGAAAGCAAAAATTGTTTGCCCCACTTGTCCACGCTCAAACTGAAGATACTCAATACCACGTCTTTTCAATTCCAGGGCAAGTTCTAGACCAATAGGCCCAGCACCAATGATCGCAACATCGGTTTCTAATGGAGAGGTGCTAGATGACACTAGAGACTCTTTAGCCCCCAAGCCATATACGCCCAACCAAGAAGAAGGAGAACGCCACCTAGTGGGGTAATGGCTCCTAAAATACGGGTGCCAGTGAGAGCAAGAGCATAAAGACTTCCTGAAAAAAGACAAATTCCACTAATAAAACAATAGCCAGCCCAAACAAATTCCTTAGGTTGACCCAATTGAAACATAAGCCCCAAACCTAACAAAGCCAAAGCATGATACATATGATAACGCACACCTACCTCAAAAACAGCAGCCATTTCAGTGCTTAAACGCGTTTTTAAGTAATGTGCAGCAAAAGCACCGATACCTACTGCTGTAAAACCTAAGAGGGCAGATGAAAGCAAGAACGTTTTGTAAGGGAGCATGAAACACCTAATGGGGTTTAAAGTTGGCTACGAGCTAGTATTCCTGTATAGTCCAATTATTGTCTATACGCGAGGATGAAGAACGATGTTTGATCATGTCAGAGACCGAGTTCGTGTTGTAGAGGTAGGACCTCGAGATGGTTTACAAAACGAGAAAAAACTTGTTAGCACTCAAGATAAAGAAGCATTCGTACAACTCTTAATACAAGCAGGTTTTCATAGTATTGAACTAACAAGCTTTGTTAAAGCGTCTGCAATTCCTCAAATGGCCGATGCTCAAGAACTCTTTTCCTTGTTTTCCAGTGAAACAAAAGCACAGTTTCCTTGTCTTGTTCCCAATATGAAAGGTTTTGAGACAGCACGAGATCTTGGAGTTAAAGAAATCGCTCTGTTTACAGCAAGCTCTGAGAGTTTTAACCAAAAGAACATTCGAGCTTCTATTGAGGAATCTTTGCTGCGTATGGAGGCTGTTATTCAAGAAGCAAAAAAAGAAGGAATTCGTATCCGAGGATATGTTTCAACAGCATTTTATTGTCCTTATGAAGGAAAAACCTCTACGAAAAAACTGATTGAATTAAGCGAATGGTTTTTGGAAAGGGGGATATATGAGGTTTCTATTGGAGATACCATTGGTGCAGCTGGTCCAAAAGAAGTATGGAATGTTTTGGAAGAAATGAAGCAAAGTATTCCTGTAGATCGCTTAGCCATGCACTTTCATGATACTCGAGGAATGGCTATTGCAAATATTCTCACTTCACTGGAACAAGGGATACGAGTTTTTGATAGCTCTGCAGGCGGACTCGGAGGCTGCCCTTATGCAAAAGGCGCAACAGGGAATGTCGCAAGTGAAGATCTAATCTACCTACTGGATAAACTAGGTATGGAACACGGAATTAAAATGGAAGCTCTAATCGAAGCTTCCACATTCATTCTTAAATGTATAGGTAAAGAGAGTACATCAAAAGTTTATCAGACCTTTTCCGGTGATTTAGACTATGTGTAATTAAGAGTTAGTTGTTTAAATAATTCCGTGAAGACTAGCCCCTTCTTTTCGTAGTCTACTGATAGAATCTATCGTTTCGAGGTCTTCTTCTAAAATAGGCGCATGATGGGCTTTGATTCGTGCGTCGATGATAAGTGGACCTCGACATCCCCAGTGTTTATTTTTAGTGAATGCACGTACGCCATGAACATCTTTTGCCGGGTCTGAGCGAGTAAAAGTTACCCACAATAGATTATCTAAACTTTCTGCTGTAAATGCACTGTCATCAGTAAGGACAATAAGAGCCGTTCCGCCCCAGTTTTCAATAGAATCAAGACCTTCAATGATTTCCTGAAGACCTTCTTCACTATGTTTTGGGGCTTCAAGCACGATAATTCCAGGAATAGGGATGTAGGCTTTTCGTAGAGGGTAAGGAATAGAAAATTTATTGGGTAAAACTTGGATCAGTTTGCGCCGTGGTTTACCTACGCCACAAATGACAAGTTTTGATCCCTCGTTCAAAGCATCCCCTGAGTAATCTAGAGTATCAATAGTAGATCTAGTTTGAAAATGTAGATCACGCGTCCAATCAGCTCTTTCTAAAATATGTTGCAGAAATTCCGAAATATTCTCGATTTTCAGATTTTTTTGATCTTCTTGAGCACCAATAATAAGGTATTTTGCTAAAGAGCATTGTCCGAATCCCAAAATAGCATTAGCAATAGTAAGAATTTCCTGCGGTCGTCTTTCAGCATAGGGAGTATAGCGCTCACTCCCCATAGCCAAGAGAAGGGGGTGTACCCCAGCTGCATCTACAGCGTGTAAGGCATGAACTCCTGGAATCTCACTTGGAACAAGTGGTCCTACTAACTCGTGAATCAAGTGGCCAAAAATACTATCCTCTTGCGGGGGGCGTCCCACTACTGTAAAGGGCCAAATAGCCCCTTCACGATGATAAACCTTGTCTACACTTAAAACAGGAAAAGGGTGTTGCAAACTGTAGTAGCCTAAGTGATCGCCAAAAGGGCCTTCGGGCAGTGTGTAATTGGGGATAATAGACCCTGTAATACAGAAATCCGCATCAGCACTGAGCGTATGCCCATCTTTTTCTATATAGCGAAAACGTTTTCCGGAAAGAGCTCCAGCGAAAGTAAGTTCACTGAGTCCTTCTGGACAAGGAAGCACCGCAGCTAGAGTATGAGCGGGTGATCCACCAACAAAAATACTCACCTTCAGAGGCTCACCTTTTTCAATTGCCGCAGCATGATGAATTCCAATTCCTCGGTGGATTTGGTAATGCATACCCACTTCTTCGTTTACCTTGTAACGGTTTCCAGAAACTTGGATTCGATACATTCCAAGATTACTCTTCATCAAAGAAGGATTATGTGGATCTCGGGTGAATACTTGAGGAAGGGTAATGAACGCCCCACCATCATTCGGCCAAGAGTGGATTTGAGGTAATTGATCTATTTTTGTTTGCCCCTGCAAAATAGCGCCCGTTCTTTGCTTCTTCGGGAGCATTTTTAAAGCTGTGAATGGGGTTTTAAGATGGCGAAAAGGAGAGCGTAATAATTGAGTGGGATCAGCTTTTAGCTCAATTAAGCGTTTTAAAGGATCGAGAGTCGATCTAAAAATAAACGCAGCTCGCTCTTTGGTACCGAAAAGATTGGAAACAGCGGGAAAAGGTGAGTTTTTCACAGACTCAAATAATAGAGCAGGACCCCCATTATTATGAACTCGTCTATGAATAGCCGCCATTTCAAGATGAGGATCCACTGTTTCACGAATACGAATAAGATGTTTATTCTCTTCTAAATCTTTTACACAAGAAGCGAGACTGTCGTAATGCATGGAGATACTCTCAATAGTTAGCTACAGAAAAATCGTCTTTCCAACGGATTTGTAGATGATCTGATAATTTAGGGAGAAAGTGTTCAATCGTTGGTAGACCTTCGGACTCTAGAATCACATTTCCGTACTCTTCATTGCAATAAGAAGAAAGCAAACACTGGTCCCAATCTTGATTTTTCCAGTCTTTAGGGCAATGCTTTTCACTCAAATACTTGGTAAAAGAATTACGCAAAGTTCCAAGAGCTGATTCGTGTGCTTTTTGAGCTAGAGCTTGATGAGGATTAAGCAAGGTTAAAAGACGTTCTTTTTGAGTGCTACGTTCAGAATCATTGAGAAAATTCGCAAAGCCGTCTTTAATAGAAGTTTCTTCCACAGCTTTATTTGTATTTTCGGATTTACGCATTTCTAAAATACCAGATTTCCACTGATTTTCTAGGTTTCGAACTTCTTCACTACATGGTAGAACATATGTGGAGTAGAAATGTTTTCCATTTTCAATGATGCCTTTAATCTTTTCTATGCTGGCTGAGCCTGTTGAAGCTTCTGAAACGATAGAATCATATCTTTTTTGGTAAGATTCTAATTGGCTGCGCTTTTGCTCAAGATCACCGTGTATTTGAGAGAGGGTTGTACTGATTGTAGACATAGCGGCCTCATTTATTGCTATTGATGATTGAATCGCAGTACCATGCCATTACAAGGTCTTAAGGCACAATAGTAAATTGTGTATTTCGTAGTGTTTAGTTTAAACGCGGCGAATCCAAGAAGCAGTGACGCAGCGGGATAAAAGAAGTGTGATTAAGCAAGGTCATTACTAGAAAAAATGTTTCTTTGCGATCTTTGCTTCGCCGCGTTGTTTTTTTGAATTTGGAGTGAATAAACCTCTGAATTATTTGTAGATACCTTTTGCCATTTTAGCTTGAAGCAAACCTTCATGACGATAGGCAATATCGAGATTTCCTGTAGAGCCCAGCTGTAGACCGCCAGATCCACCCGCATTCAAGCGAGTATTTCTCTCTGAAGATCCAATTAAATAGAGATTATTTGTGATTTCATTGCGGAATTCGAACTCTTTTTTTTCTTCTTCTCTTGCTTTTTTGATCTCACTGTAATTTTTTTTGAAAATACGAAAAGCTTCGACAGGATTCCATTTAAAAGATAAAGCTTTCACAAAATCTCCAGCACGTGATTTCTTTACTCGTGCTAGATAATTCCAAGAAGGAATCAATTTAGGAGGACGAGGTAAGGGTTTGCCTGTTAGCTTCTCATATACTTTGTCAGATTTTGTCCTCGCATCAGTAGCCCCACCACGGTCTTCACAGCTTTTGCAGCCTTGTGATACACGGTAGCCAGCGCTTTCCATAAGAAGAATGTAGTTCTTTTGAAAGCCGAATAGCTCTTCACTTGAATTGTAACACTGATTACTCACAATGGACTGAGCATCATGAAAACGTACAAGTTGATTATAGTAATTTTGTAGTTCTGTTTTTGTATCAGATTTTTCAAGATTGTTGATGTCACCTTGAATGGACTGAAGTTTTTCTTTTCTAGTGCTCTCATATTCTTTAAATGCCGCAGTTCGTGCATCGTACAACTCACGCTCCGCTTTCATTATTCTGTTTTCAATTTTCCATATTTCATTGGCGTAATTATTAATGAATTCAGCAAAATTCTTGAGAGACAGTATTTCATTTGGGGTTTCGATTTTAATTTGTTGGTATTTTAAAAGGAGAGAATGTAATGCGATATATTTTTCTTTTAGATCTTTCACTTCTTCATTTTTTTTGGTAAATAAATTTATTATTTTTCTAGATACTTCTGTTTTTTTGTAAAGGTTAATGTCACATTGGTCGTTGTATTTTTCAATGGTTTTGATTACACGTTCTTCTGCTTCATTTGAAACTTTAAAATCTTTAGCTTTGTTTTTTTGATGATAAAAAACGACATCAATGAATTCATTATATCCTTTAGCGCGTTGTAAGTTTGCGAATGTAGCTTCCTGTGTTAGTTTGCCAAAGCTTTCTTTTGCAGAGATAAGGTTAGCTCCAAAATTAACAGCTTTGATGCTTGATTTCACTTCCAGGTTTTCAGGAGGTAAATTTTCACGTTTAAGGATGTTTATGTGCTGCATCATATTTGCTATTAAAAGTGAATTTTTCAGCATGTCCTGTTCAGAGGTCTTCCTCATTTCTTCTCCCACAATTTTTTGGGGAAGCTTGATAGGCGACAAAAGAGATATCCATGCCAATTTTGCACCTTTATTTTTCTCTTTTTCTGGAAGGCTTGTTTCTGCTTCACGTACTAGTTGCCGAAAGTTAAGGAGAGTACCAGCTAGACGATCAGCTTTACCTACATTATCTAAAGCCCCCATTAAATAAGGGTAGGGGGTTCCGTGCCGATTAATCGCTGTAAGGTTTTCCGGTTTGTCTTTGAGTGAGGAGTTTTTAAAGTCACCTTTTCCTAAATAGACTAAACTTGAGCGTACAAAGTTAGCCATGCCGACTCGATCCCTGGCGAAACTAGGAATAACGTTTCCATCTCTGTTAGGAGCTGCGCCGTTCGTATAATAAGTGTTTTCTTCTTCAAATGCTTCTATCCGACTTGGGCTATTATCTTGCATATCAGCAAAAACATGATCTCTACCTTCAAGGTCTCTCATTTTCATGAGAGAAATAGTGATAGGGCGAGGCCTTTCTATGATCATTACTTCTTCTTGTTTTTGAATGTCTTTTCCCGTAATAGGTACATTATCATGATTATCTTTTGAAATTTGATGTACGGTCTCTATGTATTTTCTCATGGCGCGAGTGTTTCGTTTGTGCACATGATTAAAATGCGCTTTTCTAAGAGGAGCGAAGTTACGGTATTGATGCATTAAGGCGATATTGATGGGGGATTTTTTTATTTCTTTCTGGTACTTTGTATAGACTTCATCTATTTTTTTCTGGACTGTATCTGGATATTTCTCTTGGTCCTGCATCAATTCCTTTGTTGCAAGGTGCATAGACTCTAATCGTTCTAGATAGTTCTCTACAACAGGTCCTGAGTAGGCTAAATGTGTATTTTTAAGTCTTTTTTGTGTTTTTTCAGGTAGGTTTTTAAACCAAGCAGAATCTTTGATGCTACCTTGTTCTATCACCTCATAACGCTGTCCATTTAATTGAAAACGCCAAATACTTCTTCCATAACGGTCTACATAACGTGTACGCCCTGCAGCCTCGGTAAGTTCTGGAAAGGCACTACCTGGTCCATCGCCAAAAACAGTGGGGCGATGAGGGATTTCTTTTGAGGCAGTTTGTTCTTTGATAGATAAGATAGATTTGATGATTTCTTCTGGAGCCGCTTTGCTAGGAGGAATTTCTTGATTAGGAGGAGATAGTTTAGCGTAGATTTCGGCTCTTGCTTGAGCTTCTCCTAGTTGAAGCTCTTTAATTAACTTTTGAGTTCTAAGGTTTTTATCTAAGACCCCGTTTTTTAGGATATTTACTTTACTAGCCGGCACTTTAATGTTTACCGGAATGTTATATTGTTTATTTTTGTTTTGTATTTTGACAAAAATTTTAGCTAAATAAGTTGTCTTTCCATTTTTAACTTCACTGTATACATGTATTTTATTTTCTTCTTCTGTTTTTTGAGTTCTATTCCAAATAGTATTGGTAAGTTTAGCCGACTGGAATTGTTCGCTTTTTTGAGTTAAAGCCTTTAAATTTATCATGTTAATTTTTTCTGAGGAAGAGTTAGAGAAGTCTTCTTGAGGTGGATTCTCCTCAGGGTTAGAAGGTTCATGGAATATAATATTATTTATAACCATTGCAAGAATAAAATAACTTAATAATAGTTATATTATATTATATTTTAAAAGAGTTTTGAAGTAATTATTTTATTGTTTCGTTTGTTGTTTTTTTAGCGAATAAAAATACTCCGTTTTCAATTTTGTAATAAGTAAACTCATGACACTCACAATTTCTGAAAATACTGAAAGTCAAACTTTTGCTATTCGCCAAAACCTTGCACAAGCAGCGGCAGAAGCAGGAAAAGCTTTTCAGGCACGAGCAAGGCTTTTTGATGCTTATGTACCTAAACAGGAAGATCTTTTGTTCGAAAAATCCGACAAAGGAAAATCCAGTGTTTTGTTGCTTAAAGAGATACGTGTTTTACTTAAAAAGTCTCCAGATTTTCGAAGTTCAGAAGAAGATCTTGTGTTTGCTTTGGGGCAAATCTTGTGTCCAGGAGCTGTAGTGCCTTTGCATTCACATAAAACAGCTTTAGCGCTAAAGCGGCAAAGAGACTACCTCTCGGAAAAGAAAAAAGACTGGGGTTTTTCTGCTGGAGAATTACAGAAAGATGCGAATTTGCTTTATTCTCTTAATGGTAAGGTTCTTAAGGGAATTCCCGAGCGTTATCTAAAAGGACTTCAGTCAGAAACACCAATTCCTTTTCCTGATGCATTTTATTTACTTCCCAAGCTTAGCGAGAAAGAGTGGGATACTCTGCCTTTTCTTTCATCTTTATCGAATAGTCGTTCTAAAGGTCTTCGTGATCAATTGAAAAACTCATTAAAAACAAATCACTTAGAAAATAGTATTTTAGAAAAGCTTGTACACGGAGAATGGGAATTATTTGAGCAACGTATTCTGCAAAGCCAAGAAAGCCTTCTTACTTATGGCCCTATGTATGGAGAGAACGTCAGAGTCAAAGTATTGCTTCCCCATTTACTGACTCTTAATCAATTTCCTCAAAATGGACGAAAACGAATTTTGGAGCATTTTTATTCCCATATGACTCCACAAAGTTATCGGCAGATGATTTTATCCCTCTATTTACAAATGATGGATCTGCATGATGCTAACATTGGATTTACTCCAAGTGATGAAGATGGCTGGGAATCTTTTCTCGCATCTGATTACTACATAAACGAAGAACACGAAAAGCCTTTGGGGAAAAACTTATTCTGGATGTACTTAAAAAAAGAATGGCATCCTGGAATAAATCAATTATGGAAAAAAAAAGATACCTATCGAGTACCCGTGCCAATTGAAGAGCAAGAAAAGTTAATGAAAACATTCCATCAAAAATGGAATCTGCAACTTTTTTTCGATACGGATTGTTCTATGGCAGAAACAAACTTACTTATACAAGGTACACAAGGCTCTCATGTAGCCTTAAGAAACCATCTTTTACGTTCTTCTATCAAAGATGAGCCTTTACCTGATTTTTTAGTAGAAGAGTTGTTGAGTCCTGAATGGGAACAAAAGCTCCAGCTTGCTTATGAGTGGATGCGCTACGATCACGCCCCTTTAAAACTCCGTTTCGGGAAAAAATTCACCAGACAAATCAATGAAATACTAGAAAAAGAGTTATCTTCTGCTATCTATGGGAGAAAGGGGAATAAAAACGGAAAAAGTTTAAAAAAAATAAAAACAGATTGGGTTTATGAGAAATTAAAAGATAAACAGAACCCTTTGTGGTTGTTTTTAGAGCGATATTTAGGTCCGCTAAAAACTTCGGAAAGACGCAAGTGGGCTTTTCAGCTTTTTCCAAAAGCAAGTCTTCCTCAACAAAAAGCTTATTTACAAAGAGTCGAGAAAATAAGGTGTTATCTGCAGCATTATCGCGATTTGGAAAAAAGTAGTTCGTGTAGAAAAGAAGAGTTAAAAAAGTTTATCGAAGCTCCTTATACACCGCTTTCCGAAAGTGAACGGCGTAAATGGACAAAAAAAATCCAGCATATGTCTTTATTTCGTATACGATCTGAGTTTCTTCAGCTTTATCGTCCTACGTTTTCGAATTGTGCCAAAGTAATGTATCCGCTCTTAGCAGATTATATGCACTTACTCAAGGCTTTAGGTATTCAGGATCTAGGCCTATATATTGGGCACCCTAAAAACCCCATCGAAAAAATGATAGAGAAGGCAAAAAACTTGCCTGCATTTTTACCTGTTCAAAAAGTATTAGAAGACTGGGAGGAAAAAAAGGCATTGCTTATGGTGAGTTGAGACAAATCAATAAAGGAATTCTTATGAAGTATTGGTCTTATCTTCTTAGCATTTGTATCGCGTCCTCTTTAGTAGGGAATGAAGTGGAAACAGATCGCTCTCATCAAAGCTCTCTCGAATTGAGCATCACACAATCAAATCTCTCTCTAGTGAAGGAGAATCGTAGTTTCAAATTACCTCAAGGAGAAGGAAGGCTTTTAGTTAAAGATATTCCTTCATCGATTCTCCCAGAAAGTACCTTAGTGGAAAGCGTAACCGATCGTGTAAGCTTTGTTATCCGTGAGCAGGGCTTTCTTCTTCGAGAAGTAAATAGTGCAGATTTACTCAAGCACTTTGTAGGAAAAGAGATTCAACTGATTGAAAAAAGTGAAGAAGGAAAAACAGAGGCTTTTACTGCGAAATTACTGAGTGCTCGAGATGGAGGAATTTATCAAATTGGTTCTGAAGTTTCTATTGGACACCCAGGCATGAAGGTATTGCCTTATTTACCAAAAGGGTTTTCGTCGGAAGCACAATTATGCTGGGCTTATAGCAACCAGAATCGCTACCAGCAATTTATTAGAATCTTGTATCTCACTCGAGGTTTATCTTGGTCCGCAAATTACAGCATTACGTTAGAACCTAATGAAACAGACGCTTCTTTTGCAGCATGGGTCAATATTCGCAATTACGCAGGGGTAGATTTTCATAAAGCAAAAGTGCATTTACTAGCAGGGGAAGTCGCTTCTGTGGAACCTCGACAAGAAAAAGTTGCCATGCGGGCACTTGCTATGGATATGAATACCATGGAAAGTGCTGCTGTAGGGGAAACCCATCGCTATCTTTTGCCAAACAGTATTGACCTTGAGGATCAAAGCGAAAAGCAGTACCCGTTTTTCTATCAATCTAAATTAGAAGTAAATAAAGAATTGAGAGTTCAGGGATTACCTAGTTACTACCGAGGGCGTAACGAAGGAACAATGCCTGTAGATGTTTGGTACTATTTGAATCTTGAGAATACAGAAGAAAATTTCCTAGGAAAACCCTTCCCTTCAGGCATTGTTCGTGTTTACCAAGAGCAAGCAAATGGGGAAGTGCATTTTATTGGACAAGACCAAGTCGCACACAGCCCTTCCGGCGAAACAATTGAAGTAAGAGTAAGCAAAGTTTTTGATATTGTAGCAGAGAAAAAACAAACAAATTATCGCGGAGTGTCCAAAGACGTACATCAAAGTGAATGGCTATATCAATTGCGCAATCGTAAAGACGAAACCGTTACAGTCTCTGTTATTGAACCCATGCCACAGAATTGGCGTATGGTGAACAGTTCCCATCGTTGGGATAAAATAGCGGCGAATCTTGTTAAATTTGTTGTGGAATTGAAAGCAGGGGAAACTTACGATATTCGCTACGAGATTGAAACAAGTTTCTAACTCTAAAGATTTTTTTAATAAATCTTTATCATCTCTTCAACCTAGTATTGTTATACTTAGGATTATTCAGTAATAAGGCTAGTCGCTATTCAATAATATTATTGAGATTGCGACCTAGCCAATATCTCGCTATACTGGATCGCTTTACAAGAAATATAGGGAGTTCATTCCATGAAGACAGGCAAATCAGCTTCTGCATTGGTCATTGGTTTGGCTCTGTTTTCCATGTTCTTCGGAAGTGGAAACCTGATCTTTCCCCTTTTTGTGGGGAGTTTAGCTCAGGGGCAGAGTCTTTTTGCTATGACAGGCTTTATTGCTACGGCAGTTTTGCTTCCCTTTCTTGGCGTAATCGCGATGCTAGTTTTCCAAGGAAACTACCGGCAATTCTTTGCTCGTTTGCTAGGGGAGCGACTGGGATTCATTTTAACTGCCATACTGCTGACTGTTTGGATTCCTCTTGGATCTGGACCCCGTTGTATTGTTTTAGCATATGGAAGCTTAGCATCTTATCTTTCTATGCCTCCACTGTGGGTATTTAGTGGAATATACAGTGCTTTTCTTATTTTGATGGTGTTTAAGAAAAATCGTCTTTTAGATGTTTTAGGTTATGTTCTAACACCCACACTTCTTGCTTGTTTATTTGTAATTATCATGCAAGGTGTTTTTCAGGTATCGGCACCTCTTCCCTCTGAAATGTCCGATGGACAGAGCTTTTTTCATGCTCTTTCAGAAGGTTATAATACCATGGATCTCATTGCGGCGTTTTTCTTTTCTGCATCTGTGATCAAAATGATCAAAAACAGCTCGGATACCTCGAGCAAGCCTTTGCTTTTAGTGTTTCAGGCTTGTGTAGTTGGTATGGCTCTTTTGGGTATTGTGTATGCTGGAATGATTTTCCTTGCTGCGAAGCATGCGGTTTTGGTTGTGGGAGTGCCAAAAGATCAACTCTTGTCGCATTTGGCGTTAGAGCTTTTAGGTCCTCAATTAGGAATTGTTTCCGCCATTGCTGTTGCTGTTGCTTGTTTTACTACTTCTATAGCGCTTCTCATTGTCTATGTAGACTTTTTAAGGTACTACGTTTTTCCAAAAGATACTCGGGGTAGGGCTTCGATTTTCCTTACTTTAGTAGGCAGCTTTGTGATGTCTATTTTTGGATTAGGTGGTATTACAGCTGTAACAGCTCCTGTTCTTAAGGTTCTTTATCCGCTTCTTTTAATCATGATTGTGGTAAATGTACCGCTAGCTATTCGCCGTCAAAAAATAGCTGCGTAGTGTTTGGAATTTAAACGCAACGAATCCAAGAATGGAAGGCGCCAAGAAATGCTGTGTTGGTTTCTATTGTCTGGATTAGGAATTTTAATCTTCTCTGCGACGTAGCCTCTTTGCCTCGCCGCGTTTTTTTATTGAAGTTTCGTGGTGGATAGTAGTGTTTGGAATTTAAACGCAACGAATCCAAGAATGGAAGGCGCCAAGAAATGCTGTGTTGGCGTCTATTGTCTGGATTAGGAGTGTTAATCTTCTCTGCGGCGTAGCCTCTTTGCCTCGCCGCGTTTTTTTATTGAAGTTTCGTGGTGGATAG